>NZ_JBRKTB010000015.1:0-116789 GCF_053005425.1 Aeromonas sp. 25-248 | reverse complement strand
CGGGGTGGAGCAGCTCGGTAGCTCGTCGGGCTCATAACCCGAAGGTCGTCGGTTCAAATCCGGCCCCCGCAACCAACTATTTGTGTCCATGGCAAGCGCATAGCGCTGCGGTGGAGACGAAGACAGCAAGAAGCAACTGCTCTGCTTTTTGTGGTGGCAATACAATTCGGACGCGGGGTGGAGCAGCTCGGTAGCTCGTCGGGCTCATAACCCGAAGGTCGTCGGTTCAAATCCGGCCCCCGCAACCAACTTCTGACTGCTTTTCTTCTGCATTACCTCTCTGATTACCTCCAGTATCTGTTGCTTGCACACAATAATGTGTGTTTTTCCGATCCTTCTCGCCATTTGTTCGGTATTATCCTGCTTTCTGTTCATGGATGAGGCCGCACCCTGTGATGACCCCTTTTAGCTATTCTTCTCCCCAAATCACGATGCAGAACACCTCCCTCGCCGAGGTAATGGCAGGGCCGGCTGCCGTCAAACTCCTGCTCATTGCCGACTCAGCGCGCGATACCCTGCTGGCGACGCCTCCCTTTGCCGCCGTGGCAACCCAGATAGCCCTGGGTCAGAAGGCCCCTTATGCCCTCGACGACAGTCAGGGGCTGCAACGGGTGATCTTCATGGATGCCCGCCCGGTCCTGGATCATCGGCTCTACAAGCAGGTGCGCAGCTGGGTGGGCTCGCTGGCGGGCCTCAAGGCGACGCACCTGGCGCTCCATCTGGAGGGCTTTGACGATGAGCATCGCGCGCAACTGGCAAGGGTGGTGCTCGCCTGCCTGCTCGCCGCCGATGTGACCCTGCCGACCCAGAAACGGAGTGAGGCGACAAGACCGGGTTATCAGCAGTTGCAACTTTCCCCCCCTTGCGAGCTGGACATGGCCCGCCTGAGCGCAGAAACCGAAGGTAACGGTCTGGCTCGCCACCTGGCAGTGCTGCCAGCGTCCGAGCTCAATGCCCGTCATTACCGGGCCTATGCCCGGGAGCTGGCGCAGCAGGAGGGGTGGCTGTGGCAGGAGTTTGATGAGACGACCCTGGCACAGAAGGGGGCTGGCGCCTTCCTGGCGGTGGCCCGTGGTTCGGCGGACGGTCAGGCCGCCATCGTCAGGCTCAGTTACTGTCCGGCCAACCCGGTGCGCCGCGTTGCGCTGGTGGGCAAGGGGATCTGCCACGACTCCGGTGGCTACAACCTGAAAGTCGGTGGCAGCATGTATGGCATGCACCTGGACATGGGGGGCAGCGCGGTGGCCCTTGGCACGCTGCTGGCCATCAGCCGGGCGAAACTCCCCATTGAGGTGCACTGCTGGCTCGCCATCGCCGAGAACCACATCGGCCCGCAGGCCTTCCGGCCCGGTGAGGTGGTGACCGCGCTGAACGGCACCACCATCGAAGTGGTGGACACCGACGCCGAGGGTCGCATGGTGCTGGCGGATGCCCTGACCCTGGCGGCCGGGGACAAACCCGACTTGCTGATCGACTACGCCACCCTGACCGGCGCCTGCAAACGGGCGCTCGGCAGCCGTTACAGCGGCGTCTTCACCAACCGCCCCGAGTGGCTCACCACTCTGATAGCGCTGGGCCAGCAGAGCGGGGAGCGAGTCTGGCCCTTCCCCCTGGACGAGGATTACGATGACAACCTCGATAGCGAGTGGGCCGATCTGTTACAGTGCGCGCCGGGCGCCTCCCCGGATCACATCGATGCCGCCCGTTTTCTCACGCGCTTCGTGCCCGCCGAGCTTCCCTGGTTGCACCTCGACCTGAGTGGTTTTCGCAACAAGGGGGGCAATGGCGTGGTGGGCAGCGAGGTAACCGGCTTTGGTGTCAGGCTGACCCTGACCCTGCTCGACAGCCCTCTGGGGATGGGTGCGCCCGACGCATGACAACGTGGCCAAGCACAATCAATAAGGACAAGCGTGAAACAAGCAAGCTATGACTGGGTGCTGTTCGATCTGGACGAAACCCTGCTCGATTTTCCGGTCGCCAGGGCGCTGGAGCGGACCCTGCAGATCTACGGCGTGGCGCCGACTCCCCCCAAGATGGCGGAGTACCATGCCCTCAACCAGCGGCTCTGGCAGCAGTACAACTCAGGGGAGATTGACGCCACCCACCTGCAGCAGACCCGTTTTTCGCTCTTTGCCGAGCAGGTCAACGTGGCGCCCATGGCGATGAACGAGACCTTCCTGCAGCAGATCATCGCCCTGAGCGTGCCGCTGGAGGGGGTGGAGGAGACCCTGCAGGCCCTGAAGAGCAAGGTCAGAATGGGGATCATCACCAACGGCTTCAGCCTGCCCCAGCGCGGGCGCCTCGACAAACTGGGCTGGAACAGCTGGTTTGAGCCTCTCGTTATCTCTGACGAGGTGCAGGTGACCAAGCCGGCGGCGGCCATCTTCCAGCATGCCCTGGCGCAGATGGGTCAGCCGAGCCCGGCGCGGGTGCTGATGGTGGGGGACAATCCCAAGACCGACATCGCCGGTGCCGCCGCCCAGGGGCTTGCCACCTGCTGGTACAACCCGGGACGGGAAACAGGTCCGTGCGAGGCGACCCACGAGATCCACCACTTCGCCCATCTCTGCGCGATTGTGCTGGGAGAGTAGGTCCCCATGTCCGCAAGGATGTAAAAAAACAAGGCAGCCCATGGGCTGCCTTGTTTGCATCCGGCGTCTGCTAGCGGCCGAGGCGAGCGAGCAGCCAGGCCTCCAGCAAGGCCACTCCGGGGGCCAGCACGGCTTCGTCGAAGTCGAACTCCGGATGATGGTGGGGGGCCGCGAGGTTGGCTCCCAGGATGAGATAGGCGGCCTCGCCGCCGTGCTGCTGTACCCGCTCGATGAGGAAACCGGCATCCTCGCTGGCCCCGAAGCGGCGGGTGTGGATGGTATCAAGGGAGATCCCCTCTGCGAGAGGCACGATTTCCTCGATGAGGGCTGGGCTGTTCTCGATGCCGATCGCTTCCCCCTGTTTGCGAATGTGGTAGGTCGCGCCCTGCATCAGGGCCGCCCCCTCCACAATCTGCTGCACCTGATTGAACATGTAGTCGTTGAGGGCCGGCGTCGCGCCACGGGTCTCCCCCATCAGGCGGGCATGGCCCGGGATGACGTTGCGTCCACTGCCGCCGTTGAGCTGCCCCACGTTGATGCGGGTCATGCCGTCCCGATGGCGGGGAATGCCGAGCATGGCGGTGGTGGCCATGCAGGCCGCCGCCAGGGCATTGTGGCCCGCGTTGGGCTCGAGCCCCGCATGGGCGGCTTGCCCCATGAACTCCACGTCGAATTTGGTTGAACAGAGAAACTCGGTGGGGTTGACCACCAGCTCACCGCTGCTCGCGTGAATGCCGATGTGCAGTGCCAGCAGGGCGTCCACGTCGTCGAGCTGCCCCCCTGCCGCGAGCGCCTTGCCGCCTCGGCAGCCCTCTTCAGCCGGCTGGAAGAAGAGCTTGATGCGGCCAGTGAGGCGATCGGCGAGGGCCGCGATCCGCTCGGCCAGCACCAGCCCGATGGCGGTGTGACCATCGTGGGCACAGGCGTGCATCCAGCCCGGGTTGGCGGAGTGCCAGCCTCCCTGGCCGGGCAGGTGTGACGCCTCCTGGCTCTCTTCGACCTCCACCGCATCGATATCGAAGCGAAACGCCAGGGTGGGGCCGGGGCGCCCGCTATCCCAGAGTCCCATCACGCCGGTGAGTGCGTCGATCCGCGTCAGCCACTCCGGATGCGCCCCCTGGTGCAGGGCACGGGCCTTCTGGGCCTCGACGTCTATTTCCCGTCCCATGATGAGGGTGCTGGCGAGCAGTTGATCCCCCAGCATGATGGAGAAACCGAGTTCACTGAGGTGTTGGGCGATGAGGGTGGTGGTGCGAAATTCACACCAGGCGGCTTCGGGGTGACGATGAAGGTCGCGGCGCCAGTGGCGCAAGGCATCCTGAGTCATGGTGGTTCCTGCGTGGCAAATCCAGCGGTCATTGTGACGGGCAGGGGGGCAAGAGTAAATCCCGCAGGGGGAGATGCGACAAGGGGAGCCCGGGCTCCCCTTGAAAGATGGCATGGATGTCGACGCGGTCGTTTTGTGTGCGCAGATCGCACTCAATGATGGCTTGGCATCATCCTTTGCCAGAGCGCGTCAAAAACCCATGTTGCAGTCTGTTTTTTGAACCACCCCTCTGGTGCAGAGGGGGCAGAAGGCTGATTGACCGACTTAGAGCTGTGCCAGCGACGGCATGGAGACGGCAACCAGAGTGAAAAACACGGTGAAAACGGCGGTAACTACGAACTCTTTCATGATTTTATCTCCCTTGGTTGGCTCATGATGGAACCAAGATACCACAATAGAACGATAAAACAACGAAAAATGTAATTATGAGGCGAAAATGGTTTGGCGGTGAAATATGGCTGCATTTTTCAAAGTTTAAGGGCGTTTTTTGTCCTTGTAAGGGTTTTATGGTGATACCAGTTAAAGGGGATGTATATAAAGTCTTTAAATACATTGAGTTACGTTGTTCTTGTGACTCTTTCCTTTGTGGTTCCGATTGGGGTCTTTGTGGTGTTCTCCATTTTTAGTCAGCAAAATGGCCTGCGGGATGCGCCGATTGGTGTCGCCATAGGGAGGTTGGTGGCTGTCAGCCAGGTTTTGTCATCCCATGTCATGTTTTCTCACGACTTGTGTCCCAACCCCAGTCTGCAAGGCTGTTGCCAGCCAGGGTTATCCGATGAAGGCTCAATTTTCTGCTCATCCCAAACAGGATGGGAGCAAAAAGAGTACGAAAAAACGACAAAACGGCCGTCAAAGGAGCATGGAAGGAAAGGGGGGAAGGCGGGAAAATGGGGGGGCGATCTTCATGGGGCCTTGGGTGGCCGGAAGCCCCGTTTTTCGCTGTTTTCTTGGGGGGACGAGCCACTGGGCCCGCGCGCAGGGGAAGCGGGAGAGATCGTCGGCCCACCCGGGTGGCTATATGGCGCCAGTGTGATGGGATGAAGGGCAGGGGAGGCCTGGCGCAGGGCCGTGGCACTCCGGCACCAAGGCCTTTATCCAGACCCGTCGCGAACAAGGTGAGCAAGCAGAAAAGCGGGGGAAAGAAGTAAAGGAGAAGGTCGTGGGGTCAGAGGCTCAGGGCCGCCGGGCAAGGGGTAAGACATGGCGACAGTGGCCAGTGGATAGTCGGGCCCCCGCAGAGGGAGGAGGGGGTGAGGAGCCCGCATAAAAAAACCCTCCAGAGGAGGGTTTTTTGTCAGACCACAGCCCTTAGAACAGGGTGGTGGAGAGATCGTACAGCTCCTGGTTGAACGGGCGCTTCAGGTTCTCGATGCAGTCGATGATGTCGTGGTGCACCATCTCGTTGCCCTGAATGCCGACGCAGCGGCCACCCTGGCCCGCCAGCAGTTGCTCGACGGCGAAGGCACCCATGCGGCTGGACATGATACGGTCACGGGCAGTGGGAGAACCGCCACGCTGGATGTGACCCAGGATGGTGGCGCGGGTTTCGCGGCCGGTCATGGCCTCGATGTCTTTTGCCAGGGCGTTGACGTCGGTGACGTGCTCGCAGATGGTGATGATGGCGTGCTTCTTGCCCTTGGCTTCGCCTTCCTTGATCTGTTGCAGCAGCTTCTCCTTGTCGAAGGCCACTTCCGGCACGATCACGTATTCGGCACCACCGGCAACGGCGGCAGACATGGCGAGATCGCCGCAGTGGCGGCCCATGATCTCGACCACGGAGATGCGGTGGTGGGAGCTGCAGGTGTCGCGCAGGCGGTCGATGGCGTCCACGACCACGTTCAGAGCGGTGTCAAAGCCGATGGTGAAGTCGGTACCGGCGATATCGTTGTCGATGGTGCCCGGCAGGCCGATGCAGGGGAAGCCCTCTTCGGTCAGCTTCTTGGCACCCATGTAGGAGCCGTCACCGCCGATGACCACCAGGGCGTCGATGCCGTGTTTCTTCAGGTTTTCGACCGCTTCGGCACGGACTTTCGGATCCTTGAAGGCGGGGAAACGGGCGGAGCCCAGGAAAGTACCGCCACGGTTCACGACGTCGGAGACGCTGTGACGCTCGAGCTTGACGATACGGTCCTGGTGCAGACCGAGGTAGCCATCATAGATGCCGTAAACTTCCAGGCCATGATGCAGACCGGCGCGCACCACGGCGCGGATGGCTGCGTTCATACCCGGTGCGTCACCACCACTGGTCAAAACACCAATACGTTTGATTTGTTTGGTCATGAGTGCCTCTGGATCTGAGTTGTCGAAAATCAAGATTCTGAAAAATACGGCTGGCCGCTTTTACTATATCGGCTTTCCTATGGCGAGAGGGTCCATAGGAAAGCGATATGCAAAGAGGGGCGGGGCCCCTCTTTGCTTGGCGCTTACTTGGCGGCGCCAGCGATGATCTGGGAGAAGTCGTCCACTTTCAGGGACGCGCCACCCACCAGGCCACCGTCGATGTCCGGCTGGCCGAACAGGTCGGCAGCGGTGGCGCCAGTCACGGAGCCGCCGTACAGGATCTGTACCTTGGCAGCCACGGCTGCATCAAAACCGGCCAGGTATTGACGGATGTGGGCGTGAACGGCCTGAGCGATTTCCGGGGTGGCAGTCTTGCCGGTACCGATGGCCCATACCGGCTCGTAAGCGATGACGGCGTTCTCGAAGGAGGCGATGCCGCAGCGATCGATCACGGCCTTGAGCTGGGTCTCGACCACCTGGTTGGTGGTACCGGCTTCGAACTGGGCCAGGGTTTCACCGATGCACAGCACGGGGATCAGGCCGCCCTTCTGGATGGCTTCGTACTTGGCAGCCACCACGTCGTCGGTCTCTGCATGCAGGGTACGACGCTCGCTGTGGCCGACCAGGGAGTAGGTGCAGCCGAAGGCTTTGAGCATGGAGGGGGCGTTTTCGCCGGTGAAGGCGCCGGACTCGTGAACGTCGGCGTTCTGGGCACCGTAGGCGATCTTGCTGCCAGCGGTCAGCTGTTCAACCAGACCCAAAAAGATAACCGGCGGGCAGACGGCCACTTGCACGGAAGGATGAGCGGCAGCGGCCGGGGTCAGTCCTTTGATCAGGGCTTCTACAGAAGCCTTGGTGCCGTTCAGTTTCCAGTTACCCATTACCAGGTGCTGTCTCATCTTCTATATCTCCTAGGCATTTGATTGCGCAACATTATATGAATTGAACCGAGCCCAAGATAGCTGACCCGGCGGCAAATGACGTAATTTTTTTTCGCTTTCCTGATCCAAATCAGGAATGCAAGGCGCGATTGCTCACTCGGTGACCTGCCCACGCAAACGGGCCCACCATACCCCAATCCACTCGTGAATGGCAGCCTCGGAATACATCAGATAACGCCCCTTGGGGAGGTAGCTGTAGAGGGGTTGCGGCTCCTGACTCTGCTTGGCGGTGTAATCGGTGGGAGCCGGCACCGCATCGAGTCCCTGACTGCGATAGAGGGCCATGGCCCGGGGCAGGTGGGTGGCCGAACTCACCAGTGCCACCCGCTTGCCGTTGAGGTGGGCGGCGATGCTGACCGCCTCGTCATGGGTGTCTTTGTTGTTTTCAAACAACGTCATGTGCGCTCGCGGGATGCCAAGGCTGGCCGCCATGCGGGCGTTGACCTCGGCGTTCGACAGGGGATCCCCGGCCACGGCACCGGAGAAGACCAGCTCGGCCTCTGGATAGGCCAGGGCCAGGCGAACCCCTTCCAGGGTGCGCGCCAGGGAGATGTTGTTTTGCCAGGCGCGCTCTGGGATGGCCGGATCGCTCACATGACCGTTGCCCAGCACGACGATGGCCTGGATGTCAGGATGCTGGCTCACCTCGAAGGGGGGATAGGTCTGCTCCAGGCTGCGGGCCAGCTCGTAGCTCACCGGCCGCGTCCCCATCAGGGCGATGATCACCAAGGAGAGGGTCGCCAGCAGCCTGCCGCTTTTTTGAAAGCGGGTGAACCAGAGCAGCACGAGCGCCAGCACCAACAAGGAGAGAGAGAAGGGGAGCGGCATCAACAGATGGCCCAGCCATTTCTTGATGACAAAGAAGTTGAGCTCGAACACGACAGAGACGTCCTTGAGTTTTCAGCAAATTCGGGATGTGACAGAATACCCCTCTTTTTTCCTGTGGCCCAATCCTGTGTGGTTCCTCCTGCGGCCCTCATGGCGGGGCGGTCGAAGATGAGTGTGTCTTGAAGCAAGATCAGAGTTTTGACGGGCGCGCGGACAAGTTCGCTCGCAACATTTACGACTCCACCAAGGGGCGCATTCGCACCACCATTGTCTGGAGTGACATCGAAGCCTGCCTGGCGCGCCTGGGCAACCGGCCGCTGCGCATCCTGGATGCCGGCGGCGGCTTTGGCTACTTCGCCCAGAAACTGGCGGCCATGGGCCATCAGGTGGAGCTGTGCGATTTGTCGGCAGAAATGCTGGATCTGGCCCGGGAGCAGATCGCCCAGAAGGGCTTGGAAGACAGAATTCGTCTCATCCATTGCCCCATTCAGGATCTCAAGCACCAGGTGACCGGCACCTTCGATCTGGTGCTCTGTCACGCGGTACTGGAGTGGCTCGCCGAGCCGCGCCAGACCTTGCTGGGTCTGTTCCCTTTCGTCAAGGCTGGGGGCATACTGTCGCTGCTTTTTTACAATCGTCACGGCCTCCTGTTCCAGAGCCTGGTGGTGGGTAATTTCGACTATGTGCGCCTGGGCCTTCGCAAGAAACGCCAGACCGCCCTGACTCCCACCAACCCTCAGTTGCCGGAGCAGGTCTATGACTGGATAGGCCGGGGGGGATTGCGGATCATCGGCAAGACCGGGGTGCGCGTCATCCACGACTACATGCGCCACAAGCAGGATCAGGTCGAGAAGTTCGAGGACCTGCTGGCCATGGAGCAGCAATATTGCCGCCAGGAGCCCTTTGTTTCCCTGGGGCGCTACATCCATGTGATGGCCCAGAAACCGGCCGGTTGAGACACACCGGCGTGAATACGATGCGGGATCCAGCCGCCGGGGCGCCACCGACCCCGGCCTATATCACCACGGCGGGCGAAGACCTGCCGACTATAACAACGAGATGATAACGTCATGATGAGTACATCCCGTACCCTGCCAGAGACGGTGGGATGGGTCAGACAGGAGGGGTTGGCGCTGAACCTCCCCACCGACAGGCTGGCCTTTCTGATAGCGATCAAGACGCTCTCCGAGGACGAGTCTGATCTCTCTGAGGCCGCGCTGCACGATGCCTTTGGCTATGTCAGCAGTGCCTTCGGCCAGATGGACGAGACCCTCACCGGTCGCGCCAACAACGCCATCAACGATCTCATTCGCCAGCAACTGCTGTCGCGTTTCACCACCGACATGGTGGCGGGGGAGAGCCTCTACCGCCTGTCGCGCCTTGGCATGAGCATCGTCGATTTCTTCATGGATCAGCGCCAGGTGGACTCCATCAAGCTCTCCATCCTGCTCGAGCACCTGGCGGCCGAGCTCGACACCGCCCGCAAGGCGGCGCTCGAGACCAACACCCGGGAGCAGTGGGACGCCGAGGTGCTGCCGCGCCTCTCCTTCTCCCTGGAAGAGACGCTCGGGCGCATCGATCTCACCCAGCGCGCCATGGACGAGCAGCAAAACCAGGTCAAGAGCGAGATCGCGGCCCTGCTGACCCAGAACTGGGTCGATGCCATCCACAGCTGCGAGAAGCTCCTGCACGAGACCGGCCAGACCCTGCGCGAGTTGCAGGACACCCTGGACGCCGCCGGCCACCGCCTGCAGGCGGGGCTGCTCAACATTCAGGAAGCGGCCCAGGGGCGCGATGATCTGTTCCATGTCGAGGAGCTGACCCACGCCCTGCAGGGGCGTCTGGACGTCATCACCGCCTGGGGCCAGCAGTGCATCGAGCTCTGGTCCCGTTATGACAGGCACGTCCACAAGTTCATCCGCAACGCCATCGACATGGACAAGAACCGCGCCTTCAGCCAGCGGCTGCGGGAATCCATCCGCAACTTCGAGCAGCACAGCTGGTTGTTGCGGGTGGCCGAAGAGCCCCGTTTGCTGGAGCTTCGGGATGAAACCATCGCCATCCACGACGAGGAGGTGACCGGCGAGGTGCCCCTCGAGATGGAGTACGTGGAGATGGTGGACATCAACCAGGAGCTGGCGGAGCGCATCGAGCGCTACCTGGCCCGCTACCCCGAGCAGGGAGATCGGCTGGATCTTGCCGACGTGCTGCGGGAATACCTGCTGGACTACCCGGCCCATGCCCACTTCGACGTGGCGCGCCTCCTGATCGATCAGGCCGTGCGTCTCGGCCATGCCAGCGGTGAGCGCGAGCACCACCGCCAACCCGCATGGAAACCCATCAACCAAGCTGGATCCAAGGTTCAGGCCTATGTCATCGATCAATACTGAGTTTCCCTTGCCCCTGCGTCTCGCAGAGGCCATCGCCAACCCCTTGTTTCCGCGCATCGACACCGCCCTGCGCTCCGGTCGCCACATCAGTGCCGACGAATTCGAGCAGCACTCTGCCCTGGTGGAGTACCACCAGGAGCTGGAGATCTTCTACGGCCGCTATCAGGTGGAACTCATCAAGGCGCCGGAAGGCTTCTTTTACCTGCGTCCGCGCCCGAGCGCCGACATCGGAACAACAGTGTTATCTGAGCTCGATATGCTGGTGGGCAAGGTACTCTGCTACCTCTACCTGAGCCCGGATCGCCTCGCCTCGGAAGGGGTGTTCGCCATGGGCGAGCTGCAAGAAGAGGTGCTGAGTCTGGCGGACGAGAAGCAACTGCTGCGCATGGTCAACAGCCGCTCCGGCGGCACGGATCTGGACAAGAAGAAGCTCCTCGAGAAGATCCGCACCTCCATGCGTCGCCTCAAGCGCCTCGGGATGATCACCCCCCTTGGCAACAGCGACAAATTCCGGGTCAACGAATCCGTGTTCCGCTTCGCCGCCGATGTGCGCTCCGACGAGGATCCTCGCGCGGTGCAACTGCGGATGATCCAGGAAGGGGAGGCTATCTTCCACGACGACGAGATGCCGAGCAGCGATTCCCTGTTCGAGGATATCGAAGAGGATCTGGACGAAGAGCAGCTGGAGCTGGAGGTGGAAGATGATCTGCAACGTTAATGTGCCGGCACTGATGGTGTCTGCCGGTTTGATGGAGAGTGTGGCGTGAGAGGCAAATTCAAATCCCTGACCATGGTCAACTGGAACGGCTTCTTCGCCCGCACCTTCGATCTCGACCAGCTGGTCACGACCCTGTCCGGCGGCAACGGCGCGGGCAAGTCCACCACCATGGCGGCCTTTATCGCGGCCCTCATTCCCGACCAGTCACTGCTTCACTTCCGTAACACCACGGAGGCGGGCTCCTCCAGCGCGTCCCGCGACAAGGGGCTCTACGGCAAGCTGCAGCGCGGCCACTGCTATTCGCTGCTGGAAGTGATGAACAGCCGCGAGCAGCGGATCTGGGTCGGCGTCCACCTCGAACAGGTGGCCAACCGTGACAACAAGGTCAACATCACCCCGTTCGCCCTGGTGGATGTGCCCGAGCACCTGGCGCCCACGGATCTGCTGCTGGAGAAGCTCGATGACGGCAAGGGCCGGGTACGTGCTTTCGCCGATCTGAAGGGGGCGGCAGCGGAGCTCGGCGCCATCAAGGTCGCCAAGTTCAATACGGTGACCGACTATCACAACTTCATGTTCGAGTTCGGCATCACGCCGAAGAAATTGCGTGATCAGAAGGATCGCGGCAAGTTCTATCGGCTGATCGAGGCCTCCCTCTACGGCGGCATCTCCTCGTCCATCAGCCGCTCCCTGCGGGAATACCTGCTGCCGGAAAACTCCGGGGTGCGCAAGGCGTTCCAGGACATGGAGGCGGCCATCTACGAGAACCGCCGCACCCTGGAAGCCATCAAGGAGACCCAGGGTCAGCGGGATCTCTTCAAGAACCTGATCACCGAGACCACCCACTATGTGGCCGCGGAGTATGTGCGGGGCGCTGCCGAGAAGAGCCGCCTCTCCGAGCTGGCCCTCAAGGCACGCTCTGAGCTCGCCGGCAAACGCCGCCTGCTGGCCGAGGAGAAGCAGCGCGCCATCTATCTGGCGGACGAGGTGGATCAGCTCACCAACCGCGAGAAGCTCCTGACCGACGAGCTGGAGTCCGCCGCCGAGCACCTGGCCAAGGTGATGGCGGCCGTGGCCCTACAAAAGAAGATTGCCCTCTATCGCGCCGATCTGGCGGAGCTCAACGACAAGCTGGAGCAGCAGCAGGCGGTGGTGGAAGAGATCCACGGCCAGTTGCTGGAAGTGGAAGAGCGCAAGGAGCTGGCCCAGGCAGAGGTAGACAGCCTCAAGACCCAGCTCGCCGACTATCAGCAGGCGCTCGATATCCAGCAGACCCGCGCCATCCAGTACCGTCAGGCGGTGCAGGCCCTCGATGCTGCCCGCGAGCAGTGCGAGTTGCCGGGGTTCGAGCCTGCGCAGGCGAGCGACACCCTGCACCAGTTCCGCGCAGCCGAGCAGAGCTTGACCAGCCGGGTGCTGGGGGCCGAGCAGCAGTTGGCGCTGGCCAAGGCGGCGGTGGCCGAGCACGAAGCGGCGCTGGCGCTGCTGCTCAGCATCGCCCCCGAGACAGTGCGCGAGGCTGCCTGGCCCACCGCGCAGGGGCTGCTCAAGCGCCACATCGAAGACAAGGCCCGCATTGCCCAGGGCCAGGGTCTGCGCGCCGCCCTGGCTCGCCTCGAGAAAGAGAGCGAAAGCCAGAAGACCCTCTTGCGGCTGCGAGACGAGCTGGCCCAGGCGTCTGGTCAGCACATTGCCAGCCAGGACGAGCTGGAGATCTTCCTCGAAGCCCAGCGCACCCGCCAGGAGGAGCTCTCCGAGCAGCAGGCAGAGGCCAATCAGCGCCGCGCCAGCCTCGAGCATCAGGGCACTCAGCTGGGTCGCGATATCGCGGAACTGACCAAGCTGGCCCCGCGCTGGCTCAAATCCTTTGAAAAACTCGAGCAACTGCGCGAGCAGAGTGGCTTGGCCTTGGCCACCGCCGAAGAACTCTCTTCCGGCATGCAGAGCGTGCTCGACAAGGAGCGGGAGTTCGAGCAGGAGAGCAACCGCATTCAGGGCCAGAAACAGGCGCTGGAGATGCAAATTCGCAACCTGCAGCTGGGTGCCGGCGAGGCGGATCCCCGTCTTGCCCGCATCGCCGAGCTGGTGGGGGGCGTGCTGCTCTCCGATGTCTACGACGACATCTCCATCGATGATGCCCCTTACTACTCCGCGCTCTACGGCCCGGCCCGCAGCGCCCTGGTGGTGCTCGACCTCGAAGGCGCCATCGAGCGGCTGAAAAAGCTGGAAGATTGCCCGGAAGATATCTACCTCATTCAGGGCAACCCAGACTCCTTTGACGAGGATCTGGTGGAAGCGGATGAGCTGGGGGACGCCGTGCTGGTGCGCACCAGCAAGCGTCAGGTGCGCTTCTCCCGCTACCCCGAGCTGCCGCTGTTTGGCCGCGCCGCCCGGGAAAAACGGATCGAGCAGCTCGATCTTGAGCGGGAAAACCTCATCGAGGGCTACGCCAAGGCCGCCTTCGAGCAGCAGAAGTACCACCGTCTCTACGGCCACTTCCGCGACTTTATCGGCCAGCATCTGGATATCGCCTTCCGCCCGGACCCCGAAGCCGAGGTGCAGGCCAAACAGGCCGAGCAGCGCAAGCTGCAAGAAACCATCGCCGAGTGCGACAAGCAGCTGAGTGATGCCAAAGCCGCCGCCGCCCAGCTGACCCGCCATATCCAGCTGGTGCAGGGGATGCTGCCCTTTGCCCACCTGTTTGCCGAGGCAGACCTGGCGGCCCGCCTCGAGGCGGCTCACGCCGACGTGGAGGCGCTTAAAACAGCCGAAGCCTTTATCGCCAAACACGGCAAGGCGCTGGAAAAACTGGAAACCATGGTGCAGGTGCTGCGCCAGGATCCCCAGGATCTGGCGGCCCTGCAGGCGGCCTTTGACGAGGTGAGTGACCTGCTGGCCGAGCAGAAGCGCCGCTGCTACGCCCTCGATCAGCTGGTGGCCCGTCTGCCGCACTTTGCCTATCAGGATGCGCAAGACCTGCTGGGCAAGGCCTCCGAGATGAGCGAGCGACTCAAAGAGAAGCTCAAGGCGGCGGAGCTTGCCGCCCGCACCGCCGGTGAGCAGCACAAGCAGGTCACCCAGCGCCACACCGAGGCGCTGCAACTGCGCACGGCGCTCGATTCCAGCGCCTCGGCCAAGGGGCAGACCCTGGCGGAGTTCGAGCAGGAGCTGGCGGCCATGGGGCTGACCCTGTCGGATGACATGGAAGAGAAGGCCCGTGCCCACAAGAAAGAGATTGAAGAGCTGCTTATCCGCACCCGGACCCGCCGCACCAGCGCCGAGGCCCAGTTGCAGGTGTGCAAGCGCGAAATCGAATCCCTTGGCGGTCGTCTCAAGCTCGAAGGCAAGGATTACTACAGCGCCCGCAAATCCCTGGTGGGTCACAAGGCGAGCTGGTCGCGGGTGGTGCGTCTGGCACGGGAGACCGACGTCGAGAAGCGTCTGAACAAGCGCGAGCTGGCGTACCTCGACAGCGACGAGCTGCGCTCCATGTCGGACAAGGCCCTCGGCGCCCTGCGGGTGGCGGTGGCCCACGACGAGGCCCTGCGCGATGCGCTGCGTCTGTCGGAAGGCAACCGCAGCACCGAGCAGAAGGTCGCCTTCTACGTGCAGGTCTACCGTTACCTCAAAGATCGCATCCGCAACGACATCATCCGCTCGGACGATCCGGTGGAAGCCATCGAGGAGATGGAGATCGAGCTGGCGCGCCTCGCCGACGAGCTCAAGCAGCGGGAAACCCATCTGTCCCTCTCCTCCCACGAGGTGGCGGCCAAGATCACCAACATCATCCGCCGGGAGCAGAACCGCATCCGGGTATTGAACCAGGGCCTGCAGAACATCGCCTTCGGTCTGGTGCGCGGGGTGCGTCTCAACGTCAATATCCGCGAGGCCCACACTCGCCTCCTGACGGCGCTGGCCGATCAGAGCGCCATGCACAACGATCTTTTCGCCGACAAGGAGCTCAGCTTCTCCGAGGCCATGGCCAAGCTCTTCCAGCGTCTCAATCCGCAGGTGGAGCAGGGGGAGCGCAACTATCAGGTGATGGGGGACGTGCTGCTGGATTATCGCAACTACCTGGAGCTGGAGATCGAGGTGCAGCGCGGGGCTGACGGCTGGCTGCGTGCCGAGAGCGGCGCCCTCTCCACCGGTGAGGCGATCGGCACCGGTCAGGCCATCCTCTTGATGGTGCTGATCAGCTGGGAGGAGGAGTCCCGCCGTCTGCGCGGCAAGGACATCGCTCCCTGCCGCCTCTTGTTCCTGGACGAAGCGGCGCGGCTTGATGGCAAATCCATCGCCACCCTGTTCGAGCTGTGCGAGCGGCAGGACATGCAGCTCCTCATCGCGGCGCCGGAGAACATCAGCCCCGAGAAGGGCACCACCTACAAGCTCATCCGCAAGGTGCAGGGCAAGCACGAGCACGTGCATGTGGTGGGGCTGCGCGGCTTTGGCTTTGCCGACGACAAGCTCATCGCCTGACATCTTCCCCTGACAGGGGCTGACGGGTGAACACACAAACGGGAGGCCTGGGCCTCCCGTTTTACATGGGAAATATGAGAGAGTAGGCCCCTGTTAACGGAAGCCCGACTGGCGATGCTGGTCGCTCTGTCCCATCGAGGAAGCAACGCATGACGACGCGACAAAAAGGGCTGCTGGCCTCCCTGTGCCTGCTGCTGGCCGCCTGCAGCAGCCAGCCTGATGCAGGCAGTGCGGGCAACTGGCGAGGCTATAGCGAGACGGGGCTCGCCTCCTATTACGCCGATCGCTACCACAACAAGCGCACCGCCAGCGGGGAGCCTTACCAGCGCCACGCCAACACCGCCGCCCACATGACACTGCCCTTCGGCGCCCTGGTCAGGGTCACCAACCTGGCCAACGACAAGAGCGTGGTGGTCAGGGTCAACGACAGGGGCAATTTCCCCCGCGGGCGCATCATCGATCTCTCCAAAGCGGCCTTCAGCGCCATCGGCAATCCCCGATCCGGGCTTATCAAGGTCAGGATTGAGGTGCTCTAGTCGCCGGTTCTGCATGTGCCCGAGCCCCTCCATACCCGGGCCGCTGGAAGAGGATGCTTCCCAGTGATCGCGGGCCATCTTCTTCATTCCATTGGTGAGGTCGCCGACGCGGCTTCCCATTTTCCGGTGTGCCATTAAGATAGCCAAACGAAAAACAGGGTGTCTTTGCCATCTGGCGGCAACCGGGCATGACATGGTGTGTGAGACCCCCTTCAACCCCTGCCCATGTTTCGCCGCTAAGGAGCAGGCTATAAAGTGAGACGTCATTCACAGGGAGGATCAGAACATGACTGACAAACGCGCCATTCAGGCAACGGCCATCCCCGAGCACAAGGCAAAGTCCCTCTATCCGGAGCCCTTTGCCTCCCTGGTCAAGCACCGCACCCGGCGCAGGCTGGGGGATCATTTCGGCCTCGCCAATTTCGGGGTCAATCTGACGACCCTGGCACCGGGAGCCATCTCGGCGCTCAAGCACCATCACGGCCTGCAGGACGAGTTCGTCTATGTGCTCTCGGGCAATCCCACCCTGCGCCACGGGGAGGAGGAGTACCGGATGTCGCCGGGGGAGTGCATCGGCTTCAAGGGGGGCAGCGGCCTGGCCCACCAGTTGCTCAACCACGGTGAGGTGGACGCCGTCTATCTCGAGGTGGGGGACAGGCTGCCAGGGGATACCGTCGACTATCCCGACGACGATCTGGCCCTGGTACAGGGGGCCGATGGTGCCTGGTCAGCCAGACACAAGGATGGCAGCCCCTACTAGGGGGAGCTCTTCGGGCAATGAGAGAGACCTCCATGGTGTTCAGCCCCTTTTCTGCTGTCAGGGCAGAGGATTTTCTGCCGCTGCTCAACGACGAGACGCTGCGAAAGCACCTGATCCCTCACCCGCTTTTCGATGTGGCCGGGGTGCGCGACTGGATGGCGCACAAGCTGGGAGTCGACGCCCGGCCAGGTTGCCGCGTGCGCGCCATCTTCCTCGACGGCACCCTGGCGGGGTGGTGCGGCATCCAGCCCGATGACGAGGGAGTGGAGCTTGCCATTGTGCTCGCCAGGGGCGGCTGGGGAAGCGGCGTGGCGATTTTCAACGAGATGATGGGGTGGGCGAGGGAGCTTGGCCATCGGACGATCCTCTTTCACTTGCTGGATACCCGCCCGCCTTATCGATCCCTCGCCAGACGGGCCATCTGGGTGAGGAAAACGCGCCTGGGCGAACACCCTTTCACCACCTATTGCCTTGACGTTGAGCGCTGGTCTGCAGGCCCTTAGCCTGGACCAGGGGGCAGCAAGCCGTGCCGCCTCCTGGCGGGTCCCGTTGCCACCCTTTGCGCCATGATCCCTCCCGCTCGTTTGTTCCTCCGTGCACGGCGTGGTTATCCACCCCGTTGAACACAGTGTTCATTCTGCCCCCCTATATGGCCTCCACCGTCCTGCCTACACTGGGCAACGTCTGATGGGGGGCATCCGGCAGTATAAATCGCTGTCCAGGTTGCACTCTCTGGCGTGTTGACGATGTACAACGGAGAAAACTGGATGAAAAAAGAGACAGACAAACTGGTATCGATCGCGGTGCTCAAGGCCCGTGACGGCATGGGAGAGCGCCTTCGCGATACCCTGCTTGCCTTGATTGACCCCACTCGCCAGGAGCCGGGCAACCTCGATTACGTACTGTTCGAGTTGAAGGATGAACCCGGCACCTTCTACATGCGGGAAGCCTTCGTGAGTCAGGCCGCCCTGGATGCCCACTGTGAGACCGCGTATTTCCAGGCTTTCGCTCGCCAGGCGGACGAGCTGCTGGCCGAACCCCTTCGGCTTGTCTTCATGGAAGAAGTGAGCCCCTGATCCTTGCCGCAGAGCCCGATGATCCCCTCATCGGGCTTTTTGCCTTCAGCCTCGCTCCGGCAGGTTCATCTGCTCGCTCATGGTGTCGATGAAGTGGCGGATGGCGGTGGTCGTCGGCTGCCCGGCCAGGGGCGGAGCATGGAGCACGCAGAGATCGGCGGGGATCCCCTGCTCGAGGCGGATGAAGCGCACGTGGGGCCACTTCTGGCGGGCGTAGCTCGCGGGCACAAGGGCCACCTGCTGGCTGGTGGCCACCACTGCCATCAGGGTATTGGGCTCCACCACCTCCTGACGCAGGCGGGGGTAAAAGCCCTCCACCAGGCAGGCGTTGATGATGAGATCCGTGGAGGCGGAGTTGGCGCGGCTCATCAGCACGAAGGGCTCTGCGGCGAGTTCAGGGAGGGAGACCCGCTTGCGATCCCGCAGGGGATGCTCGTCCGATACCACCAGCACCATGGACTCCCGATAGACAGTCTCGGCCTGCAGCGGGTGGATGTTGAGGGTGTCGGCGAAGCGGGCGAGGCCGATGTCTATCTCCTTGCTGGCCAGCGCCTGCTTCTGGCGCTCGGGGGAGAGCTCGGTGAAGGAGATCTCGCACTCGGGGTGGCGCTGGTGACACTGGCGGATCACCTCGCCAAAGCCGGCCCAGAAGATGGAGCTGACCAGCCCGATGCGGATCTGGTTGCGCTCCATGCGCCCTGCCTGCACCACCCGGTTGAGGCCGCTCTCCAGCACGTCGAACAGGCGATCGCATTCGGCCTGCAGCAGGCACCCTGTGGGGGTCAGGTTCACCTGGCGGGTGTGGCGCTCAAACAGGGTCACCCCCAGCAGGGATTCGAGTTCCTTTATCTGGGCGCTGAGCGGCGATTTGGAGACATTGAGCCGCAGGGCTGCCCGGCTGAAGTGGCCCTGGCTGGCCACTTCATGGAAGTAACGCAACATCTTGAGGGTGACGCGATCGCGCCATTGGGTGTCCGGGAACATGGTCTCTCCAGGCTTTAAGGGTGAGATCGCCGTCAAAGTTCGGGCACGGGAATGGCGGGGCAGGGAGGCGGGTCCCTCCTGACACCGCGATCCGCATCACATCGGGTTTCCCCCTCCGGCGACCCGTTTGACGGTGAAATGGCATGAAGCAGCGGTTTTTGGGCCATTTCGGGTGCGTCATTACCCCATTATGTCGGTCATTGTGTTGTATATCGGGATAATCAGGCCGATTTTAGCGATTTTTGTCGTCCAATGCCTCCCCTAGAGTGAGCGTCATGTCTCATTCACAGCCTCAAGAGGTACAACTCATGCAACACGATCCCGTACTCAACGCCGTCGCCACCATTCTTGCCCGCAAGCCGGGGTTTGCCCCCCGCGCCGCCATGATCCTGGGCTCCGGCCTCGGCGTGCTGGCCGATGCGCTGGAAGAGAAAGTCACCATTCCCTACGAGGAGCTGGACGGCTTCCCGGTCAGCACGGTGGCCGGTCACAGCGGCGAGCTGGTGCTCGGCAAGCTGCACGGGGTAGATGTGGTCTGCATGAAGGGGCGCGGCCACTACTACGAACACGAAACCATGAAGGTGATGACTACCCCGGTGCGCACCTTCAAGCGCCTGGGCTGCGAGCTGCTGCTGGTAACCAATGCGGCCGGCTCGCTGCGCCCGGAGCGCATCGGGGTCGGCTCCCTGGTCATCTTCAACGATCACATCAACACCATGCCGGGCACCCCCATGACGGGGGCCAATGACGAGGCCTACGGCCCGCGCTTCTTCAGCCTGGCCAATGCCTATGACAAGGGGTTGCGCAGCGAGGCGCTGGCGCTGGCCGAGCGGGAGGGGATCGCCGTCAATCAGGGGGTGTTCGTCTCCTACAGCGGCCCCTGTTTCGAGACCGCCGCCGAGATCCGCATGATGCAGATCATCGGGGGCGACGTGGTGGGGATGTCGGTGGTGCCCGAGGTGGTCAGCGCCGCCCACTGCGCACTGCCGGTGCTGGCCATCTGCGCCATCACCAACATGGCGGAGGGGCTGGGGGATGTGCAGCTCTCCCACGAGCAGACCCTCAAGTGCGCCAAGCTGGCGGAAGCGGACTTCATCCGCCTCATCAACGCCTTCATCCAGCACCACTTCCAGTAAGCAGGGAACGACCAGGAGGTCAGATATGTTTGCAGCAGGATTTCTCGGTATGGCGGCGCTGATCCTCATCGCCGTGTTCGCATCGACCAACCGCAGGGCCATTCGCCTGCGCACCGTGGGGCTGGCGCTGGCCTTGCAGGTCGCCATCGGTGCCCTGGTGCTCTATGTCCCGCTGGGGCGCCGGGCGCTGGAGGGGATGGCCCACGGGGTCGAGGCGGTGCTGGCAAGCGGCAAGGCGGGGATCCACTTCCTGTTTGGCAACCTGGTCAACTTCTCGGTGGACGGCATCGGCTTCGTGTTTGCCCTCAACGTGCTGCCCCTGGTGGTGTTCTTCTCGGCGCTCATCGCCGTGCTCTACTACCTCGGCATCATGCAGGTGGTGATCCGCATCATCGGTGGCGCCATGGCGCGGCTGCTCGGCACCTCCCAGACCGAATCCATGTCGGCGGTGGCCAACGTCTTCGTCGGTCAGAGCGAGGCGCCGCTGGTGGTCAAACCCTACATGCCCAGGATGAGCGATTCGGAGTTCTTCGCCGTCATGTGCGGCGGCATGGCCTCGGTCTCCGGCACCGTGCTGGCGGGCTACGCCATGATGGGAGTGGACATGCAGTACCTGCTGGCGGCCTCCTTCATGGCGGCGCCGGGCGGGATCCTGTTTGCCAAGCTGATCATTCCCGAAACCAGCCAGCCGGATTACGTCTTTGACACCAGCATCCAGTTTGATGGCAAGAAGCCGGAGAACGTGCTGGCAGCGGCAGGCGAGGGGGCCAGCAGCGGCCTCAAGCTGGCGGCGGCCATCGGCGCCATGCTGATCGCCATGATCGGGCTGGTGACCCTGGTCAACACCCTGCTGGGCGGGGTGGGGGAGATGGTGGGCATGCCGCTCTCCCTCGAGCTCATCCTGGGCTGGATCTTCTCGCCGCTCGCCTTCCTGCTCGGGGTACCGCTGGCGGACATCGGCATCGCCGGCGCCATGATCGGCAAGAAGCTGGTGGTGAACGAGTTCGTGGCCTACAGCGATCTGGCGCCCTACCTGAAAGACGCCAGCACGGTCACCGCTGCCGGTCTGCAGGTGCTGGAGGAGAAGTCCAAGGTGATCATCAGCTTCGCCCTGTGCGGCTTTGCCAATCTGGCCTCCATGGGGATCCTGATCGGTGGCCTGGGCACCCTCTGTCCCTCCCGCACCGACTTCATCGCCCGCTACGGCCTGCGTACCGTGCTGGCTGCCACCTGTTCCAACCTGATGAGCGCCGCCATCGCCGGGATCTTCTTCTCCCTGGCCTGAGCGTCCCATCCCTTGTTCCGGGGCGCTGCGGCGCCCCTCTCTTATCCCGACAGGAGCCTTCCATGATTCCAGCTACTGCTTTTTCACCAGCCTGCGTTGCCACCGAGGCGGCCAGCCGGGCCATCCGCTTGATGGACCTCACCAGCCTCAACGACGATGACCACGACGCGCGCATCATCGCCCTCTGCCACCAGGCGCAGACCCCCGTCGGCAACACCGCTGCGGTGTGCATCTACCCGCGCTTCGTGGGGCTGGCCAGGCTCACCCTGGCGGCTCAGGGCACCCCCGAGGTCAAGGTTGCCACTGTGGTCAACTTCCCCCACGGCGACGATGATCTGGCAACCGTGTTGGCCGAGACCCGCGCCGCCCTCGCGGATGGCGCCGACGAGATCGATCTGGTGATCCCCTGGCGTGCCTTGATGGCCGGGGACGAGGCCCCCGCCCGGGCGCTGGTGCGCGGCTGCAAGGCGTTGTGCGGCGCCCGGGTGCTCAAGGTGATCATCGAATCCGGCGAGCTGCAGGAGCCTGCGCTTATCCGCGTGGCCTCCCTGCTTGCCATCGAGGAGGGGGCCGACTTCATCAAGACTTCCACCGGCAAGGTGGCGGTCAATGCCACCCCGGCGGCGTGCCGCACCATGCTGGCGGCCATCGCCGAGTGCGGTGTGCAGGATCGGGTGGGGTTCAAGGCGGCGGGCGGGGTGAAAAGCGCACGGGAGGCGGCGGAGTATCTCGCCATGGCGGCCGCACTCTTTGGCGAGGAGTGGCTGGTGGCCGAGCGGTTTCGTTTCGGTGCTTCCAGCCTGCTTGGCCAGTTGCTGGCAACCCTGGGCGAGGGCAAGCTGTCCCCTGCGACCGACCACGGTTATTGATCTCTTCCGTCGGCGCCTGCGGGCGCCCTTGCTGACAGGTGTATCCCATGTCTTTACTTCCCCATGTTGCAAAGGCCCACGGCAAGGTGTTGCTGTTCACCCTGCTCATCAGCCTCTCGTTTCCCATCGGCAGCGCCCTCACCGCGGTGCTGGACCCGCTGGTGGTCACCTGGGTGCGCTACCTGCTGGCCTCCCTCATTTTCGTCGGGGTGCTGGGGTATCAGGGGGGGCTGGTGCTGCCTTCCCTGCGGGATCTGGGGCGTTACACCCTCATTTCGTTGCCGGCCCTCTGCTACTTTGTCGCCATGTTCGTGGCATTGCAGGAGACCAGCGCCCTCGATGCCAGCGCACTCTACACCACGGTGCCGCTGATCAGCGCCCTGGCCGGAATGGTGATCTTGCGCCGCGCCATCGGCTGGGGAATGGGGCTGGCCCTGCTGGGGGGCATGGTGGCTGCGGCCCTCATCATCTTTCGCGGCGATCTGGGATTGGTGGCGAACCTCAGCCTCACTCCCGGCAATCGCATCTACCTGTTCGGCTGCGTGGCCATGGCCCTCAACCCCATCCTGATCAAGCGCTGCTACCGGGGGGAGTCCTTCCTCCACCTGACCGGCTGGACCCTCATCTGCGCCACTGTGCTGCTCACCCCGGTGGCGCTGCCCGGATTGCTTGAAACCGACTGGAGCCGGGTCTCCCTGCCGGTGGGGCTGGGACTTGGCTATCTGGCTCTCTTTGCCACGGCGCTGAGCTTCTTGTTGTTCCAGCAGGGAAGCGTGGCGCTGCAACCGGAACAGGTGTCAGCCTATACCTACCTCATCCCGGTGATGGTGCTGCTCACCGGCATGCTGACCGGGGAGACAGTACACTGGGAACAGGTAGGCTGGGGGGTAGGGGGTGTGCTGCTGACCATGATGGTCATGGTGCTGCTGCCCCTTCATGCCGGCAAACGTGGGGCGGTCTGAGGGGCCGCCTGTCGCCCTTATCAACCAGGGAGTGCGTTATGAGAAGAACCCTGATCCTGGTACGCCATGGCAAGTCGAGCTGGGAGGACGCATCTTTGTCTGACCGCGCTCGTCCTCTGGCGGCGCGCGGGCTGCGCGATGCGCCCCTGATGGGGGCTCGCCTGGCACACCTGGGGGTGAAGCCCGATCTCATCCTCTCGAGCCCCGCCTGCCGGGCCCTGACAACCGCCCGGCTGCTTGCCGCAGAGCTGGGTTATTCACCAAACCACATCGCCATCGACGAGGGCCTCTACGAGAGCGATGCCGAGACCCTTCTCGGGGTGGTGGGGGCGTTTTCAGATGATCTCGCCTGCGTACTGCTGGTAGGCCATGATCCTGCCTTCACCGACCTGGCTCATGGCTTTTCCTCCGGTATCACTCGTATGCCGACCTGCGCCGTCGCCCGCTTCATCTTCGACGCCCCCTCCTGGTCGGCGCTCCCGTCCTGCTCGCCGGTGGTGGCCGTGCTGGACTTCCCGAAGAAGGGGTAGAGGGGGCGTGGGTTGCAAGCAGGCAGAAACGACAAGGGGAGCCTCGGCTCCCCTTGTCGGGATGGTGACGGGGTCATTTGGCCGCGATGGGCCCCTTGGTGCCCGCGTCGTTGTCGACCCAGCCATCTTCTCCCTTGAGGCGGCGATCCCCCTGGATGGTGTAGATGACCATGCCCTCCTTGAACACCAGGGCGCCGTCGGATTTCCTGGCACTGACCTGTTTGTCGTTGACCCACACCTGATCCTTGTCATCGATACGGATGTTCGCGACCGTGGCGCCCGTCTCGGGGAAGGTGGCGACCCAGTTGCCGGCGTAGGGGCTGGCGCTGGCCGCTGCGGGGGCGGCGCCAAATCCGGCGGCGGCGTTCTCGGCCTTGCTCTTGTTGATGTCACAGCCGCTGAGTTCGCTCACCTGGGTACAGCCTGAGCGCTCCAGCTTCTGCTCATAGCTCATGTTCAATCCGCCTTCGTCGGCCGTGGCGGCGGTGCCAAATCCTGCCTTGGCGTTTTCCGCCTTGCTCTTGTGAATATCGCAGCCCTGGGCTTCGGTCACCTGGGTGCAGCCGGAGCGTTCTAGCTGCTCGGCGTATTTGTGGTTGATGGCGTGAACCTGGGCGCTGCCCAACAGGGTGAGGGTCAGGATGAGCGCGGTCTGTCTGAACATGATCAATACCTCTGGCAATGGGTCATTCGGGCTTTCTGCTCCCTGGGCGGCAAGGGGCTTGCGTTGGCGAGCTGCCGCCCTCTCTCACCATAGCAGGAGGGAGCGAAAGAGGATGTCTGCGTCAGCTCTGGGGGATGCGGACCCCCTTGTCGAGGTAGAGGCTGCTGTAGTGGGCGCGGTGGGTGACGAACATCACCTGATGGCGACTGCCATCGGAGAGAATGATGAAATCACCGGCCTGTGCCGGGCTTTGCAAGCGGATCTCGTGTTCGGGGGCCGTCAGCTTGTCGGCCTCCTCCCGGAAGGTGAGGGTGTAGGAATACATATGGCGCTCCACCGCAGGCTCATATACAGACACGCCTACAACTCTAGCCCCGGTAGCCGGGATCCGCGGCGCCCAAGCGGCGCCGATGGTGCAGATAATGTCAGCCGCGGTGAGGCACAGGGATCAGGGACGACCACTGAGCAGGATGGCGCCGCCCAGGGTGATGAAGAGCCCGCCGGTGATGCGGCCAACGAGGCGCTCGCCGCGACCTGGCTTGAAGTAGCGACCGGCGCGCCTGGCCAGGGCGACATAGCACAGATGCACCAGGCTGACGATGGCGCAGATGGTCAGGTACATGGTGATGAACTGCAGCGTCAGCGGACTCTGGTGATCGAGGAACTGGGGCAGCAGGGCGCAGAGGAAGACGATGGTCTTGGGGTTGCTGGCGGAGACCAGAAAAGCTTCTCGCAGCAAGGAGAGGGTGGTTCTGGTGTGTCCCCGCGCGGTGGAGGGAGAGAGCCCTTGGGCACCGGTATTGGCCGCGCGCAGCGCCTTGTAGCCCAGATACACCAGGTAGCCACCCCCCGCCAGCTTGAGGGCGACGAAGAGGGGAGGCAGGGTTTGCAGCAGGGCCCCCACCCCCATGGCGACCAGACCGATGAGGATGGCCTGGCACCCCAGGTTGCCGAGGATGCTGACAAGGGCGGCGCGCCAGCCGTGTTGCAGACCGTTCTTGACCACCAGCAGCACATTGGGGCCAGGGGTCAGGGTCGCCAGCAGATAGGCCAGCGCAAACAGCATCCAGGTATTGGGGTTCATGAGCACGTCCTTGGCGTCAAAGCTGGCATGATGCCAGCCTCTTTGACGAGTCGTCCAGCGGCGTCTCTCCCGGCCCCGAAGAGGATCCAGACGAGAGCAATCAGGTGCAGCATGGTCTGCGGCAGGAAGTGCAATAGGCAAGGATGTGTATAAAAAAACCGCCATCAGGCGGTTTTAATGGTTGTCAGCCCCTATTTCAGGGCTTTTTTCAGCTTCTTGATC
This sequence comes from Aeromonas sp. 25-248, assembly GCF_053005425.1. Lineage (NCBI taxonomy): Bacteria > Pseudomonadati > Pseudomonadota > Gammaproteobacteria > Aeromonadales > Aeromonadaceae > Aeromonas > Aeromonas sp. 25-248. Next base: position 91,133 of record NZ_JBRKTB010000015.1, on the reverse strand, counting down.
TTGCCTTCGTGCTTGGCGATTTTCGCCTGGCGAGCGGCGATCTTCATCTTGATCTCTTTCTTGCTGGCCATGGGGCGGCTCCTTGGTCTCGTGGGCGCCATGGGGATCAGGGTGCCCGGGGTCTTTCCATGCGTGCCGGGAAGGCCCTCTCCATTGGCGCACTGGCGGCCAGGGGAGGGGGCATACCGCGGAACTGGTTTGCAGGATAGTCCAGTTTCCCCCGGATGCCACCCGAACGGCAGGAAACAGAGGCAACAAAAAAGCGCCCCTGGGGGCGCTTCTGGCTTGAAGGGTCGGTATCAGGCCTTCTTCAGGTAGGCGGCCACCAGCACGATCTGCATGCCGTTGACCTTGCCCTCGATGTGCAGCGGGTTGTTGGTCAGGCGAATGCCCTTGACCAGGGTGCCGCGCTTGGCGGTGAAGCCGGCGCCCTTGACGTCCAGATCCTTGATCAGGGTGACGGAGTCCCCTTCCACCAGCACGGCGCCATTGGAGTCGACGGTCGGCACGCTGTCGTCATCGTCGCTGGTCACGCCGGCGTCTGCCCAGGCCTTGACCTCGTCTTCCATGTACATCATGTCCAGCATGTCCTGGGCCCAGAGCTCGCCCCGGGCGACGAGGGCCTTCAACTGGCGCCAGGCCATCACCTGCACCGCCGGCACCTGGCTCCACATGCTGTCACCCAGGCAGCGCCAGTGGTTCACCTCCGTGGTGTCCGGCTGCTCCAGCTGGCCGCGGCAGGTGGCGCAGAGGGCCACGCTGTGGTCGTCGTCGCTGGCGGGGGAGTGCGGCACCGGGAAGGCAGTCAGCGCATGTTCTGCGCCACACAGCTCGCATTTGGCGTTTGCACGGGCTTGCAGGATGGCATTGATGGTCATGATTGGGTTCCGTTTATAGGGGTAAAGCGGCTCGCCGTGGCGGGCTGCGCGAATGAGGGGGCGGAATATAGCACAAATCCCTGCTTTTTGTCAGGCTACCAGCGGCGCACAGGCGAGTGCTTTTTGACGGCAGATCGCTAGAATGAGCCTCCCTTTTTGCGCCAAAGGACAGGTTCACCGTGCTGGCCCACCGTTTTCGACAACTGGACTGCTTGCTCACCGCCGAGCGACGCTGGTGGCAATACCAGCCCTATCACCACCTGGGGATCGCCTTTGCCCGCGAGGAGCCAGCCCTTGCGAAGTGCCTGGCAGCCCTGACCCTTGACGAGATAGCGCACCTCGACGGGGACATGGATGCGCTCTGCGCCCTGCTCGCCCCCTGGATCCCGGCGGGGGCCGAGTTGCAGGCCCTCGGCGAGCTTGCCCCTTTCGCCCCCGAGCCCGTCCAGTGCGCCAGGGCCATGGCGATGTACATGCCGGGACGCAAGCAGGGGCAGATAGAGGCCTTCACCGGCTGTCTGCCCCCCCACCAAGGTCCCTATCTGGAGTGGTGCGCTGGCAAGGGGCATCTGGGACGCCTGGTGTCGCTGCACCGTGGCGCCGAGATCCTGAGCCTGGAGTGGCAGGGGGCGCTCTGCGAGGAGGGGCGGCGGCTCGCCGCGCGCGACGGCGCCAACATGCGGTTCGTGGAGGCGGATGCCTTTGCCGCCGAGTCCGGGGCCCTCATCGCCCCGCACCATCACGCCATGGCGCTCCATGCCTGCGGCGATCTGCACACCCATCTGCTGACGCGGGTGGCCGAGGGGGGCGCCCAGGGGGTGACCCTCTCCCCGTGTTGCTACCACCTCATCAGGGGAGAGCACTACGCGCCCCTCTCCCGGGCCGCCAGGGCCAGTGCCCTGCGCCTTGGCAAGAGCGATTTGAAGCTGCCGCTGCAGGAGACGGTGACCGGCGGTGCCCGCATCGCCCGGCTGCGGGAGCGGGAGGTGGTGTGGCGCCTCGCCTTTGACTGCCTGCAGCGCCAGGTGCGCGGGGTGGATGAGTACCTGCCGGTGCCCAACCTGCAAAAGAGTCTGCTGACCGGGGGCTTCGAGGATTTCTGCCACTGGGCCGCCGAACGCAAGGGGATGGGCTTGCCCGCGGGGCTCGACTACGCCGCCTTGCTGGCACAGGGGGAGCGGCGCTTTGGCGATGTCGCCCGCATGGAGCTGGTGCGCCACCTGTTTCGCCGCCCCCTGGAAATCTGGCTGCTGCTCGATCGCGCCCTCTTCCTTGAGGAGCAGGGCTACCGGGTGGAGGTGGGTACCTTCTGCCCCAAACCCATGACCCCGCGCAATCTGCTGATCCGGGCGGTGCGCGCAGGGGGGATCTGAGCAAGCGTCCGCACAGGTCGGATGGCTGCGGCCGCAAGACCTGGGGCTGGATCCCCCTGCAAACGAGCGCCATCTGAGTGCAGGGAGGCATGGCTCACAATTTCGCCAAATTCTTAATTCTTGTCGTGAATTTAGTTGTCAGGATGCCTATGCTCGCCCTGACATTTTCAAGACAAGGATGGTTACCCATGTTCATGCTCACGCGCACCGCCTGCCTGGTTGCCCTCGTCTGGGCGCTGCCCGGCCAGAGCGCCATGACAATCCAGCCCGATCCCCAGAACAGCGGCGGCTATGTGATGGCGGCGGCGGATCTTGCCAGAGCGGCCCAGGCCAAGACCGCCAACCCCATGTACGGGATCTGGTCCCACGCCCTGGCCACCCGGCCCAATACGGTGGTGGAGGCCATCGTGGCCCGCGCCCCCGGCAACCCGGACAACGTCAAGCGGGTCGAGCGGGTCTTCACCGAATCGGACTGGGAGTTCCTGACCCAGATGGCCGCCCCGGAGTACACCTACGAGCGCTTCCTGCGGGCGGTGGGCAAGTTCCCCGCCTTCTGCGGCGACTACACGGACGGGCGCAATGCGGACGCCATCTGCAAGAAGTCCATCATCACCGCCTTCGCCCACTTTGCCCAGGAGACCGGCGGCCACATTGCCAAGGAGAATGTCTCCGACAACCCCCTGGGGCTGGAGGAGTGGCAACAGGCCCTGGTGCACGTGCGGGAGATGGGCTGGTCTGAGGGGCAGACCGGCTACACCACGGGGTGTGGCCAGAGTGACTGGCAGAACCGGCGCTGGCCCTGCAGCACCGGTCAGGGCTATTTCGGTCGCGGCGCCAAGCAGCTCTCCTATCACTTCAACTACGGCGCCTTCTCCGAGGCCATGTTCGACGGCGACGCCTCTGTGCTCCTCAACAACCCCGGGCTGGTGGCGGACTCCTGGCTCAACCTCGCCTCCGCCATCTGGTTCTTCCTGACGCCCCAGGCTCCCAAACCCGCCATGCTGCACGTCATCGACCGGACCTGGGTGCCCTCCCAGCGTGAGCTGGCGGCGGGCATCGGCTACGGCTTTGGCACCACCATCAACATCATCAACGGTGGCATCGAGTGCGGCGAGCAGAACAAGAACAAGGGCCAGCCGGTCAACCGCATCCGCTACTGGGAGGGGCTCGCGGCCCACTACGGTATCCCGCTGCTGGCGGACGAGAAGAACACCTGCTGGCAGCAGACCCCCTATGGCAGCCTCAACCTCAACGGCGCCACCGACGTGCTCTACACCAACTGGGACGGCAACTGGAAATACTACCCGGACAGACCCGGCGGCTACTCCTTCGAGTGCGATCTGGTGGGGTACCAGACCGCCTATTCGGCCCTGGTGCCGGGGGATTACGAGAAGTGCGTGACCAACTTCTACGGCTCCCACGCCAGCTGGCCCAAGATACGGGTGGTGGCCACGCTGGATCCGGCCCCGGTCGACCCCGGCACGCCGCCGGTGGACGGGGTACCGGCCTGGGAGGCAGGCAAGGTCTACACCGCGGGCAACAAGGTGAGCCACAAGGGGGTCATCTATCAGGCCAAGTGGTGGACCCAGGGCAACGAGCCGGGCAAGGGGGACCCTTGGGCACCGGTGACCTGAGAGTCAATACAGGCGCAAGCACCCCGGGGAGGCCGCGCGCCTCCCTTGTTGATCGCCGCGCTGGCTTGCTGCGCCTCTTTTGGCACTGATAGAGTGCGGGTTCACACCGAGGGAGGATGACCATGAACATCGCCATTCATTTTGAAATTCCGGTACAGGATCTGGAGAGAGCCATCCGCTTCTATGAGGGGGTCTTCGAGACGGTGCTGGAGCGGGTGCAGATCGATGGCAACGAGATGGCGCTCTTTCCCCTGGAAAGTGGCACGGCGGGCTGCTCCGGCGCCCTGGCGAAGGGGGAGAGCTATGTGCCGAGCCTGGATGGCACCCGGATCTATCTGCGGGTGCCTGACATCGAGGGGACCATGGCCCGGGCGCTGGCATCGGGCGGGGCCTGTCTCTATCCCGTCACCCAGGTCGGGGAGGGCCTCCGGGTGGCGGAGTGTCGGGATTGCGAGGGGAATCGCATCGCCTTGCAGGAGGGAACCTGACCATTATTTATCTGGTGCATGGGATATGTTGAGTCATTCACGCGATGAATAAAGAGGGGGATTTTCCCGCTCCGGGAGCCTCAGACCCGCGGTGAGGCCCCGGAATGGTCAGTTGCCGCCCCCCGGATCCCGTGCTACTTCATCTGGTGCGGCAACAAGGCGAGCACCCGTTCGCCCGGTCTGTCGCCCCAACTCTCAGGAGGCATCATGGAAGGGCATTGTCTGTGTGGCGGGATCACCGTGTCGAGCGGCGATCACAAGGAGGTCAACCTGTGTCACTGCGCCATGTGCCGGCGCTGGTCAGGGGGGCCCATGTTCGCGGTGCACGGGGGCAAGGGCGTGCGGTTCACCGGGATGACCCCGGTGGCCTACCGCTCGTCGGAGTGGGCGGAGCGCGGATTCTGCCCCACCTGCGGCACCCATCTTTTCTACCATCTGTTGCCGACGGACGAGTACATCCTCTCTGCCGGCCTGTTTCAGGATCAGGGGTTCGAACTCACCGGGCAGATCTTCATCGACGAGAAGCCCGACTTCTATGCCCTCAAGAACGACACCCCGACCCTGACCGGACTGCAGGTGTTCGAGCAGTTCGCCCCCAAACCCTGAGCCTGTGGCCACCTTGAGGAGAAGCCATCATGGATGAACAACCGAAGGTGAAGGGGCCTGCCTCCTATTTTCCCGCCATCGAGCAGAAATACGGCCAGCCCATCGTCCACTGGCTGACCCTGCTGGCGGGGCGGGAGGAGCGCAAACACATGGCCCTGGTGGCCTGGCTCAAGGACGAACACGCCATGGGTCACGGCCATGCCAATGCCCTGGTGGCCCACTTTTTGGCGCAGCCCGATGCGCCCGGCGTGGCATGACAGTGCCACAGTGCAAAACGTGCAGGACAGCCAGAGGAGCAGAGAGATGAAGATAAGCGTCAGCGTCTGGGTTGCCAGGCCGATTGCCGATGTGTGGCAGGGCTGGAACACCCCCGCCAGCATCATGGCGTGGAACGCCGCCTCCCCGCAGTGGCACTGCCCCCAAAGCCGGGTGGACCTGCGGGTGGGTGGGCGTTTTTGCCACCACATGGCGGCGCGGGATGGCAGCACGGGGTTTGATTTCGAGGGGACCTTCACCGAGGTCACCGCGCCGACGGGGCTCGGCTACGTCATGGACGATGGCCGCGAGGTGAGCGTGCGGTTCGTGGCAGAGCAGGGGGGCACCCGGGTGGAGGAGCGGTTCGATGCCGAGTCCCTGCACAGCGGCGAACAGCAGCGGGCGGGGTGGCAGAGCATCCTGGATAACTTCAAGCGCCATATGGAGGCCGCCGGCTGACCCCTGTGGGGCGCCAAGAAAAAACCACCGCAAGCTGGCGGTGGTTTTTTTATGGCGTTCGCCCGGAGCAAGGCGGGGCGGGGAAGGGGGTCACTCCTCGATGTCCAGCAGCACCAGGATGGCGCTCTCGCCCCCCCACTCCCGCGGCGCCTGGTGAAAGGCGCGCACAGCGGGGTGCTGGGCCAGCCAGCTCGGGATGCGCTGCTTGAGGATGTGCTTGCCGATGCCGTGCATCACCGAGGCGACGTGGATGTTCTCTTTTCGGCACAGGGTGAGCAGGGCCGCCAGCTCCTGCTTGGCCTGGTGCTGGTTCATGCCGTGCAGATCCAGATAAATCTCCGGCGGGTAGCTGCCGCGCTTGAGCTTTTTCAGCTCGAATTTTGACACGTCGTCGCGCACGTAACGGGTCGGCCCGTCCGCCTCGAGATGGGGCTGGTACTCGTCGCTGAAAAAGTGGTCAACCCCAAGCTTTTCGCGGCTCTCGCGCACTTCGCGTTTCTGCTTGACCGGGCTTGAGGAGGCCCTTATGGTATCTTGCTTAATTTTCCGGGTACCTTTGACAGCATCACGAAACAGCAGGCTTTCCTCGTCTGTGAGTGAGGGCGTTTTTTTCATCAGGTACTCGTCTTGCTCGCTGTATAAAATTCTCGGGCCGGATATTACTCGACTTGGAGGTGGATTTGGACAAGATATTTATCGATGAGGTGGTTGCCGAAATGCACACCATCCAGGACATGTTGCGCTGGGCCATGAGTCGTTTCAACGACGCCGGGATCTTCTACGGACATGGTACCGACAACGCCTGGGATGAGGCCGTGCAACTGGTGCTGCCCGCGTTACATCTGCCGCCGGACGTGGATCCCGCCATGCGCCACTCCCGCCTGACCACCAGCGAGCGCCACCGCATCGCCGAGCTCATCATCCGCCGCGTGCAGGAGCGCATTCCGGCACCCTACCTGACCAACAAGGCCTGGTATGCGGGCTGGGAGTTCTACGTGGACGAGCGGGTGCTCATTCCGCGCTCCCCCATCGCCGAGATGGTGGCCAACCGCTTCGCCCCCTTCCTGAAAGACGAACCGACCCGGATCATGGACTTGTGCACCGGCTCCGGCTGCATCGCCATCATCATGGCCCATGAGTTCCCCCATGCGGAAGTGGATGCCATCGACATCAGCGTCGATGCCCTCAACGTGGCCGAGCGCAACATCAACGATCACGGGCTGGAGCAGCAGGTCATCCCCATTCGCTCCGATCTGTTCCGGGATCTGCCGGCCGGTGACAAGTACGATCTCATCGTCTCCAACCCGCCCTACGTGGACTCCGAGGACATGTCGGATCTGCCGGAGGAGTTTCGCCACGAGCCGGAGCTGGCCCTGGCGTCGGGCTCCGACGGCCTCAAGCTCACCAAGCGCCTGCTGGCCAATGCCGCCGACTTCCTGAAAGAGGATGGGGTGCTGGTGGTCGAGGTGGGCAACAGCATGATCCACCTGGAAGCCCAGTTCCCCGAGGTGCCCTTCACCTGGGTCGAGTTCGAGAACGGCGGTCACGGCGTCTTTGTGATGACCCGCGCAGAGCTCGAGCAGTACCAGGCCCATTTCGCCATTTACAAGAACTAAGCAGCAAGGAGCATCCATGGCAGGGAACAGTTTCGGCCAACTCTTTCGGGTCACCACCTTCGGCGAGAGCCACGGTCTGGCGCTGGGCGCCGTGGTCGACGGCTGCCCGCCGGGGCTGGAGATAAGCGAAGACGATTTGCAGGGGGATCTGGACAGGCGCAAGCCCGGCACGTCCCGCTACACCACCCAGCGCCGCGAGGCGGACGAGGTGAAGATCCTCTCCGGGGTGTTCGAGGGCAAGACCACGGGCACCTCCATCGGGCTGCTCATCGAGAACACCGATCAGCGCTCCAAGGACTATTCCGAAATCAAGGATCTGTTCCGACCCGGCCACGCCGACTACACCTATCACCAGAAGTACGGCCAGCGTGACTACCGTGGCGGCGGCCGCTCCTCGGCCCGCGAGACCGCCATGCGGGTCGCGGCGGGGGCCATCGCCAAGAAGTACCTGAAACAGGTGCACGGCATCGAGATAGTGGGTTTTCTCTCCCAGCTCGGCCCCATCAAGGCGGAAGGGTTCGACGAGAGCCAGATCGAGCAGAACCCCTTCTTCTTCCCCGATGCGGGCAAGCTGGAGGCGCTGGATGAATACATGCGTGCCCTCAAGAAAGAGGGCAATAGCGTGGGGGCCAAGGTGTGCGTCGTGGCGCGCAACGTGCCGGTAGGCCTGGGGGAGCCGGTGTTCGACCGCCTCGACGCCGACATCGCCCACGCCATGATGGGCATCAACGCGGTGAAAGGGGTGGAGATCGGTGACGGCTTCGCGGTGGTGGAGCAAAAAGGCTCGGAGCACCGGGACGAGATGACTCCGACCGGCTTTGCCAGCAATCATGCGGGGGGCATCCTGGGGGGCATTTCGTCGGGTCAGGAGATCGTGGTGAGCATGGCCCTCAAGCCTACCTCCAGCATCACGGTGCCGGGCAAGACCATCACCACCAGCGGTGAGGCCACCGAGATGATCACCAAGGGTCGTCACGACCCCTGCGTCGGCATCCGTGCCGTGCCCATCGCCGAGGCCATGCTGGCCCTGGTGCTGATGGATCACCTGCTGCGCCACCGCGCCCAGAACCAGGGCGTGCACACCCAGACCCCGCAGCTGCGCTGATCACGCGGCGGGCCAGGTGAGTGATCACCAGATACCACAAGGCGACCCCAGGGTCGCCTTTTTCATGGATTTTTGCCGGCGCCTGCCTCAGGGGGCCGATGGCGTCGAGAGCGATGGGGTCCGGGTTGCATCCAGGCGGCAGCGGGGCGGCGCAAAGGCGGGATCCGGTGAGGGCAGGGTGGCGATGGCGGCATCGATGCGGGCGAGCGCCTCATCGCTCACGGCCTCTTTGGCAAACATCAGGCGCACCGGCTGCTGGTGCAAGAGCACCTGGCACTGGATGGCATCGCTCGCCCCGAGCTGGCCGAGCCGGTAGCGGGCGTACTGCCACTCCATGATGACGCCGTCGAGGCGGCGCGCCAGCAAGAGGGTGAGCAGCCTGTCATCGCTGTTGTATTCACTCGCCTGCCCGAGGGCGGGGCACTCCTCGCTCATCGGCAGGGGGCGGGTGCCCCGCAGCTTGCCAAGGCGCAGCCCCTTGGCCTGGCACAGGGTTGCCAGCTCCGTGATCTCTCGCCAGCCCTCGGGCTCCCCGGCCTGCGGGCGCTGGCTCAGCAGCACGAAGCTGGCGCGCCGATAGGGGGTGGAGAAGCGGGCGAACCGCTCCCGCTCGGGGGTCTTGAGGGCGCCCATGGCCACGTCCAGCTGCTGGCGCTCCATGAGGTAGAGGGCCCGGGCCCAGGGGAGATTGCGAAAGGCGGGCTCCACGCCTGCCTTGCCCAGGATCTGGCGGGTCAGGGTCACGTCCAGTCCGCCGAGGGTGCCGTCGGCAGCGATTTGACTGAAAGGGGGCCAGTGGCTCCAGGCCACCGACAGGGTCTCCCTGGCGGCGAGGGGCTGGGCGAAGAGCAGGGGCAAGACGAGGCCCAGCATGCGCCGGGCGGTGGGGGTGAACTTCCGTTTCAATCAAAACCTCCTGTTCCGTGTATCGCGCCGTCCCCGGCAGGCTGTGCAGGGGCTTTGATACATACGGCGATTCGGGCCATTTTGTCCTGCCTTTGTCGCTATTTCCAGCCGCGCTGGGAGGTGCATCACATTTTCCTCGTCTAAGTGCGCCAACTCCGTTAGACTGCGCCTCTATTCTTTCCCCTTTGCTCTGCTCCCCGGGGAAATCGTTGTTTTCTCTATAGGCCCGGATCCTGTGAGATGGCATCGGCTCAGCAGAGGAGCCCCACCACGATCTTTGGCGCCCCTATCCCTAGCAGGTAACTATGAGTTTTACTTCCCTCGGTCTGGCCGAACCCTTGTTGCGTGCCGTTGCCGAGCAAGGCTACGACACCCCGTCTCCCATCCAGCAACAAGCGATCCCGGCGGTACTGGCTGGCCGTGATCTGATGGCCGCCGCCCAGACCGGGACCGGCAAGACCGCAGGTTTCACCCTGCCGATGCTGCAGCGTCTGACTGAAAGCAAGCGCAAGGTCTCCCCGAATCGCATCCGCGCCCTGGTGCTGACCCCGACCCGCGAGCTGGCCGCTCAGGTGGGCGAGAGCGTGCGCAACTACGGCAAACACCTGCCGATCCGCAGCCACGTGGTATTTGGCGGCGTGAGCATCAACCCGCAGATGATGGCGACCCGCCGTGGTCTGGACGTGCTGGTGGCCTGCCCGGGCCGCCTGATGGATCTCTACAACCAGAACGCCGTCAAGTTCGACGAAGTGGAGATCCTGGTACTGGACGAAGCGGACCGCATGCTCGACATGGGCTTTATCCGCGACATCCGCCGCATTTTGGCCCTGCTGCCGAAAAAGCGTCAGAACCTGCTCTTCTCCGCCACCTTCGCCGACGAAATTCGTGAGCTGGCCACCGGTCTGCTGGACAACCCGGCGGTGATCGAAGTGACCCCGCGCAACAGCACAGCCGAGCGCATCGAGCAGCTGGTGCACCCCTGCGACAAGGCCAACAAGATTGCCCTGCTGAGTCACCTGGTCACCAGCAACGACTGGCAGCAGGTGCTGGTGTTCACCCGTACCAAGCACATGGCCAACCGCGTTGCCGAGACCCTCGACAAGAACGGCGTCAGCGCCGCCGCCATCCACGGCAACAAGAGCCAGGGTGCCCGTACCCGTGCCCTGGCCGGTTTCAAGGATGGCAGCGTCAAGGTGCTGGTAGCGACCGACATCGCCGCCCGTGGCCTGGACATCGACAAATTGCCGCAAGTGGTCAACTTCGAGCTGCCGAACGTGGCGGAAGATTACGTGCACCGTATCGGCCGTACCGGTCGTGCCGGCGCCGCCGGTCACGCCATCTCCCTGGTGGCCGCCGATGAGGGCAAGCTCATCAAGGCCATCGAGCGGCTGACCAAGCAGAACATTCCGTGCGAGCAGGTGGCCGGTTTTGAAGCCTCCCGCGAGACCCTCGACAACATCGCCCGTGGCATCGGCGCGCCGCTGCGCAAAGAGCCTCGGGATCCGAGCGAGCAGCGCCGTGCGCCGCGTCCGCAAGGCCAGGGCCAGCGTCAGGGGGCCGGTCGCTCCGGCAATGGCGCCGGTGGTAACGGCGGTGGCAATCGCACTGGCAACGGCGGCAAGCCCAAGCCTCAGGGCGGCCAGCGTCCGGCCGATGGTGCCGGCAAACCGGCCCAGGCCCGTCGTCCCCGTCGCGCCAGCCACAACCAGTAAGCGGTCAGGGAGCCAGGCTCCCCCACTGTTCGGTTGATGTAAAAAGCCCCGCCAATCTGGCGGGGCTTTTTTTGTCCTGGTAGACGCTATTCACCGTAGAGGCGGATCTCCAGCACATGGGTGATGGCCTCGCCGCTCCAGTGGTACTCCAGATGACGGGCGTGGTCCACCCGGCTGACCAGACGGGGGCGATAGAGCACGTGACAGTCGTGACCGGGGTGGCGCACCGAGCGGTAGTGGATGCCGTCCGCCCCGGCAACCTTCTGCTCCCGGGCGAAGGCCTGGGCGGGGCCGTAATCGGTGGCGTGATAGAGGGGGCCTGGCAGAAACGCCGGGCCCGTGATGTCGATGAGGCTGGCGCTGAACTGCGCCTGGATCACCCGCATCTGCACCTTCTGGGCCGGCTCCCGGGTGTACCCGAAGATCCGCTCCCTGTGGTAGACCGTCTCCTTGATGCCGGTGTCGAGGGAGGGGGCACAATAGTAGCCGCCAAAGTCCCCCGTGGTGAAACGGGCACCCTCGGGATTGAGGTGGGTGAAGGCGGCCATCACATAGCTGCCGCCGGGCAGCCCCACCAGCCAGTCTTCCCTGGGCACCCGCATCAGCTCGCCCGCCTCTTCCCTCAGCCTGTCGTTGGTCAGAGCCTCTACGGCCCAGACCGCCTCCAGCTCGTCGGCGGTAGCGACGTCTTCATAGAGGCAGATGGGGGGAAAGCGGCTCGGAATGATGCGATAGGCGCAGGCATTGTGGAAGGTGCGCAAGGGCAGGGATGACATCAGGCCATCTCCCCGCGCCAGGCGTGCAGCCGGGTGGCCACTTCGTAAAGATCGGCCACCCGCCCACCCTGCATGACCTCCATCGCGCTGCGCCCGGCGAAGAAGGGGTGGCTGTTGGGCTTGCGCACCCAGCCATAGATGCTCTCATCCAGGCTGAACAGCAGCCGCAGGCTCTTGTGGATGTTGAGTAGATAGCTCATCCGCTCCTGGAGATCGGCGCTCAGCCGAATGCCGCCGCTGGCCTCCTTGTACTTGTTCAGGGTGGAGCGGGAGGTAATGCCAAGCAGCCTGAGCTGTTCATCCGTGCTGCACTGCCATTTGTCCAGGATGCGAAACACCACTGGCAGGGCCTTGCTGGGATCGACGGCGGGCTGTTGCCGGGGAAGAGATGCGGTGGCGACCATGTTGCCTCCCGGGTTGGCGTGCCAGACGGGCACGGGATCGTGGGTTGTCTGCTAAGCAGTGTAGGGCAGGGGGTCAGTAATGTACATATCTATACATGGTTGCACTCAAATGTTCATTATTGGATGAATTTCGCGCTGAGTGGTGTGGGTCGGCCAAGTGAGCCCGTGCCAATGAAACGCCCCGCCAACTGGGTTGGCGGGGCGTGTCTCTTTGCGGCGTTTCTGCTTGTCGGGTCGGGGAGATCAGAGGGCGGGCAGCAGCCCCATGCTGACGCTGACCTGCACCCCGACGATCAGTACCCCCATGGCACCGGCCAGACCCAGGGCCAGCAAGCCGCCCGGGACGCGGTAGTGGTCTGCCTCGGCCTGCTTGCGGCTCTGCCACACCAGGGCCACCGGCAGCAGCACCGCCAGCACCGCCAGCGCAATGGCGGCGTAACCCAGCGCCATGATGAAGCCTTGCGGGAAGTAGAGGGCGAACAGCAGGGGCGGCACGAAGGTGATGAGGCCGGTCTGGGTGCGGCCCTGCCAGTTGTCCTTGCGACGGGTCACCTTGGCCATGAAGTCGAACAGTCCCAGGGTCACCCCGAGGAAGGAGGTGGCGAGCGCGAGATCCGCGAACAGATGCATCGCCTGGTTGAAGGCGGGCCAGCTCACCAGGCCGCCGACGTTGGCCAGCAGGCTGTCCAGGGCGCCGCCGGTCTGGATCAGGGATTGCTGGCCCAGCAGCCCCAGAATGGCGACCTGCCACAGCACGTAGAGCACGAGCGGCAAGGCGGAGCCCCACACGAAGACTCGGCGCAACTGCCTGGGGTTGTCCCCGAGGTAGAGCATGACGCTCGGGATGGAGCCGTGGAAGCCGAAGGAGGTGAAGATGACCGGCAGGCCCGCCAGCAGCAAGCCTTCCCCGAGGGGCATGGAGAGCAGGTGCTGCCCCTGGGCGCGGGGCAGCAGCAGCGCCAGCACCGCCACCATGATCACCAGCTTCACGGTGAACATCAGGCGGTTGAGGTAATCCACCTGCCTGGTACCGACGCACACCATGCCGCCAAACAGCAGGGTAAAGACCCAGGCCGCCTGCTCCTGGCCGAGGGGAAGGCCGGCATCGGCCAGTGCCTGGGCCAGCAGGCTGCTGCCGCCGCTGATGTAGGCGGAGGCCAGGGCGTAGAACAGCATCAGGATGCAGAAGGAGGCGATGCCCTTGCCCCAGGGGCCGAGCAGGTGATCCGCCAGCTGGTGCAGGTACCACTTGCCGGTGCTGAGGCTGGCTTCCACCTGCAGCATGGCGGTGAAGGCCATCAGGGCCCAGAGGCCGATCATCAGCATCAGGGTGGCGGGGCCGCCCAGGGACGAGGAGGCCAGCGGCAGGGCCAGCATGCCGGCGCCTATGGTGGTGCCGGCAATCAACAGGGTACAACCCAGGGTCTTGGTATTCATGTCATCCATCCGAAAGTGAGGGGCGCTGTTGCAAACAAGAGAGAGCCAGTTGGCTGTGTCGGGAGACGCCTCCGGGGAAAAGCCGGAGGCTAGCAATATCGGTGTGGATACATCTGTACCTGAAACCTGTCAGTTGTAAAAACTGGTTGCCAAGTTAGCGGATTGAAATGGCGGAAACAACCCCTTAAAAGCGGATTTTGTGCTGTGGCAAGCCGAAGGGTGGCAATAAAAAGTGACACATTGCGCCATGCGCCGAAAAAACGCGCCCCTCAGGGGGAGGTCGCCCGTCAGGCTGTGTTGCGGGTCGACGCCGAGTGCGCCCGCGTTGGCGGCAACAGGGCTTGCAGAGGGTAACACGGGGCCCTGGTGGTGCGACTGGCCCGATATAAGCAAACATCGGGTCATACTCCAAAAAGCCATCATTTTCACTTATATCGAGCCGAGGCGCCGATAAACGGGCCCTGGCGCGGGGTGGCCAACCCTGCCGGCGGGGTTGCCGCCCGGCAGATAACCTCAAAGCCAGAAGGCGAAGGGCAAAAGCTGAGACAACAGGGGAGAACACAAGCAGGTGTGGGGGAGGAGGCTCAGGGGCTGGCACGGCGGGCCGCCCCCGGGGTGGTGCGTCGTGGCCGTGTCAGCGGCGGCGTTTGAGGGTGCGGCTCACATAGTGCAAGCCGCTCTGGTAGTCGCCATTGACCGCCTTGAGGGCCAGCGCCAGCGCCTGGCTTGCCAGGGCGTCGTGCTGCTGGGGCAGGGAGTTGATACCAAAGGGGAGGAAATCGAGTAGGCGGTCATCCCCGAAGGTAGCCATGGCGAGCTGGCTCATGTCGGCCTCCTGCTCCAGCAGGTAGTCGAGCACCCCCTCCATCAGGATGTAGGAGGTGGTGATCAGCGCCTCGGGCAGTTGGCCGAGTTGCTGATGGAGTGTCTTGATCAGGCGATACCCTTCGGTACGCGAGAAGTGGGCCCCTTCACACAGGTGGCGGGTCGCACTGTGACTGGCAATGGCCTGCTCGAAGCCCGCTTTTCGCTCCTGGCTGATCGTCAGTTCCGGCAGAGCAGTGATCAAGGCGATATGACCGATGGCCGGGGTGAGCAGGGAGGCGGTGAGATCCAGGCTCGCCTTCTGGTTTTCACTCGCCACGGTGACGAAATGCTCGGTGGCCATGGCACGGTCGATGGCGAGGATCTGCACGCCCCTGGACTGCTGCTCCAGATAGAAGGGATCCGCCGGGGGGAGGCAGCTTGCCACCAGGAGCGCGTCCACATGGCGGCTCACCAGCATCCGGGCCAGCTCCTTTTCGGTGTCCGGATCGTCCTCCGAGCAGACGATGAGCAACTGATATCCCTGGGTGCGGGCCCCTTGCTCCAGGCGCTTGGCGAGCTTGGCGTAACTGGCGTTTTCGAGGTCGGGCAGGATGAAGCCGAGGGTGCGGGTCTGGCCGCCGCGCAGGGAAGCGGCGCGGCTGTCCGGCTGATAGTTGTGGGCATGGACCACGGCCATCACCTTGTCGCGGGTTGCCTGGCTGATGCGGTATTGATCGGCCTTGCCATTGATCACATAGCTGGCGGTGGTGCGAGAGACACCGGCCAGCGCGGCGATTTCATCCAGTTTCATCATGTTGGCTCTGTTTGAGTTGCAAGGCCCGCGCCGGTTCCTGGTTGGGGCGCCGAAAAGTGTGCGCGGGATCATATCATTGAAACGTACTTTCTGCGGGATCTTGAACAATGCGCTGAAACGATTCAGTCTGAGTGTAAGTGAAACGATTCAGCTTGTCAGTAACGGATGATTATCTGCACTTGGAAATGGGTTCCGGCTCACCAAAGCGAAAGATCACCGTCTATTGTCAGCAGGCAAGTTACCCGAAAATCGAGTTGAGTTGAGCCGGTACGCCGCGAGGTGAAGCCGGACCTGATGGAGAATCTCTATGTTGAAGTTGGCGCGACAGCAAATCCTGCTGGGACAATCGGTGACGACCAAGGCGGACGCCATCGCCCTGCTGGCAAGCAAACTGACCGACGCCGGTCTGGTTGAAGCAGGTTACGTGGACGGCATGCTGGCGCGGGAAGCGCAGCACGCCACCTATCTTGGCAGCGGTATCGCCATTCCCCACGGCACCACGGACACCCGTCATCTGGTGAAGAGCACCGGCGTCATGGTGGCCCAGTTCCCCCACGGCATCGAGTGGGACGAGGGGCAGATTGCCTACGTCGCCATCGGCATCGCCGCCAAGTCCGACGAGCACCTGGGCATTTTGCGCCAGCTCACCCACGTGCTGGGTGACGAGCAGGCCGCAGCCCAGCTCAAGGGGGCGACCGACGAAGAGACCATCATCAATATCCTGACTGGCGCGACTGCCGCCAAAGAGGTGCAATACCTGACCCTGGCGGACTTCCCGGCCGACGACCAGGACCAGTTGCTGCTGGGGGCTGCGGCCCGCGCCAAATCCGCAGGCTGGGGAGACGCCGCCATGGTGAGCGCCCTCCTGGCCAGTCAGCCTGTTCACCTGGGGGAGGGCATCTGGCTGGCCCGTGCGCAAGCGGCCCAGACCGGTTGGGTGCTGGCCACCCCGAGCACCCCGCTGAACGTCGGTGAATTGCCGGTCAGCGCCCTGCTGCTGCTGTGTGCCGCAGATAGCGGCCATTTACCGCAACTCGAGAATCTGGCCAAGCTGGCCGCAGCCGGCCAGCTGGCCACCCTTTCTGGCAGCGATGGTCTTGCCATGTTGCAGGCGGGTCCGGCGAGCGGGCTGTCCGAGACCTTCACTATCATCAACCCCCACGGTCTGCACGCCCGTCCGGGCGCCATGCTGGTCAAGGTGGCCAAGGAGTATGAATCCGACATCCGCGTCGCCAACCTCGATGGCAGCGGTGAAGCCGTCTCTGCCAAGAGCCTGATGAAGGTGATCGGGCTTGGGGTCAAGTGCGGTCATCGTCTGGCGTTTCGCGCCGAAGGAGCGGATGCCGAAGCAGCCCTCAAGGGCATTGGCGAAGCCATTGCCGCCGGCTTGGGCGAGGGGGCGCACTGATGGACATCGTCACCATCACCCTCAATCCCGCGCTCGATCTCACCACCCGTCTGGAGGCCATGCACCCTGGCGAGGTCAATCTGGTGAGCGAGGCCAACTTGCGCGCAGCGGGCAAGGGGATCAACGTCGCCATGGTCTTGAAAGATCTCGGCCGTGACGTAGGCCTGACCGGCTGGCTCGGTGAGGGCAACCAGCAGAGCTTCGTCTCCCTGTTCGAGGAGCGTGCCCTTGCCGATCACTTCGTGCGCGTGGCGGGCGACACCCGGATCAACGTCAAGATCTCCGAACAATCCGGCCGGGTGACCGATCTCAATCTGCCGGGACTCGCCGTGCAGGAGGGCGATGTCAGCGCCCTGGAAGCGGCGTTGGATCGACTGGCTCCCCAGACCGACTGGTTCGTGCTGGCGGGCAGCCTGCCCAAAGGGGTGGCCCCCGATTACTGCGCGCGCCTTATTCGCCTGCTCAAGGCCAAGGGCAAGCAGGTGATCTTCGATTGCAGCGGCGCGGCGTTGAGCGAAGGGATCAAGGCGGCGCCGACCCTGGTCAAACCCAACCTGGAAGAGCTGAGCCAGTGGGCCGGTCGCCCCGTGAAGACCCTGAGCGAGCAGGCCGAGTGCGCCCGCGCGCTGCAGGCCAGCGGGATCCCCAACGTGGTGATCTCCAATGGTGCCGACGGCCTCATCTGGTTTGCACCGGATGCCACCTGGCAGGCGATTCCGCCGCGCATGGAGGTGGTCAGCACCGTGGGTGCCGGCGACTCCCTGGTGGCGGGCCTGGTCCATGGCATGAGCCTGGACTGGACGCCGGAGCAGACCCTGCGTCTGGCCACCGCCGTCTCGGCACTGGCGGTGAGCCAGGTCGCGGTCGGCTTCAACGATATCAATGTGCTCAAACCGTTACTCGAGCAGGTGCGCGTACAGCGTCTGGATGATCTGGCACCGACTCAACCCCAACCCCATTTGATGGCTAATTCAGGAGATGCCCAATGAAAGCAATTCTGGTTACGGCTTGCCCGGCGGGCATTGCCACCAGCTTTCTCGCTGCAAAACGGATAGAACAGCAGGCCAAACTGGCTGGCTGGGAGCTCACCCTCGACGTCGACTCCAGCGTGCAGCCCCGTCAGGTCCCCTCGAAAGAGCAGATTGCCGCCGCCGACCTGGTGCTGGTCGTTGCCAGCGCACCGGTGGATCTGGCCGCCTATGACGGCAAGTCGCTCTATCGGGGCGACATGGAGCTGGCGCTCCAGGAGCCCGCGGCCCTGCTGGAAACCGCGCGAAGCGGTGCCAGCATCTATCGCCATGAGGCGGCACCTGTGGTTGCCAAACCGGCCAGCGGTGCCAAGCGCATCGTGGCGGTGACGGCCTGCCCGACCGGGGTGGCCCACACCTTCATGTCGGCCGAGGCCCTAGAGACCATGGCCAAGCAGCTGGGTCACCAGATCCGCGTCGAAACCCAGGGATCGGTCGGTGCCCAGAATGCCTTGACGGCGGACGAGATTGCCGCCGCCGATCTGGTGTTCCTCGCCACTGACATCGAGGTGGACATGGCGCGCTTTGACGGCAAGCCGGTCTATCGCACCAGCACGGGGGCTGCCCTGAAGAAAACCCGGGCCGAGCTCGACAAGGCCTGGACCGAGGCGAAGGTCTATCGCCACAGCGGCGCGGCTGCGGTCAAGAAAGAGGAAAAGGCGGGCCCCTACAAGCACCTGCTGACCGGCGTCTCCTTCATGCTGCCCATGGTGGTGGCGGGGGGCCTTATCATCGCGCTCTCCTTCATCTTCGGCATTGAAGCGTTCAAGGAAGAGGGGACGCTGGCCGCGGCCCTGATGAAGATCGGTGGCGGCTCCGCCTTCGCCCTGATGATCCCGGTGCTGGCAGGCTACATCGCCTACTCCATCGCCGACCGTCCGGGTCTGGCGCCCGGCATGATCGCCGGTATGCTGGCAAGCTCGCTCGGCGCCGGTTTCCTTGGCGGCATCGTCGGCGGCTTCCTCGCCGGTTACAGCGCCAAGTTCCTGAGCGACAAGGTGCGCCTGCCGGTCACCCTGGAAGCCCTCAAGCCCATCCTCATCATTCCGCTCTTTGCCAGCCTGTTCACCGGTCTGGTGATGATCTACGTGGTGGGTGGCCCTGTGGCGGGCATCATGAACGCCATGACCGAGTTCCTCAACAACATGGGCTCTGCCAACGCCGTGCTGCTGGGTGTCATCATCGGCGCCATGATGTGCTTCGACATGGGTGGCCCGGTCAACAAGGCTGCTTATGCTTTCGGTGTCGGCCTGCTCGCCTCCAAGACCTATGCCCCCATGGCAGCGGTCATGGCCGCCGGCATGGTGCCTGCACTGGGGATGGGGATCGCGACCTTCCTGGCCAGCAGAAAGTTCATCAAGGCGGAGCAGGAAGCGGGCAAGGCCTCCTTCGTGCTGGGTCTGTGCTTCATCTCCGAGGGGGCCATCCCGTTTGCCGCCAAGGATCCCATGCGCGTCATCCCGGCCTGCATGGCGGGCGGCGCCCTGACCGGTGCGCTCTCCATGCTGTTCGGCTGCGAGCTGGTGGCACCCCACGGTGGTCTGTTCGTGCTCTTCATCCCGAACGCCATCAGCCATGTGATGATGTACATCCTGGCGATCGCGGCCGGTTCGCTGGTGACCGGGGTGGCCTACGCCATGCTCAAGCGTGGCGAGGAGCAGGCCAAGCTGGCGACCGCCTGAGGGCGTCACGGCGTGACACACTCTTCATGACAAGGCGGCCCTGGGCCGCCTTTCTTGTTGGGGGGATGGGCAACGTGGGATTTAAAAATCCCAGCCCGACGGGGGCGGCGGATCGGCCGCCTCTGCGGCCTGCGCCTTGCGGCGAGCGGCCTCGACCCTGGCCTTGCGGCTGCGGCACAGGCGCATCACCTCCTGCTGCTGGGCAGGGGTCATGGCAAGCCAGTTGAAACGCTCCTCGCGACTTCGCAGGCATCCCTTGCAATACCCCTTGTTGTTCAGTTCGCAGACCCCGACACAGGGGCTCTGGAGCGGGAAGATTTCGAGCTGTTCCATCCATGACCTCTCACACCTTGTCACCTTGTTATAACCCAGAAGATCACGGCAGGAGAAATCCGTCGTCAGGGGCGTGAAGGCGTTTGCTTTCCCCGGGCAATTTTGGCATCTTCCCCGCCGTGCAAGACACTCGGTGTTATATGAGGACATATGAATAGACATGCGTACTGGTTGGCCGCCGCCGTGGTGGGGCTGGCCGGTTGTGCGGGCAACCCTGAACCGGTCAAGGTGCCCCAGAAGAAGGCGGAATCCGGATGTTTTCTGAACTGCGAGATCCCTGTGAATCTGGGCAAGCAGTATCTGGATGGTGCCCTGCCGGGGGATCTGGTGCGGGTGGAGCGGGTCAACAGCCGCGCCCGCGCCGATTACAGCAAGTTCGGTCCCCAGAGCCGGATGGTGATGGAACGCTCCGGCCGCATGGCGAGCCGCTATGGGGAGCTCTACCGTCAGCTCTCACGCTGGGTCGCCAATGGGGGCAATCCCGCCCATATCACCCAGTACGGCATCAGCCTGGCGCAGCTTGGCGGTGCCGACCGCATGGGCAACGTGCTCTTCACCGGCTACTACTCGCCGGTGCTGGAGGTGCGCCATCGCCCGGACGCCCAGTACAAGTATCCCATCTATGCCATGCCCAACTGCGGCGGTCGCTGCCCGAGCCGGGCCGAGATCCACCGGGGGGCGCTGGCCAACCGGGGGCTGGAGCTGGGCTACAGCAAATCCCTCATCGACAACTTCCTGATGGACGTGCAGGGTTCCGGCTTCGTTCACTACGGCGATGACGACCGGTTGCAGTACCTCGGTTACAGCGGCAAGAACGGCCACGGCTATGTCAGCATTGGCCGGGTGCTCATCGACCGTGGCGAAGTGCCCAAGGAGCAGATGTCCATGAAGGCCATCAAGGAGTGGGCCAATCGTCAGCCGGAAGAGAGCGTGAAGGAGCTGGTGGAGCAGAACCCCTCCTATGTCTTCTTCGAGCGCCGTCCCACCAATGACGTGGTGGGCGCTGCCGGCATTCCGCTCTTGCCCATGGCGGCGGTGGCTGCCGACAAGACTCTGCTGCCCATGGGCACCCCCATCCTCGCGGAAGTGCCGCTGCTGGACAAAGCAGGCAACTGGACCGGCAAGCACCAGCTGCGCCTGCTGATTGCGCTGGATGTGGGGGGCGCGGTGAAGAAGGGGCACCTCGATCTCTACCACGGCATGGGGGAGAAAGCCGGTGTCGCGGCCGGTCATTACAAGCACTTTGGCCGGGTCTGGAAGCTGGGTCTGCACCACGGGCCGACCGCCGCCCCCTGGTTGTAACGCCCCCGGGTTGTAATGTAAGAGGGGCCATGGCCCCTCATTTCCCTCAAGAGACGGGTGATTCCCATGAAAAAAGCCGCCGGAGCAATCCGGCGGCTTTTTGTTTGCGGGGCAGATCTGGCGACAAGGGCCGTCAGCCCTTTCGGATATCGAGCTTGATGGCGCCCACCGGCTGACAGCAGCAGGGGAGGCACTCCCCCTGGGAGACAAAGGCGAGCGGGACGGCGGCGTAGTGCACCTTGCCCGCCAGCAGCGGGGTGCGGCAGGCGCCGCAATAGCCGCTGCGGCACTGGAACTCCACGTGATGACCGTGGCGCTCCAGGGTCTCCAGCACGCTTTCGCCGGGATGGGGGTGCAGCACACCGTCCAGGGTCTGTACCTGGGGGGCTTGCCCCTCCGGCGCCGTGGTGGCGGTATGCAGGGGCGCGTTCAGGGTGGCGGTGGCGTCACTCACGGACGTCGCTCTCCCGCATCATGGCCTGCCAGCAGAGGTCGCCTTGCATCACAGCTCGAAGTCACCCAGATCGTCGGCGTGCACTTCACTGTCGATCTGACCCACCAGATAGGAGCTTACTTCCACTTCCTGGGGCGCCACCTGCACGTTGTCGGAGGAGAGCCAGGTGTTGATCCAGGGGATGGGGTTCTGCTTGGTGCCGGCAAAGGCCGGTTGCAGGCCGACGGCCGCCATGCGCAGGTTGGTGATGTATTCCACGTACTGGCAGAGGATGTCCTTGTTCAGGCCGATCATGGAGCCGTCCTGGAACAGGTACTCGGCCCACTCCTTCTCCTGCAGGGCCGCTTCCTTGAACAGCTCGAAGCAGGCCTGCTCGCACTCGACGGCGATCTCCGCCATCTCGGGGTCGTCGTTGCCGCTGCGCATCAGGTTCAGCATGTGCTGGGTGCCGGTCAGGTGCAGGGCCTCGTCACGGGCGATCATCTTGATGATCTTGGCGTTGCCCTCCATCAGCTCGCGCTCGGCGAAGGCGAAGGAGCAGGCGAAGCTCACGTAGAAGCGGATGGCTTCGAGGGCGTTGACGCTCATCAGGCACAGGTAGAGCTTCTTCTTGAGCTCCCGCAGGCTGATGGTGACTTCGCGATCCCCGATCCGGTGAGTCCCCTCACCGTGCAGGTGATAGACGGAGGTCGCCTCGATGAGATCGTCATAGAAGTGGCTGATGGAGCCGGCGCGCTTCAAGATCTGCTCGTTTGTCACGATGTCGTCGAACACCTGGCCCGGGTTGTTGACGATGTTGCGGATGATGTGGGTGTAGGAGCGAGAGTGGATGGTCTCGGAGAAGGCCCAGGTCTCGATCCAGGTCTCCAGCTCCGGGATGGAGACCAGGGGCAGCAGGGCCACGTTGGGGCTGCGGCCCTGAATGGAATCCAGCAGGGTCTGGTACTTCAGGTTGGAGATGAAGATGTGCTGCTCGTGGGGCGGCAGAGCCTGGAAGTCGATGCGGTCGTGGGAGACGTCCACCTCTTCCGGGCGCCAGAAGAAGGAGAGCTGCTTCTCGATCAGCCGCTCGAAGATGTCGTGCTTTTGCTGATCATAACGGGCCACGTTGACCGACTGGCCGAAGAACATCGGCTCCTTGAGCTGATCGTTTTGGGTCTGGCAAAAAGTAGAGTAAGCCATGGTTCGAATGCCGTGAAATAGGGAAAACAGGAGGGCGGGAGCTTGATGCTCCCGCCCGGTTTATCAGTGCGTTTCGCGGTTAGATCTTGCAAGCCCCGCCAGCGCAGCCGTCATCTTGCAGATCGGTCTGGGTGTCGTCGGCACCATCACGGGTGTTGTGATAGTAGAGGGTCTTGAGACCGTATTTGTAGGCGGTCAGCAAGTCTTTGAGCAACTGCTTCATCGGCACCTTGTTGCCTTCGAAGCGGGCCGGGTCGTAGTTGGTGTTGGCGGAGATCGCCTGATCCACGAACTTCTGCATGATGCCGACCAGCTGCAGGTAACCGTCGACGCTCGGCTGTTTCCACAGCAGTTCGTACTGATCCTTCAGGCGGTGGTACTCCGGCACCACCTGCTTGAGGATGCCGTCCTTGGAGGCTTTCACCGACACCAGGCCGCGGGGCGGCTCGATGCCGTTGGTGGCGTTGGAGATCTGGCTGGAGGTCTCGCTCGGCATCAGGGCGGTCAGGGTGGAGTTGCGCAGACCCACGGTCTTGATCTCTTCGCGCAAGGTTTCCCAGTCCAGGTGCAGGGGTTCATTGCACAGGGTGTCCAGATCCTTTTTATAGGTATCGATGGGCAGGATACCCTGGGCATAGGTGGTCTCGTTGAAGGCCGGGCAGGGGCCGAACTCGCGGGCCAGTTGCACGGAGGCCTTCAGCAGGTAGTACTGGATCGCCTCGAAGGTGCGGTGGGTCAGGGCCAGACCGGAACCATCGGAGTAGCGGGCACCGTTTTTCGCCAGGTAGTAGGCGTAGTTGATGACGCCGATCCCCAGGGTGCGGCGGTTCATACTACCCTTCTTGGCGGCCTTGAGCGGGTAGTCCTGATAGTCGAGCAGGGCGTCCAGAGCGCGCACGGCCAGCTCGGCCATCTCTTCCAGATCTTCCAGCTTCTCGATGGCGCCCAGGTTGAAGGCGGAGAGGGTGCACAGGGCAATCTCGCCGTCTTCGTCATCCACGTTGTTGAGCGGCTTGGTGGGCAGCGCAATCTCGAGGCAGAGGTTGGACTGGCGTACCGGCGCCACGCTCGGATCGAACGGGCTGTGGGTGTTGCAGTGATCCACGTTCTGGATGTAGATGCGGCCGGTACCGGCGCGCTCCTGCATCATCAGGGAGAAGAGATCGACTGCCTTGAGGGTCTTCTTGCGAATGGCCGGATCCTGCTCGTACTTGACGTAGAGCGCTTCGAACTTGTCCTGATCCGCGAAGAAGGCGTCATAGAGACCTGGTGCATCGGAGGGGGAGAACAGGGTAATGTCACCGCCCTTGATGAGGCGCTGGTACATCAGCTTGTTGATCTGCACGCCGTAGTCCATGTGACGGACCCGGTTCTCTTCCACGCCGCGGTTGTTCTTCAGTACCAGCAGGCTCTCCACCTCGGTGTGCCACAGGGGGTAGAACAGGGTGGCCGCACCGCCGCGCACGCCGCCCTGGGAGCAGCACTTCACCGCAGTCTGGAAGTATTTGTAGAAGGGGATGCAGCCGGTGTGGAAGGCTTCGCCGCCACGGATGGGGCTGCCCAGACCACGGATGCGGCCGGCGTTGATGCCGATGCCGGCGCGCTGGGAAACATAACGCACGATGGCGCTGGCGGTGGCATTGATGGAATCCAGGCTGTCGTCACACTCGATCAGCACGCAGGAGCTGAACTGGCGGGTCGGGGTGCGCACGCCGCTCATGATCGGGGTCGGCAGGGAGATCTTGAAGGTCGAGACCGCATCATAGAAGCGCTTGATGTAGTCCAGACGGGTATCTTTCGGATACTTGGAGAAGAGGCAGGCCGCTACCAGGATGTAGAGGAACTGCGGGCTCTCGTAGATCTCGCCGGTGACGCGGTTCTGTACCAGGTACTTGCCTTCGAGCTGCTTGACCGCCGCGTAGGAGAAGTCCATGTCGCGCCAGTGATCGAGGTAGCCGTTCAGCTCCTCAAATTCCGCCTGGGTGTAGTCTTCCAGCAGGTGCTTGTCGTACTTGCCCATGTCCACCAGTCTGGCGACGTGCTGATACAGGTGGGGCGGCTCGAACTGGCCGTAGGCCTTCTTGCGCAGGTGGAAGATGGCCAGACGGGCAGCCATGTACTGGTAGTCCGGGCTTTGCTCGGAGATGAGGTCAGCAGCAGCCTTGATGATGGTCTCGTGGATGTCGGCGGTACGGATACCGTCATAGAACTGGATGTGGGACTTGAGCTCCACCTGGGAGACCGACACGTTGTCGAGTTTCTCGGCAGCCCAGTCGAGCACACGGTGAATTTTATCCAGATCGATGGGTTCTTTGTGTCCGTTACGCTTCGTCACAAACAAGTTCATTGGCTGATGACCCCTTTCATTGATACCTGCCGGTATCGGTTGATTCCCGAAAAGCCATCGCACATGGCGCAACCCGGCTCCGTCTGTCGAGGGAAACTGGGCAGGGATTGTGCGATGAATCACAAGATGTAGTGTTATTTTTAATGCGAACTACAAGATAGTGAGGTCGATGCGGTAATGCAATCTGTGGATAACGCATTAGCTGTGGATAAATTGTGGGTGTCGGGACGGGAGTTAGTGGACGCTCACAGCGAACGGGTTTTCATCCGTCCGATCCGTCAAATGCAAGTCCGGCGATCGAAGATGGAAAATTAAAATAACTTTTTTTGCTTGCGAAAGCAGGGTGTTTTTACTAGCAAATCCGGCCTGCTCATCCCTTGTGCAGTCAGGGTCAAAAGGTGTCCTGTTACGCCGTTCGGGGGGTTGCCAAGCCTGTAAAAAGAGGGATCGTCCGGGATCCCTCTGGTGTGCTGCGGGGGGAGCTGCGCGCCGGGGCAGATGCCCACATGGCCATCGGGACAACATCAAAGTTGCCCCGCAGATCCACCTCTATCCGGATGCCTTGTCGGTCATGGGCAATGAACGTGTCAGCTCAGCTCGTAACGCAGCCAGTGGTGCAGGGCCTGCACGGTATCAAAGTGAAGATCGGCGCCCCAGAGGGCCGGATCCTCGTCATCATTGAGATAACCCCAGCCAGCCACCGCGGTACGCATGCCGGCATTGCGGCCAGCCTCGATGTCGCGCACATGATCCCCTACATAGAGACACTGGCTCGCCGCGATGCCGAGCCGCTCGCAGGCAAAGAACATGGGGGCTGGGTCGGGCTTGCGCACCGGCAGGGTGTCGGCGCTCACGGTCACGCCGCAACTGGCGAGTTCAGGCAGGGCTGCCAGGAGCGGTTCGGTGAGAAAACCCGGCTTGTTGGTGACAATGCCCCAGGGCAGCTTTTTCTCGTCGAGCCACTCGATGAGATCCACCATGCCTTCATAGGGGCGGGTGCCGACGCAGAGGTTGGCGGCGTAGTAGTCGAGCAGGGCGGTGCGAAGGCGGGTAGCCCCCAGCTCCTCGAGCAGCTCGTCCCCAAGACCGGCCCTGAGCAGCCCGAGGGCCCCGTGGGAGGTGGTCTGACGGATGATGTCGTCAGAGAGCGGGGCAAAGCCTTCGCTTATCAGCACGTGATTGACGGCGGCGCCAAGGTCTGGGGCGGTGTCGAGCAGGGTGCCGTCCAGATCGAACAGCACGCAGCCAAGGGGCATCGGGTGAGGTGTGCTCATCAGCCTTGCTCCGGGCGCTCGAACGCCACCATGTAGTTGACGTCGACATTCTTGCCGAGCTTGAAGCTGTTGGAGAGCGGGGCGTAGTGAACGCCGCTCATGTCCCGCACCAGGAGCCCCGCCGCTTCCCCCATGCGACACAGTTCGGCGGGGGTGATGAACTTCTTGTGATCGTGAGTGCCCTTGGGGACCATCTTCAACAGGTACTCGGCCCCGAGGATCATCATCAGATAGGCTTTGGGGTTGCGGTTGATGGTGGAGACGAACACCTTGCCCCCCGGCTGTACCAGGGTGGCGATGGCGCGCAGCACCGAGGCCGGGTCCGGCACGTGCTCCAGCATCTCCATGCAGGTAACCACGTCATACTGGCCCGGCGCTTCATCGGCGTGGGCTTCGGCGGTGATCTGGCGGTACTCGAGCTCCACACCTTGTTCCAGCGCGTGGAGGCGGGCGACGCCGAGGGGTTCCTTGCCCATGTCGATGCCGGTGACCCGGGCCCCCCGGCGGGCCATGCTCTCGGAGAGGATGCCGCCACCGCAGCCGATGTCGAGCACGCGCTTGCCAAACAGGCCGCCGCTCTTGTCGGTGATCCAGTCAAGGCGCACCGGGTTGATTTGATGCAGCGGCTTGAATTCGCCCTCCATGTCCCACCAGCGGGAGGCGATGGCTTCAAATTTGGCGATTTCTGTCAGATCGACATTGGCATCACTATTCATGTTTTGATGATCCTGTGGCAAGGCGCGCAGCGGGCTGGGCGCGCGCAATCTATTGTCCTGGCGCGCATTATAACGGACCGACCTCGTCGCACCAGCCCGATGTGCTCATCGGATTTGTGGCTTAATGTATTTGGCTCAGTGTGTTACCATGTCGCGCTGTTTAAGCCAAAGAACAACTAATTAGGGATTAAGGCTTTCTATGAGCGATCTGGCCAGAGAGATCACGCCGGTCAACATCGAAGAAGAGCTCAAGAGTTCCTATCTGGATTACGCCATGAGCGTGATCGTAGGACGAGCTCTGCCGGATGTGCGTGATGGCTTGAAACCGGTTCACCGCCGCGTTCTGTATGCAATGAACGAGCTGGGGAACGACTGGAACAAGCCCTACAAGAAATCGGCCCGTGTGGTCGGTGACGTAATCGGTAAATATCACCCGCACGGCGACAGCGCCGTGTATGACACCATCGTCCGGATGGCGCAGGATTTCTCCATGCGCTACATGCTGGTCGACGGTCAGGGCAACTTCGGTTCGGTGGACGGCGACAACGCCGCGGCCATGCGTTACACCGAAGTGCGGATGGCGCGCATCTCCCACGAGCTGCTGGCCGATCTGGACAAAGAGACCGTGGACTGGGTGCCGAACTACGACGGCACCGAGATGATCCCGGCTGTCATGCCCACCAAGGTCCCCACCTTGCTGGTCAACGGCTCCTCCGGTATCGCGGTGGGCATGGCGACCAACATCCCGCCTCACAACCTCACCGAGATTGTCAACGGTTGCCTGGCGCTGATCGAAAACGGCGACCTCACCATTGACGAGCTGATGACCCATGTCACCGGCCCGGATTTCCCCACCGGCGGCATCATCAACGGCCGTTCCGGCATCGTGCAGGCGTACCGTACCGGTCGCGGCTCCGTCTATGTGCGGGCCAAGGCTGAAGTGGAGGTGGACGAGAAGACCAGTCGCGAGACCATCATCGTCCACGAGATCCCCTATCAGGTGAACAAGGCTCGCCTGATCGAGAAGATCGCCGAGCTGGTCAAAGAGAAGAAAATCGAGGGCATCAGCGCCCTGCGCGATGAGTCTGACAAAGACGGCATGCGCATCGTCATCGAGATCAAGCGCGGCGAGTCCGGCGAGATTGTGCTGAACAATCTCTACAAGCACACCCAGATGCAGACCACGTTCGGCATCAACATGGTGGCGCTGGACAACAACCAGCCCAAGGTGATGAACCTCAAAGAGATCCTGGATGCGTTCCTGCTGCACCGCCGTGAAGTGGTGACCCGCCGGACCGTGTTCGAGCTGCGCAAGGCGCGGGATCGGGCGCACATCCTGGAAGGGTTGGCGGTGGCATTGGCCAACATCGACCCCATCATCGAGCTCATTCGCCACAGTGCGACCCCGGCGGATGCGAAAGCCGCCCTGGTAGCCAAGGGCTGGGAGCTCGGCAACGTGGCCGCCATGCTGGAAAAAGCGGGCGACGACGCGGCTCGCCCCGAGTGGCTGGAGCCTGAGTTCGGCATCCGTGAAGGGCAGTACTTCCTGACCGAGATCCAGGCCCAGGCCATCCTTGACCTGCGTCTGCACAAGCTGACCGGCCTCGAGCACGAGAAGATCCTGGAAGAGTACCAATCTCTGCTGGATCTCATCGCCGAGCTGCTGCACATCCTGGCAAGCCCGGAACGCCTGATGGAAGTGATCCGTGACGAGCTGCTGGCCGTGCGCGAGCAGTACGGCGACGAGCGTCGCACCGAGATCAGCATGTCCAGTGCCGAGATCAACATCGAAGATCTGATCACCCCGGAAGACGTGGTCGTTACCTTGTCTCATCAGGGCTATGTGAAGTATCAGCCGCTCTCCGACTACGAGGCCCAGCGCCGCGGTGGTCGTGGCAAGTCGGCCACCCGGATCAAGGAAGAGGACTTTGTGGAGCGTCTGCTGGTGGCCAACACCCACGACACCATTCTGTGCTTCTCCACCCGTGGCAAGGTCTACTGGCTCAAGGTGTATCAGCTGCCGGAAGCGTCCCGTGGCGCTCGCGGTCGTCCGATCATCAACCTGCTGCCGCTGGATGAGGGTGAGCGCATCACCGCCATCCTGCCGGTGAAAGAATATGACGCCGACAAGTACGTCTTCTTCGCCACCGCCAACGGCACCGTGAAGAAGACCAGCCTGTCCGACTTCAGCCGTCCGCTCTCCTCCGGTATCCGTGCCATCAACCTCAAAGAGGGTGATGAGCTGATCGGGGTGGACATCACCGATGGCAGCAACGAGATCATGCTCTTCTCCGATGCGGGCAAGGTGGTTCGCTTCGCGGAAGGCAGCGGTCGCGCCGATGCCGATGCCACTGACGAGGTCGACACCGATGACGACGCCGGCAACGACGATGACGGCAGCGACAACGGCGAAGGCACCGAAAGCAAGGGCACCTTCAAGGGCGTACGTCCCATGGGTCGTACCGCTGCTGGCGTGCGCGGCATCAAGCTCGGCGCCGGTGACAAGGTGGTCTCCCTCATCGTGCCCCGTGGTGATGGTGCCATCCTCACCGCTACCGAGAACGGTTACGGCAAGCGCACCGCGCTGGACGAGTACCCGACCAAGAGCCGTGGTACCCAGGGCGTCATCTCCATCAAGGTGGATGAGCGCAACGGCAAGGTGATCGATGCGATCCAGGTCGAAGATACCGACCAGATCATGCTGATCACCAACGGCGGTACCCTGGTTCGTACCCGGGTGTCCGAGGTGAGCGTCATCGGCCGCAACACCGGCGGTGTGCGTCTGATCCGTACTGGTGAAGACGAGACCGTGGTTGGCCTGCAGCGCGTTGCCGAGAGCGACGAAGAGGAAACCGAGGCACTGGCCGTCGAGGGTGAGGTGTCTGAAGGCACCGACACCGCCGCAGACGCTGGCGCCGTCGATACCGGGGAGGCGGGCGACGAGTAATCGTCCCCCTTTGTCCGGTGCAAAAGAGCGACCTTGATGGTCGCTCTTTTTTTGTCCGCCTCACCGCAGGTTCTCCCCGTCCTTGTACTTGCCCAGCAGCTCTCTTCTCTGCTGCCCGGCTCCGTCTGCCGTGCATGCAGCCCTGCCTGCCACGGCGTCATCTTCCTGATATGCAGGGTTGGTCCCATCGCATCAACACGATTCCTTCACTCGGCTGTCATGGCCCTGTCATGACGGCCAGCCATGCTGCCTGCGTTGAATGAGGCCACCACAGAGGCAGGCATCGCTTGCCAGGAGCACTGTTATGACGAGCTGGGTAATGTGGGAGATCTGGTGGAGCCGGATGTGGGGAGGGCAGGAGAAGGCGCGCCTTAGGGTGGATGAGGAGGAGGTGGCGCACGAGCCATCACGCCTGCCTGCGGAGCTGATTGCACAGCGCCATCCAGCGGGGAGCTGCCCGCCGAGACCACGGGGCTGACGGCGCTCAGAACAGACGCAACTGCTCGCCCGGGCGGATGAAGGCGGCTGTATTGAGTGCTACATGGCGCTTGCCCAGTTGCAGCCGCCTGCTGATCAGGCGAAAGCGCTGGGCGAGCAGGTCGGCAAACTGTCCTTCACCTCGCATGCGGCTACCAAAGGTGGCGCTGTTGAGTGCGCCGCCCCGGCTTGCCCGCAGCTGGTTGAGGATCGCCTCTTTCTGGCCGGGATAGTGCGTATCGAGCCAGTCGCAAAAGAGGGTGGTGAGCTCGTGGGGCAATCTCAGCAAGATGTAATCCGCACAGCCCGCCCCGGCGTCGACGGCGGCCTTGATGATCTGTTCCAGTTCCGGCTCGTTGAGCCTGGGGATCATGGGGGCCGCCAGCACGCCGACCGGCACACCGGCCTTGGCCAGTCGTTCGATCACCTTGATCCGCCCAACCCCCGTGCTGGCCCTGGGCTCCAGCTGTCGCCTCAGCGTCTCATTGAGGGTGGTGACCGACACCATCACCTGGCATAACCCTTCCCGGGCCAGCTCGGTCAGCAGATCGAGGTCGCGCAGGATCATGGCGCTCTTGGTGATGAGCCCTACCGGATGGCGATGAGTCAGCATCACCGTCAGGAGTTCGCGAGTCAGGCGATAGTGGTGCTCGATGGGTTGATAGGGATCGGTATTGGCCCCCAGCACGATGGTTTGTGGCTGATAGGCTGGCTTGGCAAACTCCCGTCGCAGCAGCTCGGCAGCATTGATTTTGGCAAACAGCTTGCTCTCGAAATCCAGCCCGGGGGAGAGCTCAAGGTAGGCGTGGCTGGGTCTGGCATAGCAGTAGATGCAGCCATGCTCGCACCCCTGATAGGGATTGATGGAGCGACCGAAGGGAAGATCCGGCGAATCGTTGTAGCTGATGATGCTGCGGGCGCTGATCTCCGTCACCTCGGTGCGGGGAGCGCTGGCGGCAAATGCCGCGTCCCAGTCGCTCTGACTCCAGCCGTCGTCAACGGTTTCGATTTGCGGGCCGCTGAAGCGGTGCTCGACATTGTGGTTCGCGCCTCGTCCTGCCATCACATCACCAATTCACTGTTTATATATACAGTTATTTTGCTGTGTAGCCCGTTAAACTGCAAGTTCGCAAAGAGCGACCCCATGAAAGAGGGTGAACCCGGGTGATCTCCTGCTTGATCTGTTGCTACATTTCGTTTACATAGACGAAATGCGAACCAGATCACGGAAAATGTCATGCAACCTACTACCGCCCGCTGGCTCTTCATCGCCCTCATTGCGCTGGTCATCTGGCGTCTGATCCCGCTCTCCACCGAGCAGGAGCTGGCGGCGGCCAACCGCGCCTGGCGGACAGGGCACTTTGATGAGGCGACCCGGATCTGGTCGCCCCTGGCGGAGCAGGGCCAGCCACGGGCACAGGCGCTGATGGGTTGGAGCCATGAAGTGGGGCAGGGGAGCGAGCAGGATATGGATCGCGCCATCCGACTCTATCGTCAGGCTGCGCAGGCGGGGGACGCTGTCGGCCAGTATCGGCTGGGAGAGGTCTATCTGCGCGGGGCCGGGGTGAAGCGGGATCTGCACGAGGCGTTTCGCTGGATGGAGCTGGCAGCCAGAAACGGTGATGTGCCCGCCATGCTGAAGGTGGGCATCCTGCACCTGATGGGGGTCAACGGGCGGGTTGAACTGGCCGAGGCGAAGCAGTGGCTCTATCAGGCCTCGCAAAAGGGCAACAAGATGGCACTCCAGGTATTGCAGGAGATGGCGCTGGCCGAGGAGGGGCGCAGCGCCTTCGATTTCAATGGCCACTCATTTCTGAACGCCGGTTAGGGATCAACGGCTGGCGGTGACTTTGCCGGGCGTCACGTCGGTGACATAGAGTGTACTGCGCTCGGCACTGTGGACGATGCTGCATACCTCCCGCTTGCTGCCATCACCCAGGATCACCAGCTCACCGATATGGACGGGACAGTGAGTCGTGAGAAGGTGATCCGGATGAACCAGCTTTTCTGCATGCTCCGGAAATGAAATATCGTAGGTGTACATCATGCTCTCCTTGCTTTGGCTGACGCCTCAATCTGGTACAGGGTATGGCAGCAGAAGGGCGCCCTCGCAAGTAGGACAGGTTGACACCCGCGCTTAAGCGGTATGCAAAATCGCCAAGACAGCTTGTCTGGGTTGTCGCGTCTGATACAATCCCCCGCTGTACCTCTCAATGGATGGCCTTGCACACGCCATATGGTGTGCCACTGCCGTGTACCAACCGTATTGTGAACGGTGAAACTCGGGAGTGAACAGCTGGACATGAAAGGGTTTCTCCAA
Source organism: Aeromonas sp. 25-248 (assembly GCF_053005425.1). NCBI lineage: Bacteria > Pseudomonadati > Pseudomonadota > Gammaproteobacteria > Aeromonadales > Aeromonadaceae > Aeromonas > Aeromonas sp. 25-248. The sequence continues at coordinate 58,393 of NZ_JBRKTB010000015.1, read as the reverse complement.
CCTGCATGTGGCCTTTGGTAGGGGTCACCACTGTATAAGGAAACACCTAATGCCAATCATTACTCTGCCTGACGGCAGCCAACGTCAATTTGCCCACGCCGTTTCCGTCATGGATGTGGCCGCGGACATCGGTCCCGGTCTCGCCAAGGCGTGCATTGCCGGTCGGGTAAACGGTGAACTGGTGGATGCCTGCGAGCTGATCGAAGCCGATGCATCCCTGGCCATCATCACCGCCAAAGACGAAGAAGGTCTGGACATTCTGCGCCACTCCTGTGCTCACCTGCTGGGTCATGCCATCAAGCAACTCTGGCCCCAGACCAAGATGGCCATCGGTCCGGTTATCGACAACGGTTTCTACTACGACATCGATCTCGACCGCACCCTGACCGACGAAGATCTGGCTGCCCTGGAAGAGCGCATGCTGGCGCTGGCCGCCAAGGATTACGACGTCATCAAGAAGAAGGTCTCCTGGCAGGAAGCGCGCGACGTGTTCGAAGCCCGTGGCGAGACCTACAAGGTCGAGATCCTGGATCAGAACATTGCCCGTGATGACCAGCCCGGTCTCTATCATCACGAAGAGTACATCGACATGTGTCGCGGCCCGCACGTGCCCAACATGCGTCATTGCCACCACTTCAAGTTGCAGAAGATGTCCGGCGCCTACTGGCGCGGCGACTCCAACAACAAGATGCTGCAGCGCATCTACGGCACCGCCTGGGCTGACAAGAAGCAGCTCAAGGCCTATTTGCAGCGTCTGGAAGAGGCCGCCAAGCGCGACCACCGCAAGATCGGCAAGCAGCTCGACCTGTACCACATGCAGGAAGAAGCGCCGGGCATGGTGTTCTGGCACAACGATGGTTGGACCATTTTCCGCGAGCTGGAAACCTTCATCCGCGGCAAGCTCAAAGAGTACGACTATCAGGAAGTGAAAGGCCCCTTCATGATGGATCGCGTGCTGTGGGAGCGTTCAGGTCACTGGGAGAAATACGCCCAGGCCATGTTCACCACCCAGTCCGAAAACCGCGAGTACGCCATCAAGCCGATGAACTGCCCGGGTCACGTGCAGATTTTCAACCAGGGTCTGAAATCCTACCGCGATCTGCCGCTGCGCATGGCCGAGTTCGGCTCCTGCCACCGCAACGAGCCGTCAGGCTCCCTGCACGGCCTGATGCGGGTACGGGGTTTCACCCAGGATGACGCCCACATCTTCTGTACCGAAGAGCAGATCATGGAAGAGGTGTCTGCGTGCATCCGCATGGTCTATGACGTCTACGGTACCTTCGGTTTCGAAAACATCGTGGTCAAGCTCTCGACCCGTCCGGAGCAGCGTATCGGCTCTGATGAAGCCTGGGATCGCGCCGAGGCCGCGCTGGCCGAGGCGCTGGAACTCAACGGCCTGAAGTTCGACCTGCAACCGGGCGAGGGGGCTTTCTACGGTCCCAAGATCGAGTTCACCCTGCACGATTGCCTTGATCGTGCCTGGCAGTGTGGTACCGTGCAGCTCGACTTTGCCCTGCCGGGCCGTCTTGGCGCCACCTATGTGGGCGAAGACAACGAGCGCCACATCCCCGTGATGATCCACCGCGCCATTCTGGGCTCGCTGGAGCGCTTCATCGGGATCCTGACGGAAGAGTACGCCGGTCTGTTCCCGACCTGGCTGGCGCCGACCCAGGCCGTGGTCATGAATATCACGGATAACCAGGCCGATTATGCTGTGAAAGTTGCCAAGGCATTGAATGATGCGGGCCTTCGCGCAAAAGCGGACTTGAGAAATGAGAAGATTGGCTTTAAAATCCGCGAGCATACTTTGAAGCGAGTACCCTTCATGCTGGTCTGCGGCGACAAAGAAGTAGAAGCCGGCAAGATTGCAGTGCGTACTCGTAAAGGGGCTGACCTGGGCTCTTATCCTGTTGAAGAGCTGATTGCTCTGTTGACCCAGGAAGTTCAGACCCGCGGACAAAAGAAAGTGGAGGAATAAGCTATAAAAGGCGGAAAAAAACTGGGCAAGCAACCGCAAGCCCGCGCTCACCGGATCAATGAAGAGATCCGTCTGAAAGAAGTTCGTCTGACTGGTCTGGATGGTGAAGCCATTGGCATCACCTCCATTCAGGATGCGCTGAACTTGGCCCTTGAGGCAGGAGTGGATCTGGTCGAGATCAGTCCGAACGCTGAGCCGCCCGTTTGCCGGATCATGGATTACGGCAAATTCCTCTACGAAAAGAGCAAGACCACCAAAGAACAGAAGAAAAAGCAGAAAGTCGTCCAGGTCAAGGAAATCAAATTCCGTCCTGGCACAGACGAAGGCGACTATCAGGTAAAACTACGCAACCTGGTTCGCTTTCTGGAAGACGGGGACAAGGCAAAGGTCACTCTGCGCTTCCGTGGTCGTGAAATGGCCCACCAGGATCTTGGTATCAAGGTTCTCGAGCGCGTCAAGAACGATCTGGAAGAGCTGGCAGTAGTCGAATCGTTCCCGAAAGTCGAAGGCCGTCAAGCTGTGATGGTCCTCGCACCCAAGAAGAAATCTTAAGGTCCACAAGAAATTGACTCATGGGGCTGGCCCCATGAGTCGGTTCGCCTTGCGATTTTGTTGTCACTCACAATGCGGAGTATGAAATGCCGAAGATGAAAACCAACCGGGGCGCCGCAAAGCGCTTCAAGAAGACTGGCTCAGGTCGCTTCAAGTGCAAGCACAACCACCTGCGTCACATCCTGACCAAGAAGAGCAGCAAGCGTAAGCGTCAGCTGGGACCGAAGTTCTTTGTTTCCGCTGCCGACCACAAACGTGTTGTCGCTTGTCTGCCGTACGCATAAGGGGGGATGTGAAAAATGCCAAGAGTTAAACGTGGTGTGACCGCTCGCGCTCGTCACAAGAAAGTAATGAAAGCCGCCAAGGGTTACTACGGCGCCCGTTCCCGTGTCTACCGCGTAGCGGTACAAGCGGTAACCAAAGCTGGTCAGTATGCCTACCGTGACCGTCGCCAGAAGAAGCGTCAGTTCCGTCAACTGTGGATTGCGCGTATCAACGCTGCAGCCCGTCAGAACGGCCTGTCCTACAGCCGTCTGATCGACGGTCTGAAGAAGGCTTCCATCGAGATCGATCGCAAGATCCTGTCCGATATCGCCGTTCACGACAAGCTGGCTTTCACCGCCCTGGTTGAAAAAGCTAAAGCAGCTCTGGTCTAATCCAGTTCTGTTATAAAAATAAAGGAGGCTCAGGCCTCCTTTTTTGTTGCTCATTTTTGAGCGTTGGCAGGTAGCATGCCACGTTCATAAATGCTTTATCCTTCCATATGCCAACAAACTAGAACAAACGATGCTTGTTTCAATCCTGTTGCATCTGGCTTGTGGCTTTTCCATATAACAAAATGATTTGCAGGGAGAAAAGCCCGTCATAACTATGGTCAGCCAAGGGGCTTTTTTTGTATTATTCCCCTCTTGACCTTATTTAGCCTAAAGGCTCCTGTTCCGGGAGTGGTGACGAGGAAGACATGCAACAGCTTGAAGAAGTAGTCGGCCAGGCCAAGGCCGAAATTGAGGGCGTAAGCGACATCGCCGCCCTCGACGAAATCCGGGTCAAATATCTGGGTAAAAAGGGCTTTTTTACCGAGCAGATGAAGGGACTGGGCGCCCTGTCCGCTGAAGAGCGTCCCGCAGCGGGCGCCGTGATCAACCAGGCCAAACAGCAGGTTCAGGATGCCCTGAACGCGCGTCGTGAGGCCCTCGAAATCGCCGTGCTGAACCAGAAGCTGGCCGCCGAGACCATCGACGTCAGCCTGCCGGGCCGCCGCATCGAGAATGGCGGTCTGCACCCGGTGACCCGTACCATCGAGCGCATCGAGCGCCTGTTTGGCGAGATGGGCTTCAAGGTTGCCCGTGGTCCCGAGATTGAAGATGGCTTCCACAACTTCGATGCCCTGAATATCCCGGCTCACCACCCGGCGCGTACCGATCACGACACCTTCTACTTCAATCCTGATCTGATGCTGCGTACTCATACCTCCGGTGTGCAGATCCGCACCATGGAACATCAGCAGCCGCCGATCCGCATCATCGCGCCGGGCCGCGTCTATCGTAACGACTACGACATGACCCACACCCCGATGTTCCACCAGGTCGAAGGCCTGCTGGTCGACGAGCATGCCAGCTTCACCGAGCTGAAAGGCATCCTGCACGACTTCCTGCGCAACTACTTCGAGGAAGACTTGACCATTCGCTTCCGTCCTTCCTATTTCCCGTTCACCGAGCCGAGCGCCGAAGTGGACGTGATGGGCAAGAACGGCAAGTGGTTGGAAGTGCTGGGCTGCGGCATGGTGCACCCGAACGTGCTGCGTTCGGTCGGCATCGATCCGGAAAAATACTCCGGCTTTGCCTTCGGCATGGGCGTTGAGCGCCTGACCATGCTGCGTTACGGGGTCAACGACCTGCGTGCCTTCTTCGAAAACGACCTGCGCTTCCTCAAGCAGTTCAAGTAAGGGCGAGAGAACATGAAATTCAGTAAATCCTGGGTGATGGAGTGGGTCCGCACCGAGTTGAGTGACAATGTACTGGCCGAGCAGATCACCATGGCCGGTCTGGAAGTGGACGCCGTGGAAGCGGTGGCCGGCCAGTTCAACAATGTGGTGGTGGGTGAAGTGGTCGAGTGCGCCCAGCACCCGGACGCCGACAAGCTGCGGGTGACCAAGGTCAATGTGGGCGAGGCCGAGCTGCTGGACATCGTCTGCGGTGCGCCGAACTGCCGCCAAGGCCTGAAAGTGTGCGTGGCCAAGGTCGGGGCGACCCTGCCGGGTGATTTCACCATCAAGAAAGCCAAGCTGCGCGGCCAGCCGTCCCACGGCATGCTCTGTTCCTTCAGCGAGCTGGGCATCGACGTCGAGGCTGATGGCATCATCGAGCTGCCGCTTGATGCCCCCATCGGAACCGATATCCGTGAATACCTCGCGCTCAACGACGTCAGCATCGATGTGGATCTGACCCCGAACCGTGCCGACTGCCTAGGCATCGCGGGTCTGGCCCGTGAAATCGGCGTGCTCAACAGCGTGGACGTGGTCGAGCCGACCTGGGCACCAGCCGTTGCCACCATCGACGCTACCTTCCCGATCCGGGTTGAAGCGCCGGCAGATTGCCCCCGTTATCTCGGCCGTGTCATCAAGGGGCTGAACCTGCACGCCCAGAGCCCGCTCTGGATGCAGGAGAAGCTGCGCCGTGGCGGTATTCGTTCCATCGACGCCATCGTTGACATCACCAACTACCTGCTGCTGGAATACGGCCAGCCGATGCACGCCTTCGACCTGGCGACGCTTGAAGGGGAACTGGTGGTGCGTCGCGCCCGTGCCGACGAGCCCATGACCCTGCTCGATGGCAACGAGGTGAAGCTCAAAGAGACCACGCTCGTGATTGCCGATGGCAAAGGCCCTGCCTGCATGGCCGGCATCTTCGGCGGCGATCGCACCGGTGTCTCCGAGACCACCACCGACATCCTGCTGGAGTGCGCCTTCTTCGCGCCGCTCTCCATCACCGGCCGTGCCCGTGCCTACGGTCTGCATACCGATTCTTCCCACCGCTTCGAGCGCGGGGTGGATCCCGAGCTGCAGGCCAAGGTGATGGATCGTGCCACCCGTCTGCTGCTGGACATCTGCGGCGGTGAAGCGGGTCCGGTCATCGAAGTCAAATCCGATGCCCATTTGCCCAAGGCTGCCCCCATCAAGCTGCGCCGCACCAAGCTCGACAAGGTGATCGGCATCAGCGTGGCGGATGCGCAGGTGGTCGAAATTCTGACTCGTCTGGGCATGCAGGTAACCGTGGATACTGACGGCTGGACCGCGCTGGCTCCCTCCTGGCGTTTCGACATCGCCATCGAGGAAGACCTCATCGAGGAAGTGGCCCGCATCTACGGCTACAACAACATCCCGAACCTCAAACCCGCCGCCTCCCTCGCGATGGTGGAGCAGGCTGAAGGACAGGTGACCCTGAAGCGGGTGCGCGACCTGCTGGTTGACCGCGGTTTCCAGGAAGCGATCACCTACAGCTTCGTGGATCCCAAGGCTCAGCAGACCCTGTTCCCGCAGAGCGATGCCATCGTGCTGCCGAACCCGATCTCGGTCGAGATGTCCGCCATGCGCGTCTCTCTGTTCCCGGGTCTGGTGCAGGCGGTGGTCTACAACCAGAACCGTCAGCAGCCGCGCGTGCGCCTGTTCGAGCAGGGCTTGCGTTTCATCAAGGACGAGAATGCCGAGAATGGCATCCGTCAGGAACCCATGCTCGCCGGCATCATCACCGGCAACCAGGGGGACGAGCACTGGGATGTCAAGGCCCGTCCCGTCGACTTCTTCGATCTGAAGGGTGACCTGGAAGCGGTGCTGGATCTGACTGCAGAAGGGGCTACCTTCACCTTCGAGCGCACCGAGCACAGTGCCCTGCATCCGGGCCAGAGCGCAGCCATTCTGCGCAATGGCGTCGTGATCGGCCACATCGGCGTGATCCATCCGAGCCTCGAGAAGAAGCTGGGGCTCAAGAGCCGCGCTGTCATGTTCGAGCTGGAGCTGGACAAACTGACGCCGGCCAAGGTGCCGGTTGCTGCCGAAGTATCCAAGTTCCCGGCCAACCGTCGCGACATCGCCGTGGTGGTTGACAGACAGATCCTGGCAGGCGACGTTCTGGCAGTAATTAAAAAAGTTGGCGGAAATCAGTTAGTTGGAATAAACTTGTTCGACGTATACCAGGGCGCTGGTATGGCAGAGGACAAGAAGAGCCTGGCCATCAGCCTGGTGTTGCAAGACACCCAGCGCACCCTGGAGGAGAAAGAGATCGCCGAGACCGTGGACAATGTCGTGCGGGCCCTCGGTGAAGAGTTGAATGCATCCTTGAGGGATTGATCTATGGCGCTTACCAAAGCCGACATTGCAGAGCACCTGTTCACCCAGCTCGGGATGAGCAAGCGTGAAGCCAAAGATATGGTGGAAGCCTTCTTTGAGGAGATCAGACAGGCGCTCGAGCGTGGCGAACAGGTCAAGATTTCCGGCTTCGGTAACTTCGATCTTCGCGAGAAGAACCAGCGTCCCGGACGCAACCCCAAGACGGGGGAGGATATTCCCATCAGCGCCCGTCGCGTGGTGACCTTCCGGCCCGGCCAGAAGCTCAAGGCCAGGGTAGAAAATGTTGAACCCAACGAGTGACAAAAAGCCAGGCAATCGCCTGGCTTTTCCATTCCGATGATAAAAATCCTTCTGTTGTCCGGCGCGCTGCTGGCCTTGCCACTGCGTGCCGCCATACTCCCGCTGTCACCGGGTGCCCAGGCTTATGCCGATTCGCTCACCGGACTGACCTTCTGTTACCCGGCCCTGCAACGTCCTCCCTATCTGGAGGCGGAGGGAGGCTTGCTTATCGATCGCATGACGCGGTTGGCAGAGCTGTTGCCGGTACCGGTGCGCTTCGAGAAGCGGCCGAGCTGGGCAGTCATGACGCAGGATCTGCTGAACGGGCGCTGCGATCTCATTCCTCACGTCGGGCCTGCCCGGTCGAACTCGATCGATACCGTCCTGAGCCGCGCCATGATGGAAGCGGAGTCCGCCATCCTCTATCGGGGTGAGCTCGATCAGGCGCAGTTTCTGGTGTCACCCATCTGGCAGGCCCAGGAGACCCTGAAGCGTCTCTATCCTGGTTCATCCCAGCAACTGCTGACCGATGCCGAAAACTGGTATGGTGCCCTGGTGGCCGGCAAGGGCAGCGCCTATCTCGGTGATTATCTGCAACTGCGCTACCTGATGCGGGAGTACCCGGATGAAGGGCTGCGTCTTCGCCGTCTTCGCAGCGACGATCTGGTCATCAGCTACCGGCTGATGATGCGCAACCAGCCCGAGTTGCTGGAGCTGGTGGATACGGCCATCCGCTATTTGCCGCCGGGCAGTCTCTACCGGGATCTGGGCAAGTATCTGCCTCAGGGTGAGCAGGATGTGAATCCCCTGCATTTTACCGACAAGGAGCAGGCCTGGCTGGTCGGCAAGGCCCACACCATCAAGATGGTGGCGGATCCCGGTTTCATGCCATACAGCGGCGTCAACCAGCAGGGAGAGCTCATTGGCTGGAGTGCGGACGTTTTGAGGGAAGTGAGTCGGCAGACGGGACTGCGCTTCGAGCTTGTGCCCGCCGCCAGCCGGGAGGAGGCGTTGGCATTGCTGCGCAGTGGCGATGCCGCCATGATGGTCGGACTGATGGAGTCCGCCGCCCTGAACAAGGAGTTCGACTTCACCAGGATGGTGGCGACCAGCCGCTATGCCCTGGTCAGTCGCAGCAAGAGGGGGCCAGCCTCCCTCTCGGACGTGAGTGGCAAGGTGGTGGTCCCGAGAATGCTCTATGATCCCGGCCTGCTTGCCCGGTTCGGCCAGCATGAGTGGGAGGTCACCGACAACCTGCTGCAGGGATTGGCGGCGGTGCGGCATGGGGATGCCCAGGCCATGCTAGCGGAGTTGTATCAGCTCCAATATCCCATTCGAAACAACCAGTTGAGCGAGCTGACCATCACCGAATTGCCGGAGCGTTTCGGCCTCGGTTTTGCCATCCGGCCGGAACAGACCAGCCTGGCAGGGGTGCTGGATCAGAGCCTGATGACCCTCAATGATCGGCAGGTAGACGAGCTGGTGCAACGTTGGCGCCGCCTGGTGGTCAACCAGCAGGAAGGGGTCAGCTACGGTTTCTGGCTTGGCTCCGTGTTGCTGGCACTGCTGATCAGCATGGCGGTGATCTGGTCAGTCTGGCGATCCCGCCAGCAACTGGCCCAGGAGGCCCGCGAGCGTCACAAGGTAGAGCAGGCGCTGGCGCTGGAAAGCAAGTTCAGGGAGTCTCTCTTCCAGGCGCTCCCCGTTCCCGTGTTCTTGCGCAATGACAAAGGGGAGGTGATCAAGCGCAACAAGCGGGCCAAGCGCATGGAGGCGCGCTACGCCGCCGATCTGGTACTGCCCGCCCCCCAGTTGCAGGGCGCCGAAGGGGAGCTGGCGCTGCACGAGCAGGTCTACTCCTATGCCCAGATCCCTTTGCGACTGGGGCCCCAGGCACCGGCAGGGGATCTTATCGCCCTCTCCGACATCAGCGCTCTGCGCGAGCGTACCCGCCTGCTGCGTCAGGCAGAGCGGCGCCTGCGCGCCCTCACCAATACGGTGCCCGGTGTGGTGCTGCAATTCACCCTGCTGGGGGGAGCCATCACCCGGGTGGAGTTTGTGAGCCGGGGCAGTCACGAGCTGTTGGGGCTGGCGAGCCAGCAGATCCGGGTCAATCCCAACGAGACCCTGACCCGCATCTCCCATCAGGACAGGCGCGAGATGCGAGCCCCCATGCTAGCCATGCTGCAAGCCGGGCGACCTTTCTCCCATCTGCTGCGCTATCAGCACCCCGCCAAGGGAACCCGCTGGCTGCAATTTTCCGGCAGGGGGCGCCGTCAGGGGGAGGGGTGGCGGATCTACGGGGTGGTGCAGGATGTGACGGCCAGGGTGGAGCAGGAGCACTCCCTGCAACTTTCCCACGAGCAGGCTCAGCAGGCCGTGCTTGCCAAGGGGCGCTTCCTGGCCGCCGTGAGCCACGAGATCCGCACCCCCATGAACGCCATGCTCGGCCTGCTGGAGTGGCTCGAGCAGACCGAACTCAATGCAGAGCAGGCCTCGGTTCTGGCCCATGTCAGACAGGCGGGCAATGAACTGCTCGGATTGCTCAACGACGTGCTCGATTTCAGCCGCAACGAGACGCGCCAGTTGCGCCTCTCCGTGCAGCCCACGGATCTGGTGGAGCTGTGCGAGCATGTGGCGGCGGTGCACTGGTCCAAGGCGCGATCCCGCCATCTGCAGCTGCGCCTGGCGCTCGACCCGGCGCTGCCCGCCTTGATGGAACTCGATCCCCACCGGGTGCAACAGGTGCTGCACAACCTGCTCTCCAACGCCATCAAGTTCAGCGAGCGGGGAGAGGTGGTACTCTGGGCCCGGCGGCAAGGGGAGTGGATTTTGTGCGGGGTGGATGACGAGGGGCCCGGGATCAGTGCCGAGCTGTTGCCCCGGTTGTTCCAGCCCTTCGAGCAAGGGGAGGAGCCTGGCCAGCCCAGAGCCCAGGGGACCGGGCTTGGGCTGGCCATCTGCCGCCAGCTGATGGAACAGATGGGGGGCGAGATCCGGGTCGAACCTCTGGCTCGCGGGGGCAGCCGTTTCCTCTGTTCCTTGCCCCTCAGACATGCGCAGGAGAAGGCGCCCTGGCAACCGCGCGTCAAGACGGTCTCCCTGCAACTGTTGCCCGGGGAGCTCGAATATATGCGGGCCTGGCTCGCAGCGTTTGGCGTGGCCGAGGACCCGGCTGCACCTTGCCTTGGGGCCATGCAGGACGATGGGGGCTTGCGCGCCTGGTACTGGCAGGGGGAACCCTGGATCCCGGGCTCCGTGGTCAGCCTGCTGCAACCCAGACTCGTCCGTGGCGCCGAGGAGATCACGGATCTGCCGGGGGCAGGCAGGCGGGTGTTGCTGGTGGAAGATCACGAAGTGAACAGAATGCTGATCAGCATGCAGCTGGGGCAGCTGGGTGCCCGGGTATTGAGCGCGGCCAATGGCCGTCTGGCACTGGACATCCTGCAATCGGAGTCGGTGGATCTGGTGTTGACGGACCTGCAGATGCCGGTGATGGACGGCGCCGAGCTCTGCAGGCAATTGCACGCCGATGAACGCTGGCAGCATCTACCCGTCTACGTCATCACCGCCGATCTCAGCGAGCAGGCGGCGCAGCGACTGGCGGAATGCGGCTGTCAGGGCCATCTGGACAAACCCGTCTTGCTCAGGGATCTGGCCGTACTGCTTCGTACCGTCTTTGGCCCCCATGACGGGGGGAAGGCACCGCAGCCAACGGCAGCCCTTTCCCTGCCCGTGTCCCTCAGCCCGGCCCTCGTAGACATCTATCTGGCATCGGTTCACCAGGATCTGGCCGACATTGAGCGGTGTGTCACACAAGGGGACGAGAAGGCCCTCAATACGGCTTTACACAAGATGAAGGGGGCCGCCAAAATGGTGGGGGCTACCCCCTTGGTAGAGGTGATCGACCGTTGGCAGGAGGCCCCCGGACATCCCCTTGCAGCCGCCTTGAGGCAGTGCGTGGAAGAGGTCTGCCGACAACTGGGCGAGAGAGCATGACATGATCATCACAGATGAAGAGTTGATGGCCTTGCTGGAGTCTGATGACAGCCAGGAGCCAACGTTTTACCCGGTCAGCGTCTATGCCCTGGACGCCGTCTCCCATCAGGCGGTCAAGGGGGCGGGCCTGCCGGCCTATGCCAATCTGCACCGCACCCGACCCGATGCCGGTTGGCAATGGGAAGGGCTGTTTGCCGCCGGGGCCATCGCCCTGTTTGATCCTGCCTCTCATCAGGGGGCCGACTATCTGCCTCATCTGCTGGCTCCCGGGGCGGGGATCTATCGCCTCAGCGACCCCTGGCTCGAGGGGTTGCAGGCACGGGAACAGGGGTGGCGTGCCTGGCTCGCCCAGTGCCAGATCCTGCTGCTCGAAGATCACCCCTTCCAGGGAGCCTGCATTCAGCAGGAGATCCAGGGACTGGGGTTGCCCTGCCACTGGGTTCAGGATGGAGAAGGGTGCCTCAAGGCGCTGGAAGAGGGGGGCGTGAGATTGCTTATCTGTGATCTCAGCCTGGCGGAGCAGGATGCCATCAGTCTGCTGATGAGCCATCCCCAGTATCGCCACAGCGGTCTGCCCATCATCCTGCTCTCCGCTCATGATCAGACCCTGATAGACGGCGCCCGGCGTCTCCTGCACGATGCGGGTTTCAACGTGCTGGCCGCCCTGGCCAAGCCGCTGCAAAGCGACGATCTGCTGCGTCTGCTCAAGATGCTCTATCTTGGCCCCCAGCGTCAGCGCAGGCTGGGCGGGCTCAAGCGCACCGTGCGTAGCTGGCAGGGAGAGGCGAGAGGACAGCTTGGGCTGCTGGCAGATGCGGCCTCCTGCACGCTGCCGATCTGGCTGAGCCTGAGCGGCCTTTCCCCTCACTGGGAACCGCTCAAGCTCTGGCTCGAGCAGCATGGACGAGAAGCAGGCGAGCTGACCCTGGTCATCCACCGACGGGATCACCTGCTGAGCCAGGCGGACCGTTTCGCCCTGGTACTGCAGGCGAGCCTCGCGGGGGCCAGACTCGCGCTGCTGCTCGATCATGCCCAGCACCTGCCGTTTGATCTCATCGAGCGTCTGCCGTTGCAATCCCTGCTACTCGGGCAACACCTGCTGCCCGAGCTGGAGGCGATGGCGGCCGACTCCTTGCTGGCCCGCTTCATCCAGCGCTCCCGGGAGCTTGGCATCGCGCTCTACCTCGACGACCCCTTCAACCTGCAGGATGCCGCCCAGTGGCAGGATCGCGGCGTGGCAGGGCGCTGGTGAATGGCTCGCTATCTTTGCTGGCCGCTCGATGAGCCGCGCTTGTGGCAGGGAATGTCGGGTTGGACGGCTCCCGCCTCACGGGCCGCCCTGCCGATGACGATGGTGGTGGGGGGGCTCACTTGCCGCTTGCAGGAGCTGGCGGGCAGCGACCCGGAGCGAATAAGCGCGGCCTATGACGCCCTGAGCGAGCAGAGCGTCTATTTGCGCTTCATGCGGGCCAAGCAGCCTGCGACGGCCGAGCAGCTCGCCTTCTTTCTCGACTACCCCAGAGAACCCCAGATAGGATTGCTGCTGACCGACGAGCTGGGGGCGCCGCTTGCCATGGCCCAGTCCGTGCGCCGGCGCCTGCACCCGGACAGGGCCGAGTTCTCCTGCATCGTCGCGGATCATTTTCAGCATCGCGGCGCCGGGCGTCGCATCCTGCTGGCGCTTGCGCGGCTGGCATACGGGGAGGGGATCCGGGAGTGGACGGCGGAAGTGCTCGGCCAGAATCGCCCCATGCTGGCTCTGCTCAAGGGGCTCGGGTTGCCGCTTACCCTGGTGACAGGACGGGAGATGGTCTTTGCCAGGCTGGATCTCGCGCCCATGGCGAGCTTTGTGCTTCCATCGGCCTAAGACCAAGGGCGAATGGGCCGCTTCTTGCTCCTGTGCTAAGGTCAGCCTGTTACCCGTTGGAGGAGAACAACCATGGTGCAGTCAGCCAAACATATCGTGATCCTCACCGGTGCCGGCATCTCGGCCGAATCCGGTATCAAGACCTTCCGGGCCTGTGATGGCCTGTGGGAAGAGCACAGGGTGGAGGACGTGGCCACCCCTGAAGGCTATGCGCGGGATCCCGAACTGGTACAACGTTTCTACAATGCGCGGCGCCATCAGTTGCAGCGCGCCGAGATCCACCCCAATCCGGCCCACTATGCATTGGCCCGGCTGGAGCGCCTGCTGCCGGGGCGCGTCACCCTGGTCACCCAGAACATCGACAACCTGCACGAGAGTGCCGGCAGCAAGAACCTCATCCACATGCACGGCGAGTTGCTCAAGGCCCGCTGCCCGGGCTCGGGTCAGGTGATCGAGTGGCGCGGGGATCTCCATCAGGAAGAGCTGTGTTCCTGCTGCCAGTTTCCCCACCCGCTGCGCCCCCATGTGGTCTGGTTCGGGGAGATGCCCCTCGGGCTTGACCGCATCTACTCGGCCCTGGCCCAGTGCGATCTCTTCATCTCCATCGGGACCTCCGGGGCGGTCTACCCTGCCGCCGGATTCGTCCATGAGGCCGGCCTGAACGGTGCCCATACGGTGGAGCTCAATCTGGAGCCGAGCGAAGTGGGCAGCCAGTTCGATGAAAAACGTTATGGTCCGGCTTCCTTGCTGGTGCCCGCTTTTGTGGATGAACTCCTGCAAAGTTGCGGTGTGCATCAGCCTCTCACCGTCGAGGGACATAACTGGATGGAGATGCGGGGCCCATAATTATTGATTTTTCACACAGTTGCATTGACCCACTGAAATCGCCACACTGACACCTAACTTCAAGATGCAGCTGGCACAACATGTCATGAACTTTCCAATGCGCGGGATGGCCTCTCTCCTGCTGGTGCTTTTCTCGTTCGGTACCCAGGCTTCCTCCTCTTCGCTATTGCAACTGATCCTGCCGGATAAGCGGGAAATCACCCTGGATGAGGCGGCGTTGGCCGCCTTGCCACAAGTGGAGTTCGAGACGGCGACGCCCTGGACCCTCGGCACTCACCGCTATCGTGGCCCGACCCTGAAGAGCGTGCTGGCGGCGCAGCAGGTGGATAGTGCCAGCGCCATTGATGTCGCCGCACTCAATGGCTACCAGCAGCGGGTCGATCTCTCCCTGTTTGCCAAGGTGCCGCTGACCCTGGTGCGTTACCAGGATGACAAACCGCTCACCCGTCGCAATAAAGGGCCGCTCTGGCTGCTGGTCCCCCTCTCGGCCCATCCCGACATGGATGTGTCCGCCATCCACAACAACATGGTCTGGCAGGTGATCCGCATCGAGGTTGTCCCGTGACGCGACGCCAGCGAGATAACCTGCTGCTTGCAGCCATTTCCCTGCTGTTTCTCTTCTCGTCCCTCTGGGGGCTGCTGCTGCAGAGTCGGCACGAGCAGCTCGTTGACATGTTCTACCGCAACACCCACTGGAACATCAGCCAGGTAATGCAGGAGTCCCAGCGATTTCTCTATGATGTGCGCCTCTACCGTGCCGGGGCGCTCGACATGGCGGCCCTGAGCCTGGATTACGACCTGCTGTGGAACCGGCTGGATGTGTTCCTGATTAGTACCGAGACCGCCGATGCGCGAGCGAGGCATGGGTTGGGGGAGGTGCTTGAACGGCTCTTTGACGAACTCAAGGGGCTGGATCCCCAGATGCAGTCCGGGGAGCTGAAGAGGGGGAAAGCCCTCGATCTTGCCCTCGTCCGGCTGACCGGTTTGATCCATCAGGTGGAGCAGATTGGGGATCAGATCCTTTCCGGCCAGGAGCGGGAAGCCTCCCTCAACCAGTTGCGGCAGAGCCTGTTCTGGATCCAGATCTGGCAGTTGATCCTGCTGGTGATGGGCTGTGTGCTGGTCTTTGCCCTCATTCGAACCAATCTGCAGAATCGTCGCCTCTCCCTGCTCGATCCCATGACCCGGCTTGGCAACCGCCGGGCCTTGCAGGGGCAGCTCAGGCAATCCCTGCTGCAAGATCGGGTCCAGGCGCTGGCG
Organism: Aeromonas sp. 25-248; assembly: GCF_053005425.1. Classification (NCBI taxonomy): domain Bacteria; kingdom Pseudomonadati; phylum Pseudomonadota; class Gammaproteobacteria; order Aeromonadales; family Aeromonadaceae; genus Aeromonas; species Aeromonas sp. 25-248. The sequence goes on along the minus strand of NZ_JBRKTB010000015.1, from coordinate 43,267 downwards.
GTGCTGGATCTGAAGCGGTTCAAGCAGGTCAATGATCTGCTCGGATACCAGGTTGGTGATCGCCTGTTGCAGGCCGTTGCGGCCCGGTTGCGTCAGGCATGCCCCGGCCGTGCGTACCGGCTGGGGGGCGATGAGTTCGCCGTGGTGCTGGACGACGAAGAGGGAGATCTCGATTCCCGCATGGCCGCCATGGTGAGCCTGTTGCAGTTTGAGTTCGTGACCCGGGAAAGCAGCTTTGATCTGGCGTGTCGCTTCGGAGTGGCCAGGTGCGAGGGTGGCGAGGATGCCGATGAGCTATTGGAGCAGGCCATATTGGCATTGAACGAGGCCAAGCGTGAGGGGACCACCCTGGTGTGGTATCAGAGTGCGATGAAGGCTGACCTCCACATGGCCCAGCGGCAGCTGCACCAACTGCGGGAATGGCTGGCGGGGGCCGCCCCTTCACCCCTGGAGACCCTCTGCGAGCCGATGAGAGACGAGCAGGGCGTGCCGGTGACGGTGGTCAGCCTGCGCTGGCGGGTGAGCCAGCAGCCCTGTGATGTGGGCTGGATGCAGGAGCGTGGTGTCCTTGGGCCCGTGATGGCGCGATGGCTGACAGAAGAGCCATGCAGTGGCACCTTGCTGGTAAGGCTTCATCAGCCTGCCCAGCTGGCCCCTCTGCTGGCGAGCCTGCCCCCCTTGCCACAGGGGTGGCTGATCCTGGCATTGCCTGCGCTGATACCGGATGCCACCCTGCTTGAGAAGATGCGCGAGTGTGGCTGCATGCTGGCGCTGAGCGAGCTTGGCAGCAGCGCCCCCGAACTGCTGCAAGCGGGCTGGCCAATTCGCTACTGGCTGCCAGCCCCCTCCGGGTACGAGGCGCTGCTCCAGCCGTTGGCAACGGCGCTGGGGCTGCTGCGCCTGGCTCCCCGGGGAGAGGCGCAGCAAGAGGATGATCTCAAGCTGAGTTGAGTGGTGGCTTGTGCAGTCCGGGGCCGATGCCAAGGAGACAATACACAGAAGGGCGGCTCATGGCCGCCCTTCTGCTGCTTGCTGGCACTTAAACTGGTTTGCTGTTCGGTGAGAAAAAGGGAGCGCAGGAGTGTCTGATCACCAGGTCAGGATCCACGGTGATCATGCGGTTTGCGATGGGCTCGCCGTTGATGCGCGCCAGCAGTCGGGTGACAGCGAGGCGGCCCAGCTCCTCTTTCGGTTGATTGACCGTGGTGAGCGGGGGGGACATGAACTGGGCCAGCGCCACGTTGTCATAGCCGACGATGGAGAGATCGCGGGGGATCACCAGCCCCGCCTGATGGGCGGCACTGATGACCCCCATGGCCATCATGTCGTTGCAGACAAACAGCGCGGTGGGACGCTCTGGCAGTGCCAGCAGGCGGGTCATGGCGGCGGCGCCGCTGGCGCAGTCAAAGTCTCCCTCCTGGATCCAGCCCGGATTGACGGTGAGCCCGGCCTCCTGCATCGCCTGCTCGAAACCCGCCTGGCGCTGGTTGGCCGGGGCGCGGCTGTGGGGGCCCGTGATGCAACCGATGGCAGTGTGACCCAGGCCCAGCAGATGGCGGGTTGCCAGGTAGCCGCCACGATGGGAGTTGTCGGCGATGAGATCCACCTCGCCGTTCTCCATGCCCCAGTCCATCACCACGACCGGCAGGCTCTTGAGCCAGTCGAGCTGGTTGAACACCTCCTGCTGCCCTTCGCTGCACATGATGAGCAGGCCGTCGACCCGTTTCCTGAGCATCATCTTGAGGTAGGAGAGCGCCGTCTCGGCCTGTCCTTCGGTGTTGCCCAGCATCAGGTTGTAACCCTGCTCGAAGCAGTAGCGCTCCACCCCGCGCACCACCTCGGCGAAGAAGGGGTTGCTGGAGGTGGTGACCAGCATGCCGATGCTGTTGGTCTCCTTTACCTTGAGGCTGCGGGCCACCAGGCTCGGGGCATAGTTGAGATCGCGCATGGCCGCGAAGACCCGCTCCCGGGTCTCTTCGGCGACGAAGCGGGTCTCGTTGATGACGTGGGAGACGGTGGTGGTCGACACCCCCGCCAGCGCGGCCACCTCCTTGATATTGGCCATCAGTGCCCCTGCGCAGTTTGTTCAAGCAGGAAGGCATCGACCTCCTGCTTGCTCGGGATGGAGCTCTGGGCACCAAACCGGGTGACGGAGAGTGCCGCCGCCCCGTGGGCAAAACGCACGGCCGCGTCAAAGTCGGCGCCGGCGAGCTCGGCCGCCAGGAAGGCGCCGTTGAAGGTATCCCCGGCCGCCGTGGTATCCACCGCCTTGACCCGAAAACCCGGCATGAGCGCCTGTTGCTGCCCCTTGCTGCAATAGACCCCTTGGGACCCCAGGGTGATCATCACCTCACCGATGCCCATCTGGTGGAAGCGGGCGGCAGCCTCCCGGGCGCTCGCTTCGTCGGTGACCTTGACGCCGGTCAGCAGCTCGGCCTCGGTCTGGTTGGGGGTGATGAGATCCACCAGCGCCAGCAGATCCCTTGAGAGCGGGCGCGCGGGGGCGGGGTTGAGCACCACCCGGGTGCCGTGGGCACGGGCCAGACGGGCCGCTTCCTGCACGCTCTCGAGCGGCACTTCCAGTTGCAGCAGCAGGGTGTGGGCGGCGGCGATCATCGCCTCGTGACCTTGCACCACGGTCGGGGTGAGGGCGCCATTGGCTTCGGCGGAGATGCCGATGCTGTTCTCCCCCTCGTCGCTCACATAGATGATGGCGATGCCGGTGGGGAGCCTGGGGTCGAGTTCGACGGCGCTGACATCGATGCCGTCGTTGGCAAACCCGGTTTTCATCTGGTGGCCGATGGCATCATCACCGATGCGGGCGATGAAGGAGACTGGGGCACCGAGGCGGGCGGCGGCCACCGCCTGGTTGGCGCCCTTGCCGCCGGGCACCACCTGATAGCTGTGGCCGGTCAGAGTTTCACCGGGGCGGGGAAAGTGGGGAACGCGCAGCACATGATCCGCATTCACGCTGCCGAGGACTACGAGACGATTCATTCCTATCACCCTTGGTTGAGTACATCCTGGTCTGGGTGGGCCCAGACCAGGCGGCACTGGCGGAAAAAGAGAGGGGAGGCGAGCCTCCCCCCGTCAACTTACTTGTTGACGATTTGCAGCGGTACCGGGATGGATTTTTCTACCGGTTGACCCTTGAGCACCTTGTCGGCGGTTTCCACGCCGATGGCGCCGATGAGGGCGGGCTGCTGGGCCACGGTGGCGGCCAGTTTACCCTTGGCCACGGCGGCTTTGCCATCGTCGGTGCCGTCAAAGCCCACGATCATCACCTCTTTGCCGGCGGCCTGCACGGCGCGGATGGCACCCAGCGCCATTTCGTCGTTCTGGGCGAACACTGCCTGCACGGTCGGATGGGCGGCCAGCAGGTTCTCCATGACGTTCAGACCCTTGGTGCGGTCAAAGTCGGCGGGCTGGGAGGCCAGCACCTGCAGCTTGTTGGCGGTGACCGCCAGGGCGAAGCCTTCGCCGCGATCACGGGCGGCGGAGGTACCTGCGATCCCTTCGAGCTGGATCACTTTGGCACCGCTGCCCAGCTTCTCGGCGATGAAGTCGCCAGCCAGCTTGCCACCGGCCACGTTGTCGGAGGCGATGTGGGCCTTGACGTCACCCTGGGCTGCGCCGCGGTCCAGGGTCAGCACCGGGATGTTCGCCTTGTTGGCCAGGCGAATGGCGTTGCCCACCGCTTCGGAGTCGGTCGGGTTGATCAGGATGGCATTGACCTTGCGCACGGTGAGATCTTCCACGTTGGAGAGCTCCTTGGCCGGGTCGTTCTGGGAGTCCAGCACCACCAGCTCGTAGCCAAGCTCCTTGGCCTTGGCTTCGGCGCCCTCCTTCATGGTGACGAAGAAGGGGTTGTTGAGGGTGGAGACCACCATCGCCAGGGTGTGATCCGCGGCCTGGGCGGTGCCCAGCACGGACATGATGGCGGCAGCGAGCAGGGTATTGAGCTTTTTCATCATTTCATTCCTTGTGTGTGGCGTGGCTTGTTAACGGTTGCTTTTGTTATCGATCATCACGGCAAGCAAAATCACGCTGGCCTTGGCGATCATCTGGTAATAGGAGCTGACGTCGAGCAGGTTGAGGGCATTGTTGAGGAAGCCGATGATGAGGGCACCGATCAGGGTTCCCATGATGCGGCCCTTGCCCCCCATCAGGCTGGTGCCCCCCAGCACCACGGCGGCGATGGCATCCAGCTCGTACCCCATGCCGGCAGTGGGCTGGGCGGAGGAGAGGCGGGATGTGACGATGAGCCCGGCCAGTGCCGACAGCATGCCGCACAGACCATACACCGCGAGCTTGACCCGATCCACATTGATACCGGAGAGGCGGGTGGCCGATTCGTTGCCGCCGAGGGCATAGATGTAGCGGCCCAGGCGAGTGTGGTTGAGCAGATACCAGGCCAGCAGGAAGACGATGGCCATCAGCCAGATGGGCACCGGCAGACCCAGCAGGTAGCCGGTCCCGAGCCAGGCGAAGTGATCGGCGCCGTCACTGAAGCCGGTGGAAATGGGGCGCCCCTCGGTGTAGACCATGGTGACGCCGCGCAGGGCGGTCATGGTGACCAGGGTGGCGATGAAGGCCTGTACCTTGCCCTTGGCAATGATAAGGCCGCTGACGCTGCCAAGCAGGGCGCCGGCCCCCAGGGTGAGGGGGATCACCAGGCCGATGGGCAGCTCCATGGCCACCATGGTGGCGGCCAGGGCGCCGCACAGGGCCAGTACCGAGCCGACCGACAGATCGATGCCGGCGGTGAGGATGACCAGCGTCATGCCGACCGCCATGATGGCGTTGACCGATGTCTGGCGCAGGATGTTGAGCAGGTTGTCGGCGGTGAAGAAGTTGGGGCTTAGGAAGGAGACCACGCCGATCAGCACCAGCAGCGCGACCAGGGACTTGTTCTCGATCCACCAGGCCTTGCTCATGACGCCGCGGCGGGAAAGGGTTTGGGTTGTCATTGTGCTGCCTCTTGCTCTGCTTGCCACTGTTTACCGACTGCCGCTGCCATCAGCTTCTCCTGATTGGCATCGCGGGTGTTGAATTCTGCGCTGATGCGCCCTTCGTGCATCACCAGGATGCGATCACTCATGCCGAGCACTTCCGGCATCTCGGAGGAGACCAGGATGATGCTCATCCCCTCCTTCTTGAACTGGTTGATGAGCTGATAGATCTCCTTCTTGGCGCCGACATCGACGCCGCGGGTCGGCTCATCCAGGATCAGCACCTTGGGCCGGGTCAGCAGCCCCTTGGCGATGGCCACCTTCTGCTGGTTGCCGCCGGAGAGGAGCTTGATCAGCTGATCCTGACTCGGGGTCTTGATGTTGAACAGACGCACATAGTCCCCTACCGCCTGGCGCTCGGCCTGACCGTCAATCTTGCCGCCACGAATGAACTCGCCGAGGGCGCACAGGCTCATGTTTTCGCGCACCGACAGCTCCAGCACCAGGCCGTCGCCCTTGCGATCCTCGGAGATATAGGCGATGCCGGCGGCCAGGCCATCGGCCGGGCTCTTGGGGACCAGTGCGTGGCCATCCACAGTAATGTCACCGGCGCTGATGGGGCTGGCACCGTAGATGAGCTTCATCAGCTCGGTACGCCCGGACCCCATCAGGCCGCTGAAGCCCAGAATTTCACCCTGACGCAGGGAGAAGCTCACCCCGCGCACGCCGGGGCCGGCCAGATCTTTCACCTGCAGGCTGACCGGGCCAAGCTCGCGCACCAGGCGCGGGTACTGCTCTTCCAGTCGGCGACCCACCATCATCTCGATGATCCTGTCTTCATCGAGATCGCTCACCGCCTTCTCGCCGATCCACTTGCCATCCCGCAGCACGGTGACCCGATCGCAGATCTCGAAGATCTCTTTCAGGCGGTGGGAGATGTAGACGATGCCGCACCCCTGCTCACGCAGCTCGCGGATAACCTTGAACAGCTGCTCGGTCTCGGTATCGGTCAGCGCATCGGTGGGTTCGTCCATGATGATGACGCAGGCATCGAACGACAGCGCCTTGGCGATCTCCACCATCTGCTGTTCGCCGATGGAGAGATCCCCGAGTCGGGTATCCGGCCCATGCTTGACGCCAAGTCGCGCCAGCAGGGTGCTGGCCCGTTCGCGCAGCTGCTTGTGGTCGATGCTGCCAAAACGGGTGCGCGGTTCGCGGCCGAGGAAGATGTTGGCGGCAATCGACAATTCCGGCAGCAGGTTCAGCTCCTGGTGGATGATGCTGATCCCCTGATCCTGGGAGTCGCGGGGGCCCTTGAAGTGAACCGGCTGGCCGCGATAGCTGATGCTGCCCGCATCGGCCTGGTAGATGCCGGTCAGCACCTTCATCAGGGTCGACTTGCCAGCGCCATTTTCGCCGAGCAGGGCCATCACCTGGCCCGGATAGACCCGAAGACCCGCTTCGTCGAGGGCGCGTACCCCGGGGAAGGTTTTGACGATCCCGGTCAGCTCCAGAATGGGTGAGAGGGGGGAGGTTGTGCTCATTTGCAGCTTCCTTGAAGAGGCTTAAAACGCCACACCGGCGCAGAGGATCAGGTTGGCGTAGGGAGTCACCTCGCCGCTGCGCACGATCGCCTTGCTCTGGCGGGAGCGAGCCTTGAACGCTTCGTGCAGGCAGTACTCGATGGTGATGGGCTTGCCTTGAGCCGCGGCGTGCGCCTCCAGCTGATCCACCAGCGCCTGATGGGTGGCGGGGCTGATCGCCTTGATCTCGCTTGCCATGATCACCTTCTCCACCACCAGGTCGGTGAGCAAGGCGGTCAGCACGGTTTCAAGGCTCGGCGTCCCCGCCATCAGCGCCAGATCGATGCGCTCGGGGCCTGCCGGAATGGGCAGGCCAGCGTCGCAGACGGTGATCTCGTCGGTGTGGCCCATCTGCGCGACCAGCGCGCTTAAGGGAGCATTGAGCAGCTTGCCTCGTTTCATACAGCACCTCGGCGGCCTGGGACCGCATATGGATATTGAGTTGGGCAATCGGTTACGCAACCGGTTGCGTCATTAGGGCGAAAGATAGGTGTTAACCGTTAACGGGTCTAGGCAGTGATGACGAAAATGTGAAAACGATCTCAGTGACAGGGCAATTTCAGAAGAAACGGGTGCCAGAAGAGCACCCGTCTGAGAGGCGTCGCCGGATGTTGCCCGTACAAAAAGGCGTACCCGGCGCGAGGAGTTCAGAGGGCGAGCGCCGCCTGCACTGCGGGGCGGGCCAGCATGCGCTGATAGTGATCCGCCACCTTGGGAAACTCGCTGATGGCAACCCCGTCGCTCTCGAGCCAGCCTGCAATCACGAAGAGGTAGATGTCGGCCAGGCTGAAGCGCTCCCCCAGTACCCAGGGGCCGGCCAGATAGTGGCGCTCAATCTGGTCAAAGCCATCGCGCATGTTCTGGGGCATCTTGGCCTGCATGGCAGCCATGGCCTGTTCATCGTCGGCCCAGCGGCCGGGACGGCGTCCATGGGCATGGGCGACATGGACGGTGGAGACGAGGAAACTGTGTACCTCCTGCATCCTGGCCAGGAGGAAGGGGTCATCCAATGGGGCCAGCCCGGCGTTAGGAAAACGCTGGGCCACGTAGAGCAGCAGAGCCGGTGTTTCGGTCAGCACGCCATGCTCCGTCACCAGTGCCGGGACTCGCCCCTTGGGATTGATGGCGAGGTAGTCGGGGCTGCGCTGTTCACCAGCGGCCAGATCCAGGCGCTTGACAAGGTGAGGGGCACCGGCCTCCACCAGAGCGATGCGCACCGCCATGGCACAGGTACCGGGGGCAAGATAGAGCGTCAGTTCGGACATGACAATTTTCCTTGTGTGAGAGAGAAGAGCCAGTGGACATCTCGTTCGCCAGCGCGCGCCATCATCCTACCCCCGTTGGACAGAGGGGCCAAGGGTGAGGGGAACCTCATCAAGAAGGGCTGCAAGGCCTTTGGTATCAATGGCTTTCTGAACGGAAGATAACAGGAAAAACGGCTACGCATGCCGGTTCAAACCGCTATAATGTGCCACCTTGGATCAGTCGTCAGTGAATGTTGGACAGTCAATTGAGTAATAGAATGCGGATCGGTGGAACCCTCGAACAGTCCCTCAGCCAGGGATATCGTCTGGACCTGCAAGGGGTGTTGAAAGAGGGGTGGCAACAGACTCGTCGCACCGGTTTCGGATTGGCGCTGGCCATCGCCGGGGTCATGGCAATCTGGATCCTGCTGAGCAATACCTTGCTGACGCCCTATGTCGCCCGTGAAGGAGGGGATATGGATATGACCCTGATCCTGAGCCTGCTGGTCACGGTGATCATGTCACCCATGACCTCCTCCCTCGACATGCTGGGGTTGCAGCAGTCGGTGGGGGTGCGCGCCCGGCCGAGCCAGGTATTCGACTTCTTCCGCCACTTCCTGCGCCTGGGCAGCCTGAGTCTGCTCGGCAGCCTCATCACCAGCCTGTTTGGCCCCCTGTTCGAGCTGCTGGGCGTGCCGGTGATGCTGGCCTTCATCCCTTCCGCCCTGGTGGGCATGGGGATGGTGTTTACCGTACCTCTGGTGCTGGAGCGCGGTCTTTCCCCGGCTCAGGCCATTCTGGTCTCCCTCAAGCTCTTTGCCCGGGGCTGGCCCAGCATAGTGCTGCTGCACGGGGTCATGCTGGCACTCTTCTTCCTGGCGCTCATCCCCATGGGGCTGGGACTTATCTGGGTGGCGCCGCTCTACTTCAACTGCAAGGGCATTCTCTACCGGGATCTGTGTGGGGTGGCAGTCGAAGTGACCGAGGTTGCCAGTGGCAACGACGGGCAGGGCCCGGATCATTTCAACGCATAACGGGATACCAGGGGGTCAGCCGGTGTCGACCCGCCCGGAGCATGATGCAAAAGGATGGCATATGAACAAGCGATACGGGATGGCGGCGCTTCTGCTGGTACCCATGCTGGGACAGGCTGAGCCGTCCCTTGAACTCGACTACGGCACTTTCTACAGCCAGATGAAGACCTTCGCCAAGGGGCAATTTGGCCACGCCAGACTGGGCTTTTATCTGGCCAGTCAACAAAATGGTCGGCGCTGCGGTCTCACCTCGGCCCGGGTCTCGACCCCGGACAGGGATGTGCCCGCCGAGGTCACGGTCGATGGCGAACTGCGTCTGCCCTATGACGAAGATCTCAACCTCGACAAGGCGATCGTGGTGGTGGGGCTCACCGAGGCCCATGCTGCCTGCGATCTGTCGGTACAGGTGATGGCCGACGCCCCCGCCACACCCGAGGTGCCGCTGGCCGAGCTCGTCTCGCGCCAGCAGCAGATGCAGCGATTGCTCGACAAGATGGCCGGCATGGTCGGCCAGTATTTCCTGCCCAAGATGGAAGGGGTGCGGATCTCCATGGTGGCGCCCGCAGGCACAGCCTACCTTGTGGAGGGTGCCCGTCAGGAGGCCGTCTCCTGGCAGCAGGGGCAACTGCTGCTCAGCAATGCGCAGCTGAAGGGGTTTGCCCAGGGCAAGCTGCAACTGCAAGGGGAGATCCTGCGCCTGACCCCCTGGCTGCACAAGGGGTAGCGACCCGAGTCCGCAGATTGCCAGAATGAAAAAAGGAGCGCCTGGCGCTCCTTTTCTGTGGGTGACGGGGCTTAGCGCACCTCAATCACGTCCAGCATGTCCATCTCGTCGATGTCCAGCAGCGGCGCCTTGGGCAGCTCGGGCGGATCAAATGCCTTGTCGCCACCGTCGATGATGCCGGAGTCACGGTTGATGTTCTTGAAGTCAAACAGCTGGTGATCGAGCAGGTGGCTCGGGATCACGTCCTGAATGGCGGTGAACATGGTTTCGAGACGACCCGGGAAGCGGCGATCCCACTCCTGCATCATCTGTTTGATGGCCTGGCGCTGCAGGTTTTCTTGGGAGCCGCACAGGTTGCAGGGGATGATGGGGAAGGCCTTGACCTCGGCATAGCGCACCAGATCTTTCTCCTTGCAGTAGGCCAGGGGGCGGATCACCACGTTCTTGCCATCGTCGCTCACCAGCTTGGGGGGCATGGATTTGAGCTTGCCACCGTAGAACATGTTGAGGAACAGGGTCTCGAGGATGTCGTCACGGTGATGGCCAAGGGCGATCTTGGTACAGCCCAGCTCCTGGGCGGTGCGATACAGAATGCCGCGGCGCAGGCGGGAGCAGAGCGCGCAGGTAGTCTTGCCCTCCGGTACCTTCTCCTTGACGATGGAGTAGGTATCTTCTTCCACGATCTTGAAGTCGATGCCGAGAGTGCTCAGGTATTCGGGCAGCACGTGCTCGGGGAAGCCGGGTTGCTTCTGATCCAGGTTGACGGCCACCAGATCGAAATGGATGGGGGCGCTGGCCTTCAGGCTCATCAGGATGTCGAGCATGGCAAAGCTGTCCTTGCCGCCAGACAGGCAGACCATGATCTTGTCACCCTCTTCAATCATGTTGAAGTCGGCGATGGCCTGGCCCACGTTGCGCCGCAGGCGTTTCTGCAGCTTGTTGAAACTGTATTTCTCTTTGGCGTTAAGCTCTTCTCGCATGGCCTCAAACCCGGGACAAAAATAAGCGGCTTATTATAGCCATGTCCCGGGGGAGGGCAAGAAACGCTTATGCAGGATGACGCCTGTCATCCACAGGGCAGCTGTAATCGTCGGGTTTGAGGATGAGAATGTCGCAGTTGAGCCTGTCCACCACGTGCTCGGCGGTGTTGCCGAGCAGGGCGGCAGAGAGGCCGGTACGACCGACGCACCCCATGATCATCAGGGTGGCATTCAGATCGTCCGCCATGTCCGGCAGCACCTCCTCCGGCAAGCCTTCCGCCACCTTGGTCCACATGTGGTTGATGCCGAACTGATCGGCATGCTCCCGCAACAGATCTTCATGGTGTTTGCGAATGGCATCGTTGTAGGCGTTGGGATCGAACTCTGGCAGTTCGATGGCGACATTGACCGGGGTGCCCGGGTAGGTGTTGACCAGATAGAGACTGGCACCAAGCAGCTCGGCGATGGCGATCCCCTCGCGGGTGATCCGCTCGTTGAGCACCTTCTGCTCCTTGTCATCGCTCGAGCAGTTGATGGCGGCAATCAGGTTGCCCCCCCGTTGCCAGTGCCCTTCTTTTACCAGCAGAACCGGACAGGGGCATTTGCGCAGCAGGTGCCAGTCGGTGGGGGTGAAGATGAAGGTTTGCAGGAAGGAGTGCTTGTGAGTAGCCTTGACGACCAGATCGTGACGCTGTTCCAGCACTTCCTGAATGACGCACTCGAAGGGACGGTTGTGCCAGAGCACTTTCACTTCGCATTCCAGTCCTCTGGCCCGATAGGGAGTGAGGATCTCGTCGAGCCACTCCCGACGCTGGGCGATGACACCATGGCGCATCTCTTCCCGCTCGTCTGCCGAGAGCATGGCGGTCATCTCGTAAGAGAAGTCGTAAATCGTCAGGAGCAGGGTCAGCTGGGCGCCCTCATCCAGCTCGGCGACCTTGACCGCGCGCTCGAGCGCGATCTGGCGCTCCTCCTCGGGATTGATCACCACCAGAATGTTTCGGTACTTGACCATGTTCTCCTCCTTGGCAAAAAGGCCAATGATGGCAACTCTTTAGCTATTACAGCTTAGTCCAAGGGGGGAGACGGGAAGGTGTGCCGGATCAAATTTCAGGGTGATCCGATCCGGCAAAAAAGGGAATAAACGGGCATTAACCGCAGGGAGGACGAGTGGCTCCGGCCATGACGCCCAAGGCAACGTTGTCCAGTACCGTAATGTATTTGCCTTTGACGCTGATGAGACCGGATTTCTGGAAACGACCCAGCAGGCGGCTGATGGTCTCGACGGTGAGACCGAGGTAGTTGCCGATGTCCCCACGGGTCATGGAGAGGCGGAACTCCTTGGCGGAGAAGCCGCGTTCGGAGAAACGAACCGAGAGATTGTGCAGGAAGGCAGCGAGGCGCTCTTCGGCGTTCTTTTTGGAGAGCAGCAGGATCATCTCCTGGTCGCCCATGATCTCGTTGCTCATCAGGCGCATGATCTGCTGGCGCAGTTTGGGCATCTTGCCTGAGAGGTCGTCGAGCACATCGAACGGGATCTCGCACACCATGGCGGTTTCCAGCGCCTGGGCGAAGGAGGGGTGAGACTGCTTGTGGATGGCGTCAAAACCGACCAGATCACCGGCCAGGTGGAAGGCGGTTATCTGCTCGTCACCCTGTTCGGTGATGGTGTATGACTTGATGGTCCCGGAACGGATGGCATAGAGCGATTTGAGCTCGTCGCCGGCCTTGAACAACTCTTCACCCTTCTGGATCGGCTTTTTGCGCTCGATGATGCTGTCCAGCTGATCAAGCTCGTTGTCGTTCAGGGTGAAGGGGATGCAGAGCTGGCTGATGCTGCAATCCTGGCAATGAATTGCACAGCCACCGCTCTGAATACGTCTGCCAGGTTTCTTGTCCGGGATCATAGGCTCAAATGAATAATTGATTTATATCAAACAAGTTTACCACCATCTCATCCATTTTGGATAGGGTTTCAAAAGGACGCCATTCCGATCCAGAGGGTGTGGATCCCGTAGGCAATAAGCAGCAAGGCGCCCCCAAGGCGCAGGCTGCGCAGGGTGAGCCAGTAGCGCAATCGGTCTGCCAGCCCCCCCAGCGCAAACAGGGTCGGCAGGGTGCCGAGGCCGAAAAAGAGCATGATGAGTGCCCCGCCACTTGCGGAGCCTGCGGCAGCGCTCCAGGTCAGCATGGAGTAGACGAGGCCGCAAGGGAGCCAGCCCCAGACCATGCCAAAGGGGAGGGCCTGCCAGGCTGATGTAAACGGGAGAAACCTGCCTGCCAGCGGCTTGATGAGAGGCCAGAACTTCGCACCGATGCGCTCGAGCAGCAAGACGCCATGCCACCAGCCAGCCAAGTAGAGGCCGAGCGCTATCATGAGCAGGGCGGCGATGAGGCGAAGCCCTGCCAGGGCGTGTTTGCCGGCGCCTATCTCCGTGGTGGTGGCGAGCAAGCCGCCCACCAGAGCCCCCGCCAGCACATAGCTCAGGATGCGCCCCAGGTTGTAGTTGAGCAGATAACCGAGCCTGCCCCAAAAATGCTGCTTCTCGGCAGGTATGGCCATGGAGAGCGCTGCAGACACGCCGCCGCACATGCCGATGCAGTGGCCGGCACCGGCAAGCCCGACCAGCAGGGCGCCCATGAGGTCAAGGCTGCTGGTCATGGGGACTGTTTTCCTCTTCGGGGTGTTGTTCAGGGGGGGGCAAGGGGCGCTGCTCCTCGTCAAACAGGATGTTGGAGCCCTGCCTGTCGAGATCCTCGAACTGCTCGGAGCGGATGGCCCAGAAGAAGACGCCTCCTGCAATGACAACGAACAGGATGGCGATGGGGATGAGGACGAAGATGATGTTCATGGCGCAGACCCTGTGGTGAAAGGGGGATGATAACCCGGCGAGGCAAGAGGTGCCGCCACCCGGGAGGATGACAGACGGCTGCTCACCGGTTGAGCCGCATGGAGTTGGTGACCACGATGAGGGAGCTCAGGGACATGCCAGCAGCCGCCAGATAAGGGGGGAGCCAACCACTGGCCGCCAGCGGCAGCACAAGCAGGTTGTAGCCGATGGACCAGGCAAAGTTCTCCTTGATGATCTTGCGAGTGCGCAGGGCCAGGGCCCGGGCGGCCAGCAGACGGGAGAGATCGTCGGCCAGCAGGATGGCGTCGGCGCTGTTCTTGGCCAGATCCGTGCCCCCCGCCATGGCAAAGGAAGCGTGAGCGCCGGCCAGCACGGGAGCGTCGTTGATGCCATCTCCTACCATGATGCTGATATCCCCGGCCGCTTCCCGGGCCTTGAGATAGGCCAGCTTGCCGTCCGGGGTGACCCCTTTTACCAGCTCATCGACACCCAGCTCGCGGGCCAGCATGTCCGCCTGGTCCGAACCGTCGCCGGTGAGGATGGTGGTTTGCAGGCCAGCCTCCTTGAAGGCCTGGATCAGTGCACCGGCATCGGGGCGTAGCGTGTCGGCCAGGATGAAACGGGCCAGCAGTCCGTGTTCATCGGCCAGATAGATGGCCAGCCCTTGAGCGGTATTCTCTTCTTGCGCCAGTTCGAGCCAGCGTGCACTGCCGATGCGGTAATGTTTGCCCTCAATCACTCCCTGCACGCCGTGGCCGATGACGGGGGTGACGTCGCTGGCGGCGAGCGGCACCCCGTCCGCCAGTGGTTTGCTTCGAAACGCACGGGCGATGGGGTGCTCGGAGTAGGTCTCCAGGGCCTGGGCGAGGGCGAGGCAGCGGGCTGCGTCGAGCTCGCCGAGGGGCTGGGTGTTCACCAGGCTGATGTTGCCCGTGGTCAGGGTCCCCGTCTTGTCCATCACGATGCGGTTGGCTCGGGTCAGAATGTCCAACACGTGGCCGCGGCGCAGCAGAATGCCGCTGCGGGTCAGGTTGGCAGTGGCCGAGGTCAGTGCGGTCGGGGTGGCCAGCGAGAGGGCGCAGGGACAGGTCGCCACCAGCACCGCCAGGGTGACCCAGAAGGCCCGCTCGGGCTGATGAAAATGCCAGAAGGTCCAGACCGCGGCCGCAATGATCAGGAGCACCAGGATAAAGTGGCGCGACAGCACGTCCGCCAGTTGGGCGATGGCGGGCTTGTCGTCCAGAGCATGATCCTGCAGGCGCATGATCTGGGCGAGACGCGACTCTTCAATGGGATGGCTGACCCGGATCTCCAGGGGGGCATCGGTATTGATGGTGCCTGCATAGACGGGATCCCCGGCCTGCTTGAGCAGAGGCAACTGTTCGCCAGTCAGCATGGATTCGTTGAGGCTGGCCTGGCCCAGGGTGACGATGCCGTCGGCTGGCAGAGTGGCCCCCGCGAGTACCCGCACCCTGTCTCCGACTCGCAGCGTCTTGGCGGCCACCTCGTGTTCGCCGTCATCATTGATGCGGGTTGCCATGATGGGTACCAGGCGCGCCAGGTTGGAGCTCGACTCCGACGCCTTGCGCCTCGCTCGCAGTTCCAGCAGACGGCCCAACAGCAGGAAGAAGACGAACATGGTGATGGAGTCGTAATAGACCTCACCCGTGTTGAAGACCGTGGCCCAGATGGAGGCGACGAAGGCGCCGATCAGTGCCAGCGACACCGACACATCCATGGAGAGGTGCCCCTGCTTCAGGCTGCGCCATGCCCCCACGTAAAAAGGCTGGGCCGAGTAGATCATGATGGGGGTGGAGAGCAGAAGGCTTATCCACTTGAAGTAGATCATGAACTCCTCTTCCACGCTGATGAAGAGGTCCATGTAGAGTGCCACGGCGCACATCATCACCTGCATGGATCCAAGCCCGGCCAGCGCCATGCGGAACATGTAGCTGCGCACCTCTTTGGCGTAGAGCGCTTCCTGTTGATGAGTCTGGAAGGGATAGGCGCGATAGCCGACCCTGGCAAAGCCCTTGAGAATGTCGCTCAAAGAGAGCTGGGCCGGATCCCACTTGATGCGGGCGCGATGGGTGGTGGTATTGACGTTGATGTAACGCAGACCGCGCAGGGTCATCAGGTGCCGCTCGATGAGCCAGGCACAGGCGGCGCAGGTCAAGCCCTCCACCGTCAGCTGGATCTCGCGCGTCGTTTCGCGACCCGTACCGGTGTCGGTGACGAACTCCTGCTGCACCTCCGCCAGATCGTAGTGGGTGAGGGCGGCGAGCTCTTCGGGCACCAGCTCCCCCTTGATGCCGGGAGCGGTGCGGTGTTCGTAATAACTGGCGAGGCCGCATTCGAGAATGGTCTGTGCCACGGCTTGGCAGCCAGGGCAGCACATCGGCTGAACGATGCCTTTGATCTCGAGAGTAAAGTTACTGCCAGTGGGAACCGGTTCACCACAGTGAAAACAGCCGGTCATGGTGATCATCCCTCTTTGATGCAGCCCTGCAGGCCGGGTCGGGGAGAAGGGCGGCTGACCGGCGTGCCGATCACCCTGCCTTCGTGATTCAACGTCCCTTGGGATCGAGCTCAATCGCTGCCTGAGTCGGCAGTTGTGCCGTCTCCTGGAGGCGCCACTCATGGTTGAAGGCATCGACCCGCACGTGCCACTTGCCGGTGAGGGGCTTGTCCAGCATCAGGCGATAGACTCCCTTGCCATCGGCCGTCAGCAGATGTTCGCTGTCCAGGCCCGCCAACGTGGGATGAAACAGGGAGAGGTGCAGTGCTTGCCCTGGTGGGATCTTCCCTGCCAGGGGAGTCAAAGTCAGCTCCTTGTCGCTGACATTGAGGGCGATACGGATGCCGAGCGCCTCGGCGCGATCGAACTTGCTGAGATCCTGGTTAATCTCCTTGCCCTGCTTGTAGTAGTCCTCCGCTACCAGGTTGACCCCATCCTTGCTGGCAATGATGGCGGTGGCGATGCTGCCTACCACGGCGGCGCAGGGGAGGGCGATGATGAACCAGGGCCAGAATTGGCGATACCAGGGTTGGGTCATGATGCTACCGAAACAAATGGTTAACGAAATGGCGGTAATTCAGCCAACACAAGATAACAAAAAGCCTCGAAGAGTCGAGGCTTTTTGCTGATTAATCACGTGCTTATCACATGTTACTGCTGATTTTGCCGATCGTTGTGGGACAAGCTGTAAACGTAGGAAGCGAGCAGGTGTACCTTGTCTTCCCCCAGAATGTCCTTCCAGGCCGGCATCACGCCGTGGCGCCCGTGGGTGATGGTCTGTTCGACCACCTGACGGGAGCCGCCATAGAGCCAGATGTTGTTGGTCAAGTCGGGAGCGCCGAAGGCGATGCCGCCCTTGGCATCCGGGCCGTGGCAGGCGGCGCACATGGCAAAGCGTGCTTCCCCTTTCTTGGCTTCCACCAGATCAACCTTGCGACCGGAGAGGCTCAGCACATAGGAAGCCACCTCCTTCACCCCGTCCTGACCCAGGATCTCGCCCCAGGCGGCCATGATCCCCTGACGACCGCCCATGATGGTTGTCTTGATCTGGTCGGGGGCGCCGCCCCACTGCCATTCGCTGTCGGTCAGGTTCGGGAAACCGCGGCCACCGCGGGCATCGGAGCCATGACACTGGGAACAGTTTTGCAGGAACAGTCGCTGACCCACCTTCAGGGCTTCCGGATCCTTGGCGATCTCGGTGATCTCCTTGTAGCTCTTGCCGTCAGCCTGATAGGTCAGCTCGCGGAACTTGGCGCCGTAGATCTCGTCGGCCTTGGCAAGTTCCCGGTCGTATTCCACCGCGCGTCCTTCGGCCTTGGCAGACTCGGCCGCCGCCTTGGACTCGGCCAGGGAACGCACATCCTGGTTGGAGCTTTGCCAGCCCAGCAGACCCTTGAAGTTGCCAAGGCCCGGGAAGGCGAGCAGGTAGATGAGCCCGGTGACGATGAAGAAGAGGAACATATAGGACCACCACTTCGGCAGGGGATTGTTGATCTCCTCGATGCCGTCGAAGGTGTGACCCATGGGTTTGCCCTCTTCGGCCCCCATCTTGTCCTTCATGCACCAGGCCAGCAGCAGGAAGCAGCCGAGAATGGTGCCAAGGCTTATGACGGTCACAAAAATGCTAAACAGAGTGCTCATTATTGCTTCGCTCCTGCGTTCTTGTTATCAGCACTGGGTTGCTCGTCATCGGCAAAAACCAGGTTGGCGGCCTCGTCGAAAGAAGCCTTGCGGCGCTTGCTGTAGGCCCAGACGATGATGCCAATCATGATGACCATCAGCAGCAGGGTGTACAGGCCGCGAAATGTGCCGTAATCCATATCCCGACTCCTTATTTCAGGGCATGGCCCAGTGATTGCAGATAGGCGATCAGCGCATCCAGCTCGGTCTTGCCCTTGACGGCCTCACCGGCGCCGGCGATGTCGGCATCGGTATAGGGCACGCCGAAGTGATCCCGGAACAGAGCCAGCTTCTTGCCGGTCAGCTCGCCACTCAGCACATTGGTCTCGAGCCAGGGGAAGGCCGGCATGTTGGACTCGGGCACCACGTCGCGCGGGTTGATGAGGTGGGCGCGATGCCAGTCATCGGAGTAGCGGCCGCCGACCCGGGCCAGATCCGGACCGGTACGCTTGGAGCCCCACAGGAAGGGGTGCTCCCACACGCTCTCGCCGGCAACCGAGTAGTGGCCGTAGCGTTCGGTCTCGGCGCGGAACGGGCGGATCATCTGGCTGTGGCAGACGGTGCAGCCTTCGCGGATGTAGATGTCGCGTCCTTCCATCTGCAGGGCGGTGTAGGGCTTGAGGCCCTCCACCGGCTCGTTGGTCTGCTTCTGGAAGAACAGGGGGGTGATTTCCACCAGGCCCCCCAGGCTGATGGCGAAGATGATGCCAATGACCAGCATGGGGACGCTTTTTTCAAAAATCTCGTGACGGTTGTTGTTGCTCATGCTTTAAACCCCTTCAAATCAGGCTGGCTGTGCGACGGGTTCCAGGGAACCCTTGGGCGCAGTGACGGTGCGGTAGGCGTTGTAGGCCATCAGCAGCATGCCGGTGACGAAGAAGCAGCCACCCAGGAAGCGCACGAAGTAGAAGGGATAGGAAGCTTGCAGCGCCTCCACGAAGCTGTAGGTCAGGGTGCCGTCGTCGTTGACCGCACGCCACATCAGGCCCTGCATCACACCGGAAATCCACATGGCGACGATATAGAGCACGGTGCCCACGGTGGCCAGCCAGAAGTGGACGTTGATGAGCTTGATGCTGTACATGCGCCCCTGCCCGAACAGGTTCGGGATCAGGTGGTAGACGGCACCGATGGACACCATGGCAACCCAGCCCAGGGCACCGGAGTGAACGTGACCGATAGTCCAGTCGGTGTAGTGGGAGAGGGCGTTGACGGTCTTGATCGCCATCATGGGGCCTTCGAAGGTCGACATGCCGTAGAACGACAGGGAGACGATCAGGAAGCGCAGGATGGGGTCATAACGCAGCTTGTGCCAGGCACCCGAGAGGGTCATGATGCCGTTGATCATGCCGCCCCAGGAGGGCACGAACAGGATGAGGGACATCACCATGCCCAGCGACTGGGCCCAGTCAGGCAGGGCGGTATAGTGCAGGTGGTGCGGACCGGCCCAGATATAAAGGGAGATCAGCGCCCAGAAGTGCACGATGGAGAGGCGGTAGGAGTAGACGGGGCGACCCGCCTGCTTGGGCACGAAGTAGTACATCATGCCAAGGAAGCCCGCCGTCAGCAGGAAGCCCACCGCGTTGTGGCCATACCACCACTGCACCATGGCATCCATGGCGCCGGAGTACATGGAGTAGGACTTCATGCCGGAGAGGGGCACTTCCATGTTGTTGACGATGTGCAGCACGGCCACCGTGATGATGAAGGCACCGAAGAACCAGTTCGCCACATAGATGTGGGAGGTGGTGCGCTTGACCAGGGTGCCGAAGAAGACGATGGCATAGCTCACCCAGACCACGGCGATGGCGATGTCGATGGGCCACTCCAGCTCGGCGTACTCTTTGGAGGTGGTGTACCCCAGCGGCAGCGAGATGGCTGCAGACAGAATGATCGCCTGCCAGCCCCAGAACACGAAGGAGGCGAGGGGGCCACCAAACAGCCGGACCTGACAGGTGCGTTGCACCACGTAGAAGGAGGTGGCCATCAGGGCGCTGCAACCAAATGCGAAGATGACCGCATTGGTATGCAGGGGACGCAGACGGCTGTACGTCAGCCAGGGGGTGTCGAAGTTGAGGGCAGGCCAGATCAACTGGGCTGCAATCAATACACCCACCGACATGCCGACGATACCCCAGACAATCGTCATGACGGTGAACTGGCGCACAACGGTGTAGTTGTACTCAGGGTGGTTTGTTGTATGGCTCATCGTTGTATTCCGCTTCCGATGCTGTTGTTTGTGTTGCCCGGTGTCCTGGGCCATTTTACCCCGGTTTTGCAAAATCCTCTCGTTAACATCTGTTAATAAAAGGAAAAGCAAAAGGTGGTTAAATGAAAATCCATTGAGAATGATACTGAAATGACCGGTAAAATAACAGTACAAACAGTGATATATTTGGCTCCAGCGGGTCTCATGTCCGCCAGTTTTTACCTTGCGCCAGATCACGAAAATTACATTTTCAAAGTACCTTACAGAGCTGTTTTTTCATGAAAGAGAGACTCACTTCACGCAAAATCGTCCACCTGTCCATGGTGCTGGTCATTTTGCTCTCCCTGATGGCCTATCGAACCTGGTTTTCAGGCACTGGAAGCGATCATGAAGAGGACACCAATGTTCAGATTTGTGATCTGTCCCACAGCCCCTGCCGCCTCATCGTCGGGGATCGCCCGCTGACGGTCAGCATCGATGGCTTGCCGATCCTCCCTGAACATGACTTTGTCCTGCGCCTTCAAGGGGGTGTGCCGGCCATCACGCCGGTCAAGGCCTGGCTCGAGGGCAAGGAGATGTTCATGGGGCTCATCCCCGTGCTGTTTGAACCCAGCCAAGCGGGGTGGCGAGGGGTGGCCCAGGTGGGAAGTTGTACGACCGAGGCGATGGACTGGCTCCTGACCATCGAGTGGAGCAATGGCCAGCGCCATCAACTGACGTTGGGCGCGGCACGTTGAACGGCCTCTCATCGGGCCCCAAGAGGGGGGATAAATGAAAATTGATTTGAAATTTTCAGGCAGGACGGTACCTTGCATTGATTATCAAGGAGTGAAGTTCATTTAATCATGATTGAAAAACAAGCATTTTATCGCACGCTCAACCAGCAGGCCCAGGCATTGCTGGAGGGCGAACCCGACATGATCGCCACCCTTGCAAACCTGTCTGCCCTGCTCAATCAGGAACTGGCTGACATCAACTGGGTTGGTTTCTACCTGCTGCAGGGCGAGACCCTGGTGCTCGGCCCGTTCCAGGGCAAGCCGGCCTGTGTGCGCATCCCGGTCGGGCGCGGCGTCTGTGGCACTACGGTTGCCGAGGGCAAGACCCAGCTGGTGGACGACGTGCACCAGTTCGCGGGGCACATTGCGTGCGACGGTGCCAGCAACTCGGAAATCGTGATCCCGCTGCGCCGTGGCGGGGAGATCATCGGGGTGCTGGACATCGACAGTCCAATCTTTAACCGCTTTGACGAGCAGGACCGGATTGGCCTCGAAGAAACGGTGCAAATTTTGGAAAGCATGCTCTAAGTCATTGCTAGATGGTTCGCAAAAGGTCCCAAGCTCTCTATAATGGGGCCTTTGTTGTGTTCGGGCATGCCCGTGCGTCTATATGAAAGCCAAGGTTATACATGGAAAACACTGAAAAGCTGAAGAACAGTAAAGAGATCGTCGCCTACCTGGTCGAGAAATTCCCGGCCTGCTTCATCGCTGAAGGAGAGGCCAAGCCACTCAAGATTGGCATCTTCCAGGATCTGGCCGCGCGTCTTGCTGATGACGAGAGAGTCTCCAAGACCATGCTGCGCTCTGCTCTGCGTCAATACACCTCCAGCTGGCGTTACCTGCATGGCCTCAAGGCTGGCCAGGCCCGTGTCGATCTGGACGGCAACCCGGGCGAGCTGCTCACCGAAGAGCACATCGAGCATGCCAAACAGGCGCTCAAGGAGAGCAAGGAACGTGTCTTTGCCAGCCGCCGCACCAACACCAAGGAGAAGGAAGACAAGCCCAAGCAGCCGCGTCGCAACGCGCCGCGCAAGGCTGACGCTCCCCGCTCCGACAAGCCCAAGTCCGCCCCTGCTCCCAAGGCTGCACCGGTCGCCGATGCGCCGCTGGTGAAAGTGGATGCCGCTACCCTGAAAGTCGAGCAGGGCGTGCGCGTCGTGCTGGGCAAGTCCCCCGTGCCTGCGACCATCAAGGAAGTGACCAAGGATGACGTACAGGTTCAATTGCAGACCGGCATGATGTTGCGGGTCAAGTTCGAGCATCTGGTTCTCTAAGGAGACGAATGTTGAAGCATGGCGTGATTCGTTTTTCACTCGTTGCCTGTAGCCTGGCGCTTGCCGGGCTCGCACAGGCCATCGAGCCGGTGCTCAAGGAAAGTGATTTGCCTGTGTTGGCTCAAGAGAGCCAACATGCTACGGCCAGCAAGCGAATTGCCAATCTGTTTACCCGCTCCCACTACAAACAGTTCAAGCTGGACGACGCCTTTTCCTCCGTGATCTTTGACAAGTATCTGGAGAATCTGGACTACAGCCGCAACCTGTTTCTGGCCTCTGACATCAGCCGTTTTGAGAAATATCGTACCGGTTTTGACACCGACCTCGAGCGAGGGCGACTGGCTCCGGCCTACGAGATGTTCAACCTGAGTCAGCAGCGGCGGTACGAGCGGTTCGAATACGCCCTCAAACTGCTCGACACTCCCTTCGATTTTACCCAGAAAGACAATTACGTCTTCGATCGGGAAGGGGCTCCCTGGCCCAAGGATGAAGCCGAGCTCAACGAGCTGTGGCGTCAGCGGGTCAAGTTCGATGCCCTGAGCCTCAAGCTCAGCGGCAAGGAGTGGCCCGAGATCAAGGAACTGCTTGGCAAGCGTTACAACAACGCCATCAAGCGGATGTCCCAGACCGAGAGCGAGGACGTGTTCCAGCTCTTCATGAACTCCTTCGCCCGCGCCATCGAGCCGCACACCAGCTATCTGTCTCCGCGCAGCGCCGATCGGTTCAACACCGAGATGAACCTCTCGCTGGAGGGGATTGGGGCCGTGCTGCAGGCGGAAGATGACTTCACCGTCATCCGCTCCCTGGTGCCAGGCGGCCCGGCGGCCAAGTCCAATCACCTGAAACCCGATGACAAGATCACCGGGGTGGGGCAGGACGACGGCAAGATTGTGGATGTCATTGGCTGGCGTCTTGACGACGTGGTCGAGCTCATCAAGGGGCCCAAGGGCAGCAAGGTGAAGCTGGAGATCCAGCGCGGCAAGGGCGCGACCGCCAAGACCGAGCTGGTGGAGCTGGTGCGTGACAAGGTGCGTCTGGAAGACAGAGCCGCCAAGTCCAAGGTGATCACCGCCGAGGGCAAGAAGATCGGCGTGCTCGAGATCCCGAGCTTCTACGTCAACCTGCACGACGACGTGATCAAGGAGATCTCCAGCCTCAACAAGCAGAAGATCGACGGCCTCATCGTCGATCTGCGCGGCAACGGCGGCGGTGCCCTGACGGAAGCCTCCGCCCTGAGCGGTCTCTTCTTCGCCAGCGGTCCCGTGGTGCAGATCCGTGATCACATGGGTCGCATCACCGTCAACGGCGACGACGACGGCAATGTCTACTACGGTGGCCCCATGTCGGTGATGATCGACCGCTACAGCGCTTCGGCGTCCGAGATCTTCGCCGCCGCCATGCAGGATTACGGTCGTGCGCTGATCCTCGGCGAAAACTCGTTCGGCAAGGGGACGGTGCAGCAGCATCGCAGCCTCGCAAAGGTCTATGACTTCTACGAGCAGCCGCTGGGTCACGTGCAGTACACCATCGCCAAGTTCTACCGTATCGATGGCGGCAGTACCCAGAACAAAGGGGTTGCACCCGATATCGCCTTCCCGACCGCAGTGGCGCCGGGTGAGACGGGGGAGAGCCGCGAGTTCAACGCCTTGCCCTGGGACAAGATCGCCTCGGCCAGCTACGAGCGACTGGGGGACTTCTCCAGCCTGTTGCCCAAGCTGAAAGCGGCCCACGAGGCGCGGATCACCAAGGATCCGGAATTTGCCTATGTGCTGCAGGACATCAAGGAGTATCAGGCGGACAAGGACAAGAAGTCGGTCTCCCTGAACGAAGCCGAGCGGCTGGCTGAACAGGCCAAACAGGACGAGAAGGCGCTGGCGCGAGCCAACGAGCGGCTGACCCGTCTTGGCAAACCGACGGTGAAGAGCCTGGATGAACTGCCGACCGATTTCGAGGCACCTGACGAATACCAGGTGGAAGCGGCCAACATCACGGCGGATCTGGCCACCCTCAGCAAGAAGAGCTGATGCTGGCAACGAAATGACAAGGGCGACTCGGGTCGCCCTTTCTTTTGCCTGAATGCAAACTATTTGACCCTGTCCGAGCCTTGTGACAGCCTCTGACACGTCAATAACAAAGCGTGGAAGCACACAATAATGACTGAACAACCTCAGGCCATGACGGCCAAATATCGCCAGGATTACCAGGCTCCCCTCTATTGGTGTGACAGCCTGGATCTCGATTTTCAGCTGCAAGAGCCCCTGACCCGGGTCACCGCCATCTCCCGTTTGCGTCGCAGCGGCGATCACAACGAACCCCTGGTGCTGGACGGCGAGGGGCTTGACCTTGTCAGCGTCAGCGTGGATGGCGTGCCCTATCAGCAATACGAGCAGGGAGAGAGCAGCCTGACTCTGTTCAACCTGCCGGCCGAGTGCGTGCTGACCGTGGTCACCGACATCGATCCCGCCGCCAACACGGCGCTGGAGGGGCTCTACAAATCCGGCGATGCCTATTGCACCCAGTGCGAGGCCGAGGGCTTTCGTCGTATCACCTATTACATGGACAGGCCGGACATCCTGGCCCGTTACAGTACCCGCATCACCGCCGACAAGGCCAAGTACCCCTATCTGCTCTCCAATGGCAACAAGGTCGCGAGCGGCGATCTGGACGACGGTCGCCACTTCGTGCAGTGGCAGGATCCCTTCCCCAAACCGAGCTACCTGTTCGCCCTGGTGGCCGGTGACTTCGACGTGGAGCGCAACCACTTCATTACCAAAAGCGGCCGCCAGGTGGCGCTCGAGATCTTCGTGGACAAGGGCAACCTGGACCGCGCCGGTTTCGCCATGGAGAGCCTCATCCACTCCATGCGCTGGGACGAGCAGCGTTTCGGCCTCGAGTATGACCTCGACATCTACATGATCGTGGCGGTGGACTTCTTCAACATGGGAGCCATGGAGAACAAGGGGCTCAACATCTTCAACTCCAAGTTCGTGCTGGCCAACCCGACCACTGCCACCGATGCGGACTACCACGGCATCGAGCGGGTGATTGGCCACGAATACTTCCACAACTGGACCGGCAACCGCGTCACCTGCCGCGACTGGTTCCAGTTAAGCCTCAAAGAGGGGCTGACGGTGTTCCGGGATCAGGAGTTCTCCTCCGATCTGGGGTCGCGCGGCGTCAACCGCATCAACAACGTGCGCACCGTGCGCGGTCCGCAGTTTGCCGAAGATGCCGGCCCCATGGCCCACCCCATCCGTCCGGATGTGGTGATCGAGATGAACAACTTCTACACCCTGACCGTCTACGAGAAGGGCTCTGAAGTGATCCGAATGATGCACACCCTGCTGGGGGAGGACGCCTTCCAGGCGGGCATGCGCCTCTACTTCGAGCGTCACGACGGCTCTGCCGCCACCTGCGACGACTTCGTGCAGGCGATGGAGGATGCCTCCGGGGTGGATCTCGCTCGCTTCCGCCGCTGGTACAACCAGTCCGGCACCCCCGAGCTCACCGTGGCCGACGAGTACGATGCCGAAAGTGGTGTCTATCGTCTGCACGTGAGCCAGCACACCCCGCCGACCCAGGATCAGCCACAAAAGCTGCCGCTGCATATCCCCCTCGACATCGAGCTCTACGATGCACAGGGTGCCGTCATCCCGCTGCAATACCAGGGCAGGGCCATCGGCAATGTGCTGGACGTGCTGGAAGCACAGCAGACGTTCGAATTCGACCAGGTGCCGGTCAGACCGGTACCCTCCCTGCTGCGGGACTTCTCCGCTCCGGTCAAGCTGCACTATGACTACAGCGACGAGGCCCTGGCCTTCCTGATGCGCCATGCCCGCAACGAGTTTGCCCGCTGGGATGCGGCGCAGATGCTGATCAACAAGGCGGTGATCGACGGGGTGGCGCGGGTGCAGCACGGGCAGGGGGTTGAACTCTCCCACACCCTGCTGGCGGCCTTTGTCGCCATTCTGGACGAGGCTGCGCTGGATCCCGCCCTCAAGGCAGAGATCCTGGCCCTGCCGGGAGAGGCGACCCTGGCCGAGCTGTTCGAGGTGGCCGACATCGACGCCATCCACCAGGTGCGCAACGGGATCCAGGCCGTACTGGCCCACGCCTTCGGCGACCGCCTGCTGGCGTGCTACGAGAGCCTGCGCCTGCCGGCTTATCAGGTGGTCCATGCCGACATGGCCAAGCGGGCCCTCAAGGGCGTGGTGCTGGGTTATCTGGCGGCGCTGGATGCCGCGAAGGCCGATACCCTGGTGCGCGAGCAGTACGGGGCCGCCGACAACATGACCGACACCCTGGCTGCACTCCAGGTGGCCAACAGCCATCTGCTGCCGTGCCGCGCTGCGCTCTTGGCCGACTTCGAAGGCAAGTGGGCCCATGATGGCCTGGTACTGGACAACTGGCTGCGGCTGGTGGGGGCCAAGCCGGCCAAGGATGTGCTCGATGACGTGAAGCAGGCGATGGCGCACCCGACCTTCAGCATCCGCAACCCGAACCGGCTGCGGGCGCTCATCGGCAGCTTCGCCATGAGCAACCAGGTGCAGTTCCACGCCGCCGATGGCAGCGGCTATCGCTTCCTGACCGATATCTTGATCGAGCTCAACGAGGTCAATCCCCAGGTGGCGTCCCGCCTCATCACCCCGCTTATCCAGTTCAAGCGGCTCGATGAGGGGCGCAAGGCGCTGGTTCGCGCCGAGCTGACCCGCCTGGCCAACCTGGACGGGCTGGCGCGGGATCTGTTCGAGAAGGTGAGCAAGGCGCTGGCACAGTAAGCGTCACGACGGCGGGCAGGGGAGTCTGGCTCTCCTGCCCGTTTTTCATGGATGACCAGGAGGTGACATGAGGCAATACACTTTTCGGCTCTCCCTTGGCCGCGACGAGATCATGCTGATGTACCAGGGACAGGTGAGCCGCCTGGTGGTACGTACCGAGCAGGGTCTGATCCTGGAGCTGGGGTTGGAGAAAATCCGGCGTTTTGTGTCGGAGAGCGGCGTTCACGGCTACTTTCGACTGAAAACCCAGGACGATCATCGCTTCATTTCCCTGGAACGCATAAATTAACAAAACTTGAACATCAATCCGGGTAAATATCTGCTTTAAGTCACTATCTATCCGGTAAATGGCGCGGCATCCAGTGCGATTTTCTGAATTTTGCCAACTTGGCAAAATTTATCACAACCCAAGCCGTGATCTGCCCCTTGTTTTTAACATCCCGTTATCACCTTTGCTCGCCTTCCTTGATCCAAGCCATTACACTTCGCTGCAACTCTGTACCGGTGGGCATCCTGGGTGGATGTCGCCGTGTCTGTGATGTCGTCCGATAAGGAAACTAGCAATGGCATTGAAAGACGCCCCTACCTCCGTTCTGCTCGAAAACGTTCTCAGTCTGATCCACCAGAAATTGCCGAAAAACAGTGCCTCCCTGGTCGAATGTTTCGTTGCCAAGTTCTACGGCAACATGGCCAGCACTGATCTGCATGACCGCAATGACAGCGATCTCTATGGCGCCGCCCTCAGTCTGTGGAATGCCCTCAACCACCGCACCGGCATCGAGCCCTATATCCGGGTCTACAACCCCGAGCTGACCCGCCACGGATGGCAGTCTCCCCATACCATCGTCGAGATCATCCTGCAGGATTCCCCCTTCCTGGTGGACTCCATCCGCATGGCCCTCAAGCGTCTCAACATCACCGCCCACATGATGCTGCACCAGCCGCTGCACCTGATCCGCGGCGAAGGCGGCAAGATTGGCGCCATCCTGGATCTGGACAACACCGCAGAGCAGACCTCGGTGGAAACCGCCTTCCTCATCGAAATCGATCACCTGACCGGTGAAGAGGAGATGGACGCCCTGACTGCCGAGCTCAACTCGGTCGCGCGGGAAGTGGCCCTGGCGGTGGGAGACTGGCAGCCCATGCTGACGCGCCTGAACGAGATCATCGAGGAGCTGCCCAAACGCAAGAACCCGGTCAGCCAGGCTGAGGTGGACTCCTGCGTCGCCTTCCTCAAATGGGTGGCCGCCCACAACTTCACCCTGATGGGTTATCGTCGCTACGACGTCAAGGCGGTGGAGGGGGATCACGAGATCCTGCCGCAGCCCGAGTCCAGCCTGGGGCTGATGAAGAACTCCATCAAGGACGAAGGCCAGCGCCTCGGCACCATGCCCGCCAGCGCCCGTCACGCGGCCCTCAGTTCCGACTTGCTGATCCTCACCAAGTCCAACAGCAAGTCCCGGGTGCATCGTCCGGCCTATGTGGATTACATCGGCATCAAGCGCTTCGACGAGCACGGCAAGGTGGTGGGAGAGGATCGCTTCATCGGCCTGTATGCCTCCTCCATCTACAACACCAGTGCGACCCAGATCCCCCTCATCAGCCACCGCCTCGAGCGCATCATGGCCGCCTCCGGCTTTGAATCGGGCTCTCATGCCTACAAGGCGCTGCTGAACGTGCTGGAAACCTACCCGCGCGACGAGCTGATCCAGGCCCGTGAAGAGGAGCTGCTGGCCACCGGTCTCGGGGTGCTGGAGATGCAGGAGCGGGACATGCTGCGCCTGTTCGTGCGCCGCGACGTCTACGGCCGCTTCTTCTCCTGCATGGTCTATGTCACCAAGGAGCGCTACAACACGGCGCTGCGAGTCAAGACCCAGCAGATTTTGCAGAAATATTTTGGCAGCAGCATCGATGTGGAGTTCAACGTCTACTTCACCGAGGGCGTGCTGGCACGGACCCACTACATAGTGCGGGTCAACAACAACAACGTGGATGTGGATGTGAACGAAGTACAGAACAACCTGATTGAAGCGGCCCGCAGCTGGGATGACCGCCTGGATTCCGTGCTGCTTTCCCACTATGGCGAGGCCCGCGGCAACGAGCTGCGCCGCCGTTTCAGCACCGCCTTCCCCCGTGCCTACAAGGAAGATGTGCTGCCGGGCTCTGCCGTCGCGGACATCATGGCCCTGGATGGATTGAGCGAGGCCGAGCCGCTTGGCATGCTGTTCTACCGCGCCCAGGAGGAGGAGAACGATCGCCGGGTACGCCTCAAGCTGTTCCACCGAAGCGAACCCATCCACCTCTCCGACGTCCTGCCCATGCTGGAAAACATGGGGCTGCGCGTCATCGGCGAGACCCCGTATCAGGTACGGACCCCCACCGGCGAGGTGTTCTGGATCCTCGATTTCTCCATGCTGCTGCGGGGCGAGCAACCGTTCGATCTGGAGCAGAGCCAGCAGCGCTTCCAGCAGGCCTTCGCTGCCATCTGGAACAAGACCCTGGAAGATGACGGCTTCAACCGTCTGGTGCTGGGGGCCGGCCTCACCGGTCGTCAGGTATCCGTGCTGCGGGCCTATGCCAAATACATGCGCCAGACCGGCGTCTCCTTCAGCCAGTCCTACATCGAGGAGACCCTGACCCGTTATCCGGATATCGCAGAGCTGCTGTTCACTCTGTTCGAACAGCGCCTGGATCCGGCCATCAAGCAGGATGCCAAGGTGCCATCGCAAGATGCCAAGGCATCCGCCAAGCTGCACGAGCAGCTCGCCGCCAAACTGGATCAGGTCGCCAACCTGGATGACGATCGCATCATTCGCCGCTATGTAGAGATGATCGACGCCACCCTGCGCACCAACTACTACCAGCTGGACAAAGCGGGCAACATCAAGCCCTACATCTCCTTCAAGCTGGCCCCCTCCAGCATCACCGACATGCCGCTGCCGCTGCCGAAGTTCGAGATCTTTGTCTACTCGCCGCGAGTGGAAGGGGTACACCTGCGCTGGGGCAAGGTGGCCCGTGGCGGCCTGCGCTGGTCCGATCGCAAGGAGGACTTCCGCACCGAAGTGCTGGGTCTGGTGAAAGCCCAGCAGGTGAAGAACACCGTCATCGTGCCGGTTGGCGCCAAGGGCGGCTTCTATTGCAAGCAGATGCCGGCGGGGGCGCCCCGTGCCGTCATTCAGGAGGAGGGCAAGGCCTGCTACCGTCTGTTCATCCGCGGCCTGCTCGACGTGACTGACAACATCATCGGCGGCGAGGTGATCCCGCCAAAATCCGTGGTGCGTCACGACGAGGATGACTACTACCTGGTCGTGGCCGCCGACAAGGGCACTGCCACCTTCTCCGACATCGCCAACGAGATAAGCCTCGAATACGGCCACTGGCTCGGCGATGCGTTTGCCTCCGGCGGCTCGGTGGGCTATGACCACAAGAAGATGGGTATCACCGCCCGCGGCGCCTGGGAATCGGTCAAGCGCCACTTCCGTGAGATTGGCATCAACTGCCAGACCACCGACTTCACCTGCGTGGGGATAGGTGACATGGCCGGCGACGTGTTCGGCAACGGCATGCTGCTCTCCGAGCACATCCAGCTGGTGGGCGCCTTCAACCACATGCACATCTTCGTCGACCCGACCCCGGATGCGGCCAGGAGCTTCGTCGAGCGCAAGCGCCTGTTCGAGCTGCCGGGCTCGAGCTGGGATGACTACAACCGTGAGCTCATCTCCAAGGGGGGCGGCATCTTCCTGCGCTCTGCCAAGTCCATCAAGCTGAGTCCGGAAATGCAGACCCTGCTCGGCACCGACAAGAGCGGCATGGCCCCGAACGAGCTGATCAAGGCGCTGCTCTGCCTGAACGTCGACCTGCTCTGGAACGGCGGCATCGGTACCTATGTGAAGAGTGCCCGCGAGAGCGACGCCGACGTCGGGGATCGCAGCAACGACGTGCTGCGCGTCAATGGGCGTGACCTGCGTGCCCGCATCGTGGGCGAGGGTGGCAACCTTGGCTTCACCCAGCTTGGCCGGGTGGAGTACGCGAGTCAGGGTGGTCGCATCAACACCGACTTCACCGACAACGTGGGCGGGGTGGATTGCTCCGACAACGAGGTCAACATCAAGATCCTGCTCAACCAATTGGTGGCCGCCGGGGATCTGACCCTCAAGCAGCGCAACCAGATGCTCTACGAGATGACGGATGCGGTGGCCCAGGTGGTCATCACCAACGCCTACCGCCAGTCCCAGTCCATCTCGGTGACCGCCTTCCGTGGTGCCGAGCAGTTGAAAGAGCAGCAGCGCTTCATCCAGGGGCTGGAGCGGGAAGGCAAGCTGGACCGGGCGCTCGAGTTCCTCCCCTCCGACGAGGAGCTCTCCGAGCGGATGGCGGCAGGGCAGGGGCTGACCCGACCCGAGCTCGCCGTGCTGGTGGCCTACGGCAAGATGGTGCTCAAAGAGCAGCTCAATTGCCCGGAAGTGACCGAGGAGCCCTTCCTCGCCAACATGCTGGTCACCAGCTTCCCGACCCAGTTGCAGCAGCAATTTGGCGCGGCCCTGGCCCAGCACCCGTTGCGAGGCGAGATCATCGCGACCCGGGTGGCCAACATGCTGGTCAACGACATGGGGCTCAACTTCGCCAGCCGGATGAAGGACGAGACCGGTGCCTCGGTGGCGGAAGTGGCCTGCTGCTTCGCCATGGCCCGGGAAGTGTTCGGTCTCGGCGCCCTGTGGCGTGACATCGAAGGGTGTGACAACGGGGTGGATGCCCAGATCCAGCTCGAGCTGATGTTCTACAGCCGCCGCATCGTGCGCCGCGCCACCCGCTGGTTCCTGCGCGCCCGCAACCGCAGCTGGAGCATCGGCGAGAACATCGCCTTCTTCCGCCCGGCCTTCGAGACCCTGAGTCAGCACCTTTATGAGGTAATGGACGAGAGCGAAGTGGCCGAACACAGCCAGGCTGTCGCCGCCCTGATGGAGAAACAGGTGCCGGAGGCCATCGCCCGTCGCGTGGCCCACATGAGCAGCCTCTTCTCCTGCCTGGATCTGGCGCAGATTGCCGCGGAGCACAAGACCGACATCCTGCGGGTTGCCAACGTCTACTATCGCCTGGGTGCCAAGCTGGATCTGCACTGGTTCCTCGAGCAGATCAACCATCAGCCGGTGGGCAACCACTGGCAGGCGATGGCGCGGGCTTCCTTCCGCGAAGATCTGGACTGGCAGCAACGCAGCCTCACCTCCGTGGTACTGGAAGGGTGCAAAGAGCAGGGGGAATGCGCTACCATACTGGCCGACTGGATTTCGGAGCATGAGCAACTCTTGTCCCGTTGGACCCACATGTTGGCCGACTTCAAGACCACGAGCACGCACGAGTTCGCCAAGTTCTCGGTGGCCTTGCGAGAGTTGAACCTGCTCCAGTTGAATTGCCGAACCTCGGCATAACCCCAAAAGCCCCGGCCAGTTGCCGGGGCTTTTTTTAAGGAGCAAGCATGCTGTACCCACTCGCCAGGCATTTCCTGTTCAAACTCAATCCGGAGCAGGCTCACGATCTCTCCATCAAATATTTGCCCCGCCTTCTCGGTACCCCGCTTGATTGTTTCTTCCGCCACTCTCTGCCCAAACGCCCCGTCACCGTCATGGGGCTTAATTTTGCCAATCCGGTGGGGTTGGCCGCCGGTCTGGATAAAGACGGGGAGTGCATCGATGCCTTCGGCGCCATGGGGTTCGGTTTCATCGAGGTCGGTACCGTGACCCCCAGACCCCAGAGCGGCAATGACAAGCCTCGTCTCTTCCGGGTGATCCCGGCCGAGGGGATCATCAATCGAATGGGATTCAACAACAAGGGAGTCGATCACCTGGTGGCCAAGGTGAAAGAGGCCAAATATCAGGGGGTGATCGGCATCAATATCGGCAAGAACAAGGACACCCCCATCGAGCAGGGCAAGGATGATTACCTTCTCTGCATGGACAAGGTGTATGACCATGCCGGTTATATTGCGGTCAATATTTCCTCACCAAACACCCCGGGTCTGCGTCAATTGCAATATGGCGATGCACTGGATGAACTGCTGGCCGCATTGAAACAGCGTCAACAGGAGCTGGCCGAGAAATATAAAAAGTATGTGCCGCTGGCCGTGAAAATTGCCCCGGATCTGTCACTCGATGAAATAGATCAGGTAGCCGCCTCTTTGATCAAGAACCGTATTGACGGTGTCATCGCCACCAATACCACTCTGGAGCGGGAGATGATATATGACATGCCCCATGCCGCAGAGGCCGGCGGGCTTAGCGGCCGCCCGCTCCAGCACAAGAGCACCGAGGTGATCCGCCACCTGGCCAAGGCCCTCGACGGCGCCCTGCCCATTATCGGTGTGGGTGGTATCGACAGTGCCATGGCGGCTCGGGAAAAACTGGCAGCGGGTGCCAGTCTTGTCCAGATTTACAGCGGCTTTATTTATAAAGGGCCGGGTCTGGTCAAAGAGATCGTTACCCATATTTAAAAAATAACCGGTTGCCCTTATTTAACGTTGCTCAAATTCTCGACATGGAATAAAGTCGAGGGACGGCTTAGATAAGGGCACCACCATGTGTATTCAACCCAATGACAATTGGCAGTGGCATTATGACGCTCAGGATGATCGCCTGATGCTGGATTTGTCCGATCGCATGATATTTGCCACCGAATATAAAGGTCGGCAACTTGTTCCCTGTTCTTTCACCACCCAGCCTTTTTGTGTGGATGATGCCGCCCTCTATTACCAGTTGATGGACAAGGCCGCTGAACTCGACTGGAGTACGCCCCACCAGGTCCAGCTGGTCCTCAATGCCATCGCCGTCAGCCGTTTTTATAAACCCCTGATGCCGCAAAGCTGGTTCTTTCATGAACAGCAGGCTCATGTTATTCCAGAGATGGGATCCCTGGTGTGGATGGATACGCCCCACGGTCGGGGGGAATTCATGGTCATCGAAGCCGGCGATCAGGCGAGCGTTTGCCTGAACCTGACCGACGAGCTGGTGCTGACCAACAGCAAGACGCTGCCGCGCTTTGCCGTGATCAAGGTGATGAATAACCGGATGCAAGCCAGAGTCCGGGCACAGACACAATATCGGGAAGTGGGCTGACGATGGGGCCGTTATATGGCGACGAATAAGTCCGTTATAGGCCTGCTATATTGGTCTGATATTTAAGCGCTCAGTCTCTCTCTTGTTCCATTATTTGTATTTTCTCCTTCGTCTGGTCGTCACGACCGTTTTCTGCCTGGCCCGGGCAAGATTTTCGAATTCTTTACGAATGTGATGGTAGACAGCTGCCAGCCAAGAGCGGGATCCTGTCGCCCGCAAGGGGGAGGGGAGCGTTTGCCGCACCTCTTGCCGTTTATATGGCGCCTTTGTCCAAGGTTCGAGTGCCGAGCGCGGGCCGATAAGGTATAATGCGGCACTATTTTTATGGCATCCCCGTGAGCGTGATGAAAGAATTTTTTGCAACCTGCCCCAAGGGGCTGGAAAACCTGCTGGCCGTCGAGCTGACCAATCTGGGTGCGGAGCAGGTCCGTGAGACCGTGGCTGGCGTCCACTTCAAGGGCGAACTGGCCATCGGCTACAAGGCCTGTCTGTGGAGCCGCTTTGCCTCCCGTATCGTGCTGGTGCTCTCCGAGTTCCAGATGAACGACGATCTGGACCTCTACCTCGGGGCTCATACCATTCCCTGGGAGGAGCACTTCTCCGGTACCGCCACCATCGCGGTGGACTTTACCGGTACCAACGCCTCCATTCGCAATACCCAGTACGGCGCCCTGAAGATCAAGGACGCCATCGTCGATCGCTTCACCAAGCGCGGTCACGTGCGCCCGGATGTGGACAAGAAGTCTCCGGACATTCGCATCATGGCGCACCTTGGCAAAGGCAAGGCCAATATCACGCTGGACTTGTCAGGCCCGGCGCTGCACCAGCGCTTCTATCGCCAGGGCACCGGCGAGGCGCCCCTCAAAGAGAACCTGGCGGCGGCCATGATTGCCCGCAGCGGCTGGGCCGGCGAGCCCATGATGGACCCCATGTGCGGCTCCGGTACCCTGCTGATTGAAGCGGCCTTCATCGCTGCCGACATGGCGCCGGCCCTGCGCCGCGAGCGCTTCGGTTTCGATCGCTGGCTGCAACACGATGGTGAACTGTGGCAGAGTCTGATGATGGAAGCCCAGGTGCGTGCCAAGCGCGGCATGCAGCGCTGCGAGGTGAAACTGTTCGGTTGCGATGCGGATACCCGGGTCCTGATGAAGGCCCGTGACAACGCCAAGGCCGCCGGCGTGGCCCATCTCATCACCTTCAAGCAGGCCGATGTCACCAAGCTGGAAAACCCGCTGCCGATGCCGGCTGTGGAAGGGGAGAGCCGTCAGGTCGGCATGCTTATCTCCAACCCGCCCTATGGCGAGCGTCTTGGGGAGTTCCCGGCGTTGCTGGAAGTGCATCAGGCCCTTGGCGATGCCCTGCGCCGCGGCTTCCAGGGGTGGAAGGTCACCATTCTCTCCGCCTCTCCCGAACTCCTGAGCTGCCTGCGCCTGCGTGCCGACAAGCAGTATCGCCTGTTCAACGGCGCCCTCGAGTGCCAGCTGCGCAACTATCAGATCGCCCTCGATGCCGTCGCTTCCCAGAAAGAGGTGGCCCAGGACTTTGCCAACCGTCTGCGCAAGAATCTGAAGACCCTCGAGAAATGGGCGAGCAAGGAGAACCTCGATTGCTACCGCCTCTATGACGCCGACTTGCCGGAGTACAACGCCGCCATCGACCGCTATCAGGACTATCTGGTGGTACAGGAGTACGCTGCGCCCAAGGACATCCCCGCCCAGAAGACCCGCCAGCGTCTGCTGGACATGGTGCAGGCCGCCATCAAGGTGACTGGCATGGACGGCGAGAAGGTGATCCTGAAGGTGCGCGAGCGCCAGGAAGGCAAACAGCAGTACCAGAAGCTCTCCGAAGAGCAGCACCGGATGGAGGTGCAGGAGTACGGTGCACGCCTCTGGGTCAACCTCTACGACTATCTGGACACCGGCCTCTTCCTCGACCACCGCCAGACCCGCCGCATGCTGGGCCAGATGGCAAAGGGCAAGCGCTTCCTGAACCTCTTTGCCTACACCGGCAGTGCCACCGTGCACGCGGGGCTCGGCGGCGCCCGCGAAACCACCACGGTGGACATGTCGCGCACCTACCTCAACTGGGCCCAGGACAACATGCGCCTCAACTCGCTGGTGGGCCGCGAGCACAAGTTCGTGCAGGCGGACTGTCTGAAGTGGTTGTCGGAAGCCGACGAGCAGTACGACCTCATCTTCATCGATCCGCCCACCTTCTCCAACTCCAAGCGGATGGACGAGAGCTTCGACGTGCAGCGGGATCACCTGCTGTTGATGCAGCACCTCAAGCGCCTGCTCGCGGCGGACGGCACCCTGGTCTTCTCCAACAACAAGCGCCACTTCAAGATGGACTTGGCCGGCCTTGACGCCATCGGTCTCAAGGCGCAGAACATCACGAACAAGACCCGGCCCAAGGACTTCGAGCGCAACCAGCATATTCACAACTGCTGGGTCATCACCCACGCCGAGGCACAAGGCTGATGCTGACCCTGTTTCACACCGACGGCTGCCACCTGTGCGAACAGGCGTGGACGCTGGTGGAACAGGCCGGGATGGCCGCGCAGACCCGCCGCTGCGACATCCTGGAGGAGGAGGCTTGGCTCGAGGCTTACCGGGTGCGCATCCCGGTGCTGCAAGACAGTGCCGGCCGGGAGCTGGGCTGGCCCTTCACCCTGGGGGAGCTGCAAGGCTGGCTGGCACAGGGGTGAGCAGGATTTGACGACAAAACGGGGGCAGATTCACGCTGCCGCCCGTTTTTTCATAAGCAACAAGGAACAAACATGGCTCTTTTGACATTGCACGGCGCGTCCCTGTCGTTCAGTGATTTTCCGCTGCTCGACCATGCCGAGCTCACCATAGAGCGGGGCGAGCGCCTCTGTCTGGTGGGTCGCAACGGGGCGGGCAAGTCCACCCTGATGAAGGTGATTGCCAGCGAATTGCCGCTGGACGACGGCCGTCTGGTGTTGCAACAAGATTTGAAAGTGACCCGCCTCGAGCAGGATCCGCCCGCCTCGAGCGAGATCACCGTGTTCGATTACGCCGCAGAAGGGCTGGCCGGGGTAGGGGAGCTGCTCAAGCAGTACCACCATGTCTCCCACGCCCTGGCGCACGACCCTTCCGATGCCAACATTCGCACCATGAGCCAGTTGCAGGAGCAGCTCGACTATCAGAACGGCTGGCAGTACGAAACCCGCATCAATCAGGTGTTGACCCTGCTTGATCTCGACCCTGATGTGACGCTCGACAGTCTGTCTGGCGGCTGGCTGCGCAAGGTGGCTCTGGCCCGCGCCCTGGCGTGTGACCCGGACCTGTTGCTGCTGGACGAGCCGACCAACCACCTGGACATCGATGCCATCAACTGGCTGGAAGAGTTCCTCAAGGACTTTCGCGGCGCCATCGTCTTCATCTCCCACGACCGGGAGTTCATCCACAAGCTGGCGACCCGGATCATCGATCTCGATCGCGGCGTGATCACCTCCTGGCCCGGCAACTATGACGAATATCTGCAAGGCAAGGAGGAGTGGCTGCGGGTCGAGGAGCTGAAAAACGCCGAGTTCGACCGCAAGCTGGCCCAGGAAGAGGTATGGGTGCGCCAGGGGATCAAGGCGCGTCGTACCCGCAACGAGGGACGGGTGCGGGCCCTCAAGGCGATGCGCATGGAGCGCACCCAGCGCCGGGAACTGCAGGGCAAGGCCAAGCTGCAACTGGACGAGGCGGGCCGCTCCGGCAAGCTGGTGTTCGAGACCGAGGGGCTGGGGCTGGACTTTGGTGATCGCACCCTGTTCCAGGGACTGGATCTGCAGGTGCTGCGCGGGGACAAGATTGCTCTGGTGGGCCCCAACGGCTGCGGCAAGTCGACCCTGATCAAGCTGCTGATGGGCCAGCTCGAGGCGAGCCGTGGCTCGGTGCGCCAGGGGACCAACCTGGAAGTGGCCTACTTCGATCAATACCGTGAGCAGCTCGACCCCGAGAAGACGGTGGTGGACAACGTGGGGGAGGGCAAGCAGGAGGTGATGGTTCGCGGCCGCTCCCGCCACATCCTTGGCTACCTGCAGGACTTCCTGTTCGAGCCCAAGCGGGCGCGCACCCCGGTCAAGGCCTTGTCAGGGGGCGAGAAAAACCGTCTACTGTTGGCCAAACTCTTCCTCAAGCCCAGTAACTTGTTGATTCTGGATGAACCAACCAACGACCTGGATGTCGAAACGCTGGAATTGCTGGAAGAGCTGCTCACCGATTACCCGGGCACCCTGCTGCTGGTCAGCCACGATCGCCGTTTCATCGACAATACCGTGACCGGCTGCTGGCTGTTTGAAGGGGATGGACGGATCAGCGATTATGTCGGGGGCTACGCCGACATGATGGCCACACGAGCCTTGCAGGCCGCCCAACAGACGGCCAAGCCGGCCCCGGTCAAGGTGGCAGAGCCTGTCGCGTCGGCAGCGGAGCCTGCGAAAAAAACACGAAAACTCTCTTACAAGTTGCAACTGGAGCTGGATAATCTGCCAGCCCGGCTGGAACAGTTGGAAATGGAACTCGATGCCCTGCAGGCCGAGATTAACCACCCCGGTTTCTTCTCCCTGCCAGCAGAGCAGACCCAGCCCAAACTGGATGCATTGAATGCGGCAGAGGCCGCATTGGAACACGCCTTCTCCCGTTGGGAGGAGTTGGAAGCGTTGAAACATCAAGACTAAGGAAGTAGATGAAAAAGCAATTATCCATGCTGGCCATCCTGGTCGGCGCCAGCCTCAACGCGCAGGCGGCACAAAGCTCCTTTTTCACCATCGTCGATGACGAAGTCAAAGGCTATGCCAGCGGGATCAGCGGCGATGCCAACGGCCTCATCGGGCTCAACACCAAGAACAACATGGCGGAATACTTCTCCACCGTGCGGTTTGCCGACTTCCTGGTCGATCGTTTCCGTTTCGAGCAGGGCTGCATGCTCTCCAACTCGGTCTGCAACTCCTTCTGGAGCGACAACTCGGGCTTTGCCTACCAGTGGCGTCGCGACTTCCTGGACAAGGTGGATCAACGCAGCAACCTGGGCTACGTGACCAGCTCCGAGGTCGATGGCCTGGTGACGGCCCTCGGGGATGTTCCGGAGGATCGGGTCGGTTACAAGATGAATGGCAAGCTGCGCACCGCCTTTGCCGTGGTCAATGACGGCAACCCGGTCGAGCTCAAGGATGCGGCCAGCACCCACGGCCTGAGCGTCCCCACATCCATCAAGAAGCTGGACAACGGTCAGTACCTAGTGACCGGTACCGCGGCCAGCGACAAGTATCGCCACAAGGTGGGCGGTGACTTCTACAAGTGGTGTTTCGAGACGGGCAATGACAGCCAGTACGGTGACTTCCGCTACTGCCCCGGGGTCGATACCCAGGCGAGCTTCTGGCTGCTCAACAGCTCGGGCGGGTTCAACAAGCTGATGCAGGCCGGCACCTATGGCCATCAGCGTGACGAGGTGCTGCAAACCGCCTCTGCACTGGGCGTGGCCAAGTACAACGGCACCCTCTACGGCGTGGGCTACAGCTCCACCGGGGAGGTGGGCACTGGTGATCTGGATGGCCGCAACCTCGCCAGCTACTGGACCCTGGATACGGCTGCCGGCACCGTGGGCACCACCAAGATCATCCCGCTGCCGGATGGCGAGCCTGGCAAGGACGATGCCAAGCTGCAACACAGCTGGGCCGTGGCCGTCAACGACAACGGCTACGTGATCGGCAACCAGCGCTATCGCATCAACAAGGGCCAGAACCGCCCGGTGGAGATGTTCCTGTTCAACCTGAGCAAGCCGGGTACGGCGGCCAGCCTTCCTCTCCAGGACAAGCCGGTCTCGGGGGCAGGCTCGGAAGCGGCCGCCATCAACGAGCACAACATGGTGGTTGGCTGGCGCGACTCCCGCCATCAGACCCAACCGGTGGTCAATGGCACCAACCGCATGCAGGAAGCCTTCCTGCTGAACGCGGCTGCCCCGGCCAACAGCTGGTATCTGAACGATCTCATCTGTGGCAAGGATGACGCCGGCAACAAGCAGTGTGCCCAGAACGGCAAGTACTATCACATCGCTTATGCCAGCGGCATCAGCAGCGACGGCACCATTGCCGCGACGGCGTATCGCTATGACAGCGAGAGCGACCTCAACAAACGCGCCAACGCCACCGTGGTCGCCGTCAAACTGACGCCGGCCGTGGCGGATTATCAGGGCAATGCCCCGGCCAGCTATGTGGTCAGCAATGCGCCGGTCAACAACCAGACCGGTCAGGATGGCGGCGAGGGCGGTGGCGGCAGCCTGTTCTGGTTGACTCTGCTGGCGCTGCCCTTTGCCTGGCTGCGTCGCTATCAGCGATAAATAAGTGTCATCAAAAATTAATGCAGTTCAGTATCTTGTGTCACAACCCCTGAATAGCATGGAATTTTTTGTTTGACCCTGCCTCCCCCCTGGGGTAAAGATGAAGGCGACCGGTGAAAAACTGGTCGCTTTTTTTGTTCCACGAAGAGGGTCGTAGATGATGAAGAGACAGAAACGGGACCGTCTGGAGAGAGCTCGCGCTCGTGGTTATCAGGCTGGCGTAGTCGGCAAACAGAAAGAAGCGTGTCCGTACCAGTGCCTGGATGCCAGGGGCCATTGGCTTGGTGGTTGGCGCGATGCCATGGAAGGGCGAGGCTCAGGCCTCTTCATGAAGTAACCGATACTTCATCACTCATTACAAAAGGAAAGGGGCCATCGTGGCCCCTTTACGTTGTCTCTGCTCACCCAGGAGCAGGATCAGAATGCGGTGGTGTCTTTGAACAGGCCCACTTTCAGATCGGTGGCGCTGTAGATGGGGCGACCATCCACTTCCACGACTCCATCGGCAATGCCCATGACCAGTTTGCGGTTGATGACGCGCTTGAAGGTGATCTTGTAGGTGACCTTCTTGGCCGTCGGCAGGATCTGGCCGGTGAACTTGACTTCACCGACACCCAGCGCACGTCCCTTGCCAGGACCCCCTTTCCAGCCCAGGAAGAAGCCGACCAGTTGCCACATGGCATCCAGGCCCAGGCAGCCGGGCATGACGGGATCGCCGGGGAAGTGGCAGTCGAAGAACCAGAGATCCGGCGTGATATCGAGTTCAGCCAGGATTTCACCCTTGCCGTGCTCGCCGCCATGGTCGTTAATCTTGACGATGCGATCCATCATCAGCATGTTGGGGGCGGGCAGCTGGCTGTTACCTTCACCAAATAATTCGCCACGGCTGCAGGCAAGCAGCTCTTCACGGGTAAAGGACTCTTTGCCTTGTTCGCACAGGGAGAGGCGGGGATCAGTGGTGTCGTTATCTAGGGTCACGCTGTTTATCCTTCATATGGGTCAAAGCCGGGCCAATTTAGCTTACAGATGTTCGCCAAACAACTCCGATCACTTCATTTAACGGCCAAGCAGCCGGTCCAGCAGGCTGCGCAGCAGGCCGCCACTCTTTGTTGCCGTGCCATTGAGTTCGTCCAGTCTCTCCTGGATGCGACCAAACAGGGTATCCGGCATGTCCGGTTCGCCAGCGACGCAGCCGGTGAGCAGCTCGATTGCCTCTTCCACGTGATCCACCGGGTGGATGTGGAACTGGCCGGCCTCTACTGCCGCGATCACTTCATCAGAGAGGTTGAGCTGCTGGGCGTTGGTGCCTGGCAGCAGAATGCCTTGCTTGCCGGTGAGACCGTGGATCTTGCACACCCGGAAGAAGCCCTCAATCTTCTCGTTCACGCCGCCAACGGCCTGCACATTGCCGAACTGGTCGACCGCACCGGTCACGGCGAAGTGCTGATAGATGGGCTGGCGGGCGAGGGCGGAGAGGAGGGCACACAGGCCGGTCAGGGAGGCGCTGTCACCATCGATCTCGTGGTATGACTGCTCGAACACCAGGTTGGCCGAGAGCGGCGAGGGGTTCTCTGCGCCGAACTTGTTGGAGAGGTAGCCGTGGATGATCATCATCGCCTTGGCGTGAATGTGACCGGCGAGCTCCGCCTTGCGCTCGATGTCAGCCACATCGCCATCCCCGAGGTGGACGGTCGCGGTGAGGCGTACCGGCTCCCCGAAGTCATAGGGATGGCCAGCCACCTGGATGACGGAAAGGCCGTTGATCTGGCCAACCTCTTCCCCGTCGGTCTGCAGCAGGATCTGGCCGTCGATGACACCCTGATCCGATTGCTCCACCAGATAGTTGAGGCGGTAATCCTGCTCTTCCAGGGCGAGCAGGATATGTTCGTCAGTGACGCAGGTCGCTTCCAGCTCGCGGGCCAAGCTGTCGGCCATGCGCATGATGGCGCCGAGCTGTACCTCGGAGAGGGATAGCCACTCCTGGTGGTCACACAGGCGGCTGGCATGGCGACAGAGGGCGAGGAGGGCACTTGGGGTGAAATCCAGCAGCGCCCAGCGCGCTCGCAGCCAGGCGAGATATTGCAGGAAGGCGGGGAGATCTTCCTCGATGTTCACTTCGGAGACCAGATCGGCACGCAGGAAGATACGCTCCGCCATATCCCTGTCCAGCATCTGGAATTCCGCCACGTCCAGCCTGTCACCGACCAGGATCAACTTGAACCGGATGGGGGTCGCTTCCGGGGTGAAGAACGGCGTCAGCGTCTTGCCTTCCTGATAGGCATTCCAGTCCAGCTCGCCTTTTTGCATGGCGTTTTTGAGCTTGAACCAGAGATGAGGCTGATCCAGCAGCTCATCAAGCTGAAGTACCAGGTAACCACCGTTGGCTTCCCGCAGCAGACCAGGTTCCAAAAGGTGCTGGTTGGCGTAGACGGAGCCTTGTTCCGTCTGATAGTTGATGGAGCCGAACAAGGTATCCCAGTTCAGGTCGCGGCCGTAGACGACAGGGGCTTGCTGATCCTCATGATGGATCAGCAGGTTGATGAGCACCGGGTGCTGGAACTCGAGGCCCTGGGCGACATGGGCGGCCAGATCGGAGAGGAAATCCACGATCTTGGGGTCGTTGTTCTGTTTGCGGATGATCCGGGTGACCAGCCGCTCGGCGTCGAGATGGTGGCTCATCAGCTTGAGCAGCTCGCCGACCATCTCGCAGAACTCGAAACCCGAGCCCGGTTGCAGGCGCAGCCAGATGGGTTTGAAAGGGTTGTTGAGATTCTCGGTATAACAGAGATCGAACAGGTCGCCATCCTTGCCATTCGAAGAGGCAATCAGGGTCTGGCAGACATTCTCGTAATCTGCACCGGGGAAACCGTTGAGGATCATGACCGGGCAGTCACCATCAAAACTGGCCAGCCGTTTGATACCCGAAATCGCTCTGGGTTGCAGGGCGGCAAACGGAATGGGGTCGAGTTCGCCCAGTGTGGGGAACTGCTCAATCGAGAAAGCGGGTTTTAATTGTTCTGATGTTAATTCAGCCACTTAAGACATCCGGTCGGGGATAGGATCAATTGCCACCATTATACACAGTTCGGTTGAGGGTGACAGAATACCAAGATATTCAATTTAACATAATATACATTATGCGCGGTCGCACAGGCCACTAGACCAGGGGGGCGCTGCGGCGTTCGCTTCCCTCAGACTCGGAAAGCCTC
>NZ_JBRKTB010000014.1:0-119611 GCF_053005425.1 Aeromonas sp. 25-248 | reverse complement strand
CAACACAATGATGGGATACCGCCAGCAGAGGCCGAAAATCGGCTTAACTGTGTGTCCGGATTTAGTTGACCACTACAGGCGCAGCAAGGAGGGAATGGAGACGCTGCTGGGGATCCTCGCGACCACCACCACGGATCCCGCCCTGTTCCCCTACCGGCGCGCCATGGCACTCTATGCCGAGGATCTGGACAGGCGCTGGTGAGCGCCAGAAACGACAAAGCCGCTCAAAAGAGCGGCTTTGTCTGAAAATGGTGGCCCCTGGGGGACTTGAACCCACGACCAATCGATTATGAGTCGACTGCTCTGACCAACTGAGCTAAGGGGCCATTGATGCTGGTTAGCGGCGTGGATTATAGGGGATGGCGGATACCCCGTCCATAGTCAGATCAACCACTTGGCGAGATTTCATCCATATTCAAGCGGTTCCATGACCCCTCTTCACTCCCATGCCAGCACGGATAAAACAAAGCCCCGCATGGCGGGGCTTTTTGTTGCAATGTCAGGCTGACAGAACCCGGGACTACTCGTCCAGGAAACTGCGCAGCACTTCCGAGCGGCTCGGATGGCGCAGTTTGCGCAGGGCCTTGGCTTCGATCTGACGGATACGCTCACGGGTGACGTCGAACTGCTTGCCCACTTCCTCGAGGGTGTGGTCAGTGTTCATGTCGATACCGAAGCGCATGCGCAGTACCTTGGCTTCCCGTGCGGTCAGACCGGCCAGCACTTCGCGGGTCGCGTTGCGCAGGCTCTCACTGGTGGCCGCATCCGCTGGCAGAGCCAGGGTGGTATCTTCGATGAAGTCACCCAAGTGGGAGTCTTCATCATCACCGATGGGCGTCTCCATGGAGATGGGCTCCTTGGCGATTTTCAGTACCTTACGGATCTTGTCTTCCGGCATGCCCATACGCATGGCCAGCTCTTCCGGGTTCGGTTCACGACCCATCTCCTGCAGCATCTGGCGGGAGATACGGTTGAGCTTGTTGATGGTCTCGATCATGTGCACCGGGATACGGATGGTACGGGCCTGATCCGCGAT
Organism: Aeromonas sp. 25-248; assembly: GCF_053005425.1. NCBI lineage: Bacteria > Pseudomonadati > Pseudomonadota > Gammaproteobacteria > Aeromonadales > Aeromonadaceae > Aeromonas > Aeromonas sp. 25-248. The sequence continues at coordinate 118,575 of NZ_JBRKTB010000014.1, read as the reverse complement.
GGAGCGGGTAATGGCCTGACGGATCCACCAGGTGGCATAGGTCGAGAACTTGTAGCCGCGACGATATTCGAACTTGTCGACCGCCTTCATCAGACCGATGTTGCCCTCCTGGATCAGATCCAGGAACTGCAGACCGCGGTTGGTGTACTTCTTGGCGATGGAGATAACCAGACGCAAGTTGGCCTCGACCATCTCTTTCTTGGCACGGCGGGCTTTGGCCTCACCAATGCTCATGCGGCGGTTGATGTCCTTGATCTGGGCGATGGACAGACCGGTCTCTTCTTCGATCTGCTGCAGCTTGCCGATGGAACGCAGTACTTCTTCGTCCATCTCGAGCAGGCGGGGAGACCACGCCTTGCCGGCCTGCTTCTGGTATTCGAACCAGGCAGTTTCGCACTCGTTGTTGGTGAAGGCCGCGACGAAGGTTTTCTTCGGCATCTTGGCCTGCTCAACGCAGAGCTTCATTATGATGCGTTCCTGCACGCGGACACGCTCCATCATCTCCCGCATGTTGTTGACCAGGCGATCGAACTGCTTGGGCATCAGGCGGAATTGACGGAAGACATCGGCCAGCTGAGCGATGGCATTCTGGGTGTCGTCGTGGGCACGGCCATTCTGCTGAATGGAGAGACGAGTCACCTCGTACTGGGCACGCAGTTCGCCGAATTTCTCGCGAGCGACTTCCGGATCCGGGCCACCGTCGCCGTCATCGTCGGAGTTGTCGCCGTCTTCGTCTTCGTCTTCGTCCTCATCTTCGTCTTCGTCGGCGAGGTCGTCCTCGCTGAGCTCGGAGCCGATATGAGTGGCGGTCGGTGCCACGTCATCCACTTCGTTCGGATCGATGAAGCCGGAGATGATGTCGGACAGGCGAAGCTGCTCGGCTTCGTACTTGTCGTACTGTTCGAGCAGATAGGTGATGGCTTCAGGGTACTCGGCGACGGAGCTTTGTACCTGGTTGATACCGTCTTCAATCCGCTTGGCGATGTCGATCTCGCCTTCGCGGGTCAGCAGTTCGACGGTACCCATTTCCCGCATGTACATGCGGACGGGATCGGTCGTGCGACCAATCTCAGATTCAACAGATGCCAGAGCCTGGGCCGCTGCTTCGGCAGCGTCCTCATCGGCGGTACCACCTTCAGCCATGATAAGGTCATCGGCATCCGGAGCGTTTTCAACCACTTGAATGCCCATATCGTTGATCATCTGGATGATGTCTTCGATCTGGTCTGAATCGACAATGTCTTGCGGGAGGTGATCGTTCACCTCGGCATAGGTCAGGTAGCCCTGTTCTTTACCTTTGGCAACGAGGAGTTTAAGCTGAGACTGCGGGGTTTGCTCCATAGAACTCATCCGGTTGGTGTTGCTAGGTTGCGCGTACAGTGCGCTGCTGCGCAAATAGCCAATTCTAATAGAAAACCGCCAGACATGCTATGTCTGGTTGCGGCGTCGGTCATGAGAAACCCCTGCCCGCAGTGTTGTCGGGGCCAGGTGGTTATAAAGTGTTTGCTTTCAATCCCGTCTATTCGGGCAACGCTATTCATATTGGGACTGCTCACTCAAATATCAAGCCCCACTCTCATTTCTTTTCTCAATCTGCACCTCTCTGATCAGCATCATCAGCTCCTGAGTTTCCTCAGAGCTTAGCCCTTCCTGCGCCACCTTGGCCTGCAATTCTTCGATCCGTTGCTTCAGGAAAAGGTTGATGAAACCGACAAAGGTATCCTGCAATTCTCCCAGAATATCGGGCTCCTGGTCGAGCTTTACCTCTTCAAACAGGTCATGCATCGCCAGTTGGGCAAGTATTTCTCCCTCTTTTGTGCCACGCCAATGCTCCAGCAGGATACCCGTTGTCACTCCCGGCTGGATCAGGATCTGCTGGTGCAGTTGCAGCAGGAAAGGGATCCCCTGCAGGCGCAGCCCGGCCAACTCGGGCATGGCCGGCAGCTCGGCGGTGATCGCCGGATACTGCACCATCAGGGCCAGAGCCCTGCGGATCGGCGTCAGCTTGGTCGCCTTGGGTTTGTTGACTTCCACCTTGGGCTGGCTGTTGCGGGCAAACAGCTCGGTAATCCGCTGCTTGTTTTCTCCCCAACGCATCATGCTGGAGAGTCGGGTAATCAACCCCTCACGAGTGAAACCTTCCGGTACCCGACGAATCAGCTCGGCGGCCTTGTTGGCCACTTCAAACTTGCCTGCCTCACCGGAAAGAGCCGCATCGCGCCCGAGGCGTTCAAACATGAAATCCGCAAACGACTGGGCCTTGTCGAGCAGCGCTTCGAACCCCTCCTTGCCGATCTGGCGTACCAGCGAGTCGGGATCCTCGCCATCCGGCAAAAAGACGAACTTGAGTTCACGGCCGTCCTGCAGGTGGGAGAGCGCGTTATCCAGCGCCCGCCAGGCCGCTTCCCGACCGGCGTTGTCGCCGTCGTAGCAACAGACCACCTCTGCCGTGGTACGGAACAGGGTATGGATGTGATCGCTGGTGGTCGCAGTCCCCAGTGCCGCCACCGCATAGTCGATGTCGTACTGGCCGAGCGCCACCACATCCATGTAGCCTTCCACCACAAGGATCCGGCGCGGATCCTTGTGTGCCTGCTTAACCTCATAAAGGCCGAACAGCTCTCGCCCCTTGTGGAAGATGGGGGTTTCGGGGGAGTTCAGGTACTTGGGCGTGCCATCCCCCAACACTCGGCCACCGAAGCCGATGACCCGGCCGCGTTTGTCCCGGATCGGAAACATGATGCGATCGCGGAAACGATCGTAGCTGCCCGGGCCGCTGTCACGGGGGATCAGCATACCGCCCGAAATCAGCAGTTGTTCGTGATCCCTACTGGCGCCAAAGCGGCGACGCACCTGATCCCAGTCCCCAGGGGCATAACCGATGTTGAAGCGCTTGACCACCTCGCCAGTCAGGCCCCGGCCTTTCAGATACTCCACCGCCTGAGGCGCGTTCTTGAGATTGCTCTCGTAGAAGCGCGCAATCTGGTTCATCAGCTCGAACAGATCCTTGCTGACGGCTGGTTGGCTATGGCTTGATCCACCCGCCGTTTGCTCACGGGGAACCTGCATACCGTGCAGGCTTGCCAGCTCTTCGATGGCATCGGGGAATTCCAGGCCGTCGTACTCCATGACAAAGCCGATGGCATTGCCGTGGGCACCACAACCGAAACAGTGATAGAACTGCTTCTCCTGGCTGACGGTAAAGGAGGGGCTTTTTTCGTTATGAAAAGGGCAGCAAGCCTGGTAGTTCTTACCGGCTTTCTTCAACCGCACACGGGAGTCGATCAACTCGACTATGTCCGTGCGTACGAGCAGATCATCGATAAAGGATTGCGGGATCCTGCCAGCCATAACCGTCCTGTTTCATTGCATAGGAAATAAAAAAGCCGCGCATTCCAATGGGAAGCACGGCTTCTTCGACCAAACAAGAGAGTTGCCTGTTACGCCAAGCGGGTTTTCACCTGAGCACTGACGGCGCCGACATCGGCACGCCCCTGAATTTTTGGCTTCAAGACAGCCATGACTTTACCCATGTCAGCCATGACGGCAGCACCACTTTCAGTGATGGCTTGCTCGATCAGGGCGGCAATTTCGTCTGCGGTCAGCTGTTGTGGCAGGAACTCCTGCAGCACAACGATCTCGGCGGACTCTTTGTCGGCGAGATCCTGGCGACCGGCAGCTTCAAACTGGCTGATGGAATCGCGACGCTGTTTGACCATTTTGGTCACGACAGCGAGGATCTCTTCATCATTGAGCTCGACACGGGTATCGACTTCACGCTGCTTGATTTCTGCCATCAACAAGCGGATAGCACCCAACCGAAGCTTGTCTTTGGCAAGCATGGCGAGCTTTTGCTGATCCTTGAGTTGATCCTTCAGAGACACGGCATGATCCCTTGATTAGTACAGGCGGATACGACGTGCGTTTTCGCGGGACAGCTTCTTGGCGTGACGCTTGACAGCGGACGCTTTGGCGCGCTTGCGAATGGTAGTTGGCTTCTCGTAGAACTCACGGCTACGAACTTCGGACAGGATACCGGCCTTTTCGCAAGAACGCTTGAAGCGACGCAGAGCAACGTCAAACGGCTCATTTTCACGGACTTTGATTACTGGCATGTGCCTTTCACCTCAGTGATAAATTGTTAGCTGACCTTCAATCGATCAGCATGTCTTAAAATGGTGCGAAATTATACTCTGGACAGGGAATGAAAGTAAACCCGCAGAGATCGCTCTGGTTTAAAAAACCCGCGAAGGTTACCATAGCCGTCTCATTTTAGCAGTGAAATTTTTTAGCAATGCGTGTATTGGGCATAGAGACATCCTGTGACGAAACCGGGATCGCGATCTTCGATGATCAAAAAGGGATCCTTTCCCACCAGTTGTACAGCCAGGTCAAGCTGCATGCGGACTACGGCGGCGTCGTTCCCGAGCTCGCCAGCCGGGACCATGTACGCAAGACGATCCCCTTGATCCAGGCCGCCTTGAAAGAGGCCGGACTTGGCAAGGATGACATCGATGGCATCGCCTATACCGCGGGGCCAGGTCTGGTTGGCGCCATCCTGGTCGGGGCGACCATAGGGCGCTCGCTGGCCATGGCCTGGGACAAGCCGGCCATCGCCGTACACCACATGGAAGGCCACCTGCTGGCCCCCATGCTGGAAGAGCGAGCCCCCGAGTTTCCCTTCGTAGCGCTCTTGGTTTCCGGCGGCCACTCCATGCTGGTCCGGGTCGACGGCATCGGCAGCTACCAGCTGCTGGGCGAATCGATCGACGATGCCGCCGGTGAGGCGTTCGACAAGACCGCCAAGCTGATGGGTCTGGACTATCCCGGTGGTCCACTGCTCTCCCGGCTGGCAGAAAAGGGCACCACTGGGCGCTTCACCTTCCCCCGTCCCATGACCGATCGCCCCGGGCTCGACATGAGCTTCTCCGGCCTCAAGACCTTTGCCGCCAATACCATAGCAGCCAATGGCGACGACGAGCAGACCCGTGCCGACATCGCCCGGGCGTTTGAGGATGCGGTGGTCGACACCCTGGCCATCAAGTGCCGTCGTGCCCTGAAAGAGACCGGCCTCAATCGTCTGGTCGTGGCAGGCGGCGTCAGCGCCAACCGTCATCTGCGCGCCCAGCTGGCCGAGCTGATGGAGAGCCTCAAAGGTGAAGTCTTCTACCCGCGCACCGAATACTGCACCGACAACGGCGCCATGATCGCCTATGCCGGCATGCAACGCCTGAAGGCGGGAGTCTTCGAACCCCTCGTCGTCAAGGCCGTGCCGCGCTGGCCGCTGGACACTCTGGATCCGGTATGATCCGGAAGATCCACGACAAAAAGAAAGGGGCCTGTGGCCCCTTTTTCATCTTGATGACGGTATTCATACCCGTTTAGTTGGTGCGGAACAGCGCCTCAATGGAGAGCCCCTGCCCCAGCAGGATCTCCCGCAGACGGCGCAACCCTTCCACCTGGATCTGACGCACCCGCTCGCGGGTCAAACCAATCTCGGCACCCACGTCTTCCAGGGTGGCCGGTTCATAGCCGAGCAGACCGAAACGGCGGGCCAGCACTTCGCGCTGCTTGGGATTCAGCTCCTCCAGCCAGTGCACTATGCTGCTGCGCATGTCATCTTCCTGGGACTCCAGCTCGGGCCCCATGCCGCGCTCGTCGGAAAGCACATCCAGCAACGCCTTGTCGCGATCGCCACCAATGGGAGTATCCACCGAGGTGATCTTCTCGTTGAGCTTGAGCATGCGATTCACATCGTCCACAGAGCGATCCAGTGCAGAGGCGATATCCTCGGCGGTCGGCTCATGGTCGAGACGATGGGAAAGCTCGCGCGCAGTGCGCAGATAGACGTTCAGCTCCTTGACCACATGGATGGGCAGACGAATGGTACGGGTCTGGTTCATGATGGCCCGCTCTATGGTCTGGCGGATCCACCAGGTGGCATAGGTAGAGAAACGGAAACCGCGCTCGGGGTCGAACTTCTCGACGGCGCGGATAAGACCGAGGTTGCCCTCTTCGATGAGATCCAGCAGCACCAGGCCGCGGTTGTTGTAGCGCCGGGCAATCTTGACCACCAGGCGCAGGTTGGATTCGATCATGCGCTTGCGCGCCGCTTTGTCGCCACGCAGGGCACGGCGGGCGTAGTAGACTTCCTCTTCGGCCGTGAGCAAGGGGGAGAAGCCTATCTCCCCCAGATAGAGCTGGGTAGCGTCCATTACCTTGTTCAGCTCTGGCGCCATCAGTTCATCGGAAATGGTCTCTTCGGCTTCGGCCGCCACTTCCTGAACCTCTTCTTCCTCCTGAACCTCCAGCTCCTCGTCGAACTCTAACTCTGCATCCTGCATTACCAGTTGTTCTTGGCTCATGATATCTCTCCCTGACCTACACCAGAGTAAGACTCAGCTCTCTGAGTTAACGCTTTGGCAAATAGCCCATCGGGTTGATCGACTTGCCTTTGTACCGGATTTCAAAGTGCAAGCGCACATCCGGCGCATCCGTGCTACCCATATTGGCGATAACCGCTCCGCCCTTCACGGTGTCTCCCTCCTTGACCCTCAACTCATCGTTGTGAGCGTAGGCGGAGAGGTAGTCATCGTTGTGCTTGAGAATTATCAGCTTGCCATACCCTCGCAGTGCACTGCCCGCATAGACCACTTTGCCGCTGCTCGCAGCGTAAATGGGTTGGCCCTTCTGGCCGGAAATGTCGATGCCCTTGTTGCCTTGTTCCGCAACGGAGAAACCTTCAACGATCCGCCCTTTGGTCGGCCAATGCCAGGAGAGTGTTGACGAGGAACTGACGGTTTTTTGTTCTTTCGCCTGAGCGTATGCTGTTGACGAGGCAGGAGCAATCGTTTTCTGAGCAATAAATGGTGTGGTCGTACCTGCCGGAGCCGTGGCCAGGGGTTTGGGCCCCGTGCTGGTCACCACCGGTGTGGTTGCTGCCACCATCTGACCACCCGAGGAACCCGAGCCCCCTACATTGAGCACCTGGCCCACGTGCAATGCATAAGGAGCCTGGAGGTTGTTGCGCTGGGCCAAGGCCTGGTTGGAGAGACCGAACTGGCGACCGATGCTGCTCAAGGTATCGCCACGGCGCACCTCGTAACTGCCAGACCCCGTCACGCTGCCACGACTGACAGGGCTGCCGACGGTTGCCACCGCCATGGGGGCGGAAGCGCCATCGAGCCTGAGCTGCTGGCCGGGATAAATGTTATAGGGGGGAGTGATGCCATTGATGCTGATAAGCGAAGCCACATCCATGCCAGAACGAAATGCAATGGAGTAGAGAGTGTCTCCTTTGACCACGGTGTACCCGTTGCCTGCAATGCCGGGCTTGGTCATACCTTGACGCACGGGGATGGTCGAAGCGACCTGATCATTGCCCAGGCTGTGCACCGGAGCCGCAGTCTTGCTGGAGGAACAGGCAAGCAGCAGCCATGACAACACGACGACACCGCTACCTTGCCAAACACGCGAACACATAGTGGATCCTTAACGACTAAACCAGAAATAGGCCGCAACGGCCAAACCAATACAGAGCCAGCCCAGCACATCCACATAGTGCATCAGCTTGCGCTCCATCTTCTCGCCGCCCCAGCGCATCAGACCTGCAACCAGGAAGAAGCGCATGCCACGACCGATCAGCGAGGTCAGGATGAAAGGCAACAGTGCCATGTGAAGCAAGCCAGCCGTGACGGTAAACACCTTGTAGGGGATCGGCGTGAAGCTGGCAATAAAAATAACCCAGATGCCCCACTGCGCGAACCACTGCTCGGCCAGGGCAATCTTGTCCTCATAGCCAACCGAGGTCACCAGCGGCTGCACCACTGGCTCCCACAGGGCATAGCCGAGCAGATAACCAAACAGGGCGCCCAGCACCGAAAAGAGAGTGGCCAGCGCGGCATAGTGCCAGGCGCGATGAGGTTTGCCGAGCGCCATGGGCGCCAGCATCACATCCACCGGGATGGGCCAGAAGATGGATTCAATAAAGGCGGTGATGGCCAGATACCAGGGGGCATACTTGTGGCGTGCCCACTGCATCACCAGAACATAAAGGCGGGAAAACAACTTCACTCGACATCTCCGTCAATCAGGGGAACGAAACGTACCGGCTCCAGGATCCGGCTGGTGAGCTGGGAGCCCGATCGCTCGATGAGCTGCAGGGTCTGCTGGCCATCACCCACCGGCAAGACCAGACGACCACCATCAGCCAGCTGATCGGTCAGGGCCTTGGGGACCTCACTGGCCGCCGCCGTCACCAGAATGGCGTCGAAAGGGCCCTTGTTGGGCCAACCTAGCCACCCATTGCCGTGCTTGGCCGACACATTGTGCAGATCGAGCTGGCGCAATCTGCGCCGGGCCTGAAACTGCAGCGACTTGATCCGCTCCATGGTGTAGACATGCTCCACCAGGTGGGCCAGTACCGCCGTCTGGTAGCCCGATCCCGTCCCGATCTCCAGCACATGGGCCGGATCGTTCTGGATCAGCAGCTCGGTCATGCGCGCCACGATGTAAGGCTGGGAGATGGTCTGCCCATGGCCGATGGGCAGGGCCGTATTGTCCCAGGCCTTGTGGGCCATGGCCTCGTCCACAAACAGCTGGCGCGGCACCTTCGCGATCGCCGCCAATACGCGGAAATCGCGGACATCCTGGGCAATCAGTTGATTCAACAGGCGCTGTACTATCACAACGTCATCCCTGCAGATCCAGCCACGCGCCCAGGGTCGACAGACTGCCGTAGGCCGTCATGTCGATGGTCAGGGGAGTGATGGAGACATAACCCTGCTCGATGGCGGCAAAGTCCGTTCCCTCTCCCGCATCCTGCTGGTTGCCGGGGGGACCAATCCAGTAGACCGGCTGACCACGGGGATCCTCGGTGCGGATCACCGACTCCGCCCGGTGGCGATTGCCAAGACGAGTCACCCTGATCCCCTTGATCTGCTCAAGCGGCAGGTCAGGCACATTCACGTTGAGGATCTGATCCGCAGGCAACGGATGCACCATCAGCCCCCGCACCAGTTGGGCGGCGTAGTGGGCCGCACTGGCGAAATGAGTCTTGCCCACCAGCGAAACGGCGATGGAGGGGAAACCAAGATGACGCCCTTCCGTCGCGGCCGCCACCGTCCCCGAGTAGATGACGTCATCCCCCAGGTTGGCCCCGTGATTGATACCGGCCACCACCATGTCGGGCTCAGGGCGCAGCAGTTCGTTGACCGCCAGATGAACGCAGTCGGTCGGCGTCCCCTTGACCGCAAAACTCTTGATGCCGTGAAAACTGGACGCATCGAGGCGGGTGACCCGCAGCGGTACTTCCAGCGTCAGGGAGTGGCTGGCACCGCTGCGGTTGCGATCCGGTGCCACCACCACGACCTCGCCACAGGCACGCAACGCCTCGCTGAGGGCGCGAATGCCCTCGGCGTGCACCCCATCGTCATTACTGACCAGAATTCGCATCGGTTGAGTTCCTGAAACCGTGATCGGCCTCTTCGGCCTGCATTAATTCGCGTACCACGCTGGTGGCAAAGGCGCCGGCCGGCAGGAAGAACGACAGGGTCAGCACCGCGTCCTCCCGTTGCCAGCTCATCTGCTCCGGCTTGAGCAGCAGCGGGCGCCTGTCCTGATCCAGCCCGGCTTTTTCCAGTCCTTCGCACCAGTCGCCATAAGGGGCCAGCACTCCTTGCTCGAACTCGGCGGCAGCACCCTGGCTCGCCAGACGGCCACGACCCCACTGGGGAGCGGTCAGCTGCACGTCCCCGGAGGCAAGGCGTGCTTCCAGCTCGGGGGTCACGCTCTCTTCGCTGAAGATGGAGTGGCTGCCCTTGAGCATCACGCAGTCGCCGGCCAGCAGCTGATGGGCCAGTCCCTGCTCGATGCGGGCGCTGACGATGGCATTGAACAGCATGCTGCGGGCGGCGGACAGATAGAGGGAGCGCTTGTTGCGATCCTTGATCCGTTTGCCGGCGAACATCGCCTTGGCGGCCTCCAGGTTGTTGCCACCGCGGCCGAAACGCTGCTCGCCGTAGTAGTTGGGTACCCCCTGGGTTGCAATCGCCTGCAGACGGGATTCCAGCCCGTCGGCCTGCTCCAGCCCGGTGAGACGCAGGGTGAAGTGGTTGCCCTTGAGATAGCCGACCCGCAGCTTCTTGTTGTGGCGCTTCACCTCAAGGATCCGGATGTTGTCGTTCTCGATGACCGAGAGATCCGGCTCGCCCTTGCCCGGCAGATGGATGCCGAACCACTGTTCGGTCACCGCATGGCGATCTTTCAGACCAGCCCAGGTCACCGCATTGCGGGCAACCCCGGCCGCATCGGCCAGCAGGCCAGCCACCCAGGCGGTATTCTCACCGGTTTTGCGTACCCGGACGAAGATGTGTTCCCCCTCGCCGCAAGGTGCAAACCCGAGATCTTCATTGACCACGAAGTCGGCGGCCTCGGCCTTGAGGATGCCGCGAGCAGTGGGCGTCCCGTGCAGATAGGCAAGTTGTTCAAGCATCATTGTTTCACCAGCAAGACGACGGCTTCGGTGGCGATCCCTTCCTTGCGCCCCGTGAATCCGAGTTGTTCGGTGGTGGTCGCCTTGACGTTCACCCGGTTCAAGTCACATTGCAGATCCGCGGCCAGCACGGCGCACATGGCGTCGATATGGGGGGCCATCTTGGGGGCCTGGGCGATGATGGTCACATCCAGGTTGCCGATGGCATAACCGGCGAGCTGCACGCGGGCAAAGACATCCCGCAGCAGGATGCGGCTGTCGATGCCCTTGAATTCGGCGGCGGTATCGGGGAAGTGGCGGCCGATGTCGCCGGCGCCGATGGCCCCCAGCAGGGCATCGCTCACCGCATGCAGCACCACGTCGCCATCGGAGTGGGCCAGCAGGCCCTGTTCATAGGGCACCGCCACCCCGCCCAGCATGCAGGGACCAACCCCGCCAAACTTGTGAACATCAAAACCATGTCCGATCCGCATCATGCCTGCGCCCTCCTCAATACACGGAAATCTGTCTCATCAAAACCATGTCCGGTGCGGATCATGCCTGCTCCTCTGGGGATGAATCGGGTCGTGCCGACCGGCACGCACGTTGTTGCTGTAAATAGAGCCCAGCCAGGGAGAGATCTTCCGGCCGGGTCACCTTGATGTTGTCGGCCCGCCCTTCCACCATGCGCACGGGGAAACCGGCGCGCTCCATGGCGGAGGCTTCATCGGTGATGGCGGCGCCGAGCGCCAGCCCCTCCTCCAGCGCCCGCTTGAGGGGGCGGACCAAAAACATCTGGGGCGTCAGGGCATGCCAGAGCTGCTCGCGATCCACGGTGGCGAGGATATTGCCGACCGCATCGGTGCGCTTCATGGTATCGCGCACCCGGCTGCCGAGGATGGCACCGCCAGAGGCCATGGCGGCAGCAATGAGCGCATCGAGATCCTCGTGGGTCAGACAGGGCCGGGCGGCGTCATGCACCAGTGCCCACTCCCCTTCTGCCATGTGCAACGCATTGAGCACGGAGAAGGCGCGCTCGCTTCCCCCTTCCACTCGCAGCACCCGCGGGTCAGTGGCCACGGTCAAGGTCTCAAACCAGCTGTCGTGGGGCGCCAGCGCCACGATCACACGGGCGATGGCGGGATGGGAGAGCAAACGCTCCAGGGTATGCTCCAGAATGCATTTCCCTGCCAGGGACAGGTACTGCTTGGGGCAACTGGCCCCCATGCGACTACCAATACCGGCAGCCGGGACGATGGCGGTCAGGCCGCTCAGGCTATCAGTCATCGTAGGGGGCACCATCAGGCTCCGTCACCTGATCCTTTTCTTTGGGAATGATTCGGTAGAAGGTCTCGCCCTGCTTGATGTAGCCAAGATCGTTGCGCGACAACTCCTCGATGGCCTCAAGGCCAGAGGTAAGATCGTCGATTTCCCGGTAAATCAGGCTGTTGCGGTCCTTGAGTACCAGGTTGTCCTGTTGCTGCCGCTCGATGGCGGTGGAGAGTTCCCGATAGTCGGAGAGGCCGTTTTTCCCCAGCCAGAGGTCATATTGCAGCCCTCCCAACAGGAGGAGCAGGATAAGAGTGAGTAGCCGCATGCACTGAGTCTCCTTCAAGCGGCCTAGTTTCCCATATTCGCAGGCAAGACAAAAGAAAGCCTGTGTGCCGGATGGGTTGGTCGGAATAAAAAATGCAGGTCGCACACGCCCATAAGCGCAGAACGAAAAAGCCCCGCCAGATGGCGGGGCTTTGTGAAGCATGAACTCAGGCGAAAATTAAGCCTGGTTCTTCACTTCTTTCAGACCACGGAACGGAGCCTTGGCACCCAGGGCTTCTTCGATACGGATCAGCTGGTTGTACTTGGCAACACGGTCAGAACGGCTCATGGAACCGGTCTTGATCTGGCCAGCAGCGGTACCCACAGCCAGGTCGGCGATGGTCGCGTCTTCGGTCTCACCGGAGCGGTGGGAGATGACGGCAGTGTAGCCAGCGTCTTTGGCCATCTTGATGGCAGCCAGCGTTTCGGTCAGGGAACCGATCTGGTTGAACTTGATCAGGATGGAGTTGGCGATGCCATTGTCGATACCGCGCTTCAGGATCTTGGTGTTGGTTACGAACAGGTCGTCACCCACGATCTGGATTTTCTTGCCCAGTTCGGCGGTCTGGTAGGCGAAACCTTCCCAGTCGGATTCGTCCAGGCCATCTTCGATGGAGACGATCGGGAACTTGGTGGTCAGGTCAGCCAGGAAGTCGGAGAAACCGTTGGAGGTGAAGACACGACCTTCGCCCTTCAGGTTGTACTCTTTCTTCTCTGCGTCGTAGAACTCGGACGCAGCGCAGTCCATGGCCAGGGTGATGTCGGTGCCCAGTTTGTAACCGGCAGCGGCAACGGCTTCAGCGATCACTTCCAGCGCTTCGGCATTGGATTTCAGGTTCGGAGCGAAACCACCTTCGTCACCGACGGCAGTGTTGTAGCCCTTGGACTTCAGCACTTTGGCCAGGTTGTGGAACACTTCTGCGCCCATGCGAACGGCTTCTTTCAGGGTCTTGGCGCCAACAGGCTGGATCATGAACTCCTGAATGTCGACGTTGTTGTCGGCGTGCTCACCACCGTTGATGATGTTCATCATGGGCAGCGGCATGGAGTAGACACCCGGGGTGCCATTCAGCTCGGCGATGTGGGCGTACAGCGGCATGCCTTTGGCAGCAGCGGCAGCTTTGGCGTTGGCCAGGGAAACAGCCAGGATGGCGTTGGCGCCGAACTTGGATTTGTTCTCGGTACCGTCGAGGTCGATCATGATCTGGTCGACAGTGGCCTGGTCCTTGGCATCTTTACCCAGCAGAGCCTGAGCGATCGGGCCGTTGACGGCTTCGATGGCTTTCAGCACGCCTTTACCCAGGAAACGGCTCTTGTCGCCGTCACGCAGTTCCAGCGCTTCGCGGGAACCGGTGGACGCGCCAGACGGAGCGGCTGCCATACCAACAAAACCACCTTCCAGGTGAACTTCGGCCTCAACGGTCGGGTTACCACGGGAGTCGATGATTTCACGACCGATCACTTTAACGATCTTGGACATGTGTATTTCCTCAGGTTTCGTAAAAAAACAACAAAAATATGCCAAAAAAAGCGGCTGTGGCACAGAGCCCCAACCGCATTTATTTTCAATTACTTCAAATTACGCTTCTGATACTCGCCCGCCGCCTTCACAAAACCGGCGAACAGGGCGTGGCCATCACGGGGAGTCGAGGTGAACTCCGGGTGGAACTGCGCGGCCACGAACCAGGGGTGATCCGGGATCTCGATGATTTCCACCAGCTTCTTGTCGGCGGAGAGACCGGTCACCTTCAGACCTGCCGCTTCAATCTGCGGCAGCAGCTTGTTGTTCACTTCATAACGGTGACGGTGGCGCTCGTAAATGGTCGGGCTGCCGTACATCTGACGCACCTTGGAGTCTTCCACCAGGTGGCAGAGCTGGGAGCCCAGACGCATGGTACCGCCCAGATCGGACTTCTCGGTCCGGGTCTCGACGTTGCCTTCGTCATCCACCCACTCGGTGATGAGACCGACCACAGGGTACGGGCTGTCTTTCTTGAACTCGGAGGAGTGAGCCCCTTCCATGCCCGCCACGTTGCGGGCGTATTCGATCAAGGCAACCTGCATGCCCAGGCAGATACCGAGGTACGGGATCTTATTCTCGCGGGCATATTTGGCGGCCAGAATCTTGCCTTCCACACCGCGTTCGCCGAAGCCACCCGGTACCAAGATCGCATCCAGACCTTCCAGCAGCTCGGCGCCACGGGTCTCGATGTCCTGGGAGTCGATGTACTTGATGTTGACGGAGAGACGGGTCTTCAGGCCACCGTGCTTGAGCGCTTCGTTGACGGACTTGTAGGCATCCGGCAGGGAGACATACTTGCCCACCATGCCGATGGTGACTTCGGCAGTCGGGTTGGCCTCTTCATAGATGACCTGTTCCCACTCGGCCAGGTCGGCTTCTTTGCACTCGATGCCGAAGCGCTCGGTGATGTAGCCGTCCAGACCCTGGGATTTCAGCAGCGCCGGGATCTTGTAGATGGAGTCGACATCCTTCATGGAGATGACGGCGCGCTCGGGCACGTTGCAGAACAGGGCGATCTTGGCACGCTCGTTGGCCGGAATGGCGCGGTCGGAGCGGCAGATCAGCACATCAGGCTGGATACCGATGGAGAGCAGCTCCTTCACGGAGTGCTGGGTCGGCTTGGTCTTCACCTCGCCGGCGGCGGCCAGGTAAGGAACCAGGGTCAGGTGCATGAACATGGCATTGTTGCGACCCACGATGGCCGCCAGCTGACGAATGGCTTCAAGGAACGGCAGGGACTCGATGTCGCCCACGGTACCGCCCACTTCGACGATGGCAACCTGATGGCCTTCGGCACCAGCAATCACCCGCTCCTTGATGGCGTTAGTGATGTGCGGGATCACCTGGATGGTGGCGCCCAGATAGTCACCACGACGCTCCTTGCGCAGCACATCCGCATAAATGCGGCCGGTGGTGAAGTTGTTGCGGCGGGTCATCTTGGTGCGGATGAAACGCTCGTAGTGGCCCAAATCCAGATCGGTTTCGGCCCCGTCCTCGGTTACGAACACTTCACCATGCTGGGTCGGGCTCATGGTGCCCGGATCCACATTGATGTACGGGTCCAGTTTCATGATGGTCACATCCAGACCACGGGCTTCCAGAATGGCTGCCAGAGAAGCTGCGGCAATGCCTTTGCCGAGGGATGAAACAACGCCACCAGTCACAAAAATATATTTGGTCGTCATGCTGAACCTGAAAGAAGTTTAGGGAATTTTAAGGGGTGCTTCGGGGATGAAGCAGGACGGGGAAACAGTATACCAAAACCCCCACTCCCAAACAATGAACAAAAATCTATCAGGCTCCCCGCCGCCCCGTCTTGCGCCAAATCAACTTTGCTCGGTTTCCTTGGCCTTGTTCCAGGCCTCGTCCAGCTTCTCCAGGGAGCAATCCGTCATTTTCAGACCTTCTGCGGCAATAAAGTGTTCAACTTGACGAAAACGACGCTCAAACTTGGTGTTGGCAGCCCGCAGCACCTGCTCGGGATCCTTGCCCAGATGGCGCACCAGGTTGACGGTGGCAAACAGGAGATCGCCGAGCTCGTCGCTCACCCGAGTCTCGTCCACGTCTACCATCAGCGCCTCTTCCATCACCTCCTCGATCTCCTCGTGGATCTTGTCCACCACGGGCCCCAGGGTCTTCCAGTCAAAACCGACGGTGGCGCAGCGCTTCTGGATCTTGGCTGCTCGGGTCAGGGCAGGCAGGGAGAGGGGGATATCGTCCAGCACGCTCTCCTTGTCGAGCGCCGCACGCTCTTTCGCCTTTTCCGCCTCCCAGTTCGCTTTGACCGCCTTCTCGTCACCGAGATCGGCATCGGAGAAAACATGGGGGTGGCGGCGAATGAGCTTCTCGCTCACGGTATCGACGATGTCGGCAAAGTCGAACAACCCCTGCTCCTTGCCGAGCTGGGCATAGAACACGACCTGGAACAGCAGATCACCGAGCTCCCCCTTCAGCCCTTGCCAATCTTCGCTCTCGATGGCATCCGCCACCTCGTAGGCCTCCTCCAGGGTGTGCGGCACTATGGTCTGGAAGCTCTGCTTGAGATCCCAGGGGCAGCCCCCGTTCGGGTCACGCAATCTGGCCATGATGTCGAGCAGTTGGGGAAGGTCGTAGCGTTGGGACATGGGCAACTCACTTTCGATTCGGTAAATGGGGTTCATGAATATCCGCTCACGCCACTGTTCCAGATGATATGGAGCCATGGCGGACGGAGATGGGGCGCATGATATCCGTCTTCAATGCTCTACAAGGAGGGAGAAAATGCAGACCGGCCACTGGGGCCGGTCGGTTGAGCATTACAGCCGCTTGGCGCTGATCACGTCGTTGAGCTGACTGAGCTTGGCCAACGCCCGGTTGAAGGCGTTGATGTTGTAAATCTCCAGCTCCATGTCTATTTCGGCGGTCTGCTCGCGCACGTTGGAGCGCGAACGCACTCCCATCACGTTGATCTTCTCGTTGGCGAGCACGGTGGTGATGTCGCGCAGCAGGCCGGACCTGTCGTTGGAGAGAATGCGGATGGTGAGACCGTAACCGCCGGAGTAGTTCTCCCCCCAGACCGCATCGATCAAGCGCTCCGGGTTGCGACGCGACAGCTCCTTGAGCTGCTCGCAATCCTCCCGGTGGATGGAAACCCCCCGTCCCATGGTGATGAAGCCCTGGATGGCGTCCCCCGGGATGGGCTGGCAGCAGCGGGCGATGTGAGTCATCAGGTTGCCCACCCCTTCCACCACGATGTGATCCTTGGGTTTGGGGCGGAAGGGCACATTGGCCTTCTGCTCCAGCTTCTCCAGCAGACGGCGATCTTCTTCTTCCGCCGTCGGCTTGTTGTAGCGGGTGTCGAGGTAGTTGAGCAGCTGGTTGATGCGGATGTCGCCGCTGCCGATACCGGCCAGCAAATCTTCCAGCTCCTCCGCATGGAAGCGCTCCAGCACCACCTTGTCCACCTTGGAGAGGGTGAGGTTGTGTCTGTCCAGCTCTTTCTCCAGCAGCTCCTTGCCGGCGGCGATGTTCTTGTCCCGGTCCAGCTTTCTGAACCAGGTGGCCACCTTGGCCCGCGCCCGGCTGGAGCGCAGGAAGCCGGCGTTCGGGTTCATCCAGTCGCGGCTCGGGTTCGGCTCCTTCTGGGTGATCACCTCCACCTGGTCGCCGGTCTGCAGCGTATAGGTGAAGGGCACGATACGACCGTCGATCTTGGTGCCGATGCAGCGGTGACCGATCATGCTGTGCACGTGATAGGCGAAGTCGAGCGGCGTCGCCCCTGCCGGCAGGTCGATGACATCGCCCTTGGGAGTGAAGACATAAACCCTGTCCTCGAACACCTGACTGCGCAGATCGTCCAGCAAGGAGCCGCTCTCCGAGAGATCCTCCTGCCAGGCGAGGAGTTTGCGCAGCCATTCGATCTTGTCTTCGAAGGTGCTGGTCTTGGCAGCGGCCTGTGCCCCTTCCTTGTAGCGCCAGTGCGCAGCCACACCGAGCTCCGCATCCTGATGCATCTGCTCGGTACGGATCTGGATCTCCACCGTCTTGCCCTCCTCCCCCACCACCACGGTGTGGATGGACTGGTAGCCATTGGGCTTGGGGTTGGCGACATAGTCGTCAAATTCGCGGGGAATATGGTGGAAATGGGTGTGAACGATACCGAGCGCCGCGTAGCAATCCTGCAGCCGCTTGGTGATCACCCGCACCGCGCGCACATCGAACAGCTCGTTGAATTCGAGGTGCTTCTTCTGCATCTTGCGCCAGATGCTGTAGATGTGTTTCGGTCGGCCATAGACCTCGGCCTCGACGCCGGCCTCGGCCAGGGCATCGCGCAGGGACTGCACGAATTCGCGGATGTAGCGCTCGCGGTCGAGCCGTTTCTCGTCCAGTTGCTTGGCGATCTGCTTGTAGGTGTCCGGGTGCAGGTAGCGGAAGGCGAGATCCTCGAGCTCCCACTTGAGCTGACCGATACCGAGGCGGTTCGCAAGGGGGGCATAGATGTTGGTGATCTCCTGGGCCATCAGCACCCGGGTCTCCTCATCCGCCTTCTTCGCCTCACGCAGGCAGGCGATGCGCTCCGCCAGCTTGATGACCACGGCGCGCACGTCCTCGACCATGGCGAGCAGCATGCGGCGCACGTTGTCCACCTGCTCCGGCGAGGTTTCGCTGCGGTGAAGGGTTTGCAGGGAGCGAATGGCCTCCATCTCCAGCACCCCTTCCACCAGCTTGGCGATCTTGGGGCCGAAGTCCTCGTTCACCTTTTCCTGGCTGATGAGACCGGCTTCGACGAAGGGATAGAGAATGGCGGCCTTGAGGGTGGCGAGATCCATGCTGAGCATCAGCAGGATACCCACCATCTCGACCCCGCGCACCAGCAGGCGGTTGGTGAGCGCTTCGTCACCCAGGGTCAGGCAATACTGGTAGACGGTTCGCAACTGATTCTTGTCACTTTCACTCAGGGTAAGGGAACTGACCCACTCATCCAGAGTGAAATTGTCTTTCAAATGAATATCGCGCACCGCAACCATGGTATCAATCCTTAAAAGTGTGGGGTCGAAAGCCGATGCTCTCCTCATCCCCTCATCAACTGATGACTGCCTCAAATGGGGATGCATGAAAGAGTTTTCAAGGCATGTCACCGCGCAAGGTGACAGGGCTCTTCCCCGCATCCGATCCACTATCGACGACCTAGATTACCCTAATCACTCCCGCTCAAACAGCGCTGCCGCCGCTGGAAAACCAAGATAACCGCATGCTGCCCTGCCCGTTGAAGGCAGCGAGAAACACCTGTTTTACCTCACTCTGGCAGCATCATGCACATCGAAAAATCATCACGACCGCATCTTGATTCATCCAGAATAATGCGGTCGCCTCGACTCAACCCCGTTCGAACAGCGCCATGGACTCCAGATGACCGGTGTGGGGGAACATGTCCAGCATCCCCAGACGGGTCAGCTTGTAGCCCCCCTGCACCAGCACCTGGCTGTCACGGGCCAGGGTGACCGGGTTACAGGAAACATAGACCACCCGTTTGGGGGAAAGTGCCACCACGTGGCTCATCACCTCCAGCGCCCCGGGTCTGGCCGGATCCAGCAGTACCAGATCGAACCCTTCCCGGGCCCAGGACATGCCCACGATGTCACCGCTCAAGTCCGCCTTGTAGAAGCGGGCGTTGTCGATGCCGTTGCGGCGGGCATTCTCCTGTGCACGCGTCACCATGGCGAGCTCCCCTTCCACCCCCACCACTTCGCGGGCCTGACGGGCCAGCGGCAGGGTGAAGTTGCCGATGCCGCAGAAGAGGTCCAGCACCTTGTCATCCTTGCCTGCGTCGAGCCAGCTCAATGCCTGCTCCACCATGCGCTGGTTGACGGGCCCGTTGACCTGGATGAAGTCGCCGGGAGCGAATGCAAGAGACAGGCCATCCAGCGTGTAACTTGGCTGAGACTGTTGACGCAGAGGTTCGATCTGCTCGTCCGCCGCCTGCAGATAGAGGTCTATCCCCTGGGCGGTGGCAAACTCGGTCAAGTGCGCCAGATCTGCCTCGGTGGGGCGACCGGTGTGGCGCAGCAGCATCAGAATGCCCTGCTCCCCCTGAATGAGTTCCGCATGGCCCAGTTCGCGCTGGCTCTTCAACCGGTTGAGGCATTCGCGCAGAGGGGCGATAAGGGCAGAGAGGGGCTCGGCCAGCACAGGGCAGCTGGCAATCTCTACCAGATCGTTCGACTGGCGACGACGAAAGCCCACCCGGGTGCAGCGACCGTTCTTGTCAAACTTGATGGCCAGACGGCAGACCCGGCGGTAGGCGCGGGACTCCCCCGTCAGCGCAGGTGCCAGCGCCGGCGCCTGGATGTTGCCAAGGCGCTCGAACAGGCTGACCAGTCCCGCCTCCTTGGCCGCCAGTTGATCTCCCTCTCCCAGGTGCTGGGCACTGCAACCGCCACACTCGCGATAGTGGTCGCAGAAGGGGGCGACCCGGTTGGCCGCCGGGGTCACCACCTGTTGCAGGGCGGCGTGGGCATAGTGCTTCTTGTCGTCGATGATGCGGGCCTTGATGGCCTCGCCGGGCAGCGCCCCTTCGACGAAGATGGCCTTGCCCTGATGACGGCCGACGCCGACACAGTGGTGATCCAGACTGTCTACCGTAAATTCAATACGTTGGGGCTGGGTGGATTTCTTTTGGGGCTTGAAAAACTGGGCCATAAAACTTGGTGCCTATAGGTGGCTATGTCATGATTGTGGAATCTGCGGCAGACCATTGTCCCACAAGAATAATCGTATGACCAAATACGGCCTGAGGGCCCCAGCCGCGGCATCCGCCCCATCGTCCATTCTGACCAAAAGTGGCCCATTGATATGACCGGATACGGCCTGAGACCCCGTACAGCGACAGTGACTGTATTGCCTGCCCGACCCCGGTGCCTGCATGCGCCCCGGGTCATGGCTTCTCTTGCGAAAGGCGGGTCGGCGGCATGACCAAGTACGGTCTCAGGGCCCGGGTGCTGGCCTTCACCATCTTGCCGACCCTCATCATCGGCGGCCTCATCGCCGGCTATTTCACCTTCCACCGCTATCAGCAGCTGGAAAACAACCTCATCGATCAGGGCATCAACATCATCGAGCCCCTGGCCATCGCCAGCGAATACGGCATGACACAGCACAGCCGCGAATCCCTCAAGCGGCTGATCGGGCTCACCCATCGCAAAAACTCGCCCTTCATCAAGTCCATCGCCGTCTTCACCCAGGAGAACCAGCTGTTCGTGACGTCCAACTACCACAGGGACTTCAGCCAGCTTCGTCTGCCGGACGGCAGCGTCATCCCGGCCCTGACCAGCGTCTCCTTCAACGGCGATGACATCATACTGCGCACCCCCATCCAGGCAGAGACCAGCCTGGACGGCTTCCCGCTGCCAAGCGATCTGGAGCCGCCGGTCATCGGCTACATCTCCATGCAGCTCGCCACGGACAGGGCTATCGTCCTTCAGTACCGCGACGCCTTCTTCGCGGTCATCATCGTGCTCATCGGGCTGGCCATCAGCGCCCTGTTCGGCTTCCGTCTGGTCAAGAGCGTGACCCAGCCCATCACCGACATGGTGCAGGCGGTGCACCGGATCAGGGAGGGGCGGCTCGATACCCGGGTCAGCGGCCAGCTCACCGGCGAGCTGGACATGCTCAAGAACGGCATCAACGCCATGGCCAAGGCGCTCTCCGAATATCACGAGGAGATGCAGCAGAACATCGATCAGGCGACGTCGGATCTGCGGGAGACCCTCGAGCAGATCGAGATCCAGAACGTCGAGCTCGACATGGCGAAGAAGCGCGCCCAGGAGGCCGCCAGGGTCAAGTCCGAGTTCCTCGCCAACATGTCCCACGAGCTGCGCACCCCTCTCAACGGGGTCATCGGCTTCACCCGCCAGCTGCTCAAGACCAGCCTGACCCCGAGCCAGACCGACTACATGCAGACCATCGAGAAGTCGGCGCGCAACCTCCTTGGGATCATCAACGACATCCTCGACTTCTCCAAGCTGGAAGCGGGCAAACTGCAGCTCGAGCACATCCCCTTCAGCCTGCGGGACACCCTCAACGAGACCATGCACCTGCTGGGGCCGAGCGCCCACGACAAGCAGCTCGAACTCTCCCTCCAGGTGGATGCCGCCGTGCCGGACTACCTCACCGGCGACCCCATGCGCCTGCAGCAGGTGCTCACCAACCTCACCGGCAACGCCATCAAGTTCACCGAGCGCGGCAACGTGGACGTGCGTGTCGAGCAGACCGGGGAATCCAGCGGCAACAAGGTGCGCCTGCGGGTGCTGATTCGCGATACCGGCATCGGCATCTCGGAAGAGCAGCAGCGCCAGTTGTTCCAGGCCTTCAACCAGGCAGACTCCTCCATCTCCCGCCGCTATGGGGGCACCGGGCTCGGGCTCGTCATCACCCAGAAGCTGGTGCAGCAGATGGGGGGCCAGATCCGCTTCGAATCCGAACTCGGCAAGGGGTCGGTCTTCTCGTTCCACCTGGATCTGGATGTCTCGCCCCTGCCCCAGAGCGAGCGGCTTCCGCTGGATCGCATCCAGGGCAAGCGGGTCTGGCTGCTGGAGCCGGATCCCTTTACTCACGCCTCCCTGCTCGCCCTGCTGGGAGAGTGGCACCTGGATGTGCACTCCCTGACGGTGGACGAGGAGTGGCCCCCGATGAGCAGCCAGGACATGGTGCTCATCGGCAGCAGCACCCTGCACAGCCCGCAGCAGGTGATTGCCCGTCTCGACGGACTGGACGGCCAGCAGAACACCATAGTGCTGCTCAGCAGCCACGAGCCGGCCCTCTACGACGCCATGCTGGCCCACGGCGCCGTCCACTGCCTCTCCAAGCCCATCAACCATCGCAAATTGCTGCACGCTCTGCTCTCCCCCGAGGCGGTACGCCGTGCCCCCCTGCCCGCGCCGACGCCGCGCAGCGTGCAGGCGGTCAAGGTGCTGGCGGTGGATGACAACGCCGCCAACCTCAAGCTCATCGCCGCCATGCTCAAGGAGATGGTGACCGAGGTGGTGGTGTGCAAGAACGGCAAGGAGGCGGTCAACCTGGCCCAGAGCCAGCCGTTCGACATCATCTTCATGGATATCCAGATGCCCGTCATGGACGGCATCAGCGCCACCCAGGCGATCCGCCACCACTCCCTCAACACCGAGACCCCCATCGTCGCGGTCACCGCCCATGCCATTCCCGGTGAGCGGGAGCGCCTCATTCGCCAGGGCATGGACGACTACCTGGCCAAACCCATCGACGAGGGGATGCTGGCGCAGCTCATCACCGACTTCGCCCACAGGCGGCACCAGAATCACGGGGATCAGCAGATAGACTGGCCCCTTGCCGTGCGTCAGGCCGCCGGCAAGCCAGCCCTCGCCCGGGAGATGCTGACCATGCTGCTGGCCAGCTTCGACGAGGTGGAGCCCATCCTGGCGGCGGCGCTGGAAGGGAGTGCCGACGATGCAGACGTGCTGGCCCAGCTCCACCGCCTCAACGGTGGCTGCGCCTACTCCGGGGTGCCGGGTCTGCAACGCCTGCTCTCCCAGCTCGAGCAGCAGCTGCGCGACGGGGTCGCCGTGAGCGATCTGGAGCCCGAGTTACTGGAGCTGCAGGATGCCCTGGAGCAGGTGAGGCAAGAGGCCCCCCGCTACCTGGCCCTGACCGACTGAGGCGCTTTTTCTGACTGGACAGGCGGCAGGTGGTAACATCTGCGCCGTTTCCACAGGAGTCAACATGACCAACAACGATATTCTGCGCCGCCTGCGCTATGCCCTCAGCATCAGCAACGACCAGATGGTCGAGATCTTTGCCAAGGGCAATCTGGCCATCACCCATGCCCAGTTGCACGGCTGGCTGATGAAAGAGGCCGAAGAGGGCGAGGCACAGGAAGCGGGCTTCGCCGCCTGCCCGGACTCGGCACTGAGCCAGTTCCTCGACGGCTTCATCGCCCTGCGCCGCGGTGTGCGGGAAGATGCCCCGCCCCAAGTGATCCCGAACCGGATCAACAACAACCTGATCCTGCGCAAGCTGCGCATCGGCCTCAACTACAAGGAAGAGGAGATGCTGGGCACCCTCAAGCTCGCGAACTTCAACCTCTCCAAGTCCGAGCTGAGCGCCCTGTTCCGCGCCAGGGATCACAAGCACTATCAGGATTGCGGGGATCAGATCCTGCGCAACTTCCTGATTGGCCTCACCGCCAAATACAGGCCCGGGCCCTGATGACCGCCTCCGGCCAGGTGCGAGGCTAGACCATGGGCTGGCGCCGCCTGCTGGCTCCACGCCCGTCGGCGAGCGGCGGCGCGTGCCGGTTCGCGGCGCGCTGGTTCTGGTCACTGCCCCTCATCCTGCTGCTCGGCGCCTGCCAGCCTGCGCCCTATCGTCTCAATCAGGAGCATCAGAGCGCCAGCCAGAACGAGCGCATCGCCTTTCTCATCCTGCACTACACGGATGAAGAGGATGCCCGCTCCCTGCGCCTGCTGACCGAGCCGGAGCACAAGGTGAGCGCCCACTACCTGATCCCCCGCGACACCGACGAGCAACCGTTCCCGGTCTACCAGCTGGTGCCCGACAGCCAGCGGGCCTGGCACGCCGGACGCAGTCGCTGGCATCACTACGCCGGGCTCAACGCCAGTTCGCTCGGCATCGAGATAGTGAATCTCGGGTATGACGAGAAAGACGCGGCCCTGCCCGCCCATCTGAGACACTGGCAACCCTATCCCTCTGCCCAGATCGCCGCCCTCGGCGCACTCGCCCGGGATCTGGTCGAACGCTACCAGATCCCCCCCACCCAGGTGCTGGCCCACAGCGACGTCGCCCCCGAGCGCAAGCAGGATCCCGGCCCCCGGTTCCCCTGGCGCGAGCTCGCCCTGCGCTACGGTGTCGGCGCCTGGCCCGACGAGGCCCGGGTGGCCGAGCTGCGCCAGACGCAGCTCATCCCCTGGGATGCGCTGCAATGGCAGCAGCAGCTTGCCCGTTACGGCTACGGCCTCCCCCAGCACGGCGCCTGGGATGAGCAGAGCCGCGCCGTCCTGCGCGCCTTCCAGCTTCACTTTCGCCCCGCCCTGGTCACCGGCGAGCCGGATGCCGAGTGCCAGGCCATCCTCACCGCCCTGCTGGAGCGCTACTTCCCGGAGCCAGGCTGAGACGCCCCTTCCCTTTCGCCCTCTGCACACGGATGCCCGGCCCCATGCCAGATGAGCTCGGGGTTCACCCCGCCTTCCACTCCTGAAAACCACAAGGGACGCCGAAGCGTCCCTTGTGGTTGCGATACCTGCGAAGCGGCATCAGATCCCCTGACGGGCTTCCTGCATCAGCGCACGCATGTCGCTGACCGCCTTGGCCAGACCGTCGAAGGCGGCGCGGCCGATGATGGCGTGACCGATGTTGAGCTCATAGAGCTCGGGGATGGCGGCGATAGCCTTGACGTTGTGATAGTGCAGACCGTGGCCCGCATTGACCTTCAAGCCCTTGCCTGCGGCGTAGGAAGCACCGGCGGCGATGCGCTTGAACTCGGCGTTGCGCTCGGCATCCGTGGTGGCATCGGCGTAGCGGCCGGTGTGGATCTCGATGAAGGGAGCACCGCTCGCGGCGGCCGCATCGATTTGCAACGGATCCGCATCGATGAAGAGGGATACCTGAGCACCGACGGCCGCAAGACGGGTCACCGCATCGGTCACCTTGTCCATCTGGCCCGCCACGTCCAGACCACCCTCGGTGGTCACCTCGGTGCGCTTCTCCGGCACCAGGCAGACGAAGTGGGGCTTGATGCGGCAGGCGATGGCGATCATCTCCTCGGTCACCGCCATCTCCAGGTTCATCCTGGTCTGGATGGTCTGGCGCAGGATCTCCACGTCCCGGTCGGTGATGTGGCGGCGATCTTCCCGCAGGTGGACCGTGATGCCATCGGCACCGGCCTGCTCGGCCACGAAGGCGGCCTGTACCGGATCCGGATACTGGGTGCCGCGGGCGTTGCGCAGGGTGGCGATATGGTCGATGTTCACACCCAGGTAGATCTCGCTCATTGCTTACTCCTTGATACAGGTCATCTGTGAATGCCGGAGCGGGTGGTGCCCGCTCCTCTGTCCATGTGCCGTCGCAGCCCGGTTCTGGTCGCGGCGACAGCATTATTGTTCATGAAAGGCGATGTTATAAACACAAAACATCACCAGATAATAAAAATCAGCTTGAAACACTGCCTTTTCGCTTCAAAAAGAGCTCCCTGCTCTTCAGTTGACGCTTGCCGAGATAGGGCTGCAGCGCCAGCCGGCTGAAACGCTTGGCCGCCTGCAGCAAAGGAGGCGTGTCGAAACGCCCTTCGGCGAAGGCCAGCAGGTGGGCACCGAGGAACAGGGTACGGGGATCCGGCGCCCGCTCGCAAGCGACAAAGCCGAGCTCCCGCTCGAAGCCGTAGAGCAGGGTAGGGTCGATGGGGGAGTCGTCGTCCGCGGCATATTCGAAGTCCACCGCGTAGCCCAGGGCCTGCAGCAGCAGGAACTCGAAGCGGCGCAGGGGCAGCTCCGGGGTCTCGCCGTCCGCCAGGGCCATGATGGCACGGGCATAGGCGTCGAACACCTCGGGGAAGGGGGTGTGCGCTTCCAGCAGGTAGTAGACCAGCTCGTTGAGATAGAGGCCGTAGAAGAGACGATCCCCGCCGAGGCGCAACGAGTGATCCGGGCACTCCACCTGGGTGAGGTTCTTGAGATCCCCCTTGCCGCGCCAGGCAATGGTGAGCAGGGTGAAGGGCTGAAGCAGCCCCTTCAGAGAGGAGCGTGGCCCGCGGGAACCGCGAGCCACCAGGGTGAATCGACCGCTATCCTGGGTGAAGACCTCGACCAGCTGGCTGGTCTCCCGATAGGGCCGACTGTGGATGACGAAAGCCGGGGTCAGCAATCAGTCGTCGCCATACCCGAGGCTGCGCAGGGCCCGCTCGTCGTCGGCCCAGCCGGACTTGACCTTGACCCACAGCTCGAGATGCACCTTGTTCTGGAACAGCCGTTCCATGTCGATGCGCGCCTCTGTGCCGATGGTCTTGATCTTCTCGCCCTTGTTGCCGATGACCATTTTCTTCTGGCCTTCGCGCTCCACCAGGATGAGGCCGTGGATGTGGTAAAGACCGTTTTCCTCGACCTTGAAGCGCTCGATCTCCACCGTCACCGAATAGGGCAGCTCCTCGCCGGTGAAGCGCATCAGCTTCTCGCGGATGATCTCGGAGGCCATGAAGCGGGAAGAGCGGTCGGTCACGTAATCTTCCGGGAAGAAGTGGACGTTCTCCGGCAGCAGATCCTTGGCCCACTCGCGGATCTTCTCCACGTTGGTGCCCTTCTCGGCACTGATGGGCAGGATGTGGGCAAAGTTCATCTGCTGACCCAGCCACTCGAGGTGCGGCAGCAGATCCTCTTTCTCCTTGACGTTGTCGATCTTGTTGACCGCCAGCACCACGGGGCACTTGAGGTGGCGCAGCTTGCCCAGCACCATCTCGTCATCCTTGGTCCAGTGAGTGCCGTCCACCACGAACACCACCATGGCCACGTCCCCCAGGGAACTGGTGGCGGCGCGGTTCATCAGGCGGTTGATGGCCCGCTTCTCCTCGATGTGCAGACCCGGGGTATCCACATAGATGGTCTGATGGTTCTCCTCGGTGTCGATCCCCAGGATCCGGTGACGGGTAGTCTGGGGCTTCTTCGAGGTGATGCTGACCTTCTGGCCGAGCAACTTGTTGAGCAGGGTGGACTTGCCCACGTTGGGGCGGCCCACGATGGCGACAAAGCCGCAATAGGTGGTATCTGTCATGACCGCGTTCCCAATGCTGATGGAGTGAAAAGAGCGCACAGTGCCGGATCCGTCATGATGCTCATGACAGCCGTTCCAGTGCTTGCTGCGCCGCGGCCTGTTCGGCCTTGCGGCGGCTGGAGCCGATCCCGACCAGGGGGCCATCCAGCCCATCCACTTCGCACTGGACGGTGAACTCCTGGTTGTGGGCCTCGCCCTTGACGTTGGTCACCGTGTAGGTCGGCAGGGATTTGCGGCTGCCCTGCAGGATCTCTTGCAGACGGGTCTTGGGATCCTTCTGTTCGATCCCGGGCTTGATCTCGCCAAGGCGGCTGGCATACCAGCCGAGCAGGAGGCTGCGCACCCGCTCCAGATCCGTGTCCAGATAGATGGCGCCGATCACCGCCTCGACCGTGTCGGCCAGGATGGACTCGCGGCGGAAACCACCGCTTTTCAGCTCCCCCGGCCCCAGGATCAGGTGATCCCCGAGGTCGAACTCCCGGCCCAGCTCGGCCAGCGTCTTCTCGCGCACCAGGGTGGCGCGCATCCGGCTGAGATCCCCTTCCGCCGCCTGCGGGAAGCGGTGGAAGAGGTCATCGGCAATCACCAGACTCAGGATGGAGTCCCCCAGAAATTCCAGGCGCTCGTTGTGACGGGACCCTGCGCTGCGATGGGTCAGTGCCCGGGTCAGCAGCTCAGGATCCTGAAAGACATGCCCGAGACGGGACTGCAGTCTGTTCATCTTGATATTCATTTACTTGATTCCGCCAATGCGGTTGAAGCGCACACCGGTCGGCACCCAGCTCGGCAAGCTGGACCCTTCCTCGCGCTCGAATTCGAAACTGATCCAGATGGCGACCGCCTTGCCCACCAGGTTCTGCTCGGGCACGAAGCCCCAGAAACGACTGTCGGTGCTGTTGTCGCGGTTGTCACCCATCACGAAATAGTGGCCTTCCGGCACCACCCACTCGTCGGGGTAGGTGCCGGGCTGGCGATAGTAGCGGTCCACCAGGTCCGGCATCAGCGGGTTGCGCAAGGTCTCGTGGGAGACATCGCCCAGCTGTTCGGTGTAGCGATCCAGCGGGATCCCCATCTGGCTGAACTCGCCGCGCTGCTCGAACTTGACATCCAGCTTCTGGAAGCCGGGGCACGTTTTCCCTTCCTGCTCATCGCACTTGGGCCGGATCATCAGCTCCTTGTTGCGATAGATGACCCGATCGCCGGGCATGCCGACCACCCGTTTGATGTAGTCCACCCGGGTATCCAGCGGATACTTGAAGACCACCACATCACCGCGCTTCGGCTCGCCGGTCTCGAGGAACTTGGTGTTGGTCACCGGGTCCTTGAGGCCGTAGGCAAACTTCTCCACCAGGATGAAGTCGCCCACCAGCAGGGTCGGCATCATGGAACCGGACGGGATCTGGAACGGCTCGAAGATGAAGGAGCGCAGGATCAGCACCAGCGCGATCACCGGGAAAACCCCGCCGGTCTGTTCGATCCAGACCGGCATGGGGGCCACCTTGGCCAGTGTCTTCTCGTCCACATCCGGACCGGCATTGGCACGGGCGGCGGCAATCTTGGCCGCCCGCTGCTTGGCCCAGACCAGCTTGTCGAGCGTCCAGATGATGCCGGTCAGCAGGGTGACGACGACGAGGATCAGGGAAAAGGTGCTTGCCATCGATTAATCCTTTCCGACGTGGAGAATGGCGAGGAAGGCCTCTTGCGGCACGTCCACACGGCCCAGGGACTTCATCCGCTTCTTGCCTTCTTTCTGCTTGTTCAGCAGCTTCTTCTTCCGGCTCACGTCACCACCGTAGCACTTGGCGGTGACGTCTTTACGCAATGCCTTGACGGTGCTGCGGGCGATGATCTGGTTGCCGATGGCGGCCTGGATGGCGATGTCGAACATCTGGCGCGGGATCAGCTCGCGCATCTTCTCCACCACCTGGCGACCGCGATACTGGGCGTTCTCCTTGTGGGTGATGATGGCCAGGGCGTCGACCCGCTCGCCATTGATCATGATGTCCAGACGGACCATGTCGGAGGTTTCGAAGCGCTTGAAGCCGTAGTCCAGGGAGGCGTAGCCGCGACTGGTGGACTTCAGACGGTCGAAGAAGTCGAGCACCACTTCCGCCATCGGGATCTCGTAGGTCAGCGCCACCTGCTTGCCGTGGTAGACCATGTTGGTCTGTACGCCGCGCTTCTCGATGCAGAGGGTGATGACGTTGCCCATGTACTCCTGCGGCAGCAGGATGTGACACTCGGCGATGGGCTCGCGCATCTCCTTGATGTTGTTGATGGCGGGCATCTGGGCCGGGCTGTCGATGTGGATGGTGGAGCCATCGTTCAGCTCGATCTCGTAGACCACGGTCGGCGCAGTGGTGATGAGATCCAGATCGTATTCACGCTCCAGACGCTCCTGGATGATCTCCATGTGCAGCATCCCGAGGAAGCCGCAGCGGAAGCCGAAGCCCAGCGCCGTGGAGCTCTCCGGTTCGTAGAACAGGGAGGCATCGTTGAGGGAGAGCTTCTCCAGCGCATCACGGAAAGACTCGTAGTCATCGCTGGAGATGGGGAACAGGCCCGCATAGACCTGGGGCTTCACCTTCTTGAAGCCGGCCAGCGCCTTCTCGGCACCGTGCTTGGCCAGGGTCAGGGTATCCCCCACCGGCGCACCGTGGATGTCCTTGATGCCGCAGACGACCCAACCTACCTCGCCACAACCCAGGCCGTCGGTGTCCACCTGCTTCGGCGTGAAGATACCGATGCGATCCACACCCCATACCTGACCGGTGCTCATCACCTTGATCTTGTCGTTCTTTTTCAGGGAACCGTTCTTGATCCGCACGAGCGACACGACCCCGAGGTAGGAGTCGAACCAGGAGTCGATGATCAGCGCCTGCAGCGGCGCCTCCGGATCCCCTTCCGGGGACGGGATCTTGGCGACGATCTCTTCCAGCACCAGATCGACACCGAGGCCGGTCTTGGCGGAGCAGCGCACCGCGTCCACCGCATCGATGCCGACGATGTCCTCGATCTCCTCGGCAACCCGCTCGGGCTCTGCGGCCGGCAGGTCGATCTTGTTCAGCACCGGCACCACTTCCAGCTCCATTTCCATGGCGGTGTAGCAGTTGGCCAGAGTCTGTGCCTCAACCCCCTGACCGGCATCCACCACCAGCAGTGCCCCTTCACAGGCAGCCAGGGAGCGAGAAACCTCGTAGGAGAAATCCACGTGGCCCGGGGTGTCGATAAAGTTCAGCTGATAGGTGTTACCGTCTTGTGCCTGGTAGTTCAGGGTCACACTCTGTGCCTTGATGGTAATGCCGCGCTCTCGCTCCAGATCCATGGAGTCCAGCACCTGGGCCTGCATCTCGCGATCGGACAGGCCGCCGCAAGTCTGGATCAGACGGTCCGACAGGGTCGACTTACCGTGGTCGATGTGCGCAATAATCGAAAAGTTACGAATGTGTTTCATCGAGCAAGAATCACTCAAAATTAAGTTAGGGTCGGATATGAGGGCAGGATTTTACTGGATAACCCGGTCGACGGCCAATCTTTAGTCGGCGGGCCCCACAAATAGCGCCTTGTCTGGCGGGCGTTGGGCACCTGGATGCCCTCCGCCAGATCCGGCTCCTCAAGAGAGATGACGGGTATTGAGCACCACCCCGAGCATGCGGGGACCGTATTCCCCCTGCTCGAGCCGGTCAGAAAAGTAACGAACCAGTAAAAATCCGATGGCGCCGCCCAGCAGACAGCAGAGGATGGTCACCCCCTCTCCCGCCGACAAGAGCGGCACCAGCCAGAGCTGGCCGAGCAGGGCACCCAGCAGCAGACAGAAGAGCGGCAGCACGTACACCAGAGCCGCACCGCGCAGGATGCTGGCCTGAGGGATGCCCAGGCGGATCTGCTGGCCCACCGCCACGTCACCGGTGAGGGCGACCCGCAGCCGCTGCGCCTTCATGGGAAAGGCCTTGGCGACGGTGCCGGTCCCGCAGCTGGATTGTTGGTGGCAACCGCTGCAGGCGGATCGCCGCTCGCACTCCACCCAGGCGTGATTGCCGTCGATGGCCACTACTGTGGCCAGCTCTTCACTCATGTTACTCACCTGATGACTCCTCACAGGGGGCGGTGGATGCACCGGATCTCAACACGGCGGCACCCTCAGGGCAAGTCTCACGGCAAAGACTCACTGCACCGCCTCGTTGCGGGCCAGGGGCTGCACTGCCTCGGCGATGCGCTTGGCGGTTTCGGCGGGCACCTCGCCCACCACGGTGATCTCCACCCCGACCTCGTTGACGAAGCTCACCAGCGAGGTAGCCCCCTGGCGAATCAACTGCTGGCGCACCGCCTGCTTGGGATCGACCCGTGAGACGTAGACGGAGAGATCCACCAGCCCGTCGGAGAGCATCATGTAATCCACCGGCAGACTGGTGCTGACCAGCTGATGCCGATCCTGAGAGAGCACCTTGAAGCCATCGGGCAACCAGGTCAGGTGCCAGTTGAGGGTCTGCTGGGGAGCGGGATAGGCATCTTCCAGCGCCAGCGCATCCGGCAGCTTGCTGCGTGCCAGGGTGACCAGCCAGGGGGCCGGCGCAGATTGCCTGTCCAGATCCACCCCCAGCACCTGCTCCACCAGATTGCCTTCTCGATCCACCATGTCCACCCGCAGCAGCAGATGGCTCTGTTCGTCAATCCAGAGCACGAAGCCGTACTTGTCCGCCTCCTTGGGCACCAGCCGTACCACTTGTGCCACCAGGCCGGCCACCCGGCTGCGGCCCGCCAGCACGGGGTCATAACTCTCCATCACCCGGGGCAGCGGCATCCTCACCAGGCTCGACCAGACCCCGGGGAAACGCGCCCCCTTGAGGGTGTAGGGTTCATGGGTGTTTTCGAAGAAGGTGTATTCGTTCTGGCGTTGCAGGAACTCCACGGCCTTGCCGTCGAGATAGCTCAAGTGAGCCACCTCCTTGCCATCGATGATCCCGTGGCTGAAACGGATAGGCTCGAGGCGCCCCTGGCGGGCCTTGACCATGGACAATTCGAAGTTTTGTTGCGAAACGGCACTCTGCATCTGCTGCAACAAGGCCTCGGCCGACAGATCGTCGGCCGAGGCCTTGGCACAAATCAACAGGAGAGAGGCCAGCAGGATACGGCTGGACTGGCGCACGATCTGATCCCTAAAAATGCGTTATTCCTGAATCTGCTTGTCTTGCAGCAGACGCTGTTGCAGTTGATGGTCGCGCAGGAAGGCATTGATGCGCTCGCGTTGCTCCTGCATCTGCTGCTCGCTCAGACCTTGCTGACGCACACCGGTCCGGCTGCCATCCTGGGGATAGTGCACGCTCACCGGCGCAGCACTGCCACCCACGGGTATGGTATTGAGCACCGGGCTGGTCGGCACACCGTCCTTGCCCTGGTACTGCTGCACGCCGAAGATGACGGCGGCAGCCACGGAGGCGGCAATGGCATACTGCCCCACTTGCTGGCCAAAGCGGCGAACGAAGGGGATCACCTTGCCGGCGGGCTGCACCTGGGGCGCAGCAGGCTGTGCCGGCTTGGGCGCCAGTATGGCGGGTTCATCCTCCAGCGCCAGCATGATGCTGTCGCTGAGATCCAGTTGCAGATTGACCGGCAGGTCACCCCGCATGGCATCACCGATCAGATGGTAACGCGACCAGGTATCCTGCAGAGCGGGATCCGTTCCCAGCTCGTTCAGTACCTCGATTTCGCTGAGGTCGCCATCCATCAGGGCTGAAAGTTGCTCTTTATT
Source organism: Aeromonas sp. 25-248 (assembly GCF_053005425.1). Lineage (NCBI taxonomy): Bacteria > Pseudomonadati > Pseudomonadota > Gammaproteobacteria > Aeromonadales > Aeromonadaceae > Aeromonas > Aeromonas sp. 25-248. The sequence continues at coordinate 85,449 of NZ_JBRKTB010000014.1, read as the reverse complement.
TGCCATAAGTTTGCCTGTCTTTCCCCAGTTAATGCTCGATCAGAGGTTGCAGCTTTTTATCGATTGCTTCCCTCGCCCGGAAGATGCGGGATCTCACCGTACCCACAGGGCAATCCATGATCTCCGCAATCTCCTCGTAGCTCAGCCCTTCCATTTCACGAAGGGTGATCGCCGTTCTCAAATCTTCTGGCAAGGCTTCTATGGCGGTAAACACGGTGCGCTTGATCTCGTCGGTCAGCGCCAGGTTTTCCGGGGTGGCCACCTCTTGCAGGGCTTCACCACCACCATAATATTCAGCCTCGTCCGCTTCGACATCACTGCTGGGCGGTCTGCGCCCCTGTGACGTCAGGTAGTTTTTGGCCGTGTTGACGGCAATCCGGTACAACCAGGTGTAAAACGCGCTCTCGCCACGGAATGTCGGCAACGCACGGTAGGCCTTGATGAATGCCTCCTGCGCCACATCCGGTACATCGCCCGGATTGTTGACATACCTGGCCACCAGGTTGACCACCTTGTGCTGGTACTTGCGTACCAACAGGTTGAATGCATTTTTATCGCCACGCTGGACCCGTTCAACCAGCTGTTCGTCCAGTAGATTCTGGTCGCTCATCAGAGCCGTAAAACCCCCATCAGGTTATCGTTTTTCTTTTCCGGCCCCTTCTAAGCGCACAAGTTCAGACAGGAGGAATCAGGGAAAGTTCGCTTGCATTGAAAAAAATGTGATGCGGGCTGCATCACAACCCCCCTTGGGCTACCATGGGGCCAGTTCTTAATCCAGGCCAATGATACTTATGAAAGCAAGTGTTGAATACCTTTGCGACGTACTCATCATTGGCAGCGGTGCCGCCGGTCTGTCCCTCGCGTTGCGATTGGCAGACCAGGCCAAAGTCCTGGTTCTGAGCAAGGGGCCCATCAGTGAGGGGGCCACTCTCTATGCGCAAGGAGGCATCGCTGCCGTGTTCGACGAGACCGACAGCATCGAATCCCACGTGAGCGACACGCTCAACGCCGGCGCCGGGTTGTGCGACCCGGCGGTGGTGGAGTTCACCGCCCGCAACGCCCGCGACTCCATCCAGTGGCTCATTCAGCAGGGGGTCCCCTTCGATCAGGAAGAGGATGCCGAGGGGGAATCCCACTATCACCTGACCCGGGAAGGGGGCCACAGCCATCGCCGCATCTTCCACGCGGCCGACGCCACCGGCAAGGCGGTGCAGCTCACCCTGATCGACCAGGTGCGCGCCCACCCCAACATCCAGCTGATGGAGCGCTTCAACGCGGTCGATCTCATCACCACCCGCAAGCTGGGTCTGCCGGGCAACAAGGTATTGGGAGCCTATGTCTGGAATCGCAACGCCGAGCAGGTCGAGGTGATCCGCGCCCGCTTCGTGGCGCTGGCCACCGGCGGGGCCTCCAAGGTGTACCAATACACCTCCAACCCCGATGTGAGCTCTGGCGACGGCATCGCCATGGCGTGGCGCGCCGGCTGCCGGGTGGCGAACCTGGAGTTCAACCAGTTCCACCCCACCAGCCTGTTCCACCCGGACGACCCCAACTTCCTGCTGACCGAAGCGCTGCGTGGCGAGGGGGCCTATCTGCGCCGTCCCGACGGCAGCCGCTTCATGCCGGAGTTTGACGAGCGGGCCGAGCTGGCCCCGCGGGACATCGTCGCCCGCGCCATCGACCACGAGATGAAGCGCCTCGGGGCGGATTGCATGTATCTGGACATCAGCCACAAGCCGGCGGATTTTATCATCAAGCACTTCCCGACCATTTATGAGCGCTGCCTCGCGGTCGGTATCGACATCACCAAGGAGGCGATGCCCATCGTCCCGGCGGCCCACTACACCTGTGGCGGCGTGATGATCGACAACAACGGCCAGACCGACATCCCCGGCCTCTATGCCATCGGCGAGGTGACCTATACCGGGTTGCACGGCGCCAATCGCATGGCCTCCAACTCCCTGCTCGAATGCGTGGTCTATGCCCACCAGGCGGGAGCCGACATCCTGGCCAAGCTGCCCACCAGCGTGGCGCCCCCCAGCCTGCCGGCCTGGGACGAGAGCCAGGTGGATGACTCGGACGAGCAGGTGGTGATCCAGCACAACTGGCACGAGCTGCGGCTGATGATGTGGGACTACGTGGGCATAGTGCGCACCAACAAGCGCCTGGCCCGGGCCAAGCGTCGCATCGATCTGCTCAAGCAGGAGGTGCAGGAGTACTACGCCAACTTCCGGGTCTCCAACAACCTGCTGGAGCTGCGCAACCTGTTGCAGGTGGCCGAGCTCATCGTCAACTGCGCCCTGGAGCGCAAGGAGTCTCGCGGTTTGCACTACAACCTGGATTATCCGGACATGCAGCCAGACTCCAAGCCGACCGTGCTGACCCCGGATCGGGAATGACGCCGGATCAGGAATAAGGCCGTTGCGTGCGATTCGGGCGTATGCCCTCCCCCAGATGACCCCGCCCAGGCGGGGTCATCTGCTATGAGCGGCAGATGTGGCAGGTAGAGAGAGACGCCCCTAGCGGACAGCGAGGTGGATGGCGCGGGCCAGGGTGCGGTAGTGTGCAGGGGCCAGGGCATCGGAGAAGAGCCAGAGCTGCCCCTCGGAGCCCTCCACCGTCTTCAGCCGCAACCAGAGCACCCCGGGCAGGATGCGGCTGCGGGGATCCAGCCGATGGCGCCCCCCTTGCCACTCGAGCCACTCCCCATCCCAGACGAGCACGCCGCTCGCCGCCGGATGGCGGCGCAACGCGCGCCACAGACTCAGCCCCCAGACAGGGAGGAACAGCCCCCATTGCCAGCCCTGGATCAGGCTGGCGACGGGCAAGAGCAGCAACAGAAACAGGATGCACAGCAGCAGACGCTGCTGGCGGGAGGCGATCACGGGCATCACTACCCGCTGGGAAGACGCGAGGCTGGCCATGAGGGGTGGCGGTCGCGAGTCGGACTCAGCGCAAGCTGTCGTGACGGGCCTGGTTGCGCTCGAGGATCAGGGGGATCATGGCGGCAAAAGCGGGATCCTCAGGCACGCCGTGACCCATGCACCAGCGGAACAGCTCGGGATCCTCGCACTCCAGCAGGCGGATGAAGGTGAGCTGTTCGGCCTCGCCGAGGCCATCGAACTCGTGCTCAAAGAAGGGCATAAAGATCACATCCAGCTCGAGCATGCCGCGACGGCAGGCCCACTTCAGGCGGGACTTCTCACTTGGGTTCAACATGGAACTCTCCTTACAAAGACCGGGGAATGGTAGCAGCAGGATTTTCCGGCTGACAAACATTCCTTACGTCTTTACCATGCAGGTCACATACTTTCTGTCTCTGGAATCCCATCGTGAGCCTGCCGACCCCTCTTCTTCCTGCCGAGCCGACCCTGTTTTCCCTGACCAATCTGGCCATCACCCGCCTCGGCGGCCCGGATCGCGCCAAGTATCTGCAAGGTCAGGTCACCTGCGACGTCAACGCCCTGCAACCGGGCCAGAGCACCCTCGGCGGCCACTGCGATCCCAAGGGCAAGCTGTGGAGCGATTTTCGCCTGCTCTGCCTGGAAGACAGCCTGCTGATGCTGACCAAGCCCTCGGTGCTGGCCCGCCAGCTGCCGGAGCTCAAGAAGTTTGCGATCTTTGCCAAGGTCGAGATCGGCGAGTTTCAGGGCAGCCTGACCGGACTGGCCGGTCAGGGGACGGACGACTGGATGGCACAGCACTTCGCGCTGACCGGCACCGGTCTGGTGGAGGGCGGCATGGCAGTCAGGGTGGAGGCGGACCGCTGGCTGCTGGCGAGCACATCCCCGCTGGCCCTGAACCTGCCGGTGGGCGACGAAGAACTCTGGTGGGGGCTGGAAATCAAAGCCGGTCTCCCTCATCTGGAAGCGGTCCATCAGGGGGAATACATCCCCCAGATGCTGAACCTGCAAGCTCTTGATGGCATCAGTTTCAACAAGGGCTGCTACATGGGGCAGGAGACGGTGGCGCGCGCCAAGTATCGCGGCGCCAACAACCGCGCCCTCTTCGTGCTGAGCGGCACTGCCGCAACGCAGGTAGCCAGCGGTGACACCCTGGAGATCCAGCTCGGTGACAACTGGCGCCGCAGCGGTCTGGTGCTCAACGCCTGGCAGCAGCAGGGTCAGGTGTGGCTCACCGCAGTGCTGCCCAAGGACACCGAGGCCGACGCCCGCTTCCGCCTCAAGCTGGAAGAGGGCTCCAGCCTCGGTCTGCAGCCCCTGCCCTATGCGTTGATCGACTGAATCCCCCCTAGCGAGGCACTCGCGCCAGCAGTGCCTCCTGCAACCAGCGCCCCGCCTGCCCGAGCGGGCGGGCGCGATACCACTGCAACTCCAGCGCCAGTTCCGCCTCGGCGATGAAGTCCGGCTTGAGCACCACCAGCTCCCCCCGCGCCAGGGGCCGGTGCAGCAGAAACTCGGGCACCGCCGCCCATCCCAGCCCCAGTTTCACCAGCTCCAGGATCCCGAGATCCCCCTCCACCCACCACACTTGCGCCGAGAGGCGGAAGCGATGGCGCTCCGTCCCCTCCCGCCGTCCGGTCACCATCAACTGGCGAGCCCCTTGCAGGTCACTCTCCTTCAACGGCGTCTTGTGGGCCAGGGGGTGATCCGGAGAGACCACCAGGGGCATGGTGACCGTCCCCAGGGAGCGGGAGACCAGCTCCCGCTCGGGGTGCGCCTTCTGATAGCTGATGCCGAGCTGGGCACGGCCGCTCTTGAGCAGCTCGGTCACGTCCTCCATCAGCGGGAACAACAGCTCCAGCTCCACCGCCGGGTAGCGGCTGGCGAACTCCTCCAGCAGGGAACCAAGCCAGGGCAGGTGGGAGTCATCGTCGATGGCCAGGGTGAGGCGCGACTCGACGCCGTTGGCCAGCTCGCCGGCGATGGCCTGCAGTCGCTCGCTCTGGGCCAGCAGCACCCCCGCCTCCTGACAGATGCGGGCCCCCGCCTCGGTCAGCACGGGATAGCGGCCGCTGCGATCGAACAGCGCAAGGCCGAGATCGATCTCCAGGTTGGCGATGGCGGCACTCACCACCGACTGGGCCTTTCCCAGCCTGCGCGCCGCCGCCGAGAACGACCCGGTCTCGGCCGTCGCCAGCAATGCCTTGAAGTGTTCCAGTGAAGGGGTCATGAGCCTGCTCCGCCGTGCTGTTGTGTCGTCACATCTATCTATTTTAGCGATAGATACCAACGTGAATCTATCCGGTTTTGGCGATACATTGCCGCCATTCCCTGACCAAAGAGAGAGACAGACCATGCGTACGACCCGTGACCGCCTGCGCCACGCCATCGGCTTCGAATTGATTGGCCTGCTGATCGCCGCCCCGCTGGCCAGCTGGGTGACCGGCGTCGGGCTCAACCACATTGGCCCCCTGGCCCTGTTCTTCTCGGTGGTCGCCACCGTCTGGAACTATGTCTACAACATCGGGGTGGACAAGCTGCTGCTGCGCTATCAGGGCCACACCCACAAGGCGCTGTGGCAGCGGGTGCTGCACACCCTGGGGTTCGAGGGGGGCCTGCTGATCGTGGCCCTGCCGGTGATGTCCTGGTGGCTCGACATCGGCCTGCTGGAGGCGCTGGTGCTGGATATGGGCTTCGTGCTCTTCTACCTGGTCTATGCCTTCGTCTACAACTGGAGTTACGACAAGGTGTTCCCCATTCCCATGGGACAGGTGCAGAAGGTGCTGGGATAAGCGATTCGAGGGGTAAGGGCGAGGCACCATCATGCGATGGCATGATGGTGCTGAAGAGGGCCTCGCGGGGTCAGGCCTGTGCCTTGACCTCTTCCGGCGGGGTATCGTCCTGCCTGGTTTCCTGGCGCATCATGGCTTCGAGGTCGCTCTGGTACTGGTTCAGCATGCGCTGGGCCGCCACCATGTCCCCCTTGTGCAGGCGTTCGAACAGATGATGCTGCACCACGCCGTTGAGGTACTCCACCGTGATGGGTTGCTCCAACGCCGACAACAGCTCCTCTTTTTCCAGCTCCGCATTGATCTCGTCGACACTGGTACGCAGCAGACCGGCCAGTTGCACCAGCATGCGGCGCTCCCCTTCACGCAACAGGCTCAACATGCGGTTTCTCTGCTGCTCATTCTGTTGGGTCATACATTTCCTTACGTAGAATTGGAACAAGCCCGCTCATTCTGCCCTGTCCTTTTCACAGCGTCCATCTCGGGCGCATGACTTATTCCGGGTGCGGGGGGCCGGGTGCTATTTGCCCCCCGGCCCGGTATAGTAACGGCTGATCCAGGGGGCCCGTGCGCCCCGTTGCCGAGACCGTCCATCCCTATGACCGATGCCATTCTGGTGCTCTGCACCTGCCCCGACGAGACCAGTGCAGACCGCCTCTGCGAGCAGCTGCTCGACCAGCGCCTCGCCGCCTGCATCAACCAGCTGCCCGGGGTCACCTCCGTCTATCGCTGGCAGGGCAAGACGGAGCGAACCCGGGAGATCCAGCTCGTCATCAAGAGTCGGGCCGCGCTGTTCGAACCCCTGCGCCAGTGCATTCTCGCCCACCATCCCTACGAGGTACCGGAGATCCTGGCGCTCCCCGCAAGCCAGGGCCACCCTGCCTATCTCGACTGGTTGACACAGGAGACCTCATGACCGCCTCTCACCCCCTCTCCTTCCTGCTGATGCTGCTGGGTCTGCTCTGCGTCCTGACGACGGCCCCCGCCCGGGCCAGCAGCCAGGATCTGCTCGGCAGCCTCGGCATCGAGACCCAGCCCAGATTCCTCAAGGTGGATCAGGCCTTCGCCCTCGAGAGCGAACAACAGGGTGATCGGCTGCTGCTCCGGATACGCATCGCCGACGGCTACTACCTCTATCGCCACAGTATCCGTGTGAAGGGAGAGAACCTCGCCTTCGACGAGCCCGTCCTGCCCCCCGGCACCGAGCACGAGGATGACTTCTTCGGCAAGAGCCGGGTCTATTACCAGGAGGTGCAGATCCCCGTGGCACTGACCCGGGTCGGGGACGCGGCCAGCCTCACCCTGAGTTACCAGGGCTGTACCGAGGGACTCTGCTACCCACCCACCGACAAGCGGATCGCCGTCGAGCCCCTCGCCGCCCCCGCCCGGGCGGAAGCGTCGGCCAGCCTTCAGGGCACCGACGTGCCTGGCAGCCAGCAGGACAGGCTGGCGGCCGCCCTCGGCAGCCAGGGGTTCTGGATCAGCGTCGCCGCCTTCTTCGCCCTGGGTCTCGGCCTCGCCTTCACCCCCTGCGTCTTCCCCATGTATCCCATCCTGACCGGGATCATCGCCGGGGCCGGGCATCGCCTCTCCACCCGTCGCGCCTTCCTGCTCTCCTTCGTCTATGTGCAGGGGATGGCGGTCACCTATACCCTGCTCGGGCTCGTCGTCGCCTCGGCGGGCCTGCAATTCCAGGCGGCTCTGCAGCACCCCTATGTGCTCATCGGCCTCTCGGTGATGTTCGTGCTGCTCGCCCTCTCCATGTTCGGGCTCTACACCCTGCAACTGCCGAGCAGCCTGCAAACCCGCCTCTCGGGCTTCTCCAACCGCCAGCAGGGCGGATCCGTGGCCGGCGTCGCCATCATGGGCATGATCTCGGGACTGGTCTGCTCCCCCTGCACCACGGCGCCGCTCTCCGGGGCCCTCATCTACGTGGCCCAGAGTGGCGATCTCTGGCTCGGCGGTGCGGCCCTCTATGCCCTCTCCCTGGGCATGGGGCTGCCGCTGCTCTTGCTCGGCACCTCTGGCGGCAAGCTGCTGCCCAGGGCCGGCGCCTGGATGGATGTGATCAAGCAACTCTTCGGTTTTGCGCTGCTGGCGGTACCCATACTGCTGCTCTCAAGGCTCCTGAGCGACCAGATGTCCACCCTGCTCTGGCTCGGCTGGGGGCTGGTGCTGTGCGGTTATCTCTATCACCACAACCAGCATCGCGCCCATTCGGTGGGCAAGAGCCTCGGCGGCTTCGTCCTGCTGCTGGGGATGATGGGCCTTGTGGTGGTGGGCAAGGATCTGCTGCTGCCACCCGAGGGGGCCAATGCCGCCGCCCAGACCCAGGCCCCCCGATTCATCCGCATCAAGACCCTGGACGATCTCAAGGTGCAGCTTGCCGCCGCCCGCGGCAAGCCGGTGCTGCTGGATCTCTACGCCGACTGGTGCGTGGCCTGCAAGGAGTTCGAGCACAAGACCTTCAGCGACCCCGATGTGCAGGCGCGCTTCAGCGAGATGGTGCTGCTGCAGGCGGACGTCACCGCCAACGACGACGCCGACGTGGATCTGCTCAACGGCCTCAACGTGCTGGGATTGCCGACCCTCCTCTTCTTCGATCGCGATGGCAACGAGGTGAACGGCCAGCGGGTGACCGGCTTCATGGGGCCTGCCGAATTTCTCGGCCAGCTGGACAAGCTGCGCTAGATGGAGCTTCGGCGTCTGTCAGCGTTTCACCCAGAGCACAGGGGCTGGCTGGAGGAAGTTGTCATGGCAGCCCCAGCCTACAGCTGGCTGACCGAAAGCAAGGGGCCTGCCCCTGCTGATGCCGAAGAGATACTCAAGGTCTGTCCATCGGGGATGGGGCAAGAGGACAAGTTTGTGCTGGCCGTGCTGGAGGGGGAAGAATTGCTTGGCTGCGTCGATCTCATCCGTGGCTATCCCACGCCGGATACCGCCTATCTCGGTCTGCTGCTGTTGAAGGAGTGCAGGCAAGGCCGTGGCATCGGCAGCCAAGTCGTCCTACGGCTCATGGAGATGGCGGCAAACTGGGGTTGCACCAACATGCGGCTCGGGGTCATAGAAACCAACCTGCCAGCCCTGCATTTTTGGACCAAGCACGGCTTCCAGCAAGTAGATCGCAAACAGATCGCCGGGTTCAGCGGCGATACCCTGGTCATGACCTGCATCGTTCGCCGTCCCCTTACCTCGGACCTGCCATAGACTGCTGATTTTTCTGGCTATCCCTTGTATCTGGCCCGTACCGTGGCAAACTTTGCCCCTCCTGTCTCGCATCATCCGGAGTTTTGATGAAAAAGTGGTTCATCCCCCTGCTGGCCCTCTGGCTTTATGGCTGCAACGCAGGTCCCGGTGAAGAGACCATCCAGAGCCAGGTCACCGCCAGGTTGCAGGCGGGCACAGATGCTGACCTGTTCGACATCCGCGACTTCGCCGTGCTCGGCAAGGAAGAGCGGATGGAGGGGGTCTATCTGGTCAAGGTGAGCTACCAGCTCCACTTCAAGCAGGGACTGGATCAGTTGCAGGTGCTGCACGACGAGGATCTCGTCTATGACAGGGTCGGCCCCTTCCAGCAGGAGATGGGGCTCATGGAGCTCGAGCGCAAATATGGCGACTTCGAGGCAGGCCAGACCCTGGCGCAGGAGACCCAGGTCTGGATGATGAAGACGGAGCAGGGCTGGCGCCTGGCCGAGCCAGACGCGACCCAGCAGGGATAAGCCCGAACCCCACCCTCCCCCTAGAGCAGATCCTTCAGCCGATACCAGAGCATCCCGAGCGCCAGCAACGGAGAGCGCAGCGCCGGGCCACCCGGGAAGGTCATGTGAGGGACGCGGCTGAAGAGATCGAAGCCCCGGCTCTCCCCCTTGATCGCCTCCGCCACCAGCTTGCCCGCCATGTGGGTGGCATTGAGGCCATGGCCCGAATAGGCCTGGGCATAGAAGACGTTGGGATGCTGCTCGAGGCGGCCTATCTGGGGCAGCCGGTTGGCGCCTATGCCTATCATGCCCCCCCACTGGAACTCGATGGCGGTACCCGCGAGCTCGGGGAAAACCCGCAGCAGCTTGGGCAGCATAAACGCCTTGATGTCCTTGGGATCGCGCCCCGAGTAGTTGCAGGCCCCGCCGAACAGCAGGCGACCGTCCGCCGACAGCCGATAGTAGTCGAGCGCCACATTCTGATCGCACACCGCCATGTTCTGTGGCAGCAAGCGCTGGCGCAGGCGCTTCTCCAGCACCTGGGTGGCGAGAATGTAGGAGCCCGCTGGCAGCACCTTGCCCCCGAGATCGGGCTGGAGGTCGCCCAGGTAAGCGTTGCAGCCGATCACCAGGTAGTCCGCGCTGACCCGGCCGTGGGCCGTGGTCACCTCGACCCGCTCGCCGTAGTCGATATGGGTCACCCTTGAGTGTTCGAACAGGGAGACCCCGAGACTGGCTGCCGCACGCGCTTCGCCGAGAGCCAGGTTGAGAGGATGCAGGTGACCGGAGCCCATGTCGATCATCCCGCCGATATAGCGATCCGACCCGACCACGGTGTGCATCTCCTCCCGCGCCACCATTTTCAGTGCGTGCCGGTAACCCAGGCTCGCCAGGTGTTCGGCATCCTCCTCGAACCCCCTCAGGTGGCGCGCCTTGGTGGCGAGATCGCAATAGCCCCAGGTGAGATCGCACTCAATGTTGAAACGCTCGACCCGCTCGCGCACCAGCTGCACCGCTTCGATCCCCATGAGATCCAGCTCCCGCACGCCCGCCTCGCCAATCCAGCGGGCGAACTGGCTGGTATCGTGGCCGATGCCGCGGATCAGCTGGCCGCCGTTGCGCCCCGACGCTCCCCAGCCAATGCGGTTCGCCTCCAGCAGCACCACCTTGTAGCCGGCATCGGCCAGGTTGATAGCGGTGTTGAGGCCGGTGAAACCGCCACCGATGACGCAGACGTCCGCATCCAGCTCACCACTGAGCTCGGGCCACTGCCGATGGTCGTTGCGAGTGGCCGCGTAATAGGAGGCCGTGTGTTCCTGATGTCCCTGTCTTCCTGTCTGCATGCTCAGCATCCTGCCTGGTTGCATTCGTTTACTAAATTAAACGGGTGTCATCGATAATACCCAGCCCCCCATCCCCAATCCAGCCCGTCAGGATCACAGAAATGCAAAAGGCGCCCCAAAGGGCGCCTTTTCATGCAATCAAGGTACTGCGAATTACAGTACGTCGATGGCGTTCAGGTCGGAGAAGGCCTTCTCCAGACGCGCGATCATGGAAGTCTGACCGGCACGCAGCCATACGCGCGGATCGTAGAACTTCTTGTTCGGCTTGTCGGCACCTTCCGGGTTGCCCAGCTGGCCTTGCAGATAGGCTTCGTTGGATTTGTAGAAGTTCAGCACGCCTTCCCAGGTCGCCCACTGGGTGTCGGTGTCGATGTTCATCTTCACCACGCCGTAGGAGATGGATTCGCGGATCTCTTCCAGGGTAGAGCCGGAGCCACCGTGGAACACGAAGTCCAGGGACTTGGCAGGCAGACCGAACTTCTCGGAGACGTACTTCTGGGAGTTGTCCAGGATCTTCGGAGTCAGCTTGACGTTACCCGGCTTGTACACACCGTGCACGTTGCCGAAGGAGGCAGCGATGGTGAAGCGCGGGCTGATCTTGGACAGACGCTCGTAGGCGTAGGCCACGTCTTCCGGCTGGGTGTACAGGGAGGATTGGTCCAGATGGCTGTTGTCCACGCCGTCTTCTTCACCGCCGGTGCAGCCCAGTTCCAGTTCCAGAGTCATGTTCATCTTGGCCATGCGAGTCAGGTACTCGCAGCAGATGTCGATGTTCTCTTCCAGAGACTCTTCGGACAGATCCAGCATGTGGGAGGAGAACAGCGGCTTGCCGGTTTCGGCGAAGTGCTTCTCGCCCGCGTCCAGCAGACCGTCGATCCACGGCAGCAGCTTCTTGGCTGCGTGGTCGGTGTGCAGGATCACCGGCACACCGTAGGCTTCGGCAACGGCGTGCACGTGCTTGGCACCGGAGATGGCACCCAGGATGGCAGCTTGCTGGCCTTCCAGCTTCAGACCCTTGCCGGCGGTGAACACGGCACCACCGTTGGAGAACTGTACGATAACCGGGGCTTTGACCTTGGCAGCAGCTTCCAGCACGGCGTTCACGGAGTCGGTACCGACGCAGTTGACGGCCGGCAGAGCGAAGCCGTTTTCCTTGGCGATGGCGAACACTTTCTGAACGTCATCACCAGTGATCACGCCGGGTTTTACGAAGTCGAAAATTTTCTTAGACATGTTTAATCGTCCTGTCTCGTATGCCGTTAATAAAAAGTGGGGGGTTCATCATGAACCGGCACAGCGGCCACATGATAAACGAAACGGGAGGCTTTTGCCCCCCGTCCCGGGTCAATTAGGCTTTGGCGCGCTCTTCGAGAATCGCGACAGCCGGCAGTACCTTGCCTTCTACGAACTCCAGGAAGGCGCCGCCGCCGGTGGAGATGTAGGAGACCTTGTCGGCGATGCCGAACTTGTCGATGGCAGCCAGGGTGTCACCACCGCCAGCGATGGAGAAGGCCGGGGAAGCGGCGATGGCTTCGGCGATCACCTTGGTGCCTTCAGCGAACTGGTCGAACTCGAACACGCCGACCGGGCCGTTCCACAGGATGGTCTTGGCGTTCATGATGATGTCGGCCAGGGCCTTGGCGGAATCCGGACCGATGTCGAAGATCATGTCGCCGTCAGTCACGTCGGACACGGACTTGATGGTGGCCGGGGTGGATTCGGAGAATTCGCTACCCACAACCACGTCGGTGGTCACCGGAATGTTGGTTTCGGCAGCCAGTTTCTTGGCGGTGTCGATCAGATCGTGCTCGCACAGGGACTTGCCGACGTTGTGACCGGCAGCAGCGATGAAGGTGTTGGCGATGCCACCACCGACCACCAGCTGGTCAGCGATCTTGGAGAGGGATTCCAGCACGGTCAGCTTGGTAGAGACCTTGGAGCCGCCAACGATGGCAACCATGGGGCGCTCGGGCTTGAGCATGGCTTTGCCCAGGGCTTCCAGTTCACCGGCCAGCAGGGGGCCTGCACAGGCAACCGGCGCGAACTGGGCCACACCGTAGGTAGAACCTTCGGCGCGGTGAGCAGTACCGAACGCATCCATTACAAAGACGTCACACAGGGCGGCGTATTTTTTGGCCAGCTCTTCGGTGTTCTTCTTCTCGCCTTTGTTGAAGCGGCAGTTTTCCAGCACAACCAGCTCACCGGCGGCGACGTCTACGCCATCCAGGTAGTCTTTGGCCAGACGAACCGGGCAGGACAGTGCGTCTTTCAGATAGTTGACAACCGGAGCCAGGGAGAATTCTTCGTTGTATTCACCCTCGGTCGGACGACCCAGGTGGGAGGTGATCATCAGCTTGGCGCCCTTTTCCAGAGCCAGCTTGATGGTCGGCAGAGTCGCAACGATACGTGCATCGGAAGTGACCTTGCCGTCTTTTACCGGCACGTTCAGGTCAGCACGGATCAGAACGCGTTTGCCCGCCAGATCCAGGTCGGTCATCTTGATAACAGACATATTCAGTCCTCTATATATTTTCAGGTAATGTTAAAAAAACAGTAACCTTGCGCCCGGTGCAGACTTTCAGCCTGCGGCCATCATGGCCCGGGTGGTATCCAGCATGCGGTTGGCGAAGCCCCATTCGTTATCGCACCACATCAACATCTTGACGAGGTTGGCATCGCTGACCCGGGTCTGGGTACCATCAATGATGCAGGAGTGTGCATCATGATTAAAGTCTACGGAGACCAGTGGCTCTTCCGTGTAGTCCAGAATACCGTGTAATGTACCTCTGGATGCCCGTTGCAGGGCTTGATTTACGTCACTAACTGTCACTTTTTTACGAACAGTAATGCTCAGATCCATGGCGGTTACATTGATGGTGGGTACCCGCACCGCGATCGCCTCGAACTTGCCGGCGAAGTGGGGAAGGATACGTTCCAACCCCTTTGCCAGCTTGGTATCCACCGGGATGATGGACTGGCTGGCCGCCCGGGTTCTGCGCAAGTCGCCGTGATAGGCATCGATGACTTGCTGATCGTGCATGGCCGAATGAATTGTCGTAATAGTACCACAATTTATCTCGAATTCTCGATGCAATGTTTCGATGACGGGGACCACGCAGTTGGTGGTGCAGGAGGCGTTGGAGACGATCCGCTCCCGCCCGGTCAGCACCTGGTGGTTGACCCCGTAGACGATGGTGGCGTCCACGTCCGCGTCCGCCGGATGGGAGAAGAGCACCTTGCCCGCTCCCGCCCCCAGATGCAGCTCGGCATCGACACGGGAGCCAAACACTCCGGTGCAGTCCAGCACCACATCCACCCCCAGCGCCCGCCAGGGCAGCCTGGACGGATCCTTCTCGGCAAACAGGGCGATGAGATCCTCCCCCACCTGCATGCTGTTGCCCGCCAGTTGCACCGGATAGCGGAAGCGGCCGTGGCTGGTGTCAAAGCGGGTCAGGTGCACCATGGCCTCGGGGGCCGCCAGCTCGTTGATGGCCACTATCTTGATGGTCTTGTCGCGGCCGCTCTCGTAGAGGGCCCGCAGCACGTTGCGGCCGATGCGGCCATAGCCGTTGATGGCAATCTTGATCATGGAAACGTTGTGTCCTTAGCTGCGACAAAGGGATGGGAGGAAGGGGCGACTCACGAGAGCAGTGCCTCGCGAAAGACGCCGCGGGCCAGCAGTGCGGCACCGAATACACCGGCGCTGTCCCCCAGGGCCGGCGCTATCATGGGGGTGGCGAAGCGGGGGTTGAACAGGAAGGGCAATACCGTTTCGCGCCCGGCGCGATAGAGGCTCTGCACATTGCCCACGCCGCCACCGATGACGATGACGTCCGGATCGAGAATATTGATCACGTTGGCGAGGGCCTGGCCGAACAGCAGGTGCAACCTGTCCATGGTGAGCCTGGCGACATGATCATGGGCACTGGCCGCAGCAATCTGGGCGAGCGAGAGACGGCGCTTGGTCCTGGCCTCGTACCAGTCCTCCAGGGCCGGGCCGCTGATGAGGGTTTCGACGCAGCCGCGCTTGCCGCAGTAGCACTCTGGCCCCTCCGGCAACAGGACGTTGTGCCCCCACTCCCCGGCGATGCCGTGGTGACCGTTGAGGATCTGGCCGTTGATGACGATACCGGCCCCGACCCCGGTGCCCATGATGATGCCGAACACCACTTTTGCATCGGGATGATGCTGGCGCACCGCCCCCAGATGGGTTTCCGCCAGGGCGAAACAGTTGGCGTCGTTGGCGATGAGCACGGGGATGCCCAGCCTGCGCTCCAGATCTTCCTTGAGCGGCTTGCCGTTGAACTCGGTGGTGTTGCTGTTTTTCAGCAGCCCGGTCTGGGGGTCCCGGGCCCCCGGCGTCCCCATGCCGATGAGTGCAGGACGCTGACCGAGTTTGGCGGCACACTCGTCCACCAATTTGGCGATCTGGCCCAGCATGTGCTGGTAGCCGCCGTGCCGTTCAGTGGGAATGCGGTGGCGCAGCAACACCTCGTCGCCATCGAGCACCACGCACTCGCACTTGGTCCCGCCAAGGTCGATGCCCCAATCCCACGCCCGCTTCTCCATCCAGCCTCCTGCCCCTCAACGACCCCATCCCGGCCACGACTGCCAACATGGGGGTGCAGTGTAACCCGAGCCGCGACCAGGATGCAGCCCCCTGTGTCACGGACAGCAAAACGGGGCCCGCAGGCCCCGTTCATCACGCTGCTTGCCGCCCTCAGCGACCGTGGTACCGGGCGGAGAGTTCATGCACCGCGTTGACGAACACGCCGGCGTGTTCCGGGTCCACATCCTGATGGATGCCGTGCCCCAGGTTGAAGACATGACCGTTGCCATGACCAAAACCGGCCAGAATGGTGGCGACCTCTTCGCGGATCCGCTCCGGGGTGGCGTAGAGCATGGAGGGGTCCATGTTGCCCTGCAGCGCCACCTTGTCGCCCACCCGGCGTTTGGCGTCCGCGATGTCGGTGGTCCAGTCCAGCCCCAGGGCATCGCAGCCGGTGGCGGCGATCTGCTCCAGCCACTGGCCGCCGTTCTTGGTGAACAGGGTGACCGGCACACGGCGGCCCTCATGTTCACGGATCAGGCCATCGACGATCTTGTGCATGTACCGCAGGGAAAAGTCGCGGTAATCCCGCGGGGTGAGCACGCCGCCCCAGGTATCGAACACCATGACCGCCTGGGCACCCGCCCTGATCTGGGCGTTGAGATAGCTAATCACGCTGTCCGCCAGCTTGTCGAGCAGCAGGTGCAGGGTCTGCGGCTCTGCATACATCATCTGCTTGATCTTGGTGAAAGCCTTGGAGCTGCCCCCCTCCACCATGTAGGTGGCCAGGGTCCAGGGGCTGCCGGAGAAGCCGATGAGCGGCACGTCGCCCTTGAGCTCGCGGCGGATGGTGCGCACCGCATTCATCACGTAGCCGAGCTCGTCTTCCGGATCCGGGATGGGCAGGGCCTGCACCTCGGCCATGGAGGTGATCGGGCGCTCGAAGCGCGGGCCTTCCCCGTGTTCGAAGTAGAGGCCCAGCCCCATGGCATCGGGCACGGTCAGGATGTCGGAGAAGAGGATGGCGGCATCGAGTGGATAGCGGCGCAGGGGCTGCAGGGTGACTTCACAGGCCAGCTCGGCGTTGCGACACAGGGACATGAAATCCCCCGCAACGGCGCGGGTCGCCTTGTATTCCGGCAGATAACGGCCAGCCTGACGCATCATCCATACCGGGGTCATGTCCACTTCCTGGCGCAGCAGGGCACGCAGGTATCGATCGTTCTTCAGCTCTTTCATCCCAGTTCCTGAGTCATGTCACGCATAAAATGGCGGACATGATACCACTTTGTGCAAGGCTGAGGGCGACCCTGATGCCGCACAGCGCCGCAGGAGTGCAAAGATGTGAGGGGGCGCATACAAGCGCCCCCGTTTTCCCTCAACGCGCCTCGGCGAGGCACTGTTCGATGAGCCGCCGCGCTATGGTGCCATGAGGGGGCAAGCGCGGCAGCCGGTCAGCCTCAAAGAACCCTGCCGCCACCAGTTCGTCATCCTGCACCCGGATCTCGCCGCTCTCGTAGTCGGCGGTGAAGCCCATCATCAGGCTGTGGGGGAAGGGCCAGGGCTGGCTCGCCACGTAACGCACATTGGCCACCCGGATGCCGCTCTCCTCGAACACCTCCCGCGCCACGCACTGCTCCAGATTCTCCCCTGCCTCCACGAAGCCGGCCAGCACGGTATACATTGGATCATCCGCCTGATAGTGACGGCGGTGGGCTGCCAGCAAGATGGCCGGCCCCTTGCGCACCGCGACGATGATGCAGGGGGAGATGCGCGGATAGACGACATGGCCGTGATGACACCCCTGGGCCCACTCTCCTTCCCTCGGGGTCATGGGGGCGCCGCACTCACCGCAGAAACGATGGGTTCGGCGAAAAGTGGCGAGCTGCCAGGCCCGTCCTGCGAGGCGAAAGCCCTCTTCGTCCCCCGCCACCATGAGCTGGCGCAGCGGGGCCATGGCCCCGGTCTCCGCCTCAGCGCCCAGATCCAGCAGATGGCAAGGCTGGCCGTCCCACTCGTCGAAACGCTCGAAGGGGGCGGTGTGCAGATGGGGGGGCAAAACGGCGCGGGCCCCTTGTGGAATGCGCCCCTGTTCATCCAGCAGGACGAGGTGATCGCCCCCCAGCACGAACCAGAAGGCCTGTTCAGTTGATGACATATGATGAAGGCTCTTGTTGAGAATGCGCGCGGCACAGGATCGTTCGCCTCATCTTACGAGCGGGAAGGGCCGATGGCGACCCCCGACATGGCCCTCTTCTCGCCAGGCACGCCATGAAAAAAGGTCGCCTCTGGCGACCTTTCATCCTGTTGACCGCCGGGGCGATCAGTTCATCCAGCGCTCGCTGCTCTTGCGACGGCGCGGGAGCATGGGCAGGAGGATCCCGAGCAGGATGCCGCCCCCCACCATGGCACCACCGCGGATGAACCAGTCCATCTGCATGTCGTGCTCACGGTTGTCATAGCTCTGGGTCAGGGCGTCGTTCTGTTCCTTGAGGCTGCTCATCTCGGCGATCTGGCTGTCCAGACGGGCTTTGAGGCTGGCGATCTCCTTGCTCTGCTCGGCGATCTTGCCATCCTTCTCGGCGAAGCGTTTCTCGTTGTCGCCATTGAGGTTCAGCAGACGGGCCTTGGCTTCGTCCAGCTCTTTCTGAACCTGGGGAAGGCGTTCACGCAGGCTGATCTCTCCCTGCAGCTCGCTGTTCTTGATCCAGCCCTCGCGGCCACGACCGTCCACCACCTGGGTGAATCCGGCCTCCTGGTTCACCGCCTTGACCTCCAGCGGCTCACCGGCCTTGACGCTGCCGAGGATCCGGTACTGGGTACCCGGACCGTTGTGGATATAGGTAAAGATGTTGTCTGAAACATAGCGGGTATCGGCCAGTGCCTGTTGGGCACACAAGCAGATCAGGATCCCGAGAAGGGCGCGCATGGTCGATCGATTCTCTTCGTTGGATTAGGTTGCAGGCCGAATGTTAAGCCGCCTGCGGGTCAAAGGACAAGCAAAGAAAAGCGCCATCTCCCCGAGTGAGAGCTGTCTCGCAGCGCCGCCGGTTTGCCACGCGACCATTCCAGACGTCGTACCTACTTCTGTTTCAGCGCCTGCACCTCGGCGCGCAGGGCCTTGAGCTCTTTGAGCAGTTGCGCCTGCTGCTCGCTCTGCTGGCGTCGCCACACCGCGGTGTCGTCGTTGGTCTTGCCGGGATGGACGAACAGGCTGGCCATGAAGCCGCTGAGGGCGCCAAACAACCCCACGCCAAAGAGGATCAGCAGGCTGGCGACGAAGCGCCCCTCCTCCGTCTTGGGCACCAGATCCCCGTACCCCACGGTAGAGAGGGTCACCAGCGTCCACCAGAAGGCATCGTAAGGAGTCTGGATCTGGCTGCCGGGTTGCCCCGTTTCCAGCCAGTACATGACGCCGGAGCCGACCCCCAGCAACAGGAAGAAGAGGAAGAGAATGCCGGAGAGAGTGGTTTCGTTGCGTTCACGACGGAACATGGCCAGCAGATCCGGTCTGTCCCGGAGCAACTGGTAGACCCGCCACAGCTGGATGAGCCGCGCCCAGCGCAGTTGTTCCACCATGGGCAGGCTGCCGGGCAGATAGAACCAGTTGCTCTTGAAGAAGGCCATCCTGTCGGAGGCGCGCGCCCAGCCATAGGCGAAGTGAGCGAGGAAGAAGTAGCAGATCAGGCTGTCGACATCATAAAAGAGCTGCAGGGTCTGGGGGCTCAGTTCACCGTGCCCCAGCCAGCGAGCGGCCACCAGGCAGACCGAAATCACGGAGAGAAACCCCATCAGCAGATCCATGGTACGCAAATGAGTTAAGTGATGTCGCATACATTTTCCAACTTTAAGCACGGTGCAAATTAATAAAAAGGAAGATAATGCCGATAGCTATGACGGCAAAGGAATAATGGACGTTGGAAGGAGAAAAATTATGCAGTTGAACCCGCTGGAGAGGCGCATGAGCAACATCCGACTGGTGCCCAAGGTGGTGCTGCTCATGGTGTTCAGCACCCTGCTGCTGCTGGCCAAACTCTGGTTCGATGCCAGCAACCTGGAAGCGACCCTGCTCAGCGAGGGCATTGATGCCGCCATGGCCAACACCATCGCCGATCGCCTGCTCTGGACCGGGCTGGTGGAGACGGCGCTCATGGGGGTCGTCTTCGTGGTGCTGCTGCTCACCGGCTCCCGCCTCATGGTCAAGCAGGTCCACTACCTGGTGGGGCTGCTGGAGCGTTTCGCCAACAAGGATCTCAGCCACAGCGTGCTGCTCAAGTCCCGGGACGAGTTCGGCGACATCGCCAAGGCGGTGGCCCACTCCCAGGAGAACCTCAAGGAGGTGTTCGGGACCCAGCGTGCCGCCTGCAAGGAGCTCAACGAGATCGCCTCTCAGGTGACTCTCTGCATGGATGAGGCGAACGAGGCCATCAACGAGGAGTTCACCCAGATTGAGCAGCTTGCCAGCGCCATGAGCCAGATGGTCGGTGCCATTCGAGAAGTGGCCAATCACGCGGAGCAAGCGTCCCACGCCACCGCCGAAACCAGCCAGCTGGCCGAGGAGGGCAGCCGCTGCGTGGCGGCTACCGTCAACACCATCGACACTCTCTCCGGCAACATCCAGCGCTCCTCCACCGTGGTCAACGAAGTGGAGCACGGGGTCGATCGCATCGGCTCCGTGGTGGACACCATCCGCAGCATCTCCGAGCAGACCAACCTGCTGGCCCTGAACGCCGCCATCGAGGCCGCCCGCGCCGGTGAGGCGGGTCGCGGTTTTGCCGTGGTCGCCTCCGAGGTGCGCGAACTCGCGAACCGTGCCCAGGCGGCCACCGTCGAGATCCAGAAGATGATCGAGCAGCTTCAGGGCAACGCCCGCCAGGCCGTCGGCCTGATGGCCGAGAGCGTGCAACAGGCGGACAAGGGGGTGGAGCAGGTAACTCAGGCTGGTACCCAGCTCGACACCATAGTGCAGCGGGTGCAGGGAGTGGCCGACATGAACCGCCAGATCGCCGCCGCCTCCGAGCAGCAGAGCTCGGTCGCCGAGGAGATGAATGCCAACCTGGAGCAGGTCAAACAGGTGGTGGAAGGCTCCGTCGTGGTGCTGCGGGAGCTGAAAGATGCCTCCGAACTGGTGGAACACCACAGCCAGACGCTGGACAGCCATATCCAGGCCTTCAAGCTAGCCTGATGCTGGCCTGATGCTGGCGCCCATCGTCAAACCTACAGGCTGGCCTGAGGTCGTGATTTGAGTACACTGGAAGGCCCCCTTAGGGGCCTTTCTTTTTTCATCACGGCAAGGAGCCAGGATGCAGACTACAGAACGTGCGCTTGAGATAAGCGACGACAAGGGGCGCCTCGACGTCCCGCTCATTCACCGTTTCCTCAGTGAAGAGGCCTACTGGTGCCTCGGCATTCCCCTCGCCACCCTGCAGCGGGCCATCAACCACTCCCTGTGCTTCGGAGCCTATCTCGACGGCCAGCAGGTCGCCTTCGCCCGGGTCATCACCGACAAGGCCACCTTCGGTTATCTCGCCGACGTCTTCGTGCTGCCCGAACATCGCGGGCGCGGCCACAGCAAGGCCCTGGTGGCAGCCATCCTCGCCCACCCGGAGCTGCAAGGGCTGCGCCGTCTCTCTCTCGCCACCTCCGATGCCCACGGCCTCTACGCCGGCTTCGGTTTTGTTCCGCCGAGAAGCCCCGGCAGCCTGATGGAAATCTACGACCCCGAGATCTACCGGCGTCCCTGAGCCCGGCCGATCGCCAGATCCGTCGCCGGATCACCTTCCGGGCAGCGGCGCTGTGACGCCAGCGCCCGGGAGTGCTAGATTGGCAGCCGGCATTTCACTCTCCCTGCAGACTCGTCAACCACAAGGATGGCAACCGTGGCCCAGCACTCTCCCTCTTTCTCCGCCTTCTCTCCCTTGTTGCAGGAGCAGGCCCTGCGCCACTGGCAGCGGCTGCTCGCCCTGGCGCCCCAGTATGACGCACTGCCCGAGCCCACCCGCCAGACCCTGCTGACCCTGCTCGGCCTCTCCGACTTTGTCGCTGACTCCCTCATCAAGCAACCGGGGCTGCTGGCCGAGACCTTGGCATCGGACGCACTGACCCGGGCCGAGCGCTGGCCCGCCTATGAACCTGAACTCGCAGCCCTGCTCGCCGAGGTCGCGGACGAGGAGGCGCTCAAGCGCATCCTGCGCCAGTTCCGCCGCAGCCGCATGCTGGTGATCGCCTGGCGCGAGCTGCTCGGGGAGTCCGAGGTCGAAGAGAGCTTCATCCATCTCACCAAGCTGGCGGATGCCCTCATCTGTGGTGCCCGCGACTGGCTCTACGCCAAACAGTGCAGCGAGCTGGGCACCCCCATGGACGGCGATGGCAACCCCCAGCCCCTGCTCATCCTCGGGATGGGCAAGCTCGGCGGCGGCGAGCTCAACTTCTCCTCGGACATCGACCTTATCTTCACCTTCCCCGAGAACGGCTACACCGTTGGCGGTCGGCGGGAGCTCGCCAACCAGCAGTTCTTCATCAAGCTCGGGCAGCGTCTCATCAACGCCCTCCACCAGCCCACCCAGGATGGTCAGGTGTTCCGGGTCGACATGCGGCTACGCCCCTTTGGCGATGCGGGGCCGCTCGCCATCTCCTTCGCCGCCATGGAGGACTACTACCAGCATCACGGCCGCAACTGGGAGCGCTACGCCATGGTCAAGGCACGGGTGCTGGGCCCCCAGTGCGAACACGCCATGGCCCTGACCGAACTGCTGCGCCCCTTCGTGTTCCGCCGCTACATCGACTTCGGCGTCATCGACGGCCTGCGCCAGATGAAGGCGATGATCGCCGCCGAGGTGCGCCGCAAGGGACTGGAGGGCAACATCAAGCTGGGGGCCGGGGGCATTCGCGAGGTGGAGTTCATCGCCCAGGCGCTGCAACTCATCCGTGGCGGGCGCGAGCCCGCCCTGCGGGTACGCCACCTGCCGGAGGCGCTGGCCGCCATCGCCCAGGGGGGGGCCCTGGAGGGGAGCCAGTGCGAACGCCTGCTCACCGCCTATCGCTTCCTGCGCCGGGTGGAAAACATCTTGCAGGAGATCGGCGATCAGCAGACCCAGACCCTTCCCACCGAGGATCGGGATCGCCAGCGGCTCATCGCCACCCTCGGCTTTACCGACTGGGACGCCTTCATGGCCCACCTCGATGAGGAGATGGCCGCCGTCCATCAGGAGTTCGTCGCCGTAGTGGGGGAAGAGAAGGAGGCCCCCGCCCACCTG
Source organism: Aeromonas sp. 25-248 (assembly GCF_053005425.1). Classification (NCBI taxonomy): domain Bacteria; kingdom Pseudomonadati; phylum Pseudomonadota; class Gammaproteobacteria; order Aeromonadales; family Aeromonadaceae; genus Aeromonas; species Aeromonas sp. 25-248. Next base: position 62,911 of record NZ_JBRKTB010000014.1, on the reverse strand, counting down.
GAACAGCTCTGGCTCGATCTCTGGCGCACCGAGCTTGATGCCGCCGAGCTGGAAAAACTGCTGACCACGCAGGGAGTGGTGGAGCCCGCCCCCCTCTGCGCCGCCCTGCTGCGTTTCAAGGAGGAGTACAAGCGCCGTCAGGTGGGGCCCCAGGGGCGCATCGCCCTGGACTGGCTGATGCCGGAGCTGCTGCGCCTGGTGGTGGCGAGCCGCGAGCCTGCCCGCCTGTTCGAGCGGGTCTGCACCCTGCTGACCCGCATCTTCACCCGCAGCGCCTATCTGCAACTGCTGGCGGAAAACCCCGCCGCCCTGCGCCAGCTGGTGCGCCTGTGTGACGAGAGCAACCTGGTGAGCGAGCAGCTGGCCCGCTACCCCATCCTGCTGGACGAGCTGCTGGATCCCCAGCACCTCTACCACCCCACCCCGCTGGATCAGTACAAGCCCCAGCTGCGCCAGTTCCTGCTGCGCATCCCCGAGGAGGACGTGGAGCAGCAGATGGAGGCGCTGCGCCAGTTCAAGCAGGTGCAGCTCCTGCGCATCGTCGCCGCCGACATCGCCGGCGCCCTGCCGCTGATGAAGGTGAGCGACCACCTCACCTGGCTGGCGGAGGCGATCACCGAGGAGGTGGTCAATCAGGCGTGGGCCCAGATGAGCGAACGCTACGGGGTGCCGCCCGAGGTGGCGGTGAGCGGTGAGCGCGGCTTTGCGGTGGTGGCCTACGGCAAGCTGGGGGGCATCGAGCTCGGCTACGGCTCGGATCTCGATCTGGTGTTCCTGCACGGCGGCGACCCCAACAGTTACACCGATGGCCGCAAGCCCATCGACAGCCGCCAGTTCTACCTGCGCCTGGCCCAGCGGATCCTGCATCTGTTCAGCACCCGCACTCCGTCCGGCATCCTCTACGAGATCGACATGCGGCTGCGCCCCTCCGGCGACTCAGGCCTGCTGGTCTCATCGCTGTCGGCCTATGAGCAGTACCAGCAGCAGGAAGCCTGGACCTGGGAGCATCAGGCCCTGGTGCGAGCCCGTCCCATCTATGGCGATGATGCCGTGGTCGCCGAATTTGCCCGCATCCGCCGCGACGTGCTGGCCAAGGAGCGGGATCTGCCCACCCTGGCCCGCGAAGTGCGGGAGATGCGCCAGAAGATGCGGGATCACCTGCTCAAGGCGGGAGAGGGAGAGTTCGATCTCAAGCAGTCCCCCGGCGGCATGGTGGACATCGAGTTCATCGCCCAGTACCTGGTGCTGGCCCACGCCTGCGGTGAGCCGGACGCCCTCACCCGCTGGTCAGACAATGTGCGCATCTTCGATGAGTGCGTGATGGCGGGGGTACTCACACTGGAGCAGGCGGAGGGGCTCAAGCAGGCCTATCTGGAGATCCGCAACCTCGGCCATCGCCTCAACCTCTCGGAGATCTCCCGCAAGGTGGGGGACGATCAGTTGCCGCGAGAGCGGGGCCATGTGCTGGCGGTCTGGCAACAGCTGCTGGGAGAATAAGCAGAAGGGGCGCCATGGCGCCCCTTCTCGTTGACGAAAGGCTTGTTGAAGATGACCTAGCGCCCGCCCGCCACATCGATAAAGGTGCCGGTGGCATAGGAGGCCTCGTCCGACAGCAGCCAGGCGATGGCGGCCGCCACCTCACGGGGTTCGCCGCCCCGTTGCAGCGGAATGGCCCCCTTGATCCTGTCCACCCGGCCGGGCTCGCCGCCGTCGGCATGCATGTCGGTGTAGATGAAACCCGGGCGCACCCCGTTGACCCGGATCCCCTGAGCCGCCAGCTCCAGCGACAGCCCCTTGGTCAGCACGTCGACGGCCCCCTTGGCGGCGGCATAATCCACGTACTCCCCGGGGGAGCCCAGCCTGGCAGCGGCGGAAGAGACGTTGACGATGGCGCCCCCTGCCGTCATGCGGCGCACCGCCTCGCGGCAGCAGAGAAAGCAGCTGGTGACATTGGTGGTCAGGGTCTGGTTGATGCGCTCGGCGCTCATCTCCAGCACCCGCATCTGGGGCTGCAACCTGCCGGCGTTGTTCACCAGATGAGTGACGGGGCCGAGCCGCGCGTCCATCTCCCCGAACAGGCGCACCACCTCGGCCTCCACGCTGACATCGGCCTGCACCGCGATGCACTCGACCGGATGGGTGGCCAGGATCTCGGCCACCACCGCCTCGGCGGACGCCCTGTCCTGACGATAGTTGAGACAGAGATGGTAACCCTGCGCCGCCAGATAGCGGGCTGTCGCGGCCCCGATACCTCTGCCACCGCCGGTGATCAGCACCCGTTTGTTCATGAACCCTCCTGGCTCCCGGTTTCGAAGACTGTTTCGCATAGTACCCCAGGTTGCCGACCACACCTCGTCCCGTGACGCCCGGCACCACAACAAAGAGCCCGCACGGGGTGGGCTCTTGATGGCAACAAGGGGAGGCTGGCTATTTGAACAGGCCCTTGAGCAGCTGGTCGGCCACCCCCTTCACCCCTTCGTTGTCGGCCTTGTCACCCAGCAGCTTCTTGAGACCCCGCTCGGCCTCCTTGCGGGCCTTCTCCTCCAGCACCTTGTTGTTGCTGAGCAGCTCCTTCACGTCAAGCTTGTAGCTCGGCGCCTGCCAGTGGCCGCCGATGCGCACCGGTATGGTGATGTCCTTGAGCTCATCCACCGTCTTGCCCCCCTGCCCCTTGCTGCTCTCCACCACGGAGGTGAGGAACAGGAAGTCGAGGGTCTCCGGCACCAGGGCGGTCTGGCCCTGCCCCTTCACCCGCAGGGCGGGGGCAAAGAGCTGGATGTCGTTGCTCCTGGCAACCCCGTCGGCAATCTGGAAGCTGGCGGTGAGGGCGCTGAAGTCGGTCTTGCGCACCTCCTTCACCTGATCCGCCCCCTTGCCGGTCAGGGTGGCCCGCGCCTCGCGGATCATCTCCGCCAGGTTGATGCCGTGCAGGGCGCCATCGCTCAACTTGAGGTTTACCTTGCCCTGCATCCGGCTGCGCAGCGCCTGCTCGGAGAGTCCTGAGCCCTGCGCCTCGACCTCCAGATCCCCCTTGCCTTCCAGCAGGTCGGTCTGGGCCAGGGTCTGCAGCAGGGGCCGCACATCGACCCCCTGCACCCGCTTGTGCACCTGATAGCGGGCCGGCTGCTGACGGGCATCGAGCACGCCGCTGGCGGTCACCTGGCCACCGGCCACCCCGGCACTGAACTGCTTGAGGGTGAGCTGACCACCCGCCAGGGCCAGTTGCAGATCCACGGCGCTGAGATCCAGCCCCTTGAGGCGCAGGCTGCCCAGTTGCAGGCGGCCAGCCAGGTCCACCGACTTGAGGGCGGTCAGATCAGGCTCTACCGTGGAGAGCGCCCTGTTGGCGGGCGCCGCAGCCTGCTCCTTTGCTCCGGCCGGTGCAGCCGCCCCCGACGTGGCCGCAGCGGGCGCGGCCTTGGCCGATTGACCGAGCCAGGCGTCGAGATCGAGCTTGTCCCCCTTGAGGTCAAAGTCCACTTTGGGTACGGCCCCCAGACGAACGGCGCCGCTGCCGCTCAGCAGGGTATCGTCCGCTCCCAGCACCAGGTTGCTGAGGGCGACGCTCTGCTTGTCGAGCTCCGCGCGGGCAAAGCCAGCGAGCTTGAGCTGCATCTGCGGGCGCGGCAGAGAATCACCGCTGAGCTTGGCGGCCAGCACGGCATCCGATATCTCCAGCAGTTGCCGGTTTTCATCGAGGCGCGCCTTGAGGGTCCCCTCCAGCGTACCGGCCAGGGTCGGCTTGTCCGCAGCCCCCTGTGCCCCGCTGAGGCTAAGGCTCAGACTGCTCCACTCCCCCAATGCCAGCCGATCGGCCTTGAGGGAGAAAGCATCCAGCCGCTGGGTCGGTTCGCTCAGGCTCCCCGCCAGTGCGACATCTTTCAGCTCGCTGCGGCTGGCATCGGACGCCAGCTTGAGCTGGGCCGACCCCTTGAGATCAAAAGCCAGCTCACCCTGGGCCCCCTTGGCGGCCAGAGTCACCGGTACCCACTCCCCCGGGGTCAACTGCCCCAGATCGAGATCCAGCCGGTCGAGCCGGGAGACGGTACCGCTACGGTCGTCCCGCACCAGGGCGCTGGCATCCACCAGCGCGATGCCTTGCAGGCTGATCTGCCAGAGCTGTTTGTCACTGGCGGCTGGGGGCGTCGTTGCGGCAGGCTCGGAGGTTGTCGCCTCCCCCTTGGGCTCGGCGGAGGCCTGGAGTAGATCCCTCAGGTTGGAGCTGCCGTCAGCCCTGGTCTGGATAAACAGATGAGCGCCGCTCAGGGTCACCTTGCCGATCTCAAGCTTGTGGGAGAGCAGCGGCAGCAAGCCTACCGAGGCCTCACCCTGCTCGAATCGCACCAGGTCGGGCTCGGCAAAGCCGGCGGGGTTGCGTAGCGCCACCTTCTCGAGGGAGAGGCCCAGGCTTGGCCAGAAACGCCAGCCGATATCCCCTTGTATCACCAGCTCGCGGCCGGTGCTCTTGCGCACCTGTTCCACCAGCTGGGGCTTGAACTGGTTGGGATCGATGAGGGACACCAGGGCGGCGATGGCCACCACGGCCGCCAGCGCCAACCCCAGCAGGATGTAGATGATCTTCTTCACGATGGACTCCTTGAATGCGGATCTTGTGGCTGACTATACCACCGGGGGGATGACAGATGGGGCCCGTCTGCCAAAACGGGCCAGCGGCGAGACAGGGATGGTCGCAGGCCCACGTTCAAACACGCGGCAATAAAAAGGGCCCCGCAGGGCCCTGATGATAGTGGATGGCTGACGCCCGCCTCGCCCGGATCAAGGCTGACGCGGCAACTGCTGATAGCCCATCTCGTACAGGGTGAAGGCATAGATGTCCGCACTCTGCTCGATAAGCTTGGCCACCGGCGTGCCCGCCCCGTGCCCGGCATTGGTCTCGATGCGGATGAGCTGGGGATGGGGGCCGGCATTGTCGGCCTGCAGGGTGGCGGCAAACTTGAAGGAGTGGGCCGGCACCACCCGATCGTCGTGATCCGCCGTGGTCACCAGGGTCGAGGGGTAGCTGACCCCGGCCCGGACGTTGTGCAGGGGCGAGTAGCCCTTCAGGTAGTCGAACATCGCCTCGCTGTCGGCGCTGGTGCCGTAGTCATAAGCCCAGCCCGCCCCGGCGGTGAAGGTGTGGTAGCGCAGCATGTCGAGCACCCCCACCGCCGGCAGGGCGACCCGCATCAGATCCGGCCGCTGGGTCATGACCGCCCCCACCAGCAGACCGCCGTTGGAGCCACCTCGGATCGCCAGCCGATCGGTGCGGGTGTAGCCTTCGGCCTTGAGGTACTCGGCCGCCGCGATGAAATCGTCGAACACGTTCTGCTTGTTCTGCTGAGTGCCCGCCAGGTGCCAGGCCTGGCCGTACTCGCCGCCCCCGCGCAGGTTGGCCACCGCATAGACGCCCCCCAGATCCAGCCAGTTGGCCACCGACACGCTGAAGCTCGGGGTCAGGCTCACGTCGAAACCGCCGTAGCCGTAGAGGATGGTCGGGTTGCTGCCATCAAGCTTGAGCCCCTTGCGGTAGCTGATGATGAGCGGCACCCGGGTGCCGTCCTTGCTCTGGTAGAAGCGCTGCTCGGAAACGTAATCCGCTGGCTTGAACGGCGCCGCCGAGGCGCGATAGAGGCTGATGGCGCCGCTCTTGGGCTCAAACCGGTAGAGGGTGGGCGGCTGGGCATAATTCTCGAAGCCGAAGTAGAGGGCGGGGTCGTCGTGCTTGCCGTTGAAGCCGCTGACGCTGCCAAGGCCGGGTAGCGCCACCTCGCGCACCCGCTTGCCTTCGTAGTCGAACTGCTCGACCCGGGCGGTGGCATCCACCATGTACTCGGCGAACAGATAGCCGCTGCCGCTGTGTACCGTCAGCACCTGCTGGCGCTCGGGGATGAGATCCCGCCAGTGGGCCGGGCCCGGGTTGGCGGCATCCACCGTCACCAGCCGGCCGTTGGGGGCGTCCCGGTTGGTCAGCAGGTAAAGGGTGCCGCCCTTGTTGTCCACCAGGCTCACGTCCGCATCCAGATCCCCCTGCACCGTCAGCAGCGGCGCGTTCTCCTGGCTCAGATCCTTCACATAGAGGCGGTTGCCTGAGGTGGAGTTCGCCGCCGAGATGAGCAGGAAGCGGTCATCTTCGGTGACGGTCGCCCCCACGTAGCGGTGGTGCTGGGCCGGGATGGCGCCAAACACCAGCCGGTCATCCTCCTGCGCCGTGCCGAGCCGGTGGAAATAGACCTTGTGCTGATCGGTCCTGGCCGACAGCTCGCTGCCGTCGGGCTTGTCGTAGCTCGAGTAGAAGAAGCCCTCGTTGCCGAGCCAGCTGATGCCGCTGAACTTCACGTCCTTGAGGGGCGCCTCCAGCGGCTGCTTGCTCTCTACGTCCATCAGGTGGATCTCGCGCCAGTCGCTGCCGGCCAGCGACAAGGAGTAGGCCAGGATGCGGCCATCGCGGGAGAAGCTCAGCTGATCCAGCGCCGTGGTGCCGTCGGGGCTGAGGGTATTGGGATCGAGGAATACCTCCGCCGGCTTGCCCTCCAGCTGGCGCCACAGCACGTTCTGGTTCTGCAGGCCGTCGTTCTTGAAGAAGTAGTGGTAGCGCCCCTCGCGAAACGGCGCCCCCTCCTTGGCGTAGTTCCAGGAGGCGGCCAGCTTCTCCTTGATGGCGGCGCGATACGGGATCTGCGCCAGGTAACCCTGAGTCACGGCGTTCTGGGCCTTGACCCAGGCCTCGGTCTCGGGGCTGCGGTCATCCTCCAGCCAGCGATAGGGGTCGGCCACGGCCTGGCCGAAATAGTGATCCACCTGCTCACCCTGGCGGGTGACGGGGTAGTGAAGGCGCGTATTCCCTGACATGGCATCCTCTCTGGTTGGCTGGCCGCTGCACGCACACAGCAGTGACAGGGCCAGCAGGCTGACAATGGCTCGCATCGAGGCGGCTCCCTGCGGTTTGAGTGAGCGGGCAGGTTAACAAAGCGCGCCGGATGGCCCAACCCCCCGACCGGTGGCAGAGGGTGGCCCGCCGGCACGGGGGAGCCATATAAATTTTTTCGCTTAAGTTTGCCGCTTTATTTTGTTTGTTATCCGGCCCTTGGGTCACAGGATGGAATAAGACACCAGCCAACGTGAGCCATTCAGGATAAAGCATGCCGTACAGCTACCTATCACATCTGCGTTGCAGCAAGACCGGCGAGATAGTGGATGCCGATCAGCCCCAGCAGTTGAGCCCGGTCGGTGCCCCCTTGCTGGCCAGCTACGACCTCGAGGCCCTGAAACAGGCCTGGCACCCGGCCGCGCTGCTGGGGCGCCCCGCCAGCCTGTGGCGCTACCACGAGCTGCTGCCGGTGCGCGACCCCGCCCAGGTGATCACCCTGGGGGAAGGCTTCACTCCCCTGCTGCCCCTGCCCGCTTTCGGCAAACAGATCGGCATTCCGGATCTCTGGATGAAGGATGAGAGCATCATCCCCACCGGTTCTTTCAAGGCCCGCGGCGCCGCGGTCGGCGTCTCCCGCGCCCGGGAGCTCGGCATCACCCACTTCGCCATGCCCACCAACGGCAACGCCGGGGCGGCCTGGGCGCTTTACGGCGCCCGCGCCGGCTTGCGCAGCACCATAGTCATGCCCCAGGCGGCCCCCGCCATCACAAGACTGGAGACCTCGCTGGCCGGTGCCCGCCTCTATCTGGTGGATGGCCTCATCAGCGACGCCGGTCGCCAGGTGGCCGAGGTGGTGGCCGAGCAGGGGCTGTTCGATGCCTCCACCCTCAAGGAGCCCTATCGCATCGAGGGCAAGAAGACCATGGGGCTGGAGATCGCCGAGCAGCTCGGCTGGACCCTGCCGGACGTCATCCTCTACCCCACCGGCGGCGGAGTCGGTCTCATCGGCATCTACAAGGCGCTGCGGGAGTTGCAGGAGCTGGGCTGGGTCAAGGGGCCACTGCCGCGACTGGTGGCGGTGCAGGCGAGCGGCTGCGCCCCCATCGTCCAGGCCTGGCAGCAGGGGGAGCGCGAATCGCGCTTCTGGCCCGATTCCCAGACCCTCGCCTTTGGCATCAACGTGCCCAAGGCGCTGGGGGATTTTCTGGTGCTGGACGCCCTCTATCGCACCGAGGGGTGCGCCGTCGCGGTGGACGATAGCGCCATCCAGCGCGAGATCCGCCAGCTCGCCGCGCGCGAAGGCAGCTTCGTCTGCCCGGAAGGGGCGGCCGCCTTCGCCGCCGCCCGCCAGCTGCGGGAAGCGGGCTGGATACAGGGGGGCGAGCGGGTGGTGGTGCTCAACACCGGCGCCGGCATCAAGTACCCGGACGCCATCACTGTCGTGCCCCAGCGGCTGCGCCGTGACGGGAGGATCCCGGCATGAGCTTCGACTGGTCCTTTGTTCTCACCACCCTGCCAGCGTTCGGCCAATCGGTCTGGGTCACCTTGCAGCTCGGCGCCATCGTGATCCTCACCTCGCTCGTCGTGGCGCTGCTCAATGTGACGCTGCTGAGCCTGCACAAGCCCTGGCTGAACGGGGTGATCCGCGCCTATGTGGAGCTGGCCCGCAACACGCCGCTCTTGATCCAGCTGTTCTTTCTCTACTTCGGGCTGCCGGCGCTCGGCATCTCGCTCTCCGGCTTTGCCACGGCGGTGATCGCCATGACCTTCCTCGGCGGCGGCTACCTGACCGAGGCGCTGCGGGCGGGCATTCAGGCGGTCCCCCCCAGCCAACTGGAGGCCGGGCGGGCCATCGGTCTCTCCCGCTGGCAGCTGCTGCGCCACGTGCAACTGCCCCAGGCCTGGCTTGCCAGCCTGCCGGCGCTGTTTGCCAACTTCATCTTTCTGCTCAAAGAGACCACGGTGGCCTCGGCGGTGGCGGTGCCCGAGCTGCTCTACACCACCAAGAACTACATCGCCCTCTACTACAAGACCTACGAGATGCTGGCGGTGCTGACCTTGATGTGCGTGCTGATCTTTCTGCCGCTGTCCCTCGCCCTGCGCGTCGTTGAAAGGAGGCTGCAACATGGTCAGTTCGGTCATTGAACAACTGATGCAGACACCTATTGTCCAGCTGCTGCCGTCACTCGCCACCCATGCAGAGGAAAGGAGGGATCAATATGGTCAGTTCGGTCACTGAATCGCTGATGCAGGCGAGGATCCCGATGTGGGCACTTATCTTCCTGCAGCTGCAGCCGTCACTCGCCACCCATACACAAGAAGGGAGGGATCACTATGGCCAGTCCGGTCACTGAACAGTTGGCGCAGGCGCTGCCGCTGCTGGCGGTGGGCGCGGGTCAGACCCTCGCCATCTCCCTGCTCGCCATCCTGTTCGCCACCCTGGGCGGGGTCGGTTACGGCGTGCTGGCCCAGCAAGGGGGAAGGCTGACTCGGGGAGTGCTGCGGGTCTATCTGGAGCTGTTTCGGGTGGTGCCCGTGCTGGTCTGGCTCTACCTCTTCTTCTTCGGGCTGCCGATCTTCTTTGGCGTAGACATCCCGGCCTTCTGGTGCGCCGTGCTGGTGCTGGCCCTCTGGGGCGCCAGCGAGGTGGGGGAAGTGGTGCGCGGCGGTCTCAAGTCCCTCGCCCGCGGCCAGCAGGAGGCCGGTCTGGCGCTCGGGCTCTCCCGCTGGCAGCTCTATCGCCACGTGCTGCTGCCCCAGGCGCTGCAACGGCTGACGCCGCCCACCATCAACATCTACACCCGCATCATCAAGACCAGCTCACTGGCGGTGCTGATCGGGGTGGTGGAGGTGATCAAGGTAGGCCAGCAGATCATCGAGCGCACCTATGGCTCGCTGCTCATCTACGGTCTGCTGTTCCTGTTCTTTTTTCTGGTCTGCTATCCGCTCTCGCTCGCCTCGCGCCGGCTGGAGCAACAATGGGGTAATGCGGTATGACACCTCTGCTTGAGCTCAATGCCGTCAGCAAACAATTCGGCCAACACTGGGTACTGGATGAGGTCAGCCTCACGGTGAACGCCGGGGAAGTGATCGTCATCCTGGGGCCGAGCGGCTGCGGCAAGAGCACCTTGCTGCGCACCCTCAACGGGCTCGAACCCATTCAGGGGGGCGACATTCGCTTCGACGGAGAGTTGCTGGATGCCAGCACCGACTGGCAGCGGCTGCGCCAGCGCATCGGCATGGTGTTCCAGAGCTATCACCTCTTCCCCAACCTGACGGTGCTGGAGAACGTGCTGCTCGGCCCTGTGCAGGTGCAGAAGCGGGAGCGGGCCGAGGCCCTGCTGCAGGCGGAGCAGCTGCTGACCCGCATCGGCCTGTGGGAGCGGCGCCACGACTATCCGCGCCAGCTCTCCGGTGGCCAGCAGCAGCGCATCGCCATCGTGCGGGCGCTGTGCATGAACCCCCAGGTGATGCTGTTTGACGAGGTGACCGCTGCGCTGGATCCCGAGATGGTGCAGGAGGTGCTGGAGGTGATCCGCGATCTCGCCGGCAGTGGCATGACCCTGCTCATCGTCACCCACGAGCTGGCGTTCGCCCAAGCGGTGGCGGATCGCATCGTCTTCATGGACGGCGGCCACATCCTGGAGCAGGCCGCCCCCCATCAATTTTTCGACAATCCCAGGAGCCAGCGTGCCCGCCAGTTCCTCGCCAAGTTTTCTTATACAACTGTCAGCAAACGAAAGGAGTCAGCATGAAGATAATTACCTCGGTCCTGTTTAGCGCCCTCATCGGCCTGGGCCTCGCCAGTGGCGCCGCCCAGGCAGAAGACGGCTCCCTCGCCAAGATCAAGGCCCGTGACAAGCTCATCGTCGGCGTCTTCACCGACAAGCCGCCGTTTGGCTATGTTGACGAGAAGGGCAACTACGTCGGCTTTGACACCGATCTCGGCCGCCGCTTCGCCAAGGATCTGCTGGGGGACGAAAACAAGGTCGAGTTCGTGGCGGTGGAGCCCGCCAGCCGCATCCCCTTCCTGCAGAGCGACAAGGTGGATCTCATCCTCGCCAACATGACGGTGACCCCGGAGCGGCGGCAGGTGGTGGACTTCACCAACCCGAACCTCAAGGTCGCGGTGCAGGTGCTGGTGCCGGAAGGCAGCGACGCCAAGAAGCTCGACGATCTGGCCGGCAAGCGGCTTATCGTCACTACCGGCACCACGGCCGACATCTGGCTGACCCGCAACCACCCGGACTGGAAGGTGCTCAAGTTCGAGAAGAACACCGAATCCCTGCAGGCGCTGGCCCAGGGCCGTGGCGACGCCTATGCCCAGGACAACCTGGTGCTGTTCAGCTGGGCCAAGGAGAACCCGGGCTATCGGGTGCTGCCCGAGAAGCTGGGCTCGGAAGACCCCATCGCGCCGGCGGTGAAGAAGGGCAATATCGAGCTGCGTGACTGGGTCAACGACCGTCTCGCCAAGCTGGGGGAAGAGAAGTACCTGCTCAAACTCTACGACCAGTATGTGCGCGACAAGCTGAGCGCCGATACCGATCCCAACGACGTGATAGTGGAAGGAGGCAAGTGGCAGGGTTGAGCCCTGCCCCCACAGCAGTGCTGAGTGTGAAGTGTGTGATCTTTGGTTCCGTTGGTCTGCAAACCGCAAGGTTTGACCTTTCCAGGCGCCCCCTCCAGGTGGCGCCTTTTTTTTGTTTGCAAGACCCCGGCAGACGGGACACCAGCTCTGTGAGCCAGCTCCCCCTGCCCCGGGATGCCCTGTGCCATCCTCACTGAAACGGCAGCGGGAGGAGAAACCCATGTGGATAGAGGCCGAGCCCGTCTACGGCGCCCTGGTGTCCCTGGCCATCGGGCTCATCATCGGGCTGGAGCGGGGCTGGCAGGTGCGCCAGCTCGGAGACAACCAGCGCATCGCAGGGATGCGCACCTATGGCCTCATCGGTCTGCTCGGCGGGGTCTGCGCCCTGCTGCTGCCCACCCTGGGCGCCTGGCTGGCCCTGCTCGGTCTGCTGACCGTGGTGACGGGGTGCGGCCTCTCGGTCTGGCTGGCCCAGCGCTGGCAGGGGGAGTTCGGCCTCACCAGCTCGGTAGCCATGGTGCTCACCTACCTGCTGGGGCTGATGTCGGTGCTGCAGAGCCCGAGCGAGGCAGTGGCCTGCGCCGTGCTGGCGGCCCTCCTGATGGGGCTCAAGGGCAAGATCCAGCAGGGAATGCTGTTCTTGAGCGAAATGGAGTTTCACGCCACCCTGCGCTTTCTGCTCATCTCCCTGGTGCTGCTGCCGGTGCTCCCCGATACCGAGATGGGTCCCCTCAATGCCTTCAATCCCTTCAAGATCTGGCTCATGGTGGTGGTGATCGCCGGCATCTCGTTCTGTGGTCACTTCGCGGTGCGCCTGCTCGGCACCCGCTCCGGGCTGGTGCTCACCAGCATGCTGGCGGGGCTCGCCTCCTCCACCGCCCTCACCCTGCAATTTGCCCGCCTCAACAAGGAGCAGGGAGGGCTGGAGCGGCTGCTGGCCACCGGCATTCTGCTGGCGGGAGCCACCATGTGGCTCAGGCTGCTGGCACTGGTGCTGATCATCCACGGAGAGCTGGCGCTGCGTCTGGCCGCCCCCCTGCTGCTGCTGGCAGCCATCGTCTACGGCTTTGCCTTCTGGTTCTGGCGCCAGCGGGAAGATATGCCGGACGGCCCGGTACAGCCCGAAACCCGCAACCCGCTGGATCTCGCCACCGCCATCAAGTTCGGTCTGCTGCTCGCCCTCATCGGCTTCATGGCCACCCTGCTGCAAAGCAAGGTGGGCAACTCCGGGGTCTATCTGCTGTCGCTGGTCTCCGGCATCACGGACGTGGACGCCATCACCCTCTCCCTCTCCCAGCTCGCCCAGAAGGAGCTGGCCCTGGAGGTGGCGGCCAGGGGCATACTGCTCGCCGGGCTGGTCAACTCCCTGGTGAAAGGAGTGCTGGCACTGGTGATTGGCGGACGCAGCCTGGGGCGGCGGGTCTTGCTCCCCTACCTCGTCTCCATCCTGCTCATCCTGCCCCTTGTCCTGATGACATGATGACGGGGATCACCTGACGGGCCCGGCACTCTGACACCCCCTCCCCTTGTCGCGTATACTGCCCCTCTTGCAGCAGGAGGAGATAACCATGGCAAGCGACTGGGACAAGGTATTGGCTGGGGGCGCCCTGGACAGCCAGAGCGAGGAGATAGCGAACGACCGCATTCGCGGCCAGGCGCTGCTGAGCCGACTCAACGCCTCACCGGCGGGGGATCACGTCCTGCGCCAGCAGATCTGCCGCGACCTCTTCGCCCACTGTCCCGACTCCTGCTGGATCAGCACCCCCTTCACCTGCGAATTCGGCCGCAACATCCACATCGGCGAGAAGACCTTCTTCAACTTCAACGTCACCATACTCGACGTGGGCGAGGTGCACATCGGCAACCATGTGTTGCTGGCCCCCAACGTGCAGATCTACACCGCCACCCACACCATGGACTATCTGGAGCGACGCAACTGGACCGCCTACAACAAGCCGGTGCGGATCGGCGATGACTGCTGGATTGGCGGCGGGGCCATCATCTGCCCAGGCGTCACCATAGGGCCCCGCTCCATCATAGGGGCTGGCGCCGTGGTCACCCGGGACATCCCGGCGGACTCCCTGGCGGTGGGCAATCCGGCCCGGGTGATCCGCACGCTACACCCGGGCGAGACTCGGGATCAGGCGTGCCTGTCATGATGGCCCTGGCCCTGCTGCCTTTGGGTTGGGCAGGCTGGCTCGGCGCGCACGATGCCAACTGGTGGCCGCTGGCCCTGATCCTGCTGATGAGCCTGCTGACCCTGGTCGTCTACGCCTGGGACAAACGCCAGGCCATTCGTGGCGGCTGGCGCGTGCCCGAGGCCCGCCTGCATCTGCTTGAGCTGTGCGGCGGCTGGCCCGGCGCCCTGGTCGCCCGCCAGTGGCTGCGCCACAAGACCCAGAAAGGGAGCTACCGCCTGCGGTTCTGGGCCATCGTCTGGGGGCAGTTGCTGCTGCTCGGGATCTGGCTCGGCTGGCCGCTCTGGCAGGGGCTCTGAGCCGACGCGCTGACAATGCCCCTGTCAGCCCAGTCGCCCACGGGGCAGACAGGGGTGCAGCACAATCGCCCCTCCACGACAGGCAATGCAAGCAAGATGAATCGGGATCTGCATGACATGCCAGGAAAGGCGCCGCGCCCATCCCCCCGCACACCATGCCAATTGAATACGGCACTTCGTACGCCCCCCATCCATATGGAGGGCACAAAATATGAATAGCCGATTGAAAATGGCTCCCATAAAAATTGTATCAAAATATGTCTGAGGGGAATTTAGCAAAATTCATTCAGAGTTAGTTCATCAAAACCAGTTAAACAAAAAGCACGTTGAATGCATCGCACAATATAATTTGTTACAGGATATTTCAGGCGAAAATATAACTAATTCCATTCAGAGTTTATTCATGCTGAAAGCAAACAAAAAGGAATAACAAAAGTACATTTTTTAAAATGCTGGTCGTGATTAATATCTCAGGTTATTATTCGATCACATTATAGAGTTACCAACCATAGCCGCCTTAAAGATCGTCGTACATATTTTTTTGTTCGTACTTTCCCACATCCTTGCATAGCTGTAGCTCGCCCCTGTTTATGATTGCCCAAGCCCTCTGGCTTGCTCCAAAAATATAAATATAGAGGACCTTGCTTATGACAAAGATGTTACGGTCATATGTCGCCCTACTCTTCTCATTTTTATTACTGGGTTGTAATGGTAATAACAATGACTCATCCACTGTAATACCACCAGATATCTCCATATCCGGATTGCAGATCACCCCCGCCGTTTCCTCCCTGCCGGTTGGCTTGAGTGAACAACTCAAAGGGGAAGTCATTCTGTCCGATGGTCAGGTGCTGGATGTCACGACTGACGATGCCGTGAACTGGCGTTCCAGCGACCCGGCCGTTGCCACCATCAGCAGCAGTGGCACCGACAAAGGCAGGGTGACCGGCGTCTCCGCAGGAACCGTCACCATCACTGCCTCCGGTGAAGCCAATGGCCAATCCTTCAGCGCGACGGCCGAGGTGACCATCACCCATGCCGTTGTGGCCCAGCTACAGATCACCCCCGCCGTTTCTTCTCTGCCGGTTGACTTGAGTGAACAGCTCACAGGGGAAGTCATTCTGTCCGATGGCCAAGTGCTGGATGTCACCGCTGACGACCTTGTGAGCTGGCGCTCCAGCGACCCGGCCGTCGCCACCGTCAGCAGCAGTGGCACCGACAAAGGCAGGGTGACCGGCGTCTCCGCAGGAACCGTCACCATCACCGCCTCCGGTGAGGCCAATGGCCAGCACTTCAGCGCAACGGCCGAAGTGACCATCACCCATGCCGTCGTGACCCAGGTGCAGATCACCCCCGCCGTTACCTCTCTGCCCGTTGGCTTGAGTGAACAACTCACAGGGGAAGCCCTTCTTTCCGATGGTCAGGTGCAGGATGTCACCGCTGACGACGTGGTGAGCTGGCGCTCCAGCGACCCGGCCGTTGCCACCGTCAGCAACAGTGGCGCCGACAAAGGCAGGGTGACCGGTGTCTCCACAGGAACCGTCACCATCACTGCCTCCGGTGAGGCCAATGGCCAGCACTTCAGCGCCACCGCCGAGGTGACCATCACCCATGCCGTCGTGACCCAGGTACAGATCACCCCCGCCGCTTCCTCTCTGCCCGTGGGTTTGAGTGAACAACTCACAGGGGAAGCCCTTCTGTCCAATGGCCAGGTGCTGGATGTCACCGCTGACGACGTGGTGAGCTGGCACTCCAGCGACCCGGCCGTCGCCACCATCAGCAGCAGTGGCGTCGACAAAGGCAGGGTGACCGGCGTGTCCCCAGGGACTGTCACCATCACAGCTTCCGGTGAGGCCAATGGACAGCACTTCAGCGCGACTGCCAAAGTGACCATTACCAAGGCAGTTGTGGCGGAAGTACAAATCACCCCCACCGTCTCCACCCTGCCAGCAGGCTGGAGTGAACGGCTCACAGGGAAAGTCACTCTGTCCAATGGTCAGGTGCTGGATGTCACCGCTGACGACGCCGTGAGCTGGCACTCCAGCGATCCTGCCATCGCCACTATCCATAGCAGTGGTCCCGACAAAGGCATGGTGACCGGCGTGTCCGCAGGAACCGTCACCATCACAGCTTCCGGTGAGGCCAATGGCCAGCACTTTAGCGCGACGGCCGAGGTGACCATTACCAGTCTCGTCGTGACCCAGGTACAGATCACCCCCGCCGTTTCCTCCTTGCAGGTTGGCTTGAGTAAACAGCTCAAAGGGGAAGCCCTTCTGTACGATGGCCATCAGTCGATGCTGCTGCTGGATGTCACCGCTGACGATGCCGTAAGCTGGAGCTCCAGCAACCCGCTCGTTGCCATCATCTTCAACAGTGGTCCCAACAAAGGCCTGGTGGTCGGCATGTCCGCAGGGACTGTGACCATCACCGCCTCCGGTGAGGCCAACGGTCAGCACTTCAGCGCCACCGCCGAGGTGACCATCACCAACCTCGACGTGACCCAGGTACAGATCACCCCCGCGTTTTCCTCCCTGCCGGCTGGCTTGAGTGAACAGCTCAAAGGGGAAGTCATGCTCTCCAATGGCAAGGAACTCGATGTGACTGCGGATAACGCCGTGAGCTGGAGTTCCAGCAACCCGGCCGTTGCCACCATCAGCAACAGTGGCCCCGACAAAGGCAAGGTGACCGGCGTCTCCGCTGGAACCGTCACCATCACTGCCTCCGGTGAGGCCAATGGCCAATCCTTCAGTGCGACTGCCGAGGTGGAGGTTAAGCCCCCCCTGGCGTTTTTCACTACTCCTGACACGATTGGACGTAACTGGAACGATGCCGATGCCTATTGCAAAGGGCTGAACCCAGCGGCTCGCCTACCAACCAAACTCGAACTCCAAAACCTGTTTATTCAGAGCTCTTCTATAACGGAACTCGGTCAGCCCAGTGATGACATGTGTGATGTTCACGGGTGGCCCCTGCGAGGCCGATGTGGCGGTAGTACGAACCTCTACTGGGCCAACGATAAGGAATGGAAAGACTGGCGCTGGCGCACCAACATGAACAACGGTACCTCCTTCAACCAGGCCGACGATACCGAAAGCAACCACGTGGCCTGTGTTCGTGAGGATATTTAGCTTTTGTTGCTGGCGCGCAAGCGCCAGCTATATCCGTGCGCCAGGGCATCTGCAACACAACACCGTCCTGCGCCCCCAGTAAATAAACGTCTCGACAGTGAATAGATTACTGGCGGCCACTATCCGCCAACCAACACCAGGCAATTAACGCCGCTCTGATTGAAATCAGATGTTGTGAATGGGCTTATAAACACCCCCATCAAAAACATGATTCTCAGCCTGACTATCACGACGCAAATAAATTCATGCGAGCCCTTCAAGGCTTGCGCCAGAAATATAAACCTGGAGGACTTTACCTATGACAAAGATGTTACGGTCATATGTCGCCCTACTCTTCTCATTTTTATTACTGGGTTGTAATGGTAATAACAATGACTCATCCACTGTAATACCACCAGATATCTCCATATCCGGATTGCAGATCACCCCCGCCGTTTCCTCCCTGCCGGTTGGCTTGAGTGAACAACTCAAAGGGGAAGTCATTCTGTCCGATGGCCAGGTGCTGGATGTCACCGCTGACGATGCCGTGAGCTGGCGCTCCAGCGACCCGGCCGTTGCCACCGTCAGTAGCAGTGGCACCGACAAAGGCAGGGTGACCGGCGTCTCCGCAGGAACCGTCACCATCACTGCCTCCGGTGAAGCCAATGGCCAATCCTTCAGCGCGACGGCCGAGGTGACCATCACCCATGCCGTTGTGGCCCAACTACAGATCACCCCCGCCGTTTCCTCTCTGCCCGTTGGCTTGAGTGAACGGCTCACAGGGGAGGCCACTCTGTCTGATGGTCAGGTGCTGGATGTCACGACTGACGACGTGGTGAGCTGGCACTCCAGCGACCCGGCCGTTGCCACCGTCAGCAGCAGTGGCACCGACAAAGGCAGGGTGACCGGCGTCTCCGCAGGAACCGTCACCATCACCGCCTCCGGTGAGGCCAATGGCCAGCACTTCAGCGCAACGGCCGAAGTGACCATCACCCATGCCGTCGTGACCCAGGTGCAGATCACCCCCGCCGTTACCTCTCTGCCCGTTGGCTTGAGTGAACAACTCACAGGGGAAGCCCTTCTTTCCGATGGTCAGGTGCAGGATGTCACCGCTGACGACGTGGTGAGCTGGCGCTCCAGCGACCCGGCCGTTGCCACCGTCAGCAACAGTGGCGCCGACAAAGGCAGGGTGACCGGTGTCTCCGCAGGAACCGTCACCATCACCGCCTCCGGCAAGGCCAATGGCCAGTCCTTCAGCGCGACTGCCGAGGTGACCATCACCCATACCGTCGTGACCCAGGTACAGATCACCCCCGCCGTTTCCTCTCTGCCCGTGGGTTTGAGTGAACAACTCACAGGGGAAGCCCTTCTGTCCAATGGCCAGGTGCTGGATGTCACCGCTGACGACGTGGTGAGCTGGCACTCCAGCGACCCGGCCGTCGCCACCATCAGCAGCAGTGGCGCCGACAAAGGCAGGGTGACCGGCGTGTCCCCAGGGACTGTCACCATCACAGCTTCCGGTGAGGCCAATGGCCAGCACTTCAGCGCCACCGCAGAGGTGACCATCACCCATGCCGTCGTGACCCGGGTACAGATCACCCCCGCCGTCTCCAGCCTGCCGGCAGGCTGGAGTGAACGGCTCACAGGGAAAGTCACTCTGTCCAATGGTCAGGTGCTGGATGTCACCGCTGACGACGCCGTGAGCTGGCACTCCAGCGATCCTGCCATCGCCACTATCCATAGCAGTGGTCCCGACAAAGGCATGGTGACCGGCGTGTCCCCAGGGACTGTCACCATTACCGCCTCCGGTGAGGCCAATGGCCAGCCCTTTAGCGCGACGGCCGAGGTGACCATTACCAGTCTCGTCGTGACCCAGGTACAGATCACCCCCGCCGTTTCCTCCTTGCCGATTGGCTTGAGTAAACAGCTCAAAGGAGAAGCCCTTCTGTACGATGGTCATCAGTCGATGCTGCTGCTGGATGTCACCACTGACGATGCCGTGAGCTGGAGCTCCAGCAACCCGGCCGTTGCCACCATCAGCAGCAGTGGTCCCGACAAAGGCGTGGTGACCGGCGTATCGACGGGCACTGTCACCATCACCGCCTCCGGTGAGGCCAATGGTCAGCACTTTAGCGCCACCGCCGAGGTGACCATCACCCACGCCGTCTTGACCCAGGTTCTAATCACCCCCACCGTTTCCGCCCTGCCTGCAGGCTTGAGTGAACAACTCAAAGGAGAAGCCCTGTTCTCAGATGGCCAGGTATTCGACTTCACCACTGATATCGCCGTGAGTTGGAGTTCCAGCAACCCGGCCATCGCCACCATCAGCAGCAGTGGTCCAGACAAAGGCATGGTCACCGGCGTATCGGCGGGCAACGTCACCATCACCGCCTCCGGTGAGGTCAACGGCCAGCCCTTCAGCGCCACCGCCGAGGTGACCATTACCCATGCCGTCGTGACCCAGGTTCAAATCTCCTCCACCATTTCCACCCTGCCTGTAGGCTTGAGTGAACTGCTCAAAGGGGAAGCCATACTCTCTGATGGCAAGGTACTCGATGTTACTGCGGATAACGCTGTGAGCTGGAGTTCCAGCAACCAGGCTGTAGCCACCATCAGCAGCAGTGGCGCCGACAAAGGCATGGTGATCGGCGTGTCTGCCGGGACTGTTACCATTACCGCCTCCGGTGAGGTCAATGGCCAACATTTCAGCGCCACCGCAGAAATAGAAGTAGAAGAGGTGGCTCTTTTACCGTTTTTCACAACTCCTGACACCATCAAGCGTAATTTGCGGAATGCCGATGCCTATTGTAAAGGACTGAACCCCGCATATCGCCTGCCAACCATAAAAGAGCTGGAAAATCTATTTATTCAGAGCACTTCTGCTACGGCTACCGGTCAGCCCAATTCAGAGATGTGTAGTGTTCACGGGTGGCCCCTGGGCAATCCCCATCAGTGTGGTGGTACTACCAGCTACTACTGGACCTGGGCCCGCAATACAACGGGGATACTCAGTCACCACAGCAAACACATGGGTAGCGGCAACACCAACTACGCCAGCATCAACAGTGAATACAACGTAACTTGCGTTCGTAAGGACATTTAGCCTTTAACCTGTTGCTGGCGCGCAAGCGCCAGCTATATCCGTGCGCTAGGGCATCTGCAACACAACACCGTCCTGCGCCCCCAGTAAATAAACGTCTCGACAGTGAATAGATTACTGGCGGCCACTATCCGCCAACCAACACCAGGCAATTAACGCCGCTCTGATTGAAATCAGATGTTGTGAATGGGCTTATAAACACCCCCATCAAAAACATGATTCTCAGCCTGACTATCACGACGCAAATAAATTCATGCGAGCCCTTCAAGGCTTGCGCCAGAAATATAAACCTGGAGGACTTTACCTATGACAAAGATATTACGGTCATATGTCGCCCTGCTTTTTTCATTTTTATTATTGGGTTGTAGTGGTGGCTCAGAGGATTCCACCCCCGAGACCTCCCCATCGTTAGAACGGATCCATATTGTTGCCAGCCCGGTCAGCACTCGAGGAAGCAGTTCACTCATCCTGGCAAAAGGCAATACCCAGCCCTTTATTGCAACAGGTCATGATGACGATGGTTTGGTCAAGGGGCTGACCGATGAAGCAGACGGACATGCCGGTGACATGGCGTCATCCAGCCTATCCCACTCATATTCAACATAAGCGCTGCCTTCTACCTTCCCGCCGGTCGTCACAAAGGTCTGTCGTGCGGCTTTATTTGCCATGTCGGTCCCGGCCCACACCAGTCTGACGCCATCGCGCGTGCAGCAGGCAATCAGGGTATTGACCAACCCTTTTCCTATGCCACGCCCTCTTTTTTCATCCATCACCTCAATATCATAAAGATACGCCAGGTGCCCCCCAGTTCTTACGTCAGGGAAACGGTACGCACTGAGCAGCCCGACAGGCTCATCGTCATGCAAGGCAACCAGCAGATAACAACGCTCATCGGAAATAGCGGCGGCAATATCCTCCAGAGAGGCTTTTTCTGCCCCCTCACCTGTTTCAGCAAGCAATATGGATAATGCCTTGAACCAGATATTTTCGTCACCGCGCGTCAGTCTTCTTATTTCCATTGGATGACCTCATGCTGATGCCCGGCCTGATATGCATCATCGATATCAGGTGACAGGCATTTATTAAAAGAGGACTCCATCAATAACATACTGAATAATGTGCATGAATGATCGAACGCACACTTTTCGCGACCATGCATTCATCTTTACTCGCGGCAAATAACCAACATCATCGCCAGCACACGCCCTGTCCAGTCACGACCGCATGACAGAGGAGCCATCACATTCAGGCATCCTCCTTGACGGAGAGTGACCCCCTCGGGCAGCCCGGCGTGCACCGAAGACAACCAGGCGGGCATTGCCGCCCAAGGTCGGGTATGAGACAACGACAGCGCGGGAGACAGATCCTCTCGTTCAAATCTTGAAAGGAGTCATTCATGACCATGTGGACAGGTATCGTCCTGATCGTCTTTATCAGCGTGTCGTTCAGCTATCTCACCAAACGCGCCCGCTACCAGATGGGGGATGCCCACATTACCGACCGTCTCGGCAAGCAGGACATGATCATCAAGGAGTTGCAGGAGCGGGTCGCCAATCTGGAGGCCATCGTCATCGAGGAGGAGAAGCGCCGCCCGTTCAAGGAGCTCTGATCCGGCAAGCCGGGCGGCAAACCGGCCAGCCCCCGGGCTGCAAGGGTTTGCCGCCGCCCCCGCCCGTCCTCCGCCTGGCAAAAACGAAATTCACAGCAGGATCAATCCCCTGCCATTTTTCGGTTGAATGTTCGCCAAGCTGGCCCGATCCCTGCTCCGTCATGACATCAGTCGTACGGAGAGTGACATCATGATCGCCATCGGCACCCTGCTTCCCCTCGCCTCCCTTGCCCTCAAGCTGGGCAGCAAGCTGCTGGGCGACAGCACACCGCCCGCCCAGACCGAGCCCGCCGTGCAGGAACCGCACCTTGCCCCCACGGTGCAGAGCCTGTTCCAGCGCCTCGGCATCCAGGAGGCTGACAGCGAGCAGAACCGCCCCGCCATCAACCACTTCATGGGGGCGCTGATGCAGACCCTGGGTCAGGAATCCTCGGGCCAGCCCCTGCCCCAGGCCATCGATGCCGCCCGCACCCAGTTGGCAGACGGCACCCAGAGCACCCGCCTCGACGCGCTGCAGAGCGAGCTCGACACCCTCAAGGGCTCCCTCGGCAACAGCGACCTCAACCTCGATCAGCTGCTCTACGCCTTCAAGCAGACCCTGCCCCAGGGCCCGGGGGAAGGCGTCGGCAAGCTGCTCAATGCCAGCGCGTGAGCGGGAGTGGAACCATGAAAAACGGCAACCAGACGGTTGCCGTTTTTGTCGGGCCGGATCTCAAGGTGTCACGCTAGGGCTGTGAAGGAGGCGGGCTCAGCATGGCGCCGGCCAGCGCGGTCTGCCCGCGATCCTGCAAGGTATTGGCCGCTCCAAGGCGATCCGCCGCCTCTTTGTTCTGACCCAGCTTGAACTTGCCGACCAGCCGCTCAATCTCGATCTCTATGCCCACCACGGCCTTCACCATGGTCTCGAGATAGTCTCTCGGTGCATCCGCCATCTTCCAGGGGGTGGATTCTCCCGCCTCGTGGGTACGGGTCAGGGTCGCGAGCAGGCGACGCACGAAGCGGGCATCGTCCCTCACCCGGATACGGCCATGGGCGTGCACCACGCAGTAGTTCCAGGTGGGCACCTGCTTGTGATGCACCTGCTTGCCCGGATACCAGCTGGGGGAGATGTAGCCGTCGGCGGCGCGGAAGATCACCAGCACCTCGTCGCCCTCTTTCACCTCCTGCCAAAGCGGGTTGTTGCGGGCCACATGGGCCCGCAGCACACCGTGGGCCCCCTGCGCCCCATCGAACTCGAACGGCAGGTGGTTGGCATCCAGCCCCCCTTCACCACAGGTGATCAGGGCCCCCAGGGGGTTCGCCTGCATCAGCTGGTGCAGCGCCTCGGGGTCGGTAACGGCGAAATGGGGTGGCAGGTACATGGGAACTCCTTGATCCGGTTGACGCGTCCATACGCATTGCAGCGGGATCATGCCCTGCCCGGCGCGGGCCGTCACCCCGAATGTGCCCACTGAGCCAGTTCATTGCAGCAAATGGCCGCAATGCCACATCATCATCCACAAGCGAGATATAACACCCTATGTTCACGGTACGAATATCACTTTCACAGCCAAAGTGAATGGAAAAACAGCCTCAATGACAAAGATAATTCCGCTTTACCCCCCTCTCCCCTTCGCCAGATAGCCGATACGGTAGATCTCGCCCCCGCCAGGCAAGGGCGATGAGAGGGACGGGAGAAAATCCGCCTCCAGCCATTCCCATCGGGTGAGATCCCAGCCGCTCACCATGGTCTCGCCGTGCAGGTCGGCCAGCTGGTCGTGGGAAGCGACCTTGGTGCGCCGCAGCCTGGCCATGCAAGCCCCGTCGAGGGAGGCCGGATCCGGCGCCCGCAGCAGATGCCAGGTCTCGATGCGGGGCCAGCCGAAATGCCGGGTGAGCGCCGCGAATCCCTCGCTTGCCAGGAATCGGTGCATCGCCTCGGCGCTGTGCCACACATAGAAGGGGGCATAGCGGTTCTCCTGCCCCGGCAGGGCCCCATCGTCCTGACGGCTGTAGAGATAGGCCTTGAACAACAGACCGGGAAAGCCGTCCAGTCTGGCGCCATTGCTGGCGATCCGCTGCTCGATCAGCGCCATGTCGTAGTCTGCGGGCAGGGTGAATCGGTAGTGCATGGCGATCATGAGGCCACCTCCTGTCTGAACATCCGGCCCTGGCCGAAACTCCACGCCTCGGCATCGGTCTGCTGGATCACCACCATGAGGTTGTCGGGGTGGATCCCAAGCTCGGCCTCAAGGCGCTCGGCGAGACGTGCATAAAGCCGCTCCCTGGTCGCGGTGCTGCGCACCTTGCCCGCCAGGATCTGGAAGAGGATGAAACCCTGGTCCCGGCGGCCGGTCTGGTAGTGGGGGTCATAGATGAGCGCACTGGCAGGCAAGATCTCGAGGATCTGGAATTTATCCTTCGGCGGCACCTCGAACACCTCCACCAGGGTCTGGTGGTAGAGGGCGCTGAGTTGTTGCAGGTGTGCGTCGCTCATCCCCTCGCACAGGGTGATACGGGTCAGCGGCATGGGGTCACCTCCTCGCGGGGGGGCAGATAGCCCACGGCCGTCACTGCGGCGGGCAAACCGGCGTAGAAGGCAAGATGGGTGAACAGCTCTTCCAGCTCATCCCGGGACAGGCCGTTTTGCCGGGCGAATGCAATATGCCAGGGCAGTTGTTGCACCCGGCCCAGTGACGCCAGGATGGCCAGGGTGATCAGGCTGCGCTCGCGTGCCGAGAGGGTGGGGCGCTGCCAGATATCGCCAAACAGCGTCTCTTCCGCCAGTCGGGCGAGTCGGGGGGCAAGCTGCGCCAGGGTGGCGCGATCGGGAACATCGGGTGTCATGGCAATCTCCTTGGTGGATGAAGCCACTCTCCCTCACTGCTACAATTTAAAAAATCGAAATATTCAAGACCAATCATCCCGATTATAAGGATAGTTATGTCACCCCTTCCCCCCAGCCTGGATCTCGATGCCCTGCGCAGCTACGTGCTGGGGCTGGAGTGCGGCAGCTTTGCGCTGGCTGCGCAGCGGCTGTGCCGCTCCACCTCGGCGGTCAGTGCCCAGTTGAAAAAACTCGAACAGCAGTGCGGCACCGATCTGGTCATGAAGCAGGGACGTCACCTGGTGCCGACAGCCAGCGGTGAGCGCCTGCTGGGCTACGCCAAGCGGCTGCTGGCGCTCAATGACGAAGCCGTGCTCGCCCTCAAAGGGGAATTGCTGCAAGGGGAGATCCGGCTCGGGGTGCAGGAGGACTTCGGCGAATCTTTGCTCCCCGCCGTGCTGGGGTCCCTCTGTCGTCAGCACCCGGCCCTGCGCATGACGACCCGCATCGATCGCAACGGGGCCCTGGTGCAGGGGATCAGGGAGGGCACCCTCGATATGGCTCTCGCCTGGCAACCACAGGGAGAGCGGGAGGATCTTCCCCTCATCGAGGTGGTGCAACTGGCCTGGATTGCCCACCCCGAGTGGGACCTCGCCCCTTTGCTCGCGCGCGGGGAGCCCCTGCCCCTGGTGCTCTTCGATGCCCCCTGCCTGATGCGGGCGCGGGCCATCCGCGCCCTCGACGATGCCGGGATCCCCTGGCGGATCGCCTTCACCAGCCAGAGCCTGGGCGGGATCTGGGCCGCCGTGCAGGCCGGGCTAGGGATCACGGTGCGTTCCCCCATCGGCATGCCGGCCAGTCTCGCCCTCCTCGGCGGCGTGCTGCCCTCACCGGGTACCCTGGGGGTGGTGCTGCTCGCCGCCAGTCATGAAGCCGACGAGGCCAGATGCCAGTTGCAACGGCTGCTCACGGACGCCGTGCATCAGGCCAGCGCCGGACACAGGGGCTGAACAGCGCCTGGTCAACGCGCCTCACGGCGCCGAGGCGTGCCCATAAAAAAACGGCAACCCTGGGGTTGCCGTTCTGCCTTCTTGTTCCCATGGCGAGCCGCTTGGCTTAACCTGCCCGCTTGCTCAGCCAGGCCTCGGCGGCGGTGAGGGCTGCCTCTATCTGCTCGCGGGCGACGCCGCCTTTGGCGACCCGCTTGGCCAGGGTCGCTTCCAGCTCCAGGTTCGGGTAAACATCCTCCCCCACCACGGGGCTGAAGCGCTGGAACTCGGGGAGGGAGAGCTCTTCCAGGGGCTTTTTCACCTGGATCGCATAGACCACGGTCTCGCCGACGATATGGTGCGCCTCGCGGAACGGAATGCCCTTGGCCACCAGATAGTCCGCCAGCTCGGTGGCATTGGCGTAGCCGCCCTGGGCCGCCGCCTTGGTCCGCTCGCCATTGACCTTCAGATCGATCAGCACCAGGGCCGCCATGTCGAGGCAGTCGTGCCAGGTGTCGAGGGCGTCGAACAGCCCCTCTTTGTCTTCCTGCATGTCCTTGTTATAGGCCAGCGGCAACGCCTTGAGGCTCATCAGCATGCCCATCTGGGCGCCGACCACCCGGCCGGTCTTGCCACGAATGAGCTCCAGCGCGTCCGGGTTCTTCTTCTGGGGCATCAGGGACGAGCCGGAGGTGACGGCGTCAGACAGCTCGACAAAGCCCGCCTCGCCGGTGTTGTAGAAGATAAGGTCTTCGGCAAAGCGCGACAGGTGGGTCATGGAGAGGGACGCCACGTGCATCAGCTCCACCACGTGATCCCGATCGGACACCGAATCCAGGCTGTTGCGGGTAGCGCCGGCAAAGCCCATGTCGAGCGCCAGCGCTTCGCGGTCGATGGCGTAGGCGGTGCCCGCCAGGGCGCCGCAGCCGAGCGGGCTGGTGTCGAGGCGCTTGAGGGCATCCTGCAGCCGGGAATGGTCCCGCTCCAGCATCTCCACATAGGCCAGCGCCCAGTGGGCGTAGGTGACCGGTTGGGCCCGCTGCAGATGGGTGTAACCCGGCAGTACCGCGGCCTGATTGGCGCGGGCGGAGGTGACCAGCCCCTGTTGCAGGGCGGTAATGGAGGCGAGCAGCAGCTCGCCCTGGGCCTTGCACCAGAGTTTCAGGTCGGTGGCGACCTGATCGTTGCGCGAGCGGCCGGTGTGCAGCTTCTTGCCAAGGGCGCCGACGGCGTCGATGAGCTGGCTCTCGACCCAGGAGTGGATGTCTTCGGCGTCCGAGTTCAGGATCTGCTGGGGATCCTGCTGCACGGAGGCGAGCAGCACTTCCATCGCCTGCTGCAACTTGGCCTGCTCACCCTCGGTCAACACCCCCACCTTGACCAGCGCTTTGGCCCAGGCCATGGAGCCCTGAATATCCTGCTCCGCCAGCCGGTAATCGAACCGCAGCGAATCGTTGAACTGCTTGAACCGGCTATCGGCTCCCTGACTGAAGCGTCCACCCCAAAGTGCCATACTGCTCTCCTTGAATGCGTTGTCGGCGGCGCCTTGCGCCGTCGAACTTGAAATCTTGCCCTGTTTTTCTGCGAGCCTGTTATCTCACAGAAGCGGCCAGGGCGCAGCCGCTCTTGTCACACCCGATGAGGATGGCAAAGGGCCTCTCTGCCTGTAAAAGAGGGGGCCATGCCCCCTCGAATCAACGGGTGATAGCGCTTGCTTAGCCGTGGGTATGGTCGCCACCGATGGCTTGATGCTGCTCTTTCATGGCGCGGATCCGGCTCGCCAGGGTGTAGAGACGGATGAAGCCTTCGGCATGGCTCTGGTCGTACACTTCGTCGGCACCGAAGGTGGCGAAGTCTTCGGAGTAGAGGCTGTTCGGCGACTTCTTCTGCACCGCGGTGACCTGACCCTTGTACATCTTCAACACCACTTCACCGTCGAGCTCCTCGGCGATGGCGTTGGCGGAGGCGACAATGGCCTTGCACAGCGGGGTGAACCAGCGACCGTCATACACCAGGTGGGAGAACTCGGCACCCAGCTTTTCCCGCCAGGCGCGGGTCGGTCTGTCCAGTACCAGCTCTTCCACGGCGCGCAGTGCGGCAACCATCACGGTACCACCCGGGGTCTCGTAGCAGCCACGGGACTTCATGCCCACCATCCGGTTCTCGGTGATGTCGATCCGGCCCACGCCGTGCTTGCCGGCACGCTCGTTCAGGGTGGTCAGGATCTGGTGCGGGCTGAGCGGCTGATCGTCAACGGCGACCACTTCCCCCTTGGCCACGGTCAGCTTGACGTATTCCGGCTCGTTCGGGGCATCCTCTGCAGAGACGGTCCACTGCCAGACGGCTTCGGACGGCTCGTTCCAAGTGCTCTCCAACTCGCCACCCTCGGTGGAGATGTGCCAGGCGTTAGCATCACGGCTGTAGATCTTCTTCAGGGTCGCCTTGCAGGGGATGTTGCGGGCTTCCAGATAGGCCAGCAGATCTTCCCGGGAACGCATGTCCCACAACCGCCAGGGGGCGATCACTTTCAGCTGGGGCGCCAGAGCAGCCACCGCCCCTTCGAACCGAACCTGGTCGTTGCCCTTGCCGGTGCAACCGTGGGAGATGGCATCAGCCCCTTCTGCCAGGGCAGCCTCGACCATCGCCTTGGCGATCACCGGACGGGCCATGGAGGTGCCCAGCAGGTAGGTGCCTTCATAGACGGCGCCGGTCTTCAGGGTCGGGTAGACATACTCTTTGACGAACTCTTCCCGCAGATCCTTGACGATGCACTTGACCGCGCCGGAGGCGATGGCCTTCTGCTCGATCCCTTCCAGATCGTCACGCTCCTGGCCCACGTCGGCGACGAAGGCGATGATTTCAGCGTCATAGTGCTCCTTCAGCCAGGGAATGATGGCCGAGGTATCCAGTCCGCCCGAGTAAGCCAGTACGATCTTGTTGATTCCGCTCATTTACTTCTCTCCGTGATGATTCGATAAAAAGGGGTGATTCCGGGTCGGTTGCCGGATTACTTCTGGCCCTGTCCGAACAGGGTCAGCAGCACGGCGTTCTGGATATGCATCCGGTTTTCTGCCTCATCCATGATGAGGGAGGCTGGGCCGTCCATGACCTCCGAGGTGATCTCCAGCTCCCGGTGGGCCGGCTGGCAGTGCAGCACATGCTGGATGCCGGTCCGATCGAGCAGGGCCTGGTTGATCTGATAAGGCATGAAGATATCTTTTACCTGCTCCATTGGTGTGTTGTCACCCATGGAAACCCAGGTATCGGTATAAACCACGTCAAAGCCTTCGATATCCGCGACATCATCGCTGATATGTATGGTCGCGCCAGATTGAGCTGCCAGCGCCTGGGCCTGCAGGAAGATCTGGGTATCCGGGCCATGGCCTTTCGGGCAGACCAGGGTCACATCGGTACCGAGGGTCGCCCCCAGCAGCAGCAGGGAGTGGCTCACGTTGTTGCCATCGCCGAGATAGGCCAGCTTCACCTTGGACAGATCGCTGTAGTGCTCGCTGATGGTCATGAAATCCGCCAGCCCCTGGCAGGGGTGGTAGAGGTTGCACAGGCTGTTGACCACAGGCACCGAGCCGAACTCGGCCAGCTCGACCAGGGTCTGGTGATCGAACACCCGGGCGACGATGGCGTCACACCAGCGGGACAGGTTGCTGGCGAAATCCTTCACCGACTCCCGCTTGCCGAGCGCCCCGTTCTGCTGATCCAGATAGACACTGTGACCACCCAGTTTGGCGATGCCGATATCGAAGGTGACCCGGGTACGCAGGGAGGGCTTCTCGAACAGGGTGACCACGCTCTTGCCCGCCAGGGCCTGGCTGTATTTCTTCGGATCGGCCTTGACCGCCTTGCCAAGCGCCAGCAGCGCCTCGATCTGGGCCTTGCTTAAATCACTGTCTTTCAGAAGATGTTGCATCGGATTGTCCTTTTCCCGGTGGAGATCAGAGGGTGACCTGGGTGCCGACCGCGCCGCCAGCCAGCAGCTTGAGCAGCTGATCCGGGTAGCGCCAGCTGGCGACACAGACCGGCTTGCCCAGGGTTTCGGCGGCGTGCAGGGCGGCTTTCACCTTGACGGCCATGCCGTCCGTGATAACCCCCTTCTCCATCAGGTCCAGCGCGCTCTGCTTGTCCAGTTGCGGCACCAGCTTGCCCTTGCCATCCAGAATGCCGCTCACATCCGACAGCATCACCAGATCGGCGCCCAGCGCTTCGGCGATGGCGGTGGCCGCCTGATCCGCATTGACGTTCATCATCTGTCCGTCGGCGGTAATGCCGATGGAGCTCACCACCGGCAGGAAGCCCTGCCCCAGGATGCCGGCCACCAGCGCCGGGTTGCCCGGTTTGCAGTCACCGACCGCACCGAGATCCGGATCGAGCTGGGTCACCTGGCACAGACCGCCGTCGGCGAGGCACAGACCCACAGCAGGAATGCCGGTGGAGATGGCCTTGGCCATCATCATCTTGTTGGCGGTCCCGGCCAGGGCACCGGCAATCACGGGGATCTGCTCGAACGGGGTCACCCGCAGGCCGTTCTTCTTGGTGGAGGTCATGCCCAGCCCCTTGAGCAGGTCGTCCACCAGGCAGCCACCACCGTGCACCAGCACCAGAGGACGGTGCTGATCATCCAGGAAGGTCTTCAGGGTGGCGAACAGGGCAGTCAGGGCCTCGTCGTTCTCGATCAGGGCACCACCCAACTTGATTACCAGCGTCTGCTTGTCCATCTTCTCGATCCTTTCTTAAAGCGTTAAATCAGGCCGGTGGCCGGTTCAAAACCAAACTTGATATTTATGCACTGCATGGCTTGCGAGGCGGCCCCCTTGAGCAGGTTGTCGATGGCAGAAACCACCACCAGCATGTTGCCCTGCTGCTGCCAGGCGATGTCGCAGTAGGGCGTGCTCGCCACGCCGCGGATGGAGGGCATTTGGCCGGTGAGGCGTACCAGGGGCTTGCCTTCGTAGGCCTTGAGGTAGGCCTGATCCACCTGGGTGTGCGTCACCCCTTCCGCCAGTTGCACATAGATGGTGGCCAGGATGCCCCGCACATAGTTGCCGAGGTGGGGCTGGAACAGCACCTCCTTGCCAAGGTGGTGGCTGATCTCCGGCTGGTGCCTGTGATTGAAGGTGCCATAGGGATTGAGGCTCACTTCGCAGAAACTGGTGTTGATGGCGGCCTTGCGACCGGCCCCGGAGACGCCGGAAACCGCATTGATAATGGGCTGCCACCCCTGGGCAATCAGCCCGGCCTGTTGCAGCGGCTTGAGGGCGCACAGGGAGGCGGTCGGGTAGCATCCCGGCACGGCAATCAGCTGGGCGGCCTTGACGGCATCGGCATTCCACTCGGCCAGACCGTAGGCGGCCTGCTCCAGCCACTGCTCATTCTCGTGGGTGAAGCCGTAGAAGGAAGAGTAGAACTGCTGATCGTTGACCCGGAAGGCACCGGAGAGGTCGAACACCGGCAACCCCTTGGCCAGGAACTTGGGCGCGAGTTCTGCACTCACCTCGTGAGCAGTGGCCAGCACCACCAGATCGGCCTGGGTCAGGATCCGGGTCATGCCGTCTTCGTCCAGGGGCAGCAGCGGCAGATCCAGCTTGCCCACCCACTGGGGATGCAGGGAAGAGAAGCGTTTGTGGGCGTCCTGGCTGCCGGCGGAAACATAGAGGCCGAACAGCTCGAGTTGTGGATGGTTCTGGACCAGAGCGGCCAGTTCGGCCCCCGCGTAGCCACTGGCACCGACGATAACGGTCTTAAGCATGTTTGAGTATTCCAAGTCTGGGTTCGAAATTCACAGCATGGTGCTGCGGTGCAAGGGGTCGGCTATCGCCCCTTTGATGCAACGAGTGCGGAGGGGCAATTCAGGCGGATATGCGTCGTCGGTTACAGATCAGGTGACAGAACATTAACTTTCCCTTACAACTAGAGGCCTTGTCGATGAGCACTCGAATAGAATATTCATGCACTCACTTTGCATTTGTATTTTCTAACAGAAACACTCCGGGGACGCAAGGAGGAGCTGATGGCCAAACTGGATTTTTTTTCACTTTATAAGAATATTATTGCGATTCCCTCTATCAGCAGCACGGATACTCGCTGGGATCAGAGCAACGAGGCGGTGATCCGGCTGCTGGCCGACTGGTTCGGCCAGCTTGGGTTCCAGTGCGAGGTCACGGCCCTGCCGGATCTGCCGGGCAAGTTCAACCTGGTGGCGACCTATGGTCAGGGAGAAGGGGGGCTGCTGCTCGCGGGTCACACGGATACGGTTCCCTTCGATGAAGGAGCCTGGACCAAAGACCCCTTCAAGGTGACCGAAGAGGGCAACCGCCTGTACGGGCTCGGCACCATCGACATGAAGGGCTTCTTCGCCTTTATC
This sequence comes from Aeromonas sp. 25-248, assembly GCF_053005425.1. Taxonomy (NCBI): domain Bacteria; kingdom Pseudomonadati; phylum Pseudomonadota; class Gammaproteobacteria; order Aeromonadales; family Aeromonadaceae; genus Aeromonas; species Aeromonas sp. 25-248. The sequence continues at coordinate 30,971 of NZ_JBRKTB010000014.1, read as the reverse complement.
GTGGAAGCGCTCAAGGAGGTCGACCTCAAGACCCTGAGCAAGCCGCTGCGCATCCTGGCCACCGCCGATGAAGAGACCACCATGGCCGGGGCCCGCGCCATCGCCGCCGCAGCTGAACTCAAACCCGACTACGCGGTGATCGGTGAACCCACCGGGCTGGTGCCCGTGGTGGCCCACAAGGGCCACATGTCGGAAGCCATTCGCATCACAGGCCGAAGCGGCCACAGTTCGGATCCCGCCAACGGCGTCAATGCCATGGAGATCATGCACAAGGCCATGGGTCAGGTGCTCAGGCTCCAGCAGGATCTGAAGGAGAAGTACGCAGATCACCGTTTCGCCGTGCCCCAGCCCACCCTGAACCTCGGCTACATCCAGGGGGGCGACAGCCCGAACCGCATCTGCGGCTGCTGCGAGCTGCACATCGACATGCGTCCCACCCCGCAGGTGGGACCCGACGAGCTGATGGGCATGCTGAAAGAGGCGCTCTCCCCCATCGAGATCCACCAGCCCGGCTGCTTGCACCTGCAGCACCTGCACGAACCCATTCCGGCCTATGCCTGCCAGGATGACTCCGAGCTGGTGCGGGAGGCGGAAAAGGCGAGCGGCCGGGCCGCCGAGTCCGTGAACTATTGCACCGAAGCCCCCTTTATCCAGCAGCTGGGTTGCGAGACCATAGTGATGGGCCCAGGCCATATCACCCAGGCCCACCAGCCCGATGAATACCTGGATCTGTCGTTCGTCAAACCGACCACGGCGGTGCTGCAGCACCTGATCAGGCGCTTCTGCGTCTAGCCAAATAGGGATGTAAGTAAGTTACATGACAGGCGCCTTGGGACAGGTGAGGGAAATACATGTTCTGAATCGGCTTGTTATTTGACCTTGCGCAGACAATCTGGGTAGATTGTCCCCCTAAGATGACGGAGCATATGTTGTAATCGCACAACAATAAGTGAGGTCGCCTCCCGCCTGGAAGGTCAGGAGGCACCAACAAAATAAGGATGTGGAATGAACGAAAAGTACGCCGCACTACGGGCCAACGTAGGCATGTTGGGCCAACTGCTGGGTAAATCCATCAAGGATCATCAGGGGCAGGCCTTCCTCGACAAGATTGAGACCATTCGCCAGCTGGCCAAGTCTTCCCGCAAGGGGAACGAGGCAGACAGAGAGCGCCTGCTCGACACCCTGCGTACCCTCTCCGATGACGAACTGCTGCCCGTGGCCCGTGCCTTCAGCCAGTTCCTCAACCTGGCGAACGTGGCGGAGCAGTTCCACACCATCTCCCGTCGCTGCGAAGAGCAGGTCTGCACCCCGGACCCGCTGGAGCAGATGTTCGACAAGCTGAAAGCCTCCAACCTGTCCCAGGAGGCCATCATCCAGGCCGTGCGCGAGCTGGACATCGATCTGGTGCTGACCGCTCACCCCACCGAGGTGACCCGTCGTACCCTGATCCACAAGCACGTGCAGCTCAACGACTGCCTCGAGGCCCTGGAACTCTCCGATCTGCTGCCCCGCGAGCGGGACAAGATCCAGAGTCGCATTGAGCAACTGGTCAACCAGGCCTGGCACACCAACGAGATCCGCGAACAGCGCCCGACCCCGGTGGACGAAGCCAAGTGGGGCTTCGCCGTGGTGGAAAACAGCCTGTGGCCAGCCATCCCCGAATTCATGCGCAATCTGGACGAGCGCCTGCAACACCATCTGGGTGTGCGGCTGCCGCTGGACGCCGCGCCGGTCAAGTTCACCTCCTGGATGGGCGGTGACCGCGACGGCAACCCCTTCGTCACCGCCAAGGTGACCGCCGAAGTGCTGGAGCTGGGCCGCTGGATGGCGGTGAGCCTGTTCTACAAGGACATCAAGGAGCTTACCTCCGAGCTCTCCATGGCCGATTGCACCGACGCCGTGCGTGCCCGGGTCGGCGACAATCCCGAGCCCTATCGCGCCCTGGTGCGTGAGCTGCGCGAGCAGCTGCGCGAGACCCAGGAGTACCTGACTGCCAAGGTACAGGGCCAGGCGAGCGAGAGCCGGGATCTGGTCAAGAGCACCGCCCAGCTGCGCGAGCCCCTGGAGCTCTGCTACCACTCCCTGCACGCCTGCGGCATGGGCAACATCGCCGACGGCATGCTGCTGGACGTGCTGCGCAAGCTGGCCTGCTTCGGCATCCACCTGGTCAAGCTGGACATCCGTCAGGATGGCGAGCGTCACGGCCAGGTCTTCTCCGAGCTGACCCGCTACCTGGGTGTGGGCGACTACGCCGAGTGGAGCGAAGAGGACAAGCAGGCCTTCCTGCTGCGCGAGCTGAACTCCCGCCGCCCCCTCATCCCGAGCGACTGGGATCCCAGTGCCGAGACCCGCGAGACCATCGACACCTGTCGCGTCATCGCCCAGCACGACCCCGATGCATTCGGCATCTACATCATCTCCATGGCCGGTGCCCCATCCGATGTCTTGGCGGTCCAGCTGTTGCTGAAGGAAGCTGGCTGCAAGTTCCGCATGCCGGTTGCCCCGCTGTTCGAGACCCAGGAAGACCTGATGGCGGGCACCGCCGTGATGGAACGCCTGCTGTCGGTGGACTGGTATCGCGGTTACATCCAGGGCCGTCAGTACGTGATGATCGGCTACTCCGACTCCGCCAAGGATGCGGGCATGATGGCCGCTGGCTGGGCCCAGTACGCCGCCATGGAATCCCTGGTGGCGCTGGCTGAAGCCAACAACATCCGCCTCACCCTGTTCCATGGCCGCGGCGGTACCGTCGGCCGTGGCGGCGCCCCCGCCCATCAGGCGATCCTGTCGCAACCCCCGGGATCCCTGCGCGGCGGCCTGCGGGTCACCGAACAGGGGGAGATGATCCGCTTCAAGTTCGGCCTGCCGAAGGTGGCCATCCAGAGCCTGAACCTCTACACCAGCGCCGTGCTGGAGGGGAACCTGCTGCCGCCGCCCAAGCCGAAAGAGAGCTGGCGCGCCGTGATGGAGCAGCTGGCGTCTGTCTCCTGTGATCACTACCGCAGTATCGTGCGCGGTCACCCGGACTTCGTGCCCTACTTCCGTGCTGCCACCCCGGAGATGGAGCTCGGCAAGCTGCCGCTCGGTTCCCGCCCCGCCAAGCGCAAGCCCAACGGCGGTGTCGAGAGCCTGCGCGCCATCCCCTGGATCTTCGCCTGGACCCAGAACCGGCTGATGCTGCCGGCCTGGCTCGGCGCCCACAAGGGGTTGCAACAGGCCATCGACGACGGCCAGAAGAGCGTGCTGGACGAGATGAGCCGCCAGTGGCCCTTCTTCCGCACCCGTCTCGAGATGCTGGAGATGGTGTTCCTCAAGGCCGACCTCTGGCTGGCGGAATACTATGACACCCGCCTGGTGCCGGAGAACCTGTGGGCACTCGGCAAGCAGCTGCGTCAGGAGCTTGCCGACTCCATCGAGGTGGTGCTGAAACTGCGCCCGCAGGGCGACCTGCTGGACGATCAGCCCTGGATCAAGGAGTCCATCAAGCTGCGCAACCCCTACACAGACCCGCTCAACGTGCTGCAGGCCGAGCTGCTCAATCGCTCCCGCAACCACCCGGAGACCCTGCACCCCGAGCTGGATCAGGCGCTGATGGTCACCATCGCCGGCATCGCCGCCGGCATGCGCAACACCGGCTGATCCCGGACCGTTGCAAACAAGGGCGCCCCGGCGCCCTTTTTCGTCCCTGCCGGGCACGGGGATCCCGATATTGCCGCCAGCACAGCCTCCTCTAAGGGAAAAAAACATCCACAACAATCAGGGCGCCATGATGGCGCCCTGTTTTATTTCGCGATATGGCCTCTCATCAGGAGACCTGGTTGCGACCCCGACGTTTTGCCTCGTAAAGTCGCTGGTCCACGCATTGAAGCCAGTCATCCATGCGCCTGTAACTCATCTGATAGGGCGTGAGCCCCACGCTGATGGTGACGGTGATCGCCTGGTGCTGATACAGGAAGGTGTGCTGCTCCACCTGGCGCCGGATGCGCTCCATGATGGTGTGGGCCTCCTCCAGGGTCGTGCCCCGCAGCAGCAGGATGAACTCCTCCCCGCCAAATCGCGCCACCAGATCCTTGCTGCGCACCGCCTGCATCAGGAGCCCCGCCAGCGACGCCAGCACGGCATCTCCGGCAAGGTGTCCATATACATCATTGATTTGCTTGAAGAAGTCGATATCTATCAAGGCCAGGCAGCAGGCCTCCCCTTCGGCGGGATGGTGCTGGACGTGATCCAGCAACACGTTTGCCTGCTGGAAAAAGCTGCTGCGGTTGGGCAGCTTGGTCAAGAAATCGTGCTCGGCGTTGAAGCGCAGCACCCGCTCCATGCGGCTGCGCTCGTCCTCCAGGTTGCGGGCGTGAATAAGGGTGCCAAGGGCCGTGGTGAGGGGCTCGAGCAGGCTGACATGGGTCTCGTCAAAGCCACCCGGGCGGTTGGCCAGGGCGATCATGCCGATCGCCTCTCCCTTGTGGCGGATGGGAATGCCGAGGAAGCTCTCCAGGTGCGGATGACCACGGGGGGAGACACCGCGACTGGCTGGATGGCTCGGCAGATCGTTGCAGCACACCAGGGTATTGTGGGTCACCACGTGCCCAAACAGGTTGTCGAGCTTGCTGAAGATGAGCCCGCCCCGGCTCTGGCGCTGCTGCTCATACCAGGCATGGGTCGCCTCGTCCCAGGAGACATTGGAGATGGAGGGGACATAGAGACTGGGACAACCATCCTCGTACTGGATGATGCCGATGAAACCATAGGAGCTTTCGCTCACGCTCAGCAGGCGCTCGAAGACGGTGTCGCAGGCGGAGCCGAGATTGCGATCGAGCAGAAAACTCTGGTGCGCGGCCACCACGATGTCAAACAGCTGGCTCTGCTGCTCGACCCGCTGCTTGGCAATCACAGCCGAGGTAATGTCGTGCGCCAGCTTGACCACCCCCAGCAGGGTGCCGGCCTCGTCGCTCACGGGCATGTAGGTGGCATGGAGCCAGAGGGGGCTGCCACCTTGCCTGACCCGGCGAAACTCCCCCGACTGGATCTCGCCACCCAATACCTTCTGCCAGAAGAGATCATGCTCCGCCTGCAGATCCGGCGGCAACAGCATGAGATGGGACTGGCCCACCAGCGCTTCGGGGGGATAGCCCAGCATGTCGCAAAACAGGGGGTTGACCGACACCATGCGACCATCGAGATCGAACTCGACCATGCCATAGGCCCGATCAAGGGCGGTCAGCCTGGCGAGGGTCTCATATCGATCCATCGCGTCGATATCGCGAGCGCAAAGTGCTGTGGTATTCATGGCTACGATTCCTTTCGATCGCCGGCGCATTGCATTGGAATGCGGGGACAAGTGCCCAAATCATAGGATCCGGCACCCGGTTACGCTAACACAGGCCCCGATTGGGTGTGAAGACTGGTTCTTGCCACATCCGGCTCCCGGGCGCAGACTGTCTGGCCTTGCCACGGTTCGAGGAGACCCCATGACACCCGCCATCAACTTGCTGAAAAAGCTCAAGATCCCCCACAGGCTCTACCCCTACGAGTGTGAAGCCCACGACGACTTCGGCAAGCATGCCGCTACCCAGCTGGGTCTGCCTGAGGCACAGGTGTTCAAGACCCTGCTCGCCCATCACGACAAGCAGGCGGTGGTGGCCATCGTGCCCTCCTCGGGCATGTGCAGCCTCAAGCAGCTCGCCAAGGCTACCGGGCTCAAGAAGGTGGAGATGATGAAGCCGGCGGAAGCCGAAAAGCTGACCGGCTACAAGGTGGGCGGCATCAGTCCCCTGGCCCAGAAGAAGCTGCTGCCCACCGTGCTGGACGACTCCGCCATGGCCTTCGACGAGATCCTGGTGAGCGGTGGCAAGCGGGGGCTCTCAGTCGGCGTGGCCCCCGGGGACATGGTCCGGCTGATGAACTGGATTGCGGCCCCCATCGGCGATCACCACGACTGAACAAACAAAAGAGGCGCCATGACTGGCGCCTCTTGCGTCTGGATGTCGGATCTGGCGCCTTGTGTGCGAAGGATACCCAAAGCCCCGGCACCGGAAACCGCCCCGTCCCGGCGGGTGATCTGCCGCCCTCAACACGCCGCAGAGCGGCAGGCGGCGGTCAGTTCGGAGAGTCGGCGACGCTGACGCCCGGCATGGTCGAAGTTGCCGTCCTCCAGCCAGCGCTCGAAGCACCCTTTCAGGGCGGGCCACTCGCTGTCGATGACGGAGAACCAGGCCGTATCCCGGTTGTGTCCCTTGTCCACCCGCGCCTGACGGAAGGTCCCCTCATAGTGAAAGCCGAGGCGCAGGGCCGCCTGGCGCGAAGGCAGGTTCAGGGCATTGCACTTCCACTCGTAGCGCCGGTATCCCAGAGCAAAGGCATTGGCCATCATCAACACCATGGCCGCCGTCGCCAGCCGTGACTGCTGCATGGCGGGGGAGAAGTGCAGCCAGCCCACCTCGATGCTGCCCGCCAGGGGATCGATGCGCAGGTAGCTCGCCAGCCCCAGCGCTCGTCCGCTCCCCTCGTCGATGATGCCGTAGAACTGGGGATCCCGCTTGGTGGCGACCTCCCGCAGCCAGACCCCCATGGCGGCCTCGTCCGCGAAAGGGCCGCTGGTCAGATAAGTCCACATGGCCCCGCTGTCGGCACTGAATGCCTGCCACAGATCCCCCAGGTGGCGCTCGGGATCAAGGGGCTCGAGACGACAGCCCCAGCCATGCAGTGCACGGTGGGGAGGGAACTCGGCGCCGCGCCATTCTGGCAGCGCACGCCCCAGAGGCTGCCCAAAGTCGTTGAAAAGGGCGGCGCCGGACAGAGAGGCGTCGCCCCCCTCATTGCAACGTTCAACAGGCACAGGCAATTCCCCCTTCCAGCAGCACTCCGGGCTCGCTGCCCGTGGCGACGGCGAAACCGTCCTGACGCCACCAGTGCAGACCCCCTATCAACTCCTTGACCTCAAACCCGAGGGACGCCAGCTTGTAGGCCCCCTGGGTCGAACCGTTGCAGCCGATGCCGTCGCAATAGCAGACATACACCTGGTTCCGGTCCAGTACCGCCGTGGTCGACGCCGTCATGGTCCTGTGGGGGAAGGAGATGGCGCCGGGAATGTGCCCCTCGGCATAGTGTGCGGGGGAGCGGGTATCGATGACCACGATCCCCGCCGCCCCGGCCAGCAGATCGGCGGCCAGATCCGCCGGATCGGTACGAAACTTCAGTTGGGCCTCGAAAAAGGCGCTGGCTTCGGCGGCCCCTGCCACCCCTGTGCTCAATACATGACTCATCCTGAACGCTCCTGATGACTAGATGACGATCTCTGTGGTGACGACGGTGTTGACCGAGTTGGCGATGAAGCACTCCTCATGAGCCTGGTGGTGCAACTGCTCCAGATCGGCCAGGGCGGGCTCCCGCTCTCCCCCGAAGATCACCCTGGGACGCAGGGTGACCCGGGTCATGGCGAGGCGACCTTGCCCGTTTTTCGCCATGATGCCGACCGCGTCGTCCCGGTAGCTCTCTACCCGATAGCCCGCCTTCGCCGCCAGCCAGAGGAAGGTGAGCATGTGGCAACTGGAGAGGGCCGCCACAAACGCCTCTTCCGGGTCCACATGTTCCGCCACCGAGTAAGGCAGCGGCACCACATGGGGAGAGGAGGAGGCCGGCACCCTGACCCCGCCATCAAACGCCCACTCATGGGCCCGGCTGTAACGCTGATCGACGAAGGGCTCATGCTCCCCCCGCTGCCAACTGATGGTGGCACTGTATTCCGACATGCAGACTCCTTGTGTTGCCAATCCGTGCCGCCTGCTGGCGCCACCCTGTGACCACCAATGTAGCGACAAAATGGCCTTGCCACGCCGACCAATTTTGCCAATATGGGCAGACCAATTTCATCGAGCCGCCACCATGACCACCCACCCCACCCGCTCTGCCCGTCGGTCGCCAGCCCCACAGCCGCGCCATGCCCTGCGGGTAGGATCCCTGCCTCGAAAGAGGCGCAACCCCCGCGCCAACGGGAGCGCATCATGACCGTTCTGCCAACGCTCTTCGCCAGCCAGCAGCAAGGGGATCTGCCCCTGCACGAACAACTGGTGCGTACCCTGCGCGAGGCCATCCTGGCGGGCCACCTGCCCCTGCACAGCCGCCTGCCCGCCAGCCGCCTCCTGGCCCGGGATCTCGGTATCTCCCGCAGCACGGTGGAACTGGCCTATGGCCGGCTCGAGGCGGAGGGGTATCTGGTGCGCAAGGTGGGCGCCGGCAGCTTTGTCGCCCTGGCGGCGGTGCGCCCCGCGCCGCGCCCGCCCCAGTCAGCGGCTGGCCTCTCCCGTCGCGGCCAGGAGATGGCCCTGGGTGGCGCCTGTCACGACGTGCCCGAGGTGGGCACCACCTTTGCTTCCAGCCAGCCGGATCCCCGTCTCTTCCCCCAGGCACTCTGGGGTCGGCTGATGCAGCAACAGTGGCGCCAGCGCGCCAGCGACTGGATGAACTACGGGGATCCCCAGGGGCTTGGGGAACTTCGCGCCGCCATCAGCAGCTATCTGGTGCAGTCCCGCGGCGTGGTGTGCGAGCCGGATCAGATCCTGATCCTCACCAGCTCCCAGCAGGGGATCCTGCTGGCGACCCAGTTGCTCATCGATGCCGGTGACACCGTCTGGGTAGAAGACCCCGGTTATCCCGGGGCTCGCACCGCCATGGAGAGCGCTGGTGCCCGGGTGCATCCGGTGCCGGTGGATGAAGAGGGGCTCAACCCTCATGGGGATCATCCTGCGCCGCGCCTCATCTACTGCACCCCGGCACACCAGTATCCCCTTGGCGTCCCCATGAGCCTGCCCCGCCGCATGGAGCTGCTGGCCGAGGCAGAGCGTCACGGCGCCTGGATCCTGGAGGACGATTACGACGGGGAGTACCAGTATGATCAGCGTCCCCTGCCCGCCCTGCAGGGGCTCGACGGCCAGGGGCGGGTGATCTATGTGGGCACCTTCAGCAAGGTGCTGTTCGGCTCGCTGCGCCTCGCCTACCTGGTGCTGCCCAGGCCGCTGATGGACTCCTTCTGCCGCGCCCGGGCCGCCGTCGACGGCCACAGCAACCAGTTGCAGCAAGCGGTCACGGCAGACTTCATCCGGGGCGGGCACTTCGCCACCCACCTGCGCCAGAGCCGCCTCCTCTACCAGAGCAGACGGGATCTGCTGCTGGCGGAACTGGCCGAGCACTGCCCGGGGCTCACCCCCATCCACAGCGGCGCCGGCCTGCAGTGCGCCGTGCTGCTGCCCCCCGGTGGCGAGGCGCGCTGGACCGATGCCGCCAACGCCTGCGGGCTGGGGCTGCGCCATCTGGGCCAGTTCTACCTGGGCCCGCCGACGCTGGAAGGGTGGCTGCTCGGCTTTGGCTGCCTCGACAACCAGACGCTGCGCCAACTCTGTCGTCGCCTGGGTCTCTTGATGCAATCCGCATGACCCCCTTATCAAGAGGTCAGATCTGCCAGAGCCTGATAGCGCTGTGTCGACGGGAATGGCCCGTCTATACTGGGCACAATCCCGTTGCCGAACCCGGTCAAGATGCATCGAATCCTGCTCCTTTTGCTCGCCCTCTCCCTCCCGTCCCTCACGATGGCGGCCACCCGCTTCACCCTGATCACAGGGGAAACCCAACAGGATGTCCGCATGAATTATTACCGGGCGGCGATGCGGCTGGCGCTGGAGAAAACACGGCCCGATTACGGCGACTATGAACTGCTCGATGCCATCAGGATGAACAAGGCGAGGATGCGGCTCGAAGTGCAAACGCCGGGCAAGAATGCCCTCTTCATCGTCGACAGCTGGCCCCAGGAGATCCCTCAACCCGGTGTCAGCCTGGTCCCCTTCCCCATCGATCTGGGCGTTCTCGGCTACCGGGTCTGTTTTGTCGGCAGCGCCCGTGCCCGGGCACTTGCCGGGGTTCACACCCTGTCCCAGTTGCAGCAGTTCACGCAAGGGGTGGGCACAGGCTGGCGGGATGCCGACATCCTGCGCTACAACGGCTTCAGGGTGCAGGAGGTGGATAACTATGAGTCACTGTTTCGCCTGGTGGCCCGTGGCCGGATCGATCTCTTCTGCCGTGGTGCCAACGAGATATTGAGCGAGTGGAAAAACCACAGACCCGGCCTGCCGGGGCTGACCGTGGATAGCCATGTCGCCCTCTTCTATCCGCTCATCCACTCCCTCTATAGCCACGCCACCTACAGCAAGGAGCGCGAGCGCCTTTTGCGCGGCCTGCAACTGGCCTGGAAAGATGGCTCCCTGCAGCGCCTCTGGCGCCATCATTTCCAGCCTTCCCTGGTCTTTGCCCGGCTCGATTCACGCCAGATCTTCCGGCTGACCAACCCGCAGTTGCCCGACGAGAGCACCGACTACCGCGCCTATCTCTATGACCCGATGAGGGATGACTTTGGCATCGCTCCCTGACTGGCTCGCCGGTTCTCCCCTGTCAGGCAGGCTCCCCTTGCGCACTCTCTGCCTGGCGCTGCTGCTCTGGTTGCTGCCGACCTGCGTCATGGCCGCCCCCGGCAGCATTCGTGCCTGCATGGAGAACAGCGATTCGCCTCCCTGGTTGCTGATGTCCGGCGAGGGGATAGTGCAGTTCCACCTCAAGGAGGTGGCAAACCGGATCGGGCATCCCATCATTCTCACCCCCCTTCCCTGGAAACGCTGCCTCTCCCTCGTCAGCCAGGGCCAGCTCGATGCCGCCGTCAAGCTGAGCTACAGCGAAGAGCGTGCTCGCACCATAGGGGTCTATCCCATGCGACACGGAGCACCTGATCCCGCCAAGCGCCTGCTCACCGAGAGCTACAGCCTCTACCAGCCAAAAGGCGGACAGGTTCGCTGGGATGGCCGGCAGCTCGTCGCCCATGGCGTCATTGCGGCGCAGTCCGGTTTCTCCATCGTCGCCCAACTGCGGGAGAGCGGTATCAGGGTGGATGACTCCAGCAGGGAGCCACTGATCCTGCTCAAGAAGGTCGCGATGCAGCGCGCCGTTGCCGCCGCCCTGCAAACCGGGGTCGCAGAACGGACCCTGGCCGCCCACCCGCAGTTGCAGGCCACACTCGAGCGGATCACCCCTCCCCTGGTCGAAAAACCCTACTACCTCATCTTCTCCCACCCCTTCCATCAGGCCCACCCCGATCTCAGCCAACAGGTGTGGGACGAGATTGAGGAGGTGCGACACTCCGCAGCCTATGCCCGCTTCGTCACAGGCATGGCGTCACAGGGGACCCCCTAACCCCAGACCCGCCCCTCAGCCCTGTTCGCGGCACAGGGAAAGCCAGGCCTCGGCGGTGCGGGAGAGGTAGCGATCCCCTGGCCAGATCACCCCGAGCCGCCAGCTCAGCGCCGGGGCCAGAGGGCGCAACACCAGGCCGTCCGGCGTCAGCCGCCGGCAGATGGGCTCCGGCAGGAAGGCGACCCCCATGCCGCTTCGCACCATGGCGGTGAGAAAGTCCCACTGGCTGCTGCGGGCCGCCACCTGGGGCACGAACCCGGCTTGCTCGCAGGCTTGCTCCAGCCGCTCGCTCAGGGTGAAGGCCTGGGTATAGAGCAGGAAGGGTTCGTCCCGCAGAGCCTCCAGCCGGATCTCGCCACCCTCGCGCCAGCGGGGCAGGTCCGGTAGCACCACCCGGATGGGGTAACTGTCCAGATCCAGGGCGCAGAGGGCCCCCTCTTCCCTAGTCGGCAGCATGGTGATGGCGAGATCCAGCTCCCCCGCCAGCACCGCCTGCTCGATGCGCCGCCCGCCATATTCGACGATGGAGAGCTCCACGCCGGGGTAGCGGCTGCGATAGGTACGGATGAGATCCGCATAGACATGGCCCACCATGGGCGGGATGCCGAGGGCAAGACGCCCGGATTGCAGGCTCTGCAGATCCGCCAGCTCCGCCTCCAGCTGCTGCATCTCCGCCAGGATGGTCTGGGCCCGATTGAACAGCACCTGGCCGCTGTCGGTCAGGGTGAAGCGGCGACCGACCCGGCTCAGCAGGGGCTGGCCCAGCTCCTCTTCCATGTTGCGGATCATTTTGCTGATGGTGGGCTGGGTGACGAACAGCTTCTCGGAGGCGCGGGTGAAGCTCTGCTCCCGCACCAGCTCGACGAAGTAACGCAGGGCTCGAATATCCATGGTGCTCTCTTGACGGGGATGGCTGGCTAAATCATGCCTCTTTGGCATGATTTTGATAATTTAAATTCATTTTTTGCAGGTTTGGTCCCTCTCTATACTGTGAGCAGGTTCACAGAAAGACGCTTGCCATGAAAACCCTCTGCCTTCGCTGGTTGCAAACCCCCTTCCAAATCGCCCTGCTGGCGGCCATCTGGTTGCTGGCCGACATCGCAGTGCGCACCTTGCACCTGCCCCTGCCCGCCAACCTCACCGGCATGTTGCTGCTGCTGGTCTGCATCCTGCTCGGGGTGGTCAAGGCCCAGTGGTTCAGTGCCGGGGCCCGCTGGCTGCTGGCGGAGATGCTGCTCTTCTTCGTCCCCGCCGTGGTGGCCGTGGTCAACTATCAGGAGCTGCTGCTGCAGGAGGGGTGGCGCATCATGGTGGTCCTGATCGTCAGCACCGTGCTGGTGCTCGGCACCACGGCGCTGGTGGTGGACAGGGTCTATCGCCTCGAGCTTAAGCTGGCCCGCCGGAGTCGCCGCCATGTCTGATACCCTGCTCGGCCTGCTCTGCTTCGCCCTGACCCTGCTCTTCTACTACGCCAGCAAGTGGCTCTATGGCAAAAAGCGCATCCTGCCCCTGATGCCGCTGCTGCTGGCCCCCACCCTGCTGGTGGCCGTGGTGATGCTGTTCCACATTCCCTACCGGGACTACATGGCCGAATCCCACTGGCTGCTCTGGCTGCTGGGCCCTGCCACCGTCGCCTTCGCGGTGCCCGTCTACGAGAATCGCCAGCTGATGCGCCGCCACTGGCTCTCCCTCTCGGTCGGGGTCGTGGCGTCCGTGGTGATGGCGGTGGGCAGCACAGTGCTGCTGGCCCGCTGGCTCAACCTCTCCGAGCTGTTGCAGCGCAGCATGGCCATGAGATCCATCACCACCCCCTTCGCGGTGGAGGCGACCCGTTCCGTGGGTGGCAACGCCGATCTCACCGCCCTGTTCGTGGTGCTGACCGGCGTCATCGGCATGGCGGTGGGAGAAAGCGTGCTCACCGTGCTCGCCATCCGCAGCCGCCTCGGCAAAGGCGCGGGCTTTGGTGCCTCGGCCCACGGCGCCGGGACAGCCAGGGCCTATCAGATGGGCAACGAGGAGGGGGTGGTCTCCAGCATGGTGATGATGATCGCCGGCATGGCCACCGTGCTGCTCGCCCCCCTCCTGGGCCGGCTGTTCTGGTAACTCCGCCACCCGATAACAGAAGAGGCGCCCTGGGGCGCCTCTTCTCATTGCATCGTGTCACGCAGCCTCAGAGGCTGGAGCAGATCTGCCAGAGATCGTACTGGATGGCGGCGGCCGTCACTTCCCGGCCCGCTCCCGGCCCCTGGATCACCAGGGGGTTGGTGCGATAGCTGTCGCTCTCGATGGCGAACACGTTGTCGCAGGGCAAGAGGTTGGCAAACGGGTGATGGGGCTCCAGCGCCTCCAGCCCGACGCGGGCCTTGCCGTCGTGCTCGAAGCGGGCGACATAACGCAGCACCTTGCCGACCCGGCGCGCCCCCTCGAAGGCGGTCTGGATAGGGTCATCCAGCTCCTTGAGCCTGTCCATGAACTGATCCGCACTCACCTTGCGCAGGACCACCGGCACCAGGTTCTCCAGCTCGATGTCGGCGGAGTCGAGTTCGAAGCCCGCCTCCCGCGCCAGGATAAGCAGCTTGCGGCGCACATCCTGACCGGAGAGATCCTCCCGGGGATCCGGCTCGGTCAGGCCGTGTTGCCACGCCTCGTCCACCAGTTCGGAGAAGGGGCGAGTGCCATCATACTGCTGGAACAGCCAGGAGAGGGTGCCGGAGAAGATGCCGGAAACCCCCTGGATGCGGTCACCGCTCTGACGCAGCATCTGGATGCTGGACTGGATGGGCAGCCCGGCCCCCACGGTGGCGTTGTAGCGCCACTGCACCTGATGGTCGCGGCAGGTCTGCTTGATGCGCTGGTAAAACTCGCTGTCGGCGGCACCGGCAAACTTGTTGGCGGCGATAATGTGGATGCCGAGCTGGGCAAAGTCCGGGTAGTAGCGGCTCACCGTCTCGCTGGCGGTCATGTCGAGCGCGATCAGGGAGTCAAAACTGTGCTGCTCCAGCTGGGAGAGCAGCTCCGGCCAGATGAGCGGCTTGGGATTGAAGTTGTCCTGTACCTTGAGGGGATCCAGCCCCTCTTCGTCCAGCAGCCCGCCCTTGGAGTCGAAGACCCCGTAGAGGGTGAGCGCCAGATTGAGCTCATGCTCGAGGCGCGCCTTCTCGCGGGCGTAGAGCCCCAGCCAGTGACCACCGATATTGCCTTTGCCGAACACCACCAGCCCGACCCGGGTCGGGCGGCTGAACAGGGCACTGTGCAGAGCGATGAGCAGCGGCTCCAGCACGATCTGGCGCAGCACGGCCACCAGGCTCAGGCCGTCTTTGGCCACCTGCACGAACTCCAGAGGCTGATCCGCCAACAGCTGGTAGAAACGGTGGCACTGCTCGGCATTGTCGGTGACGCCGGCCCCCACCAGGGCGACCAGGCTGAACCCCTCCTTCTGGATGAGGCCGGTAAAGTTGCCCTGCAACTGGAAGTCACGGAGCACCTCGAAGGCCCCTTGTGCCACCTCCAGGGTGTAGGCCAGACGCAGGACCCGCCGATCCGGCTGGCGCTGCAGGGTGAGCGGATGGAGGCGATGGCGGGCCAGATGGGCCTCGATGGCCGCCACTGTCTGCTCAAAGTCAGTCTGCGGCAGCACCTTGAGCTCGATGAGGGCTATCTGATCCACCGAGGAGACGATGCGGGCACCGCCGGAGCGGGGTGCACGGCGCAGGATGTGGGTGCAGCCTTCGTCCGGATTGTAGCTGCAGCGCAGGGTGAGGCGCTGACGGCTGTCGGCCACCGGCTGCAGGGTACGCGAATGCAGCACCGAGGAGCCCAGGCGCGCCAGCTCGTTGGCCTCGGCCAGGCTCAGGCGCTCCAGCAGACGCGCCTCTTTCACCCGGCGCGGGTCGGCACTGTAGACCCCGGCCACGTCGCTCCAGATGGTGGTGGACTCGCCGTCCGCCAGCGCCGCCAGGAGGCTGGCACTGTAGTCGGAGCCGTTGCGCCCGAGCAGCAGGGAACGCCCCTCCATGTCGGCGGCGATGAAGCCGGTCACCACGATGCGACCGGCGTGCTCCGCCAGGCGGGCCTTGAGCAGCTCGCTGGAGAGGGCGGTATCCACCTTGATGAGGGCGCCGTCTTCTGCGCGCAGGAAGCTGCGAGCATCGAGCCAGGCGGCCGCCTCACCCCGGCTGGTGAGCAGGGCAGCCAGCAGGCGGGCGGACCACACCTCGCCAAAGGCGAGCAGGCCGTTGCGCTCGAAGCGGTCAAACTGCCCCTCCAGGGTCTTGGCGATCAGCTGCATGTCGTCCGTCAGTTGCTGACTCAGATCGAGGTGAAGCTCCCCTTCCAGCAGGCCGTCGATCAGGCTCTGCTGATAGGCGTGCAGGGCGGTGATGGCTTCGCCTGCGGCCTCATCCCCCGCTTCCGCCAGCTCCACCAGCTGGATCAGCCGGTTGGTGGTCTTGCCCGCGGCGGAGACCACCACCAGCTCGTTGCCCCCCACCTGTTGCTCGACGATGCTGGCGACCCGGCGATAACAGACCGGATCCGCCAGGCTGCTGCCGCCGAACTTGTGTACATGGCGCCGCTTGAAGACTGCCTCTGTTGCCACCACACACTCTCCTTGTTGTTGTTCCATTACTTCACCTGCTCTGCCTGTTGTGCCAACTGCGCCTGTTCAAACCCCTGGGCCAGATCGGCCACCAGATCCTCACCGTGTTCGATCCCCACCGACAGGCGCAGCAACTGGGCACTGATACCCGCCGCCTGCAGGGCCGCCGGGGTCATGGCCCTGTGGGTCATGCTGGCCGGGTGGGCCACCAGACTCTCCACCCCGCCGAGGGACTCCGCCACCGAGAAGAGGCGCAGTCCCGCGAGGAAGGCGCGCAGCCCCGTCTCGTTGCAATCGAGCTCAAAACTTAGCATGGCGCCAAAGCCGGACTGTTGACGGCGCGCAATGTCATGGCCCGGATGGCTCGGCAGGCTGGGGTGATAGATCCGCTTGACCAGCGGCTGCTGCTGCAAGAAGGCGAGGATGCGATCCGTGTTCTCCTGATGGGTGCGCAGGCGCGGAGCCAGGGTGCGCAGGCCCCGCAGGGTGAGGTAGGAGTCAAAGGCACCGGAGGTGAGCCCCAGGCAGTTGGCCCACCACACCAGGGAGTCGGCCAGAGCCTGATCCTTGGCGATCGCCACACCCCCTACCACGTCGGAGTGGCCGTTGATGTACTTGGTGGTGGAGTGGACCACCACGTCGGCACCAAGGGCCAGGGGCTGTTGCAGCAAGGGGGAGAGGAAGGTGTTGTCCACCACCACCTGGGCCCCCACCCCGTGGGAGGCCTCGGCGATGGCGGCGATGTCCACCACCCGCAGCAGCGGGTTGGAGGGGGTCTCCACCCACACCAGTGCGGGTTTCTGGGCCAGCGCGGCGGCCAACGCCACCTCGTCTCCCTGATCCACGAACTGCACCTGGTAGTGGCCCTTGGCCGCCAGATACTCGAACAGACGCCAGGTACCGCCGTAGCAGTCGTGGGGGGCGATCAGCAGATCCCCCGCCTTGAGCAGAGCCGTGGTCACCAGATGAACGGCCCCCATGCCGGTGCCGGTCACCACGGCGCCGGCCCCCCCTTCCAGGGCCGCCAGGGCGTCCGCCAGATTGGTGCGGGTCGGGTTGCCGGAGCGGGCATAGTCGTATTGACGGGGCTCGCCAAAGTCGGCAAAGGTGTAGTTGCTGGAGAGGTAGATGGGGGGCACCACGGCACCGTGCTGCGTGTCTGTCTCAATCCCGGTGCGTACCGCCAGGGTGGCCTTGTGGGTCATGTCACTCTCCTTGATGGGTTGCCGGAGCCGGTCCGCCTCGTGGGTCGTCCAGCCCCGCTCTCATTTTCGCTGGCCGGACTGCCGGCCCATGGTGCACCACACTACGCCACCTTAAAAAAGCCGTCAACACTTCTAGACGTCTAAATGGCTTTGCTGTTGGATTGCCATTGAATTCCTTAAGGGTTAAAATCCGCGCTCACGGCCAAACGACTACAGGTGGAACATGGGTACAGAGTGGAACGGCGACTACGTCAGCCCCTATGCAGAGCACGGCAAGAAGAGCGAACAGGTCAAGAAGATAACCGTCTCGATCCCGCTCAAGGTGCTGAAGGTGTTGACCGATGAGCGCACCCGTCGCCAGGTGAACAACCTGCGTCATGCGACCAACAGCGAGCTGCTCTGCGAAGCCTTCCTGCACGCCTTCACCGGCCAGCCGCTGCCCTGTGACGACGATCTGCGCAAGGATCATCCGGACAGCGTCCCCGCCGAGGCCCGCGCCATCATGGAAGCCCTTGGCAAAGAGATCGAAGACTTCGACGCCGAGTAATGCGGCTGCCCATGGCAAACGATGCATCCCTTTCAATGACGCGGCCCGGTGCCGCGTCATGCTTATCTGCCGCCTCCCCCTTCAGCCTGCGTCACTACCAGAGCGACATGCAGAGCCACAGTCATGACCACGCCCAGCTGGTGATCCCCCTCGTCGGCCCCCTCGAGATCGAGGTGCAGGGTCGGGGATGTCGCCTCGCCCCCGGTTTTGCCTGCATCATCGCCCCTGGCCTTCGCCACGACTACGCCGCCGACCCGGCGCACGTGTTTCTGGTGCAGGAGAGCCACTGGCTGCCGGCCGCCCTGGGGGACCACCCCTTCGTCGAGCTGGATGAGGCTCAGCGCCACTACCTCGCCTTCCTGCACCGCATGGTGGCCGAGGGGCGCCACGTGGCCGGCATGGATCAGGTGTGGCTCGGGCTGCTGACCGAGGGACGCGGCATGGGCCCCGCCGTCGCTCCCCGCATAGCCCCTCGTATCGCCAAGGTGCAGCGTCATATGGAAGCCCACCTCGCAGACCCCCTCACCAACGAGGAACTCGCCGCCATCGCCTGCCTCGGCCTGAGCCAGTTCAAACACGCCTTTCGCCAGCAGGTGGGCACGAGCGTCTCCCACTACCTCAGGATGCGGCGCATGGCACTGGCCCGCACCCTGCTCGCCCGCACCCGGCTGCCCGTCGGCGAAGTGGCCAGCCGCTGCGGCTACCAGAACCAGGGGGCCTTTGCCGAGCGTTTCCTGGCCGAGACCGGACTGACCCCTTCCCTCTGGCGCCAGCAAAACGGCCGCCTGCCGTAATCAGTCGGCTCTTTGCCGAAGACAATCCCCGGGCATTCGAGGCATGCTGAGGCTCATGCAAGGTATGGGCAACGAGGAGCCAAGATGCAGACCATAAGCTGGCAGGATTTCGAGATGGTGGAGCTCAGGGTGGGCACCCTGGTGCGGGTCGAGCCCTTCCCCGAGGCGCGCCGCCCCGCCTACAAGGTGTGGGCGGATTTCGGCCCCGAGCTCGGGGTGCGCAAGAGCAGCGCCCAGATCACCGACCTCTATCGACCGGAGGATCTGGTGGGCCGCCAGATCGTCGCCGTGGTGAACTTTCCCCCCAAGCAGATAGGCCCCATGCAGTCGGAGTTTCTGCTGACCGGCTTCTATCGCCCGGATGGCGCCGTGGTGATCGCCATCCCCGAGCAGACGGTGGAGAACGGCGCCAAGCTGGGGTGAGACGACAGCAAGGCAACCAGAGAGCAGAAACAAGAGAGGCGACCCCCGGGGTCGCCTCTCTTGTTTGATGCTGACGGCCTGGCTTATTTCAGCAGGCTGAACAGCAGGGCCGAGACCGCCAGGGCACCGGTCAGCAGGATGAAGCCGTTGACCCAACGGTGACGGAAACGGGCCAGCGCCTCCACCTTGTAGATGGCCACCACCGGCATGATGAAGAGGATCATGGCGATGACGGGGCCGGAGAGGGTCTCCATCAACCCCAGAATGCCCGGGTTGATGATGGCGGCGCCCCAGATGGCGAAGAACATCAGGGCGATGCCGAGCTTGTCCGCCTTCGCCAGCGGCAGGCCGGTGGGCTTGGCGATCAGGCTTTTCAGGCTCTCGCGGGCACCGAGGAAGTGGCCGAGGAAGGAGGAGCTGATGGCGATGAAGGCGATGAGCGGCCCCAGGGTCACGATCACCGGGTTGTCGGTGATGTTGGCGAGATAGGAGAGCACGGAGACGTTCTGGGCCTTGGCCTCGGCCAGCTGGGCCGTGGAGAGGCTCAGCACGCAGGAGAAGACGAAGAAGAGCACGAAGCCCACCAGCATGACGGTGGTGTTGCGCAGGATCAGGCCGCTCTTGGTTTCGGCCTGCTCCCCGTATTCCCGGCGCTGCACGTTGGCAAAGCCCGAGATGGCGGCGGCGTGGCTGAAGGCGAACACGGTGACCGGCAACGCCAGCCAGACGGTGTTGAGGAAGCTCGAGCCTTCAAAGGCGGTCACTTCCGGCCACTGCCACTGGGGAATGAGGTAGCAGGAGAGGGCCAGCAGGATCGCAGCCAGCGGGTAGACCATGACGGCGAAGGCCCGCAGCATCGCCTTCTCGCCTGCCAGCATCACGGCGATCATGGCGAACACCAGCACGCCGGAGAGCATCACCCGATCCGGGGAGGCCAGGCCGAGCTGGTTGACCATGAAGCTCTCCACCGTGTTGGTCAGCCCGACGCCGTAGATGAGCAGGATCGGGAAGATGGAGAGGAAATAGAGCGCCGAGATGAGGCGCCCGGCCATCTTGCCGAAATGCTCCTCGGCCACCTCGGTGAAGTCGGCCTGGGGGCGCGACGACGAGAGCACGAAACGCGCCAGCCCGCGGTGGGCCAGGAAGGTCATGGGACCGGCCAGCACGGCGACGATGACGAGGGGCCAGATCCCCCCCAGACCCAGGTTGATGGGCAGGAACAGAATGCCGGCGCCGACGGCGGTGCCGAACAGGCTGATGACCCAGTGGGTGTCGTGGCGACGCCAGCCGGTGCTGGCCATGGTGGAGGGGGAACCGGACAGCTCCCGTGAGACGTCTGCAGATAAACTCATCGATAAATCACTTCTACGTAGTATTAAAATCTAAAAATATTGTGCTCCTTTAGCATTTAATTCTCAAAAAGGGAGGCTGGCAGATCTCACTGGCAAAGCCCTGTTCCACCAGTGAGATTGGGAGGAAATTTCACCCCGGATTATTCAATTAATCCTGACATTAACCAAAAGTTAGGAATATAAAACCAAAATCAAAATCGACGTCGATTTTTTGTTTCGATGAAATGCATGTTTTCAGAATTTACTGAAATTTATGCCAGTGCAGCCAGATTGGATGTGATGATCCACTGCCGTTATCGCCATCACTAGCGAATCTCCCTGAAATCCCCGCAACCAGCCAGTGGATCACACCAATGCAATCAGGCGACCCTGTGGTCGCCTGATTGCATTCCCTGCGAGCTGGTCGACCCGTCAGTGGGCCAGAATGCGACCCCAGGCGAGATCCGGGTCCCCCATCACGATGAAGTCCGGGTTCTCCAGCGACTCGGTCTCGTTGTAGCTCAGCGGTTGCAGCGCCAGGCTGAGGATGCGCCCCCCTGCCGCCTCCACGATGCACTGGGCGGCGGCGGTATCCCACTCCCCGGTGGGGCCCAGGCGCACGTAGCAATCCGCCACGCCTTCCGCCACCAGGCAGGACTTGAGGGAGCTGGAGCCGAGCGGGATCAGCTCGTAGTGGATGGCCGGGTTGAGGCGACGGGTCAGGTTCTCCAGTTTCTGGCGGCGGCTGATGGCCACCACCAGGGAGTCAGGCTGATCGTGTTCATGATGGATGGCGCTGATGGGACGGCTCTCGCCGTTCGCCTCCTTGAAGGCGCCGTGACCACGCACCGCCCAGTAGAGCAGATCGGATTCGGGGGCGTAGATGACCCCGAGCACCGGGACATTGTCCCGCACCAGGGCGATCAGGGTGGCAAAGTCGCCACTGCCTGCGATGAACTCGCCAGTGCCGTCCAGCGGGTCCACCAGCCAGTACTGGCGCCAGTTCGCACGCTGGCTGAAGGGGATGTCGGCCGCCTCTTCGGTCAGCACGGGGACATGGGGAGTGAGCGCTGCCAGCGCCTGTTTGAGGTAGGCATCGGCAGCAAGATCGGCACTGGTGACCGGGGTCGCATCCTCCTTCAACTGGCGTTCGAACTGACCGCCGCGATAGATCTCGTGAAGGATCCTGCCCGCCTCACGAGCGATCTCCTTGACCTCGGGTATCCAGGCCAACAACTCCTGCATGGTGCTTACCTCTGCCTCTGATTGCCAAACAGACCCTCTGCGGGCTAATTTCCCTGCTCCGCCAGCCATTTGCTGGCCAGCAGCAGGGCACTGATGCTGCGAGACTCGGTGAAGTCCGGTCGCGCCAGCAACTCGTCGATCCGGTTGATGGGCCAGGGGATCACCTCGAGAGACTCGGGCTCGTCACCGACCCGCTGCTCGGGGTAGAGATCCCGCGCCAGCAAGATGTCCATCCGGCTGGAGAAATACCCCGGCGCCAGCGACACCTGCTTGAGCAGGGTCAGGCTGCTCGCCCCGAAGCCCGCCTCCTCCATCAGCTCCCGGTTGCCCGCCTCGAAGGCATTTTCACCGGGGTCTATCAATCCCTTGGGGAAACCCAGCTCGTAGGAGTGGGTGCCCGCCGCGTACTCGCGCACCAGCAGCAGGGTGTGGGCATCGAACAGGGGCACCACCATGACGGCCCCCCGGTTGCCGCCGCGCATCCGCTCGTAGACCCGCTCCTCGCCGTTGGAGAATTTCAGGTGAAGGGACTCCACCTTGAACAGCCGGCTCTCGGCCACGATCTCGGCCTTGAGGATCTCCGGCTTGCTCTTGTCATGGGCCATGGTCTCGACACTGAGGTGGACGGGATTGCGCTTGTGGGGATCGCTCATCGGGGGCTGACTGCTCGTTAAAAAATCGTGTTTCAAGAGTAAACGACTCCCCTGCCGAACACCACGGGGCAAAGAGGGGAAAGATGCCTGAAAAATCCGTTATAATGCGCCCCGTTTTTCCCATCACCACAGACATCGCGAGGCCCCATGTCGACTCCCCTGCCCTGGCACCAGATTGATACCGTGTTGCTCGACATGGATGGCACCCTGATCGATCTCCATTTTGACAGCCACCTGTGGCAAACCCTGGTGCCAGCGCGCTACGCCGAGCGACTCGGCCTGCCGCTGGCCGAGGCGAAGGCGCAGATAGACACCCACTATCATGCGGTCAACGGCACCCTCGACTGGTACTGCGTGGATTACTGGACCCGGACGCTCGGGCTCGACATCCGCGCCCTCAAACAGGAGATCCTGGAGAAGATCCAGTGGCGCCCCAACGTCATTCCCTTCCTGGCCGCACTCAAGGCCGCCGGCAAGCAGGTGGTACTCTTCACCAATGCCCATCCCGCCAGTCTGTCGGTGAAGGATGCACGCCTCGGCCTCGCCCAGCACCTCGATCTGATGGTGAGCACCCATGAGCTCGGGTGGTCGAAGGAGAGCCAGCACTGCTGGCAGGCACTGGCCGAGCGGCTGGCGTTCGACCCGGCCCGCACCCTCTTCGTGGATGACAGCGAGCGGATCCTGGCCGCCTCGGCCGAGTTCGGCATCGCCCACCAGCTCGGCATCCGTCACCCCGACAGCCAGATGCCGCCGCTCACCTTCCAGCACTTCCCGGCGCTCGACGACTACGCCGACCTGCTCCCTCTCGGCGCCTGACACGCACAAGGCCCTCTTCACGAGGGCCTTGTCACATCAGCTCAACAGCCTGCCGAGCGCATACCGTTCATGAAAGCCCTCAGGCCGCATCGCGCGGGGCCAGCACCCCCATGCCGGCCAGGTAGTCGAGGGCGCTTGGGGTGAAGCCGACCTCCGTGAGGTGCGCCGCCGTGAAAGGGGCTGCATGCAGAGGCAGGCCGCGGCTCACCCGTTCCATCCAGTCCGGATTGCCAAGGGCCGCCGTGCCCACCGCCACCAGATCGGCGCCGCCGGCCAGAGCCCGCTCCGCCGAATCTGCGTCGCGAATCTTGCCCGCCACCATGAGCGGCACCCGCCCGGCCAACCCGACCCTTACCGCCTCCAGCAGGGCGCCGCCGTCGGGATCCCCCGCCACCGCCTTGAAGCTGTCCCCCATGGAGAAGTGCAGGTAGTCGAGCCCCTCGTTCGCCAGCAGGCGCGCCACCGCCAGCTGATGGGCCAGTTCGATGCCCTGGATATGGGCATAGCTCTCGGGGGAAAGACGCACCCCGACCAGGAAACCCCGGGGTAGACGGGCGCGAATGCCGCGCACTATCTCCACCAGGATCCGCGCCCGGTTCGCGAGGCTGCCCCCCCAGCGGTCGGTGCGCCGGTTGTGCAGGGGGTTGAGGAAGTTGCAGAGCAGGAAGTTATGGGCTGCGTGCAGCTCGACCCCGTGCAGGCCGGCGCCATGGGCCCGCTCGGCAGCGATCACAAAGGCGTCAATGAGCGTCAGAATCTCCTCCTCGCTCAGCCCCTTGACCCCGAGGGGGTAACGCCCGCCCGGCGCCAGCGCGCACGGGCCGACCGGCACCCCGTCGTTCAGCTCGGGCAGAGCCCGCATCCCGCCGTGATGCAGTTGCACCACCGCCAGCGCCCCGGCCTGCCGCGCACTGTCGGCCAGGGCCGTGAAGGCCTGCTGCTGGGCGTCCGTCATCAGGGCAGGCTGCCCCGCCCAGCAGCGTCCGCCGGGCTGCACCTGGGTGGCGGCGGCGATGAGCAGGCCGAAGCCGCCACGGGCGCAGCGCGCCAGCCAGTCGAGCTCGGCCTGGCCGGGATCACCACCTGCGCCGCTCATGTTGTGGGTCAAAGGGGCCAGCACGGCCCGGTTCTTGAGCCGCAATCCGGCTCGCTCGAAGTGGAAGCTGTCGCCCAGTGTCTTGTTCATCGTCCTCTCCCGGGATCGCAATGGCATGCGGCCACTATAAACCCGGGCCACCAGGATATAATCAGGCACACAAGCAAGACATTCATTCCCAGCAAGACACAATAGGCCACCCCTCATGAGTCATCACAAGCTCGACACCCTCTACCTGATGCGCCTGCTGGTCGCCATCGTCCGCTGTGGCTCCTTCGCCGCAGCGGCGGCCCGCCTCGGCATCACCCCGAGCAAGGCGTCAAAGGATCTGCGCCACCTGGAGCAGAGCCTCGGCAGCGTGCTCCTGAGTCGCACCACCCGCCGGGTGCAACTGACCGACGCAGGAGAGCTCGCCTACCGCCAGGCCGACCAGATGATCGCCCTGCACGAGCAGTTGCTGGACGGCCTGCAGCGCCGCCGCTCGGCACTGTGCGGGGAGCTGCGCATCACGGCGCCGGATCTCTGGGGAGAAGTGGTGCTGACTCCGGTGCTGCTGCGCTTTCGCGCCGACCACCCGGAGGTGCGGATCATCGCCGACTTCAGCAATACCCCGGCCGACCTGCTGCGCGACAACCTGCACGTGGCGTTTCGCAGCACCGAGCTCGGCACCCAGCCCTACCTGGCGCGCCCCATCGCGGTGGACGATCTGGTGCTCTGCGCCAGCGCCGACTACCTGGACCGCCACCCGCCCCTCACCACACCGCAGGATCTGCACCAGCACAGTCTCATCACCCGCAGCCAGGAGTACGGCCGCCACGAGTGCTGGCCCCTGCTTGCCCAGGGGCGCGAGATCCCTCTCGAGGTAGCGGGCGAACTGGCCTTCAGCAGCAAGAAGGCGATTCACCAGGGGATGCGCCAGGGACTGGGGATAGCCCGCCTGCCGCGCTACCTGGTGGCGGCCGAGCTGGCCGAGGGGGTGGTGCGCGAAGTGCTGCCGGACTATCGCCCCAAGGGGGCCCATTTCTACGCCCTCTATACCCAGCGCCGGGCCGAGTCGGCCCTGGTCGGCCACTTCCTCGACTACGTCATCGAGGCGCTCACCCCTTCATGAGTAGATCACCAGGTGGTACTGCTTCTTGCCCCGGCGCAGCAGCAGGTAGCGGCCGAACAGCCGATCGTCGGCGGTGAGCGGCTCATCCCGGCGGATCGCACCGTTGACGCTGACGGCTCCCGCCGCCAGCAGCTCGCGGGCGATCCGCTTCGAGTTGGCTAGGCCGCACTCCACCAGCAGGGTCACCAGATCCGTTTCCCCCTCGATGCAGCTGCTTGGCATGCCATCTTGCGCCAGCTGGGCCAGATCGCTCTCCCCAAGGCGCGCTACCTCGCCACTGAACAACGATTCGCTGATGCGCTGCGCCGCCGCCAGCGCCCCCTTGCCGTGTACCAGTTCGGTCAGCTCGTCCGCCAGCACCTGTTGGGCCAGCTTGCGCCCCTGCCGCTTCGCATCCTCCGCTTCCAGCGCCTCAATCTCGGCCAGCGGCATAAAGCTGTAGTAGCGCAGGAATCGGTAGACATCCTCGTCTGCGGTACCGAGCCAGAACTGGTAGAAGGCGTAAGGGGAGGTGAGCGCCGGGTCGAGCCAGACGGCGCCCCCCTCGGTCTTGCCGAACTTGGTGCCATCGGCCTTGGTGATGAGCGGCAGCGTCATGCCATAGACCTGGGCCTGATGCAGCCGCCTAGTGAGGTCCATGCCGCTGGTGATGTTGCCCCACTGGTCGTTGCCGCCGATCTGCAGGGTGCAGCCGAGGCGTTGGTTGAGCACGGCGAAGTCCTGGGATTGCAGCAGGGTGTAGGAGAACTCGGTGAACGAGATGCCCTGATCCGGGCGGGCCAGGCGCTGGCGCACCGATTCGCGGGCCAGCATGGCGTTGACCGAGAAGTGCTTGCCGATGTCCCGCAGAAAATCGAGGGCGGACATCTGCCCCATCCAGTCGGCGTTGTTGACCAGCAGCGACGCCGCCAGCCCGTCGCTCGCTGGCAGCAGCGCTTTTATCTGGGCCGACAGGCTGGCGACCCAGCCCTGCACCGTCTCGGCGCTGTTGAGGGGGCGCTCGCTTGCCTTGAAGCTGGGATCGCCGATAAGACCGGTGGCCCCGCCCACCAGAGCCACCGGGGTGTGGCCCGCCAGCTGGAAGCGGCGCAGCATCAGCAGTGGCACCAGGTGGCCGATGTGCAGGCTGCCAGCGGTAGGATCGAAGCCGCAGTAGACGGTGCGCGGGGTGGCAAGATGGTCGGCCAGCGCCACCGGGTCGGAATTCTGGGCCACCAGGCCGCGCTGGGTCAGCTCATCGAGCAGGTGAGGATTTGTCATGGGGGGCTCCAACAGCAAGAGAAAGAGGGCCATCCTCGCCGCTTGCGGTGCTGGCAGATATGTCCCCCAGGGGACAGTTTTGCCACTCCCGTGCTAGCATCCTGCCATCGTGGGGAAACCATTCCCTGACCCGGAGCCCATCGCCATGCCCCCGTCTCCTGCCACGGATACCCTGAGCCTGACCGCCGCCGTCGATGCCCTGCACGGCAGCGGCTTCCCGGCAGCCCTGGTGCGCCTCATCCAGCAACAGGTGGCATTCGACTGTGCCCTGCTGCTCGGGGTGGGGCTGCGCCCCGTCTACCTCTACGACAACCTGCATCATCAGCGGGCCCTATTGTTCGACCGCTACCTCACCCGCCACTTCAGTCAGGATCCCTTCATGCAGGCGCTGGAGCAGGGGCTGGGTGCCGGGGTCTGGACCCTGGCGCAGGTGTCGCGGGGGCGGCTCGACCCCGAGTATCGCCACCACTTCTATCAGGCCACCGGCTGGCAGGAGGAGGTGGGGCTGATCCTGCCGGTGCGCGGCGGCCTCACCCTGATGCTGTTTCTGGGCCGCCTCGACAAGCGCAGCTCCCTCAGCCGTGACGAGCTGGCCAGGCTGGAGGTACTGTTCCCGCTGGTCCACTCCCTGTGTCGCCAGCACTGGCGGGAAGAGACACCCCGCCTGGCCCGCAGCCCGGCCAGGTCAGATGGCACTGACCTCAAGGGGGCGGTGGAGCAGGCTATCGCCAGTGTGGGGGGAGACCAGCTAACCCGGCGGGAGCGCCAGGTGGCGGGTTTGCTGTTGCAGGGGCTGGATACCGAGGCCATTGCCGATGCACTCGGCATCGGCAGCGGCACGGTGAAGAATCACCGCAAGCACCTCTACGCCAAGTTGAACCTGCACTCCCGGGCCGAGCTGTTCAGCTTCTTCCTCAATCACCTCATCACGGCGCCAGCCGGCGCGCCCCCATAACGACACCACCCCGCCGGGGCGGGGTGGTTCAAACCATGGGCAACGCCGTCAGATGCGGCCCTGATAACGCAGTGGGAAGCGCCCCTGCCCATCGGGCTGGCCGAGGAAGGGGAGCCCCTGTTTCATCTGGTCCGGCAGCTCGGGACCCGGTTTCAGAGTGCCCTGGAACAGGTACTGGCGATTGGCCTGCAACTCCAGCTTGCCCAGCACCTGCACCGCCTCAGAGCCCTGCTTGATCTCGGCCACCAGCCGGGAGTCGAGACAGGTGAGCGTGATCTCGGGATCCCCCAGGGCCAGCTTGCCCGCCGGGGTGTCCGCCTGTGCATCATACCAGTGAAGATCCCCGTAAAGGTTGTCGCACCAGGGGTTGCCCTGGGCAAACTGGTCGATCTTGAGCTGCAACTGACCCGTCGCCGTCAGCGGGAAGGGGGGTCTCATCGGCACCCGATCCAGCACCCAGGGGGCCGGCGCATTCAGGGTGATGTCGCGCCCGAAAGCGGCACCGTTCCAACCCAGGATCCCCTGCCCGTTGAGCCCGCTGCGCTCGCCAAAGCGCACCGACACCTCGGGCGCCAGCCGCAGCAGGGACCAGCCATCGAGATCCCAGCGCAACTGGGTGAGGGACTCGCTGGCATATTGCACCCGGGCGGCCTGACCGCTCCAGAGGGTGCCGCTCACCCCCTCCAGCCGCACCAGATTGGGGGGCAGCGGCAGATGGCGCACCACCAGGGATGCTGGCAACTGGGCCAGCAGGAAACCGAGATAGGCCAGCAGGAAGAGACTGGCGATCACTATTTTTCGCTTCATTGGGAACGACTCAACTGCAAACGTCTGACCTTGACCAGCCCGGGGGCCAGCCCCTCGCGGGCCAGCTCGATGATCTGCACCTGGACGCCGTATTGATCCGAGAGGGTCGCAAGCCAGATCAGCAGATCATCGAACGGCACTGTGTCTATCCATACCTGCAGCTCCTGACCCTGGGGCTGCAAGCGAGCAATCTTGATCTTCTGGTTGAAGGCGGTGCGGTTCACCACACCGTCCAGGGTACCGCCGGTATCGACCTGGCGCCCCTGTCCCCCCTGCATCGCCAGCACCTCCTGCCCTTTCTCCTTGAGCCAGGCCAGGGTCTGCTGCTGGTTCACCACCTGCCGCTCGCGCTCGGCAATGCGATTTGCAACCGGCTGCCAGATCGCCCAGTAGAAGAGCCCGATGAGCAACACGCTGCCCCCCACCGCCACCAGCCGCTGCTCGCGGGCACTGATACCGCGCCACCAGCTCTGCAGTTTGTCCATCATGACGACCTCCCCTTGAGCACCAGCGCCCCTTCGACCTTGCCTTCGGTGCTTCGCACCTCACCCTGCTGCACCTCGAAGCGCTTGCCCGCCAGCTCGCGGAAACGCTCGATCTCGGTGAAGCCGGGGGCCGTCACCTGCAACCTCAGCTCGCCCCGGGCTGCATCGAAGCGCAGCACCTCGGGCTTGAGGCCGGGCACCTCGGCAAACACCGGGGCCAGCTCGGTCAGGAGCAACAGGACGCCATCCTGGGGAGCCTGCCCCAACTGCTGGAGGTGCTGGGTCATCTGGCTGCGCACGTTGACGATGCGCGTCTCCCCCGGGAAGATCCGGGTGTAGACCTGCCGGATCTCCGCCTTGAGGGCCTTGTCCTGTTCCGCCAGCTGGTGCAGATGCACACCGCGCTGTACCAGGGCCACCAGCAACAATACGCCTGCCAGCACCGCCACCTTGCGCCACTGCAACCAGTAGCGGGCGTATTCGGTCTGGGGACGATAGGGCCCCTGCAGCAGGTTGGCCTGGCAGGTCAGCGCCCCTTTCGCCAGCAACAGCATGGGCAGTTCCGGGTCAGCCCCCTGCCAGTTGCCCGCCGCCATGGCGGGGATGGGAGTATGGCAGTGCAGGGTGACGGGTTCGGTCTGCGCTGCCAGCAGCATGGCCAGCAGGGATTCCTCCGCCACTATGCCCTGACGGGGGCCCTGGCGGACCAGCCACTCCTCCCCCAGCTGCAGGGCTGACCAGCCATCGGCGACGAGCGGCAGTGCCAGCACGTCGGGCAGCAGGTGCAGGGTCTTGAGCCCTGCCTGCTCCAGCCAGCCGAGCCAGGAGTGCATCTTCCCCTTGTCCACCGCCATCAGATCCACCTCGCGGCCCTGATGGCCGAGCACCACCAGGTGCAGATCGTCCACGTCTGAGGCGATCTGCTCCTCCAGCAGATAGGGCAGGGCCGCCGCACTCTGGCGGCTGTATTTGCCCGGCAGATTGACCCGCCGGAAGATAAGATCGCTGCCGGGCACCAGGGTCACCACGGGGCGACCACCGGCACGCTCCTGCAGCTCGCCGAGGGCGTGCGCCGAGGCCAGGATGCCGGAGGCGATGATCTCCTGCTCCTGCGCCGACCAGACCAGCCAGTGCACTGGCTGCTGCGCATTGGTCCCCAGACGGATGACCAGACTCTCGCTCACTAATGTCTCTCCTGCCATGCCCGCTCCTCCCTCAGGGGGGCGGGCGCACAGCCATGGGTTGCAGTCCAATCGGGGGATGCGCTGGCCAGCTGAAACCGCCCCACGCCCCCTTGTTATTCGGCGCCGCCGCTCAGGCGACGCAGCATCACCAGCTTGTTGTCCTTGCCACGCTGGAAGACGGTCTCAAGCCTGGCGCGGGTCTCCCCCACCTCCGCCAGCAGGCGGGCCTCGAAGAAGCTGCTCTTGATGTCCAGGGCGCCATCCAGCCCGGTGATGGCACCCGGCTGAACCTGCAACTGCTCCGTCATCTCCTGCTTGTTCTTCCACCCCTTCTTGGGGCGGCTGATCAGCACCCGCTTGGCATCATCCAGCCCGATCTTCCCCTGGTAGAGCCCCACCAGCAGGGCCGCCTGCTCCGGCCGGATGGTGTTGATGTTCACCACCAGCTTGTCATTGGGCAGGGAGCACACATAGGGGGCCAACCGGGCGTACAGGCTGGCGCTCACCCCGCGCACCGCCCGCAATTCGTCGGTGCCCAGCATCCGCTGGTTAGCCACCAGGTAGGGTGGATTGAGTCCCTCGTAGTAGGCATCCTCGGCCCCGTTGCTCGAGACCAGCTGGGTATCCTTGTCGGTCCAGTCGCGGATGGCGTCCGTCAGTTGCACCGCTTCGTAATCATCCACCTCGAGCTGGGCGAGCAGGGCCCGGAACACCTTGAACTGGTAAGGCTGGGCATCGAGATCGTCGCCGTTCTCCCCCTCCTTGAGGGGCACGCTCAGGCTGTTGAGGTTGAAGCAGGATTGCAGATCCCGCACCCGGCCCGAGAGAGTGCCATCCTCCACCGGGAAGACCCCGTCCTCCCGCGCCCAGTTCTGTCCCAGACTCACCCGATCCGGGTCATCCTTGAAGTCCTGGTTCAGCACCTTGATCACCAGGGCCTCCGCCGACATGGCATACCACCAGGCCTGCTTGCCCAGGGTGAGGTTGGCGGTGCGACGCAGCTCCAGTTGCAGGCGGCCGCTCATGTTGCTGGCGACGATCACCATCACCGCGAGGATGAGCAACACCACCAGCAGGGCCATGCCCCGCTGTCTGCCGGGGGCCAAAGGAGGGCGGGGGCGCTTAATTGCCATTGTCCGCCCTCTGGCCACCAGCACCGATCAGGAACTGGCGACGTCGAATAGTGCCGTCATCCTCCGTGACGGACAGGGGAAAACGACGATCAGTTACCAT
>NZ_JBRKTB010000013.1:0-124264 GCF_053005425.1 Aeromonas sp. 25-248 | reverse complement strand
CACAGATTGCTTGATTCAAATTGTTAAAGAACAACGCAGCTTTTGGCTGCTGCGGGAGTGGCATTCTACTCAACCGCATTCTCGAGTCAAGCCTTATTTTCACAGGCTTTTCGAGGTTATCGACTTGGCTGTCTGCGTTGCCGCTTGCCGTGTCGATGGAGGCGCATTATAGGGAGCGAATTCGTTCTGGCAACCCCTCCTCTGCAATAAAATTGCAAAAAGCGGCACTTTTTTAGTTATTCATATCCAAGCACAGCTTTTAAACAAACTTATCCACAGAAACAAGCCCTCAAAGGCACTATAGCAACCACACTCCATGACTCATGACCCACTTATACGACAGATGAACAATGACATTACCCTACTCTTGGCTATGTAACACGAACCGCTGTCGTTTAGGCAGAGATAAACGACTTAATATAGAGACTATTGAAAAATCATCGCTCACTTACAAAGCAAGGCAGTAGAGGCAGTAGAGGCAGTAGAGGCAGTAGAGGCAGTAGAGGCAGTAGAGGCAGTAGAGGCAGTAGAGGCAGTATCAAAATCCACTAAAAGAAAAGCCGGGACAAGCCCGGCTTTTTCTTTTATCACTCAGCAGCTGCTTCAGCAGCGGCCGGGCGGTCCACCAGCTCAATGTAAGCCATAGGAGCGTTGTCGCCAGCACGGAAACCGCATTTCAGAATGCGAGTATAACCGCCGGCGCGCTCCAGGTAGCGCGGGCCCAGTTCATTGAACAGCTTAGCCACGATCGCGTTATCGCGAGTACGGGCAAATGCCAGGCGACGATTAGCAACGCTATCAGTCTTGGCAAGGGTGATCAGCGGTTCAACTACACGACGCAGCTCTTTTGCCTTAGGCAGAGTCGTCTTGATGATCTCATGACGAACCAGGGAGCTGGCCATGTTGCGGAACATAGCCTGACGATGGCTGCTGTTCCGGTTCAGTTGACGACCACTCAAACGATGGCGCATGACCTTATCCTTCTAACTAAATCTGTGAAACCCGTAATCTGGATTACTCGTCAGCGATGCTGGCGGGCGGCCAGTTCTCAAGGCGCATGCCAAGAGACAGACCACGGGAGGCCAACACGTCCTTGATCTCAGTCAGGGACTTCTTACCGAGGTTAGGAGTCTTAAGCAACTCAACTTCGGTACGCTGTACCAGATCACCAATATAGTGGATAGCTTCTGCCTTCAGACAGTTCGCTGAACGAACTGTCAGCTCCAAATCATCGACAGGACGCAGCAGAATCGGATCAAACTCGGGTTTCTCTTCTTTCTTCTCGGGCACGCTGACATCGCGCAGATCCACGAAGGCTTCCAGTTGCTCTGCCAGAATAGTGGCGGAACGACGGATGGCTTCTTCCGGATCCAGAGTACCATTGGTCTCCATGTCGATAACCAGCTTGTCCAAGTCGGTGCGCTGTTCCACACGTGCCGCTTCTACATTGTAGGCGATGCGAACGATGGGGCTGAACGCGGAGTCCAGCAGCAGGCGACCGATAGGACGCTCTTCATCATCGTTGTGAACACGAGCAGAAGCAGGCACATAACCACGACCGCGCTGAACTTTCAGGCGCATGCTGATCTCAGCATTGGCACCAGTCAGGTGGCAGATTACGTGCTCCGGGTTTACGATCTCGACTTCATCACCGTGAGTGATATCACCAGCGGTAACGGGGCCTGTTCCAGACTTGGTCAGGGACAGAGTTACCTCGTCCTTGCCTTCCAGCTTCACAGCGATACCTTTCAGGTTGAGCAGGATTTCAAGAATGTCTTCCTGTACACCTTCTTTGCTGCTGTACTCGTGCAGTACTCCGTCGATCTCGACTTCAGTAACCGCACAACCGGGCATAGATGACAGCAAAATACGACGCAGAGCATTGCCCAGCGTGTGGCCAAAGCCACGCTCAAGCGGCTCGAGAGTCACTTTCGCGTGAGTCGGGCTAACTTGCTCGATGTCAACTAGCCGCGGTTTAAGAAAATCTGTTACAGAACCCAGCATTGTGTCCTCTCTTTAGAAGCTAGCTTTACTTGGAGTAAAGCTCGACGATCAGCTGTTCGTTAATATCGGCAGACAGGTCGGAACGCTCCGGCAGGCGCTTGAAGGCACCTTCCATCTTAGCAGCGTCAACCTCTACCCAAGTCGGCTTCTCGCGCTGACCAGCAACTTCCAGGGAAGCTTTGATACGCGCTTGCTTCTTAGCCTTCTCGCGAACGCAGATCACGTCCTCAGGGGATACCTGGAAAGAAGGAACATTCACAACGCGGCCGTTTACCATGATGGCTTTGTGGCTCACCAGCTGACGAGATTCAGCACGAGTGGCGCCGAAGCCCATGCGGTAGACGACGTTGTCCAGACGACCTTCCAGCAGCTGCAACAGGTTTTCACCGGTGTTACCTTTTTGACGGGCAGCGTCGCGGTAGTAGTTGCGGAACTGTTTTTCCAATACGCCGTAGATACGACGTACTTTTTGTTTCTCGCGCAGTTGCACACCGTAGTCGGACAGACGCGCTTTACGCGCACCGTGTTGACCAGGAACGGTGTCAATCTTGCACTTAGAATCAATCGCACGAACACCAGACTTCAGGAAGAGGTCGGTGCCCTCACGACGGCTAAGCTTAAGCTTAGGACCGATATATCTTGCCATCTTCTTTCTCCAACAATCCTAGACCAAGTAGCTACAGCGTTACACGCGGCGCTTCTTGGGAGGACGACAACCGTTGTGCGGGATCGGAGTCACATCAGTAATGTTAGTGATGCGGAAACCAGCCGCGTTCAGAGCGCGGATGGAAGACTCACGACCGGGACCCGGACCTTTGACCATGACTTCCAGGTTCTTCACGCCGTATTCTTTGGCGATCTCACCAGCACGCTCAGCAGCTACCTGGGCAGCAAACGGAGTGGACTTACGGGAACCACGGAAACCGGAACCACCAGAGGTAGCCCAAGACAGAGCATTGCCCTGACGGTCAGTAATGGTCACGATTGTGTTGTTGAAAGATGCATGAACGTGCGCAATACCGTCGCTCACTTGCTTTTTAACGCGCTTGCGAGCACGAGTCGGAGTTTTAGCCATTTTCTACCTTCCCGTTACTTCTTGATAGCCTTGCGCGGACCCTTACGGGTACGAGCGTTGGTCTTGGTACGTTGACCACGAACAGGCAGGCTACGACGGTGACGCAAACCACGGTAGCAACCCAGATCCATCAATCGCTTGATGTTCATGGAAATCTGACGACGCAGGTCACCTTCAACGGTGAATTTACCTACTTGTTCACGCAGACTCTCGATCTGAGCTTCGTCCAGGTCTTTAATTTTCACATTCTCAGCGATACCGGCTGCGGCACAGATGGCCTTGGAGCGGGTACGACCGACGCCATAAATAGCAGTCAACGCAATGACTGCATGTTTATGGTCAGGAATGTTAATGCCAGCGATACGGGCCACTATTCACTCCTACATATAGTAGATAACGACCACCACAAAGCCCGTGAGCGGATACGTGGCGGTCAACCAATACACAACAAAAGTTGGCTGGCTATATTAGCCAGCACAACTATTTGTTGCAAGTACTAACCGTAAAAAATTAGCCTTGGCGCTGTTTATGCTTTGGCTCGCTGCAAATCACACGCACCACACCGTGACGCTTGATGATTTTGCAGTTACGGCAGATTGCCTTAACGGAAGCACGAACTTTCATTGCTTAACTCCGTAACTACGCCGACCTTTAGCGGCCGTAGCCCTTCAGGTTGGCCTTCCTCAGGACGTCGCCATATTGATGAGACATCATATGGGTCTGAACCTGAGCCATGAAGTCCATGATAACTACCACAATAATCAGCAGCGAGGTGCCACCGAAGTAGAACTGTACGTTCCAGGCAGTCATCAGGAACTGGGGTACCAGACAGATAAAGGTAATATAGAGCGCGCCTGCCAATGTCAGGCGAGTCATAACCTTATCGATGTAACGTGCTGTCTGCTCGCCCGGGCGGATCCCCGGGATAAAGGCTCCACTCTTCTTCAGGTTATCTGCTGTCTCGCGGGGGTTGAACACCAGCGCGGTATAGAAGAAGCAGAAGAAGATAATGGCTGCTGCATAGAGCATCTCGTACAAGGGCTGACCCGGCTGCAGGACCATAGAGACCTGTTGCAGGATGTCAGCGATCTTGCCCTCGCCCTGACCAAACCAGGAGGTAATGGTACCCGGGAAGAGGATGATGCTGGATGCGAAAATCGCAGGAATCACACCGGCCATATTCACTTTCAACGGCAGGTGTGTGCTTTGCGCAGCGAATACTTGGCGGCCTTGTTGACGCTTGGCATAGTTAACGACGATACGACGCTGACCACGCTCCACGAACACCACAAAGTAAGTCACAGCGAAAACAATCAAGCCCAGCAACAACAACAGCAGGATGTGCAATTCCCCTTGACGTGCCTGTTCGGCCGTAGCGCCAATGGCATGAGGCAGACCGGCGACGATACCTGTGAAGATAATCAACGAGATACCATTACCAATCCCACGCTCGGTAATCTGTTCACCCAACCACATCAAGAACATGGTACCGGTGACCAGACTCACAACGGCTGTGAAATAGAAGCCCAAACCCGGATGAGTCACGAGTCCTTGCATCATATTCGGCAGACCTGTTGCAATACCAATGGCCTGGAACGTTCCCAAAACCAGCGTGCCCCAACGGGTATATTGGCTAATCTTGCGACGGCCGGATTCACCTTCTTTCTTGAGTTCAGCAAGAGCAGGGTGAACCACAGTCAGCAACTGGATAATGATCGACGCCGAAATGTACGGCATGATCCCCAGTGCAAGAATAGAAGCACGCGAGAGTGCACCACCACTGAACATGTTGAACATCTCAATGATGGTGCCCTTCTGTTGTTGGAACAACTCGGCCAGTACGGCGGCGTCAATACCAGGGATCGGCACATAAGAGCCTGCACGGAACACGATAATTGCCCCGAGAACGAAGAGCAGACGGCTCTTCAGTTCGCTCAGACCACCTTGTGCTTTAACATCCAATCCTGGTTTCTTAGCCATTGTACTGATTATTCCTCGATTTTACCGCCAGCGGCCTCGATGGCTGCACGTGCACCCTTGGTGACGGACAGACCACGAACGGTCACAGCACGGTCAATGTTGCCAGACAGAACAACTTTAGCGAACACGATGTTTTTGGTAATAACACCGGCTTGCTTCAGAGTGCTCACGTCGACCACATCACCTTCTACCAGGGCGATTTCGTTCAGGCGCACTTCGGCAGAAACCAAAGATTTGCGAGAGAAGAAACCGAACTTCGGCAGACGGATTTTCAAAGGCATCTGGCCGCCTTCGAAACCGTTGCGGACCTTGCCGCCACCGGAACGAGAGGTTTGACCTTTAACACCACGACCACCGGTCTTGCCCAGACCAGAACCGATACCACGGCCCGGACGGTGCTTGACGCGCTTGGAGCCAGCGGCCGGAGACAGAGTATTCAGACGCATGCTTAGCCCTCCACCTTAACCATGTAATAAACCTGGTTGATCATGCCGCGTACGCAGGGAGTATCTTCCAGCTCAACGGTGTGACCAATGCGACGCAGACCCAGACCACGCAGAGTCGCCTTGTGCTTTGGCAGACGGCCGATAGAGCTGCGAGTTTGAGTTACTTTTACAGTGTTAGCCATGTCGCATTACCCCAGAATTTCTTCAACGCGCAGACCACGCTTGGCCGCGATCTGTTCCGGTGATTGACCGTGAACCAGAGCGTCGACAGTTGCGCGAACAACGTTGATTGGGTTGGTGGAACCGTAGGTCTTGGCCAGCACGTTGTGGATACCAGCGACTTCCAGTACGGCACGCATGGCGCCGCCTGCAATGATACCAGTACCTTGGGAGGCCGGCTTCATGAACACGGTGGAGCCAGAGTGAACGCCACGCACCGGGTGGTGCAGGGTGCCGTTGTTCAGCTCAACCTTGTTCAGGTTACGCTTAGCCTGTTCCATCGCCTTTTGAATGGCGGCCGGAACTTCACGGGCCTTACCGTAACCGTAACCTACACGGCCGTTACCATCACCCACCACGGTCAACGCGGTGAAGGACATGATACGACCACCTTTAACAGTTTTCGAAACACGGTTTACTGCAATGAGCTTTTCTTGCAGTTCGCCGGCTTGAGATTCGACTTTAGCCATCTTCGACTCCTAGCTTAGAACTGAAGACCAGCGTCACGAGCAGCGGCAGCCAGAGCGGCTACACGACCGTGATACTTGAAACCGGAACGATCGAAAGATACGTTCTGAACGCCTTTGGCA
This sequence comes from Aeromonas sp. 25-248, assembly GCF_053005425.1. Lineage (NCBI taxonomy): Bacteria > Pseudomonadati > Pseudomonadota > Gammaproteobacteria > Aeromonadales > Aeromonadaceae > Aeromonas > Aeromonas sp. 25-248. The sequence goes on along the minus strand of NZ_JBRKTB010000013.1, from coordinate 117,950 downwards.
ATAGCACGCTCAGCGATAGCCTTACCTACAGCGGTAGCAGCATCTGCGTTACCGGTGTATTTCAGAGCTTCACTGATGGCTTTCTCTACTGTGGAAGCAGAGGCCAGAACTTCGGAACCGTTGGCTGCAATAACCTGCGCATAGATATGACGCGGGGTACGGTGAACAACCAGACGGGTAGCTCCCAGTTCCTGCATCTTTTTCCGAGCACGAGTAGCACGACGGAGACGAGCTGCTTTCTTGTCCATAGTGTTACCTTACTTCTTCTTAGCTTCTTTAGTACGCACTTGCTCGTTGGCATAGCGTACACCCTTGCCCTTGTAGGGCTCCGGAGCGCGGTAAGCACGGATATCGGCGGCGACTTGGCCAACCAGCTGCTTGTCCACACCACGCAGAACGATCTCGGTGGCGGACGGACATTCAGCGGTGACACCAGCCGGCAGCGCATGCTCTACCGGGTGAGAGAAGCCCAGTGCCAGCGCAACAGCATTGCCCTTGATGGAGGCTTTGTAACCTACACCAACCAGCTGCAGCTTGCGCTCGAAGCCTTGGGTAACACCGACTACCATGTTGTTGACCAATGCACGGGCAGTACCGGCCTGAGCGTCAGCACCAGCGATGCCGTCGCGCGGGGCGAACTTCAGTACATTGTCTTCTTTGGTCACTTCTACACCGGCGTGGATGGAACGAACCAGGGAACCCTTACCACCTTTGATGGACAGTTCTTGGCCGTTCAGAGTCACCTCTACGCCAGCAGGAATAGTGACGGGTGCCTTAGCAACGCGAGACATTTCCGACCTCCTATTAAGCGACGTAGCAGATGATCTCACCACCCATGCTTGCCTTGCGGGCAGCACGGTCGGTCATCACACCTTTAGACGTGGACACGATAGCAACACCGAGACCGCCCATGACTTTCGGCAGATCAGTAGTGCGCTTGTAAATACGCAGGCCGGGACGGCTCACGCGTTGGATCAGTTCTACAACCGGCTTGCCCTGGAAATACTTCAGTTCGATTTCCAGTTCCGGTTTCACGTCACCAGCTACGTTGTAGCCAGCGATGTAACCTTCTTCTTTCAGCACTTTGGCGATAGCCACTTTCAGCTTGGAAGAAGGCATGGAAACCGCAACTTTGCTCGCCGCCTGACCGTTACGGATGCGGGTCAGCATATCCGCGATCGGATCTTGCATGCTCATAGTCTAACTCCCGAGATTCTTACCAAGAGGCCTTTTTGAGGCCCGGAATTTCGCCCTTCATGGCATGCTCACGCACCTTGATGCGAGAGAGGCCAAACTTCCGCAGGAAACCGTGCGGACGACCAGTGATGTTGCAACGGTTACGCTGGCGGGACGGACTGGAATCACGGGGCAGCTGTTGCAGTTGCAAGACAGCATCCCAACGCGCTTCTTCAGAAGCGTTCATATCAACGATGATAGCTTTCAGCTCGGTACGCTTGGTCGCGAACTTGGCTGCCAGCTTCGCACGCTTTGCTTCACGTGCTTTCATGGATGTTTTAGCCATAACCCTAACCTTACTTGCGGAATGGGAAGTTAAAGGCAGCCAGCAGAGCACGGCCTTCTTCGTCGGTATTCGCGGAAGTGGTGATGGTGATATCCAGACCACGGACGCGATCGACCTTGTCATAGTCGATTTCCGGGAAGATGATTTGCTCACGCACGCCCATGGAGTAGTTACCACGGCCATCGAACGCCTTGGCGTTCAGACCACGGAAGTCACGGATACGCGGTACGGAGATGCAAATCAGCCGTTCCAGGAACTCCCACATACGCTCGCCACGCAGGGTTACTTTACAACCTATCGGGTAGCCTTCACGAATCTTGAAGCCCGCAACAGATTTGCGTGCTTTGGTGATCAGCGGCTTCTGACCGGAAATGGCAGCCATATCGGCAGCAGCATTTTCCAGCAACTTCTTGTCAGAGATCGCTTCACCAACACCCATGTTCAGGGTGATTTTCTCGATCCGAGGGACTTGCATGATAGTCTTGTAACCGAACTGCTTGGACAGTTCATTTACTACATCGGATTTGTAGTAATCATGCAGTTTCGCCATCGTTAAACTCCAATTACTTCACAAGTTCGCCGGTGGATTTGAAGAAACGGACTTTCTTGCCGTCTTCAATCCGGAAACCAACGCGGTCAGCCTTGCCAGTGGCAGAGTTGAACAGCGCGACGTTAGATACATCGATGGGGGCTTCTTTGGTGACGATGCCGCCAGCCTGACCCAGTGCGGGTACCGGCTTTTGGTGTTTCTTCACCTGGTTGATGCCTTCCACGATTACCTTACCTTTTGCAATCAGGACTTGAGTGACTTTGCCACGCTTGCCCTTGTCTTTGCCGGTAAGAACAATTACTTCGTCTTCGCGACGGATTTTAGCTGCCATCGTTCGACTCCTTACAGTACTTCGGGTGCCAGGGACACAATCTTCATGAACTTCTCGTTACGGAGTTCACGGGTCACCGGGCCAAAAATACGAGTACCGATTGGCTGTTGGTTGTTGTTAAGCAACACAGCCGCATTGTTGTCGAAACGGATGACAGAGCCGTCCGGACGACGAACGCCTTTACGGGTGCGTACGACCACCGCGTTATACACATCACCTTTCTTCACTTTACCGCGAGGAATGGCTTCCTTGATGGAAACCTTGATGATGTCGCCGATGCCGGCATAACGGCGGTGCGAACCACCCAGAACCTTAATACACATTACACTGCGAGCGCCGGAGTTGTCGGCAACACCCAGCATACTTTGCATCTGGATCATCTTAGTGCTCCGCTTTGTTTACTTCTTATCCCTGATGGGATCTGGCTGCCTTCAAAAGGCGCGAAACTATAACACAGCTATTTTTGAAAAGGTAGCCTAAAAAACAAACGGCCCCGATGGGGGGCCGTTTGGGCTAAAAAGTACCGAATTAGGCCTTTTCTACGACAGCAACCAGGGTCCAGGACTTGGTCTTGGACAGCGGGCGGCACTCGCGGATTTCCACGAGATCGCCAGCCTTGCACTCGTTGTTCTCGTCATGCACGTGCAGCTTGGTAGTACGCTTGATGATCTTACCGTAGATCGGGTGCTTTACCTTGCGCTCGATAGCGACGGTGATGGACTTGTCCATCTTGTCGCTAATTACACGACCTTGCAGAGTACGGATCTTGTCAGTCATTACGCACCTGCCTTCTCAGTCAGTACAGTCTTGATACGTGCGACGTCACGACGCACTTGTTTCAGAGTGTGAGTCTGAGCCAGCTGGCCGGTGGAAGCTTGCATGCGCATGTTGAATTGCTCACGCAGCAGACCCAGCAGCTCCTGGTTCAGTTCTTCGACGCTCTTTTGACGCAGATCTTGGGCTTTCATCACATCACCGTCTTAATTACGAAAGTGGTCTGAACAGACAGCTTAGCTGCGGCCAGGGCAAACGCTTCACGCGCCAGAGCCTCAGGTACACCATCCATCTCGTACAGAACCTTGCCAGGCTGGATCGGGCAAACCCAGTATTCCACGTTACCCTTACCTTTACCCATACGAACTTCGAGGGGCTTTTCGGTGATGGGCTTGTCCGGGAACACACGGATCCAGATCTTGCCTTGACGCTTAACGTGACGGGTCATGGCACGACGGGCTGCTTCGATTTGACGAGCAGTCAGTTGACCACGAGATGTCGCCTTCAGGCCAAAGGTACCGAAGGATACTTCGTTACCGGCATTGGCCAGACCGCGGTTACGACCCTTGTGGGTCTTGCGGAATTTAGTACGCTTAGGTTGCAACATTTACCGAATCTCCTTACTTGGCAGCGCGGCGCTTGTTGTCACGCTTGGGCTTCGCAGGAGCTTGCTCTTGAGCAGCGGCAGCATTGACTGCAGCCAGACCGCCCAGAACTTCGCCCTTGAAGATCCAAACTTTAACGCCGATCACACCGTAAGTGGTGTGGGCTTCAGAAGTTGCGTAGTCGATGTCGGCGCGAAGGGTGTGCAGGGGCACACGACCTTCACGGTACCATTCGGTACGCGCGATTTCAGCGCCGCCCAGACGGCCGGAAACTTCCACTTTGATGCCCTTGGCACCCAGGCGCATGGCGTTCTGTACGGCGCGCTTCATAGCACGACGGAACATTACGCGACGCTCCAGCTGGGAAGTGATGCTGTCGGCAACCAGTTTGCCATCCAGCTCCGGCTTGCGGACTTCGGAAATGTTGATCTGAGCAGGCACGCCAGCGATTGCGGCTACAGCTTTGCGCAGTTTTTCAACGTCTTCGCCTTTCTTGCCGATCACGACACCCGGACGAGCGGTGTGAATGGTCACACGGATGCTCTTGGCCGGACGCTCGATAGTGATCTTGGACAAGGAAGCGTTTTTCAGCTCCTTGGTCAGGAACTGGCGTACTTGGAAATCGCTGTACAGGTTGTCAGCGAAGTCTTTGGTGTTCGCGAACCAGGTAGAATTCCAAGGCTTGGTAATACCCAGGCGAATGCCATTAGGATGTACTTTCTGACCCATTGCTTATCTCCCAGCCTTAGCGTCGGATACCACTACAGTGATGTGAGCGGTACGCTTGAGGATACGATCCGCGCGACCTTTGGCACGCGGGCGGATGCGCTTCATGGAGGGACCTTCGTCTACCATGATGGTGGCAACACGCAGGGTGTCGATATCGGCACCTTCGTTGTGCTCAGCGTTGGCAATGGCAGATTCCAGCACTTTCTTCACCAGAACAGCAGCCTTTTTCGGGCTGAAGGTCAGGATGTTCAGAGCCTTGTCTACGGACAGACCACGTACTTGATCGGCTACCAGACGAGCTTTCTGGGCAGAAGTACGGGCATAACGGTGTTTAGCGATAGCTTCCATCATTTATCCCTTAGCGCTTCTTAGCCTTCTTATCAGCAGCATGGCCGCGATAAGTACGAGTCGGTGCGAATTCACCCAGTTTGTGACCGATCATTTCTTCGGTAACGAAAACCGGAACGTGCTGACGACCATTATGGACAGCGATGGTCAAACCGATCATGTTCGGGATGATCATTGAACGACGGGACCAGGTCTTAACCGGCTTTTTATCCCCGCTTTCCACCGCTTTCTCTACCTTCTTCAGCAAGTGCAGGTCGATAAATGGACCCTTCTTGAGAGAACGTGGCATGGTGATTCCTCTATGTTAACAATTACTTGTTACGACGACGTACGATGTACTTGTCGGTACGCTTGTTCTTACGGGTCTTGAAGCCCTTAGCCTTCTGGCCCCATGGGGACACAGGCTGCATGCCCTTGTTACGACCCTCACCACCACCGTGCGGGTGATCAACCGGGTTCATCGCCATACCGCGAACGGTCGGACGAATACCACGCCAGCGGTTAGCACCGGCTTTACCCAGTTGACGCAGCATGTGCTCGGAGTTACCCACTTCACCGATGGTAGCGCGGCACTCGGCCAGAACTTTACGTACTTCGCCGGAACGCAGACGCAGAGTTACATAGTTACCTTCACGAGCCAGGATCTGGATGAAAGTACCAGCGGAACGAGCCAGCTGGGCACCTTTACCAGGCTTCATCTCAACGGCGTGAACGGTAGAACCGACCGGGATGTTGCGCATCGGCAGGGTGTTACCTACCTTGATGGCAGCATCAGCACCAGAGGCGATTGCATCACCAGCTTTCAGGCCTTTCGGAGCCAGGATGTAACGACGCTCACCGTCTGCATACAGCACCAGGGCGATGTTTGCGGTACGGTTGGGATCGTATTCCAGACGCTCAACTTTGGCCGGAATGCCGTCTTTGTCGCGCTTGAAGTCGATCAGACGGTAGTGTTGCTTGTGACCACCACCGATATGACGAGTGGTGATACGACCGTTGTTGTTACGGCCACCGGACTTGCTTTTGCTGTCCAGCAGAGCGGCGAAGGGCTTGCCCTTGTACAGCTCTTGGTTGACGATCTTGACGACGTGGCGGCGGCCCGGAGAAGTAGGCTTGCACTTAACGATTGCCATTTTTCAGAACTCCTCTTACTCGGCTGCGCCCATGAAGTCGATGTCCTGACCAGCTTTCAGGGTCACATAAGCCTTTTTCCAATCGGAACGACGGCCTACGCGTGCACCTGCGCGCTTGGTCTTACCCTTCATGTTCAGGGTACGGACGGTCTCAACTTCGACCTCGAACAGTTTCGCAACTGCAGCTTTGACTTCCGCCTTGGTGGCATCAACAGCAACTTTGAACACGATAGTGTTCTGCTTTTCTGCGACCATGGTGCTCTTTTCAGAGATGTGCGGAGCCTTCAGAACTTTCAGCAGACGCTCTTCACGGATCATGCCAGCATCTCCTCGATTTGCTTAACTGCGTCAGCAGTCATCAGAACCTTGTCGAAAGCGATCAGGCTGACCGGGTCGATACCGGCAACGTCACGCACGTCAACTTTGTACAGGTTACGAGCAGCCAGGAACAGGTTCTCATCGACTTCAGCAGTCACGATCAGAACGTCAGTCAGTTCCATTTCTTTCAGCTTGGCGATCAGTTCTTTGGTCTTCGGCGCTTCGATGCCGAACTTCTCAACAACGATCAGGCGCTCTTGACGTACCAGCTCGGACAGGATGCTACGGATAGCGCCGCGGTACATCTTCTTGTTTACTTTCTGGCTGTGATCTTGCGGCTTAGCAGCAAAGGTCACACCACCGGAACGCCAGATGGGCGAACGGATGGAGCCAGCACGGGCACGACCAGTACCCTTCTGACGCCACGGCTTTTTGCCGCCACCAGACACTTCAGAGCGAGTCAGCTGCGCACGAGTACCCTGACGGGCACCAGCGGCATATGCAACGACAACCTGGTGAACCAGAGCTTCGTTGAATTCGCGCCCGAAGGTAGTCTCGGAAACTTCAAGAGCGCTCTTGGCGTCTTTCATTACCAATTCCATTACTATCTCCTCAGACGTTACGCTTTGACGGCAGGTTTGACGATCACGTTGCCGTTGGTTGCACCCGGTACTGCGCCTTTGATGAGCAGCAGGTTGCGTTCAGCGTCAACACGAACCAGTTCCAGGTTCTGAGTCGTTACACGCTCAGCACCCATGTGACCAGCCATCTTCTTGCCCTTGAATACACGGCCCGGGGTCTGGTTTTGACCGATGGAGCCAGGTACACGGTGGGACAGGGAGTTACCGTGGGTCATATCCTGGGTACGGAAGTTCCAGCGCTTAACAGTACCGGCAAAACCTTTACCCTTGGATGTGCCGGTAACGTCTACCAGCTTAACGTCAGCGAGAAGATCTACTTTCAGCTCGCTACCAACAGTGAAAGTTTCACCGTTGTTCAGGCGGAATTCCCACAGACCGCGACCGGCTTCTACACCAGCTTTGGCGAAGTGGCCAGCTTCCGGCTTGGTTACGCGGCTGGCTTTCTTGGCGCCAGTGGTAACCTGAATAGCGTTGTAGCCGTCGGTTTCTACAGATTTGACCTGAGTTACACGGTTAGCTTCAACTTCGATAACAGTCACCGGGATAGAAACGCCATCTTCAGTGAAGATGCGAGTCATACCCACTTTGCGACCTACAAGACCGATTGTCATTGTTATCAACCTCTTTCCGTAATTAACCCAGGCTGATCTGGACGTCTACACCAGCTGCCAGATCCAGACGCATCAGAGCGTCTACGGTCTTGTCAGTCGGCTCAACGATGTCTACCAGACGCTTGTGAGTGCGGATCTCGTACTGATCACGCGCGTCTTTGTTGACGTGCGGGGAGATCAGAACGGTGAAACGCTCTTTGCGAGTCGGCAGCGGGATAGGACCGCGAACCTGCGCGCCAGTGCGCTTAGCAGTTTCAACGATTTCCGCAGTGGATTGATCGATCAGGCGATGATCAAAAGCCTTCAGGCGGATACGGATTCTTTGGTTCTGCATTGACAGAGCTCCAATAGATAAAAGAACATAAATCAACACCGCCCGACCGGGACTACTCCCGCCAGAGGTGTGATTTTTCACGTTTCCTCCCATATCGGGAGGACTGTATGGCTGGCAACTCGTAAACGGGAAGCTCAGCAAGCAGACATATCGTCTGGCTGCCTCATGGGCAAGCGGAGGGGATTATACGGATTTTTTCCACTCACGCAAGTGAAGGCGGACAGATTGTGCGCAATTTTATGTGACAGATGGATCTCGCCAACGGCTGGGCAAGCCCTTGCCTGGCAGGGGTAACGACAATGTTGCAAACAGGCTGATAGACTGCGCCCTCGCCCCTGTCTGCGGAACCCATCCCATGCTCAAGAATCAGAAGAAAGCCTACCAGTACGGGCTCTGTGCCGTCGCCCTCTGGTCCACGGTGGCCAGCGCCTTCAAGATCTCCCTCGCCTACTTTGAACCGGTACAGCTGCTGCTGGTCGCGGCCTGCACCTCGACCCTGACCCTGGGGTGCATTGTGGCCTGTCAGGGCAAACTGCCGCTACTGCTCGACTACATCAAGAGTCGCCCCCTCTACTACCTCGCTCTCGGGGTCCTGAACCCCTTTCTCTATTACCTGCTGCTGTTCAAGGCATATGATCTGCTGCCCGCCCAGCAGGCACAGACTCTCAACTACACCTGGGCCATCACCCTCAGCCTGCTGGCCGTTCCCTTCCTCGGTCAAAAGCTGCGCCGCCGCGATGGCGTCGCCATCGTGCTCGGCTATTTCGGCGCCCTGGTGATCGCCACCAGGGGGGACGTGTTCGGTCTACAGTTCGACAGCCCCCTCGGCGTCACGCTGGCGCTGGTGTCGACCCTGATCTGGGCCGGTTACTGGATCCTCAACACCCGCAATCAGGGGGATCCCGTCGTCAGCCTGCTGCTCGGCTTCCTCATCAGCCTGCCCTTCATCATCGTGGCGACCTGGTTGCTCTCGGACTTTGCCATGACCGCCTGGCAGGGATGGGCCGGCGCCATCTATGTGGGGCTGTTCGAGATGGGCTTCGGTTTCGTGCTCTGGCTGATGGCCCTGCGCCACGCCACCAACACAGCCCCCATCAGCAACCTCATCTTCATCTCGCCGTTTGCCTCTCTGGTGCTGCTCAACCTGTTGATCGGCGAAACCATTCACCCGGCAACCCCCATCGGGTTGGCTCTCATCGTCGCCGCCCTGCTTATCCAGCAACTCAAATATGGCAAGCGCTACCGCAAGGTGAGCGACCCCCACCCCTAACAGAAAAAAGGGCGCATCTCTCGATACGCCCTGCTTTCAATCCATCCACTCCAGCGGCTGGTTCTTGGGTAGCCGGATCTCCACCTGCAAGCCCCCCAGTTCGGAGCGCCCCAACCTGATGGTGCCGTGATGCTGGGAGACTATCTTGGTAACGATGGCCAGCCCCAGCCCACTCCCGCCACCGGTGCGCGCCACATTGCCCTGGGTGAAGGGCTTGAGCACCCGGGAGTAGTCCTCTTCTGCAATCCCCGGGCCATTGTCGGAGAGTCGCAGCCGCACCCAGTGGCCATCATCCCTGAGCTCGGCCTGCAACCGAGTCGCACCATAGCGCAGGGAGTTGCCCGACAGATTGTTGAGGATACGGCGAATGCTGATGGGATGGCAGGCCACACGCACCGCCTCCTCCGGCAGGAGCAGCTCCACTTCCAGTCCCTGATCGGTCTGCATCAGCAACGCATCGTGAATGAGCTGGGTCAGGTCGACGGGCCGGGCATCGAGCCCCTCGTTCGGGCGAATGTAATCGATGAACTGATCAATGATGCCGTTCGACTCATCGATGTCCGCATTGATGCTCTCCTTGAGGTACTCATCCCCCGAGGACATCATCTCGGTTGCGAGACGAATGCGGGTGAGAGGGGTGCGCAAATCGTGGGATACCCCGGCCATCATCAGGTTGCGCTCCTCGATCAGCCCCTTGATGGAGCTCGACATGTGGTTGAAGGTGCGGGTCAGGCGGCGCACCTCCCGCGAGCCCTGCTCCCCCAGGGCATCGGGAAAGTTGCCGCGCGCCACCGCCACGGCCCCCGCTTCCAGATCCTCCAGCGGTCGCACCAGCTGACGGGCAAAACGCCAGGCTGCAAACAGGGTCACCACCAGCAAGACGCTCATATAGAGGATGAGCGGTTCGATGTCGTCATCTTCAATTTCCGTCAGGGGAATGCGCACCCACATCTGGCTGGCCTGGGGAGGCTGGATCCAGATGATGTAGTGATCCTGGATTTCAACCCTGACCCTGGTATCCCCTTTCAATTCGCGGCTGATGCTCTGCTCCAGATAGGGGTAGGGCTTGGAATCATTCAGCCCGTGCTGCTCCGCCTCGCTCTGGGTATAGATGTCGCTGCCAGTGGTCACATAGACCAGCGCCTCGGCATCTTCACTGAGCGCCAGCTGGTTGTTGTCCACCGGGAAGATGAGTTTGACCTGGTTTGCCAGCAGGTGGCTGATCTGCTTGACGGTCGGCGCCAGCAGGTAGTTGTAGAAGGTAACGTAGGAGACGACTTGATAGACCACCAGCACGGCAGCCAGAAACCAGAGCATGCGGGAGAACATGCTGCCCACTTTCTTCATGCGTTCTCACCGTCCGGTACGAACACATACCCCAGACCCCAGACGGTCTGCAGATAGCGGGGCTGGGCCGGGTCCTGTTCCAGCAAGCGGCGCAGGCGGGAGACCTGCACATCGATGCTGCGCTCGGTGGCCGTGTACTCGCGACCACGGGCCAGGTTCATCAGCTTGTCACGGGAGAGCGGTTCACGAGGATGACTCACCAGCACCTTGAGCACGGCGAACTCCCCGCTGGTCAGGGCAACCGGTTCGCCATCACGGCTCAGTTCACGGGTCGCCAGATTGAGCTGGTAGGCCCCGAAACTCACCATCTTCTCCGCCGCGGAAGGGGCGCCGGGCAGCTCCACGGTATGGCGGCGCAGCACGGCGCGGATCCGGGCCAGCAGCTCACGGGGGTTGAACGGCTTGGGCAGATAATCGTCGGCCCCCATCTCCAGACCGACGATACGATCCACTTCGTCCCCCTTGGCGGTGAGCATCAAGACAGGGATCTGGTTGCCGGCCTCGCGCAGGCGACGGCAGATGGAGAGGCCATCTTCCCCCGGCAGCATCAGATCAAGCACCATCAGGCTGAAGTTTTCACGCGTCAGCAGGCGATCGGCCTGCTCCCCGTTGGCGACACCCCGCACTACAAACCCCTGCTCGGTGAGGTAGCGCTCCAGCAAGGAACGCAGTTTCAGATCGTCGTCCACCACCAGGACCTTGTATTGCTGACTCATTGCCACCTCTCTTTTCTGTCTCCCCTCATACTAGAGCCGCCCCCTGCAACCACAAAGCATAAATATGTTACCGGTTATTGCCCTCATTCGGCCCCGGAGCCGGGAAGGATGGATGGCCAGCTCTGCTTTTTGCTCGACAGGGCGGCGACAATGACTAAGATCCCGGGCAACCGGATGCAATTGGCGAGGGAGTGATAACCCCATGAAAACCAAACTCATTACCCGTGAAGGCTACACCAGGCTCCGGCAGGAGCACGACATGCTCTGGCGGGAGGAGAGGCCCGATGTCACCAAAAAAGTAGCTTGGGCGGCGGGCCTGGGTGATCGCAGCGAGAATGCCGATTACCAGTACAACAAGAAACGCCTGCGGGAGATCGACCGCCGGGTTCGCTACCTGCGCAAGTGCCTGGAAGAGCTGACCATAGTCGACTACTCCCCCTCCCAGGAGGGCAAGGTCTTCTTCGGTGCCTGGGTCGAGGTGGAAAACGACGAGGGTGAGACCAAGCGCTTTCGCATCGTCGGCTATGACGAGATCTTCGGCCGCAAGGATTACATCTCCATCGACTCCCCCATGGCCCGTGCCCTGCTCAAGAAAGAGGTGGGCGATGAAGCCATGGTTCAAACGCCAGTGGGTGACGCCTGCTGGTACATCAATGAGATCAGCTATCCCAAATAAGCCAGGCCGACCCTCACTGCCAAATCGGCTGACAAGGCCAGGAGAGACCGAGCATGTCCGCCCACTGGGTATGAGAAACGTCATTTCTGCCGGGGTGGCATCCCGCTGCCCGACCCCATATAGTGCTCACACCCGGCGCCTTGCGGCGCCAACCGGCCCGCGCGGCAGTGGCCTGGCAGGTATCTAAAGTATCGCCAGGACAGACCCCCTGTTCGGCGACACAGCCCCACGCTGGCCAGTGAGACAGGACCTGACCAAGAGACCCTCGATGCAAAGCCACGTAATAGAACATCAGATCGCCGGTGAGCTGAATGCCCGCCCGGAACAGGTGCAGGCAGCCGTTCGCCTGCTGGACGAAGGCGCGACCGTGCCCTTCATCGCCCGTTACCGCAAAGAGGTGACAGGCGGTCTGGACGACAGCCAGCTGCGTACCCTGGAGAGCCGCCTCGGCTACCTGCGCGAACTGGCAGATCGCCGCCAGGTGATCCTGCGCTCCATCGAAGAGCAGGGCAAACTGACCCCCGAGCTGGCCCGCGAGCTGAACGAGGCCGACAGCAAGACCCGTCTGGAAGACCTCTACCTCCCCTACAAGCCCAAGCGCCGCACCAAGGGACAGATGGCCATCGAGGCGGGGCTGGAGCCACTGGCGGATTTGCTGCTGGGTGACCCCATGAAGGATCCCGAACAGGAGGCGGTTCGCTTCCTCAATGCCGAGCAGGGGATCACCGACGGCAAGGCCGCCCTCGACGGTGCCCGTTACATCCTGATGGAGCGTTTCGCCGAGCAGGCGGATCTCCTTGAGAAGTTGCGGGACTACCTGTGGCACAACGCCACCCTGCGTGCCCGCGTAGTGGCAGGCAAGGAGCAGGAAGGGGCCAAGTTCAAGGACTACTTCGAACACGACGAACCCCTGCACAAGGCCCCCTCCCACCGGGTGCTGGCCATGTTGCGCGGCCGCAACGAGGGGATCCTCAACCTGGCGCTGGTCGCCGGCGACGATGAGGGTGCCAGCCCCTGCGAAGGGATCATCGCCCATCACCTCAGACTCAACCTGCAACACCGCCCGGCCGACAAGTGGCTGCAGGGGGTGGTGAGCTGGACCTGGAAGATCAAGCTCTCCCTGCAGATGGAGACCGAGCTGATCGGCCGCATCCGCGAATCGGCAGAAGACGAGGCGATCAAGGTGTTCGCCATGAACCTCAAGGATCTGCTGATGGCAGCGCCGGCTGGCATGCGCTGCACCATGGGGCTGGATCCCGGCATCCGCACCGGGGTCAAGGTGGCGGTGGTGGATGCCACCGGCAAGCTGGTCGATCACGCGACCATCTATCCGTTCGAACCCAAGCGCCAGGTCGATCAGAGTCTCAAGACTCTGAGCGAGCTGTGCCAGAAGCACAAGGTCGAGCTCATCAGCATCGGCAACGGCACCGCATCCCGGGAAACCGACCGCCTGGTGAGCGATCTGTTCGAGCGCTACCCGGCCGCCAAGGCGCAGAAAATCGTGGTCAGTGAAGCGGGGGCATCGGTCTACTCCGCCTCCGAGCTCGCCTCCCAGGAGTTCCCGGATCTCGACGTCTCCATTCGCGGCGCCGTCTCCATCGCTCGCCGTCTCCAGGATCCCCTGGCAGAGCTGGTCAAGATCGACCCCAAGAGCATAGGTGTCGGCCAGTACCAGCACGACGTCGGCCAGAGCCAGCTGGCCCGCCGCCTCGACGCGGTGGTCGAGGATTGCGTGAACGCGGTGGGGGTGGATGTGAATACCGCCTCGGTCGCCCTCCTCAACCGGGTTTCCGGCCTCTCCCAGACCCTGGCCCAGAACATCGTCGCCTACCGCGACGAGAACGGCGCCTTCAAGAGTCGTCAGCAGTTGCTGAAAGTTGGCCGACTCGGGCCCAAGGCATTCGAGCAATGCGCCGGCTTCCTGCGCATTCGGGGCGGCAGCAACCCGCTGGACGGCTCGGCGGTGCACCCGGAATCCTACCCGGTGGTGGAGCGGATCCTCGCCAAGCTGGAGCAGACCGTGGACAGCCTGCTCGGCAACAGCAGCCTGCTGCGCACCCTCAAGCCCACCGACTACACCGACGAGCAGTTCGGGGTGCCTACCGTCACCGACATCATTGGCGAGCTGGACAAGCCCGGCCGCGACCCGCGTCCCGAGTTCAAGACCGCCACCTTCAAGGAAGGAGTGGTGAAAATCAGCGATCTGGTGCCCGAGATGGTGTTGGAGGGTGTGGTCACCAACGTCACCAACTTCGGCGCCTTCGTCGACATCGGCGTCCATCAGGACGGGCTGGTGCACATTTCTTCCCTCACCGATCGCTTCGTCAAGGATCCCCGCGAGGTGGTCAAGGCCGGTGACATCGTCCGGGTCAAGGTGCTGGAAGTCGACGTACCGCGCAAACGCATCAGTCTGACCATGCGTCTGGATGAAAAAGCCGGCCAGCCTGCACGCAAACCGGCCGAGCCGCGTCACACCGGCAACGCCAAGCCGAAGCAGGCGCCCCGTCAGAGCGCTCCGACCGAGGGTGCCATGGGCAACGCCTTCGCGGCTGCCTTGTCGAAACTGAAGAGATAAGCCCCCAGAATGCAAAAAAGCCCCGAAAGGGGCTTTTTCATGCCTGCACTGAGCGGGATCAAACGTCCTGACTCAGGCTATGCGGAGAGGCTGGCCTCACCGCTTGCTGATAGTGCCTGGCAATCACCTGGTTTCGATTGTCCATATAAGCACCGAGCGGGCCTGTGGTTTCCTGCCTGAGGGTCATCAGATCCTTGCGGGCCTGTGCCTCCTTGCCAGAGGCGGCACGGGCCACACTCATGTCTTGTGATGATGGTTCATCGGGAGCCAGTGCGGCGGCACGCACCTGCTGCATCTTGGCGATGGTCGCGGCGGGATCCCCGGGAATGGTCCCCATGTCGATGACCACCTCCCCCCCGGTGGCATAACGCTTGCCATCCGGCCCACGGGAAAACTGATAGGTAGGGCTCCCCGCATGCTCGCCGCCGGCTGCCTGGTGAGCCTGCTCATGCTTGCGAACTTCGAGATCCCGTTCGACCAGCGCAGCCACCTGACGCTGCTGCTGCTTTTGCTGCTCCTGCTGTTCACCCTCCTGACGTTGTCGACGCTCCCCCTCCTCCCCCGTTGCCTCGACAAAACGGTGCGCCACCATCACGGGGCCGGTCTGGCCGTTCTCTTTCGTGGACGAGGATGGGGCGGCGGGATTGGCCTGGGCGGCCCGGGATCTCTCTTTCTGGGAACCGACGCCGGACTCGGCGTTGGACGCCTCGCTCTGGCGGCTGGGGGGCACCAGTTCTGCGCGGCGGTTGTCAGTCTGTGCCGATTCCGTCTGCGGCTGCAGTTGATTCGGAATGATGGTCGGCAGACTGACGTTGATGTTCATGTCACACCCGGATATCGATCAGGGTGCCCAGCATGTCGCTGGCCGTCTGGATCACCTTGGCGGATGCCCCGGCATGCAGCTCGGCCACCTTGAGATTCACCAGTTCATCCGGCAACTGCACCTGATCACCCGCTGGCGTATTGAGACGGGCGATCTGGCTGGACGCCTGGCCAGCCAACTGCTCGGCCCGTTGGAACCCCTGCACGCCCGCCGTCATGGCTGATTCGATACGCATTGGCACACTCCTCTGTAGGGTTGGCTAATTATCCATCAACCTGACGAGTTATTGAAGCCTGCCGCTCAAATCTCAGTCAATGAACCGCCGCAGGAGGGTGATGAACTGCTCTGGATGGGAGATGAAGGGGGCATGGGATGCCTTCTCCAGCACCAGACTGTGGCTGGCAGGATAGCGCGCATCCAGCAAGGGGATCACCGCCTTCGGCACCAGGGTATCCAGCCTGCCGTAAAGACGCAGCCAGGGCAGATCCAGGCCGATCAGTTCATCCCGCAGATCGACCTCGACCAGCAGGCCCAGACCCGCCTCCAGGGCCGCAAGCCGGGGAGCGGGTCGCTCCGCCAGCCAGTGACGCAACTGGCGAATGTCGTTTCTGGCGTGCTCGCTGCCCATGGCCTGGATCGCGAGGAAGCGCTCTATGGTCTGCATGAAGTCGCCGGCCAGCATCTGGTTGAACCCCGCCAGCACCTTGGGGGCAATCCCGGGCCACTCGTCGCGAGCCATGAAGCAGGGAGAACTGGCTACGGTAATGAGAGAGTGAAGGCGTTCAGGCATGGTCAGCGCCAACTGGCTCGCCACCAGACCACCGAGGGACCAGCCGAGCAGATGGCATTTTTCGGGCAATATGGCCGCCACCTGCTCTGCCAGCCAGGGCAGGGTGTAGTCTGTCCCTGCTTGCAGGGGGCTGTTGCCAAAGCCGGGCAGGTCCACCAGATGCAGCCGATAGTGGGCAGCCAGTTCTTGGGCAATACCGTGCCAAACGGCACCGTTCATGCCCCAGCCATGCAACAACACCAGGTCCGGGCCCTGGCCAAACCGCTCAACCGATACGCTCATCTAGACTCAAGATCCCTGTTTATCTGCTTGGAGCCTGCATGTTAAAGCGGCTGCTCGCCAAAGCAAGTCCGATCCTTGGCACCCAGTCCGACTGGCTCGGTCTGTGCCTGCTCTGTCGCCAACCCTGTGACGAGACGCCCTTGTTGTGCTCCTGGTGCCGCCACGCCCAGCGCCAGCACGACAGACGATGCCTGATGTGTGCAGCACCGCTGCCGGAGCAACATCGCGAGAGCGAACTGCTGTGCGGACGCTGCCAGCGCAGACCCGCCCCCTGGGAGCGTTTGCAGGTGATCGGCGATTATCAGGCACCTTATGCCCAACTCATCCCCCGGCTGAAGTATTCCGGTCAGATCCTGCTCGCGCCGCTGCTTGCCAGCCTGCTGGCAGACCATCTGGACCTCGCCAACCCACCGCAGGTCATCATTCCGGTTCCCCTGCACTGGTGGCGCCAGTGGTGGCGCGGCTTCAATCAGGCAGAAGAAATCGGCCATGCCCTGAGCGCACTCACCGGCATTCCTTCCGACACCCGCGTACTGCGCCGGACAAGGTCGACCCCGCAACAGACCCGGCTCAGTGCCGGCCAGCGGCGACGCAATCTGCGAGGCGCCTTCGAAATGGCACCTCACCACTACCGGCATGTGGCACTGCTCGATGATGTGGTCACCACGGGCGCCACCGCAGGTCAGCTCACCCGGTTGCTTCATGAGCACGGCGTCACTACGGTAGAGGTGTGGGCCATCTGCCGTACCCTCCGACACCTGAAATAACCGGGCAGGGATCCGGCCCGGGAGTCCGCTGGCGGCATGATTCCGATACGCCCGGGCTCACAGGCTCGCCATCGGCACGCTACCCAAGCCCCGCCAAGCGAGTTATCATGAATACCCTAGTCGTACACTCAGGTTTATGAGGATAGTGATGATCAGCATTTCCGACACCGCCCAGGCCCACTTCCGCAAGTTGCTGGAGAAGCAGCCTGATGGCACCAACATCCGGGTGTTTGTGGTCAATCCGGGAACCCAGAATGCCGAGTGCGGCGTATCCTATTGCCCACCCGACGCGGTCGATCCGGAAGATCAGCACCTGCCCTTCAGCGGCTTCGACTGCCTGGTCGATCCCCTGAGCGCCCCCTTCCTGGTGGATGCCACCATCGATTTCGTCACCGATCAGATGGGCTCCCAGCTCACCCTGAAAGCCCCCAACGCCAAGATGCGCAAGGTGGCCGACGACGCCCCGCTGATCGACCGTATCGAATACGTGTTGATGTCCGAGGTGAACCCCATGCTGGCCGGTCACGGCGGCAAGGTCACCCTGGTCGAGCTGACCGACGACAAACTGGCCATCCTGCAGTTTGGCGGTGGTTGCAACGGTTGCTCCATGGTCGACTACACCCTGAAAGAGGGGATCGAGAAGCAGCTGCTGGAGAAATTCCCGGGCGAGCTCAACGGCGTCAAGGATGCCACCGAGCACCAGCGCGGCGACCACTCCTACTACTGATTTGCCCCCTTGCGGCAAAGAAAAGGCCCCGCCAGTTGGCGGGGCCTTTTGCATGCTGCGGCTGGCAGAAGATCACTCGTCCTTCTTGTCTCGCGACAGCAGGGCGATGGCTGCCTCTTTCGGATTCTTGCCTTCGTACAGCACCTTGAAGATCTGTTCGCAGATGGGCATCTCGACGCTGCAACGGGCCGCCAGCAGATGCACTTCCTTGGTGTTGCGATAGCCTTCCACCACCTGGCCTATCTCGGCCATGGCGGTGTCAACCGACTTGCCCGCTCCCAGCGCCAGACCGAAACGGCGGTTGCGCGACTGGTTGTCGGTACAGGTCAGCACCAGATCCCCGAGCCCCGCCATCCCCATGAAGGTCTTGGCGTCGGCCCCGAGGGCGGCGCCGAGGCGCTGCATCTCCACCAGACCCCGGGTGATGAGCGCGGTTCTGGCATTGGCGCCAAAGCCGAGTCCGTCAGAGAGACCGGCACCGATGGCGATGACGTTCTTGACCGCCCCGCCCAGCTGCAGACCGATGAAGTCCGGATTGGTATAGACCCGGAACGAGCGGCCGCAGTGCAGCAGGTGGGAGAGATCGTCGGCAAAGTCGTCGTGGGTCGAGGCCACCGAGATGGCGGTCGGCAGACCGGCAGCCAGCTCGCGGGCGAAGGTCGGGCCCGAGATGACCGCCAGTGGAATGGCATCCCCCAGCACCTCCCGCGCCACCTCTTGCAGCAGACGGCCGCTGTCCGGCTCCAGCCCCTTGGTGGCCCAGGCGATCCGGGTATCCGGGCGCAGGAAGGGTTTGACCCGGGCCAGTACCTGGCCGAACACATGGCTCGGCACCACCAGCAGCAGCACGGGAGCGGCTTGCACCGCCGCCTGCAGATCCGACGTCAGTTGCAGATCGGCCGGGAAGGGGACATCCGGCAAGAATGCCTTGTTGCAGCGATCCTGTTCCAGCTCGGCGACATGGGCAGGGTCGTGACCCCACAGCAGGGTCGGATGACCATTGCGCGCCAGAGAAATGGCAAGGGCGGAGCCATAAGACCCCGCCCCCAGGACCGAGATTGCGATCTGGTCGGCCATTATCAGGCTTCCGCAGTCGCCTGCTGGGCCTGTACCTGCGCCATGTGCTGGGCGAACAGGGCGTCGAAGTTGACCGGAGCCAGGTTCAGTTGCGGGAAGGAACCCTTGCTCACCAGGTTGGACACCGCTTCGCGGGCATACGGGAACAGGATGTTCGGGCAGAAGGCCGCCAGGCAGTGGGCCAGTTGCGGCTCCGGCAGGTTGCCGATGGTGAAGATGCCGGCTTGCTGCACTTCACACAGGAAGGCGGTCTCGGTTTCCAGCTTGCAGGTGACAGTCAGGGTCAGCACCACTTCATAGACGCTGTCGGCCAGGACATTGGTCTTGGTGTCCATGTCCAGCTTGACGTCCGGCTGCCACTCTTTCTGGAAGATGTGCGGGGTATTCGGGGCTTCGAAGGAGACATCCTTGGTGTAGACACGCTGGATGTGGAATTCCGGTTGCACTTCCTGGTTGTTGATTTCGTCAGCCATTTCGTTTGATTCCTTTTTAAGATAATGAGTGGGCGCAGGCCCTTAAATCAGCGTTTTTTGGTCACCGGCAGATTGTCTGCACGCCATTGGGCCATGCCACCGCTGAGCACATACACCTGCTTGAAACCGGCCTTGCTCAGTTGGCGACCCGCGCCACCAGCGGTCATCCCCGACTCGCACACCACTATGATGGGGGCATCCTTGTGCTTTTCAACCGGGCCCAGATTATTCGCCTGGATCTGGGCGAGCGGCAGGTGATGGGCCCCGGCCAGATGGCCCTTGGCAAATTCATCCTGACTGCGAATGTCCACGACGGTGGCATTTTCACGGTTGATAAGCAGGGTAGCGGCGTGGTTGTTGACCGCCTTCACCGGAGAAAAACGAGCACGCACAGTGGTATACACCAGGGTGCCTGCCAGGCCCAACCAGGCTGCGGTCAGCAGCGGATTGCGGGCCGCGAAATCCAAATACTCTTGCATCTTCTACTATCCAGGGACCAAGACAAGGGCCCGAGTATACATGGGGCCCTGCATAAGATCAGCCATCTTGGCGGCAAAGCGAGAGCAAGCTCCCATCAGGGATGGCTGCCGATTCTTCCTCCTCCAACCGGGCAGAACGAGAGGATGTGCCATGCCGAAAAGAGGGGGGAAACAGAGGAAACCCCGCCGCGGCAGACAAGCCGGCAACATGCCTAAAACAGCGGGATAACAGTTAAAAAGCGAGGCTGGAGAGGGACTTGGCTATCAGGTGACTATTTCGGCAGATGTAGTAATATTACGCTAGTTTCACTTCCCGCAATTCATTCCTATCCGAGAGGACATAGCCTTATGTCAACAGCTAAGAAACCGCTGGTTCTGGTCATCATGGACGGTTGGGGCTACAGCACCAAGCAAGAGTACAACGCCGTTGCTGCCGCCAAGACCCCCAACCTGGATCGCCTGGCCCGTGACTACACCAGCACCCTGATCTCCGGCTCCGGCCTGGACGTGGGTCTGCCGGACGGCCAGATGGGCAACTCCGAAGTGGGCCACACCAACATCGGAGCCGGTCGCGTCGTCTATCAGGAGCTGACCCGCATCTCCAAGGACATCCAGGACGGCGACTTCTTCCAGAACGTCGAGCTGGCCAAGGCTGTCGACGCTGCCGTGACCAAGGGCAAGGCCGTGCACATCATGGGTCTGATGTCCCCGGGTGGCGTACACAGCCACGAAGAGCACATCATGGGCATGATCGAGATGGCCGCCAAGCGTGGCGCCGAGCAGATCTACTTCCACGCCTTCCTGGATGGCCGCGACGTCCCGCCGCGCAGTGCCCAGTCCTCCATCGAGCTGTTCGACGCCCTGTTTGCCCGCCTGGGCAAGGGTCGTTTCGCCTCCATGATCGGTCGTTACTACGCCATGGACCGCGACAACCGCTGGGATCGCGTGCAGCAGGCCTATGACCTGATGACTCAGGGCAAGGGCGAATTCACCGCCGACAACGCCACCGACGCGCTGGCCGCCGCCTATGCCCGCGACGAGAACGACGAGTTCGTCAAAGCCACCCGCATCGGCGACGCTGTACCGATGATCGACGGCGATGCGCTGATCTTCATGAACTTCCGCGCCGACCGCGCCCGCGAAATCACCCGCGCCTTCGTCGATACCGACTTCACCGGCTTCGCCCGCACCGCCACCCCGGCGCTGCACTTCGTGATGCTGACCGAATACGCGGCCGACATCAAAACCGCCTGTGCCTATCCGCCCACCGCCCTGGTCAATACCCTGGGTGAGTGGCTGGCCAAGCAGGGCAAGACCCAGCTGCGCATCTCCGAGACCGAGAAGTACGCCCACGTCACCTTCTTCTTCAACGGTGGCGAAGAGGCCTGCTTCAGCGGCGAAGATCGCGAAATCGTGGCGAGCCCGAAAGTGGCTACCTATGACCTGCAGCCGGAGATGAGCTCCGAAGAGCTGACCGACAAGCTGGTTGCGGCCATCAAGAGCGGCAAGTACGACGTCATCATCTGCAACTACCCGAACGGCGACATGGTCGGTCACACCGGCGTGTTCGATGCGGCCGTCAAAGCCTGTGAAGCGGTCGACCACTGTATCGGTCGCGTCACCGACGCCCTGGCGGAAGTGGGTGGCGAGTGCCTCATCACCGCCGACCATGGCAACGCCGAGAAGATGATGGACGAAGAGACTGGTCAGGCCCACACCGCCCACACCAATCTGCCGGTTCCCCTCATCTACTTCGGTCGTAAAGCCGAGGTCGCCGAAGGTGGCAAACTGTCCGACCTGGCCCCCACCATGCTGACCCTGATGGGTCTGCCGGTGCCGCCGGAAATGACTGGCAAGCCCCTGATGATTCTGAAATAATCCTGCCCCATGCGGGGATGCGAAATTATTTCACAGAAAACCAGTCGCGTCGGCCTGTTGGCCGGCGCGCTGTTTTTTTGCCTGATCGGCGGTACCGGCACAGCCCAGGCTGCGAACCAGCAGCTGGGGGCCATGCAGTCCCAGATCAAGGAACAGCAACAGACCCTCAAGCTCAGCAAGCAGGAGCTTGCCAAGCTCAACACCCAGCTCAAGGCTGACGAGCAGGCCATTTCGGCTGCCGCCGCCAAACTCGAGCAGACCAGACAGCAACTCCGGCAGAACCAGCAGAAGCTGGCGTCCCTGCAGCAGGACAAGCTGGCACTGGAGCAACAAGCCAAACACCAGAAGCAGTTGCTGGCCAAGCAGGCGGAAAGCGCCTTCCAGGCGGGCAACCACGATTACCTCAAACTGCTGCTCAACCAGCAGGATCCGGCCAAGCTGAGCCGCGCCCTCGACTATTTCGACTACCTCAACAAGGCCCGTATCGAGGCCATTGAAGCCCTGCGCGCCACCCGTGACAAGCTGGCCAAGAACCAGCAGGCCACCAGGGAGACCGAGAACCGCCTCCAGACCCTGCTCGGCGAGCAGCAGGAACATCACCAGAGCCTGCTGGCCAGCCAGCAGAGCCGTGCCAAGGTGCGCAACCAGTTGCAGCAATCGGTGCAGGCCGACGAGCAAAAGCTCGACAAACTGGTCAAGGCGGAGAAGGCGCTCAAGGCGCGGCTGGAAGAGCTGCGTCGTCAGCAGGAAGAAAAGGAACGCCGCGAACGGGCCGAGCGGGAGCGCCTTGCCAAGATCAAGGCCGAGCAGGAGCGCCAGCGCCGTCTGGAGGCCCAGCGCCTGGCAGCCGAGCAGAAGCGCATCGAGGAGCAGCAGCGGATCGCGGCCCAGCAGCGCCAGGTCGGCGAACAGCAGCGGCTGGCGGCCCAGCAGCAACGCGTCGCCGAACAGCAGGCCAAGGTGGCGCAGCAGCAAGCAGCCGCCCGCAACAGCGCCAAGGCAAGCAGCAACGGCTACGGCGGTCTGAGCACGGGTGGCAACCTGCGCTGGCCGGTGCAGGGCCCCATCCTCATCTCCTACGGCTCGCCACGTACCGCCGAGCTGAAGTGGAAGGGCACCCTGATCGGCGCCAGCGAAGGGACCCAGGTCAAGGCGGTGGCACCGGGACAGGTGGTCTACGCCGACTGGCTCGACGGCTTCGGCATGCTGCTGGTCATCGACCACGGCAAGGGCTACATGAGCCTCTACGGCCACAACCAGTCGCTGCTGCGCCAGGTGGGACAAAAGGTGGAGCAGGGTGAGCCCGTGGCCCTGGTCGGCGACAGCGGCGGACAGGAGCGCTCCGGCCTCTACTTCGAGATCCGCTATCAGGGCGAGGCCATCAACCCGACCAAGTGGCTGGCCAGACGCTAAGCCCGCCTTGGCGGTGCCCGAGTGGAGTCCGCTACCTCATCCCCAGCCCTTCTCCCGCGAGGGGGGCATGGAGCAAAAGACAGCAACACCGCGTCGTTTACCACTTCACCTGACAAAAAGTCTGCATCGCGCAGACTTTTGCTTGCCAGGGGGGGCACAACACCGCCCGCCCCGATGATGAAAACTTACCTCTTTTCCACCCCGCTCAGGGGAAGACCACCAGCCCGATCTGCTCCAGCAGCCCCTGCTGCTGATCTTCATTGATCTGCACCCCGGCGAGGTTGACCCGGCGCAGATCCAGACCGGGCAGATCGCACTGGCGCAGATCGCAGCCTTGCAGGTTGAAGCTGGTCCAGTCGATTTGCCCGAACTCGGAGCCGCTGAGATCCGAGCCCGCCAGGGAGGCGCCAAGCAGGTTGGCCCCGTGCCAGCGGTTGCCGGCAAGCTCGCACCGCTCCAGCAGACAGCTTTCGAAGTTGGCGTAGCTGAAGTTGTTGCCGGTGAGGTGGGCCTCGCAGAAATAGCTTTTGGCAGTGATCCGGTTGGCGAAGCTGGCATGGGCGAAGTTGATCCCCATGGCCTGGCAGTCGCGCATCTCCAGCCCAAGACACTGGCTGCGGCCGAAGTCCGCCAGGGTGAGATCGCAGCGCAGGAAGCTCGCCTCCCGCAGATCGCAGCCCTGAAACAGGCATCCCAGCTCCCGTTCCCTGTCATAGAAGCTGCAGTCGACGAAGCGGCTCTCCCCGAGATCGAGCCAGGAGAAGTGACAGCCGATGAAGCGGCACCCCTGGAACTGCTCCCCCTCCACCTCCTGCTGCTCGAAGTGGACCCCCTCGAAGCACCTGCCCTTGATCATCCCCTGCCCCCTGTTGATGGCGTCATATGCTGACATTACCGTGCAAAAACGGTAATGTTACGTGTAACATTTTTTGCCGGATCCCCAGATGAACGACACCCGCAAGCGCCGCCCTACCCTGCAGGACATTGCCGACCTGACCGGTGTCACCAAGATGACCGTCAGCCGCTACCTGCGCGACCCGTCCGCCGTGGCCGAAGGGACCCGCGAGCGCATCGCCGCCGCGGTGGAGGAGCTCGGCTACATCCCGAACCGGGCGCCGGACATGCTGTCGAACGCCACCAGCAAGGCGATCGGCATCCTGATCCCCTCCCTCTCCAATCAGGTCTTCTCGGCGGTGATCCACGGCATCGAGGCGGTGACCCGGCCCGCCGGCTACCAGACCCTGCTCGCCCACTACGGCTACAGCCCGGAGCGGGAGGAGGAGCAGGTCGCCTCCCTCCTCTCCTACAACGTGGACGGGCTCATCCTCTCGGACACCCAGCACACCGAGCGCACCCGCAAGATGATCGCCACCGCCGGCATCCCGGTGGTGGAGACCATGGATCTGCCCCTCTCCCCCATCGACATGGTGGTGGGCATGGATCATCGGGCCGCCGCCCGGGCCATGGTAACAGAGATGCTGCGCCGGGGACGGCGCAAGGTGATCTACCTCGGTGCCCGGCTCGACGTGCGCACCCAGCTGCGAATGGAAGGCTACTACCAGGCGATGGCCGATTTCGGTCTGACCGGCCAGCACCTGCTGACGGAGCAATCCTCCAGCTTCACCCTGGGGGGAGAGCTGCTGGCCCAGGCCATGGCGCGCTTCCCCGATCTCGACGGCCTGTTCTGCACCAACGACGACCTGGCGGTGGGGGCCCTGCTGCAATGCCAGGCCAGGTGGATCCCGGTGCCCCAGCAGGTGGCCATCGCCGGCAGCAACGCCCTCGACATCGGCCACGCCATGACCCCCAAGCTCGCCAGCATCGTCACCCCCCGCGAGACCATAGGTCGCGAAGCCGCCATCATGCTGCTGGCCCGCCTCGGCGGCCAGCCGCTGGCGACCAGGTGCAAGGACATCGGCTTCTCCCTCTATGAGGGGGAAAGCCTCGGCTGATCCCCGGCCATCATGGCGCGTTCGACCGCCATGATGGCGCCTTCTCCCCTCTCCCCTCGCCGTCCCCTGGCCTATGCTGGCTCCTCCATCCCCCCTGTCAGGAGCAGACCATGCACCACACCGACCGATTGAAAGCCTGCCTGCAGCGCGTCATCTGCGATCCCGCCTTCCCCCTGGCGGAGCTCGACGACTGGTTCACCCCCGACTACTGCCAGGAGGTGAACGGCGAGCGGCTCGACTACCCGGCGTTTCACCAGCACATCGCCACACTGCGCCGCCATCTGGCCGGGGCGAGCATCGAGTTTGTCGCCACCCTGGCGCAGGGGGAGCGGGTGCACTCGACCCATGTGGTGCGGGCCACCCGCCAGGACGGCGGCACCCTGGTCTGCAAGGTAAGCGGCCTCTTCACCTTTCGCGGCGATCGGATCTGCCACACCGACGAGGTGACCTGTCTGCTGGCAGGCAGCAAGGAGGATGCAGATATCGGCTCGCGGCGCTGACTGCCGGCAACCCGCAGACACCGCCATGGCGGGCAGGCAGGAAGGAAGACGACGGACCCTCAGGCCGCCGGTTCGCGTCGGGCAAGGCGCTGGAGGGCGCGGGACAAGGCGCCGGGATCTTCGTAGCCGAGCCGATCGGCGATCTGGGCCAGCGTGAGCCCCCGGTGCTGCAACTGGCGCGCCCGTCCCAGCACCACCTGCTCCCGCCACTGGCGAAAGCTGCACCCCAGCTGCTGGAGGAAGAGCCGGTTGAGGGTGCGCACCGAGGCGCCACAATCTGCCGCCAGCGCCGTCAGCGTCAGATGGATGGCGGGTGCCTGGCACACCCTGTCCAGCACCCGCAGCAGGCGCGGGTCCAGCGCCCCGGCGAGGGGAATGCGCGCCGCGAGCGGATCGGCGCGCTCCAGCT
Source organism: Aeromonas sp. 25-248 (assembly GCF_053005425.1). NCBI lineage: Bacteria > Pseudomonadati > Pseudomonadota > Gammaproteobacteria > Aeromonadales > Aeromonadaceae > Aeromonas > Aeromonas sp. 25-248. Next base: position 91,900 of record NZ_JBRKTB010000013.1, on the reverse strand, counting down.
CCTGGCCAAGCACCGTCAGATAGGCCCCCTTCACCTCCTCCTCGGCCAGCTCGGGCAGGCGGGCGAAGAGGCCCGCCAGCAGCGGGCTGGCCTGCAAGGGGCCGAAGGCGGTGCGGGCCGACGTCGGCACATAGAGGAGGGAGAGCCGGGAGCGGCGCAGCACGCGAAACTCGTGCTCCCACCCCGCCGGAATAAAGCAGATCTGGCCCGCCACCAGCAGTTCTCCCTCCCCTCGCCCCGTGATGATGCCGCCCCCGTCGTGCAGATAGCAGTATTGGGCATGGGGGTGGCAGTGCAGCGCGGTGAAGTGCCCTTGCGGGTAGGATGGATGCAGACAGGACATGAAGGCTCCAGGGGAGAGGGGCGGCCCCCGACCTTAAGCAAGGGCGAGGCCGGAAGCAAACGGCCTCCCCCCTCCGGGGGCGGAAAAACAGCAGGCCACCCGGGGGTGGCCTGTTTAATTTTTCTAAACGATATTTGCTTAGCGTTTAACCAATTCAACCGCTTCCCGGGAGAGGCGGGTCACCTCCTCCCAGTTGCCGCTCTTGACGGCGTCTGCCGGCAGCATCCAGGAGCCGCCGACGGTGGCCACACATTTCAGCGCCAGGTAGTCGGCCACGTTTTTCGGGCCGATGCCGCCGGTGGGGCAGAATTTCACCTGGGGCAGGGGCGCCGCGATGGCGGAGAGTGCCTTGGTGCCGCCATTCGCCTCGGCCGGGAAGAATTTGAGGTGGTCGTAGCCCGCTTCCAGCGCCTGCATCACCTCGGACGGGGTGGCCACCCCCGGGATCAGCGGCGCCGTGCTCTTGGCCGCGTGGGCCAGCAGGGCCGGGGTCATGCCCGGGGAGATGACGAAGCGGGCACCGGCAGCGACGGCGGCATCAAACTGCGCGCAGTTGAGCACGGTACCGGCACCGACCATGGCATCCGGCATCGCCTTGGCGATGAGGGCTATGGCGTCCAGCGCCACCGGGGTGCGCAGGGTGATCTCGAACACCGAGATGCCGCCGTCCAGCAGCGCCTTGGCCATCGGCAGGGCCTGCTCCAGGTCGTTGATGACCATCACGGGTACCAGGGGGGAGGCGGCAAACACCTCGGCAGGGGTCACTTTCCAGTTCTGCATAGCTCTTCCTTAGTCAAAGATGGTGGCGCCGCACTCGGCGCTCGATACCGCGCGACGCATCACGCTGAACAGTTCACGGCCCCACCCCTCTTGTTCCAGGGTGAGGTCGATCTCGGCCTGGGTACGGCCACTCAAATCGGTCAGGCAGTCGAGGCTGCCGGACTCGGCATCCACCCGCAGCAGGTCGCCATCGGCGAGCAGGCCGATGGCCCCGCCGTGCAGGGCTTCCGGGGTGACGTGGATGGCGGCCGGGATCTTGCCGGAGGCGCCGGAGAGACGGCCGTCGGTGACCAGGGCCACCTTGTGACCCGCCTTCTGCAGGTTGCCAAGCACCGGCATCAGCTTGTGCAGCTCCGGCATGCCGTTGGCGGCCGGGCCGTTGTGGCGCACCACGATGACGGCGTCCTGGTTCAACTCACCGGCCTTGTAGGCCGCCTCCACCGCATGCTGGGAGGAGAAGACCCGGGCCGGGGCCTCGATGACCCGATACTCGGGCGCGACGGCGGAAACCTTGACCACGGCGCGGCCCAGGTTGCCCGCCAGCAGCTTGGTGCCGCCGGTGGCCTGGAACTCGCTGCCAGAGGGAGAGAGCACGCTCGGATCCGCGCTCTCGCCCACCGGTTGCCACACCAGCTTGCCATCCACCAGTGCCGGACGGCTGAGGTAGTCCTGCATCTCGCCGAAGACCGGGGTGGCATCCATGTGGATCAGCCCCTCTTCGGCCAGACGACGCATCAGGCCGGGCACGCCCCCCGCCTGTTCGAAGGCGTTGACGTCCGCCGGGCCGTTCGGGTACATGCGCACCAGGAGCGGCACCACGTCGGAGAGATCGCTCAGGTCGTCCCAGGTCAGCTCCAGCCCGGCGGCGCGGGCCAGCGCCACCATGTGGATGCTGTGGTTGGTGCTGCCGCCGGAGGCAAGCAGGGCCACCAGGCCGTTGACCAGAGCGCGCTCGTCGATCACCGCACTCAGGGGACGATAGGCCGGGGAGCCCGGGATCATGGCGCTGATGCGGCGGGCCGCTTCCTCGGTGAGGGCGTGGCGCAGCTCGCTGTGCGGATGCACGAAGGCGGAGCCCGGCAGCATCAGGCCCATGGCTTCGAACACCAGCTGGTTGGTGTTGGCGGTGCCGTAGAAGGTGCAGGTGCCCGCCGCGTGGTAGGCGCCGCACTCCATCTTGAGCAGGGCGTCGCGGCCCACTTCACCGGCAGCGTACTGCTGGCGCACCTTTACCTTCTCGTCGTTGCTGATGCCGCTCGCCATGGGGCCGGCAGGCACGAAGGCGGTGGGCAGGTGGGCGTGGGAAAGCGCCCCCATGATCTGGCCCGGGGCAATCTTGTCGCAGATACCGAGCAGCAGGGTGGCGTCGAAGGTGTTGTGGGAGAGGGAGACCGCGGTGGCCTGGGCGATGAGATCCCGGGAGAAGAGGGACATGTCCATCCCCGGCTGACCCTGGGTCACGCCGTCGCACATGGCGGGCACGCCGCCGGCAACCTGGGCGCTGTGGCCGAGCTCCGCCAGGGCGCCCTTGATGATGTCCGGGTAGCCCTGATAGGGCTGATGGGCACTCAGCATGTCGTTGTAGGCGGTGACGATGGCCACGTTGGCGCGGGTCATGTCGAGGATCCGCCCCTTCTCGTCACAGCTCGAGGCGGCCACGGCGTGGGCCAGGTTGCCGCAGGAGAGGGAGGCGCGGGTCTTGCCCTGATCGGCCTGGCGCTGGATGCGGGCCAGGAAGCGGGCACGGCGGGCGGTGCTGCGCTCGCGGATGCGGTTGGTCACCTGGGTGATCACGGGATGGGTCATAGCTTTCTCTCCAACTTTATATACGGGCGCGGTCGGCCGCAGCCGGGCGCGCGACATGGCTCATTGCGCCTGCGTCAGCGCGGTGACGGCACGGTCGACCACCTGTTCGAAGGTCCCGTCGATATCGATGCGAAACACGCCGGGCTCGTCATCCGGTCGCTCCAGGGTATCAAACTGGCTTTGTACCATGGCTTCGCGCATGAAGTGGCCCTGCCGTGCCCGCATCCGTTCGAGAATGAGGGACTGGCTGCCATCCAGAAACAGGAAACTCACCGAGTCGTTGCCCTCGCGGATCTGGTCGCGGTACTGCTTCTTGAGGGCCGAGCAGACGATGACGCCGAGCTCGTTCTTGCGCTCCAGGCTGTAGGCCGCATCGCGGATCCGCTCCAGCCAGGGGGCCCTGTCTTCGTCGTTGAGCGGGTTGCCCGCCGCCATCTTCTGGATGTTCGCGCGAGGGTGCAGATCATCGCCGTCGATGAACTTGGCCCCCAGGGCATTGGCCACCTTGAGGCCGATGCTGGACTTGCCGCTGCCACACACACCCATCACGATAATGCACTTGCCCGCCATTATTTGACCTCTCTCTCACTTTTCAAAAAACGTTCGCCTGATGGGTTCTAAGCTACCACGTTACCGGTAACATGTTACCGGTAACGTTTCGCAATGTGAAGTGCAGCACAGAAATGTGCAGAACAACAACTAGAACCATTTGAGGACAATTTTATGGACGGAGCAATGAACACACCCGATGTCGCCTATCTGCTCTCGGTAGCGGGCGGAGCCATTGTCATGTTGCTGGTGCTGATCATGCGATTCAAGGTACATGCCTTCGTGGCATTGACCCTGGTCAGCATGCTGACGGCCCTGGCCACCGGGGTCACCTATGACCAGGTGATCCCCACCATGCTGACCGGTTTCGGCGGCACCCTGGCCTCGGTCGCGCTGCTGGTCGGCCTCGGCGCCATGATAGGCCGGATCCTGGAGATGACGGGGGGCGCCAAGGTACTGGCCGATACCCTGATCAACCGCTTCGGCTCCCACCGCGCCCCCTTCGCGCTGGGTGTGGCCTCCCTGCTGTTCGGCTTCCCGATCTTCTTCGACGCCGGTCTCATCGTCATGCTGCCCATCATCTTCAGCGTGGCGAAGCAGTTCGGCGGCTCCGTCCTCAAGTATGCCCTGCCCTCCGCCGGCGCCTTCGCGGTGATGCACGCCTTCCTGCCGCCCCACCCGGGCCCGGTGGCCGCCAGCGAGCTGCTGGGTGCCAACATCGGTCTGCTCACCATCGTGGGCCTGCTGGTCGCGCTGCCCACCTGGTATCTGGGTGCCTACCTGTTCGGGCTCTGGTCCGGCAAGAAGTTTGAGCTGCCCCTGCCCCCGAGCTTCACTGCCAGTGCCGAGCAGCTCTCCGACAAGGCGCCGAGCTTCGGCCAGGTGATCTCCATCCTGCTGCTGCCGCTGGTGCTCATCTTCATGGATACCGGCCTCAATACCCTGAGCGTCATGGGCGTCATCGACAAGGGTGCGGACTGGGTCAACGTGCTGCGCATGGTCGGCAAGACCCCGGTCGCCCTGCTCATCACTGTGCTGTACGCCCTCTGGATGTTCCGCCAGAGCCAGGGCAAGGTGCAGCTCGAGAAGTTCTGCAACGACGCCCTGGCCCCGGTCTGCGCCGTCATCCTGGTCACCGGTGCCGGCGGCATGTTCGGCGGCGTATTGCGGGCGAGCGGCATCGGCACCGCGCTGGCCGACGTGCTCTCCGATACCGGCATGCCGGTGATCCTCGCGGCCTTCCTGGTGTCCGCCGCGCTGCGGGTCGCCCAGGGTTCCGCCACCGTGGCCCTGACCACCACCGCCGCCCTGATGGCGCCGACCGTGGCCGCCACCACCGGCCTGAGCGAGCTGGACCTGACCTTCATCGTCATCGCCATCGCCGGGGGCGCCACCGTGCTCTCCCACTTCAATGACTCCGGCTTCTGGCTGGTCAGCCGCTTCCTCAACATGGACGAGAAGACCACCCTCAAGACCTGGACCGTGATGGAGACCCTGCTCGGCACCATCGCCTTCCTCATCGTGGCCACGGCCAGCGCCATCCTCTGACGAAAACACATCGGGGCCGCATCCGTCGGCCCCGATGTGATATTGCACCGACTTTTTACGGATTCTTGCTTGGGCCCATCGCCACAGATTGCTAGAATTGCCTATTCTTCGCCCCGAGTGGAACGCTTCATCCCGTGATTTCAGGCTTCTCTATGCATTCATCGGCACATTATCGACAGTTGCTGACCCGCTTACCCCAGATCGCGGTTGCCGCGGATCAGTTCCAGATACTCAGCAGCGCCAAAGACTTCAAGAGCCGGATCCTGTCGCTCATCGCCCATGCGACCCAGCGCATCTATCTGATCGCGCTCTATCTGCAGGATGACGAGGCGGGACGGGAGATCCTCTCCGCCCTCTATGCCGCCAAGCAGCGCAATCCCTCTCTCGACATCAAGGTGTTCGTCGACTTCCACCGCGCCCAGCGCGGCCTGATCGGCAAGGGCAAGCAGGGGGGCAACCACCTGATGTACCAGGCCATGGCCGCCAGCCACCAACACCAGATCGAGATCTACGGCGTGCCGGTCAAGGGTCGCGAGCTGCTCGGGGTGCTGCACCTCAAGGGCTTCATCTTCGACGACACCCTGCTTTACTCCGGCGCCAGCCTCAACGACATCTACCTGCACCAGCAGGAGCGCTACCGCTTCGATCGCTATCACCAGATCCACAGCCCGGCACTGACCCGCAGCATGGTCAACTACGTGGATGACGTCTTCCTCGGCAGCGAGGCCGTCCAGCGGCTGGATCGCACCGGCATCCCCGGCGCCAAGCAGCTCAAGGGACCGATCCGCCGCTTCAAGCAGCGCCTACGCCTCTGCCAGTACCGCTTCGAGAGCATCCAGCCCAACGATCGGGAGATCGCCGTGACCCCCATGGTGGGCCTGGGCAAGCGGGGCAACCAGCTCAACCGGATGATCCGCAACCTGGTGCGGGCTACCGAGCGGGAGATCTTCATCTGCACCCCCTACTTCAACCCCCCCAAGGAGTTGAACAAGGACGTGGAGGCGCTGCTCAAACGCGGCTGCAAGGTGACCATCGTCGTGGGCGACAAGACCGCCAACGACTTCTTCATCCCCCCGGAGGAGAAGTTCTCCACCATCGGCGGTCTGCCCTATCTCTACGAGACCAACCTGCGCAAGTTTGCCGAGCGCAACCAGCACCACATCGACAACGGCCGGCTCAACCTCATGCTCTGGTGCTGCGAGAAGAACTCCTATCACCTCAAGGGGATCTTCGTGGATGAGGAGTGGGCCCTGCTCACCGGCAACAACCTCAATCCCCGAGCCTGGGCGCTGGATCTGGAGAACGGCCTGCTGGTACACGACCAGCACCATCACCTGCGCGAGCAGTTCAGTGCGGAGCGGGAGAACATCCTGGCCCACACCCGCCGCATCAGTCACTTCGACCAGATAGAGCAGATCAAGGATTACCCGGATCAGGTGCGCAAGCTGCTGGCCCGGATCCACAGGGTCAAGGCTCACCTCCTGCTCAAGCGCATCATCTGACCGCCAGGACGCCCCGTCAGTGAAAAGGCCTGCCGTTTCCGGCAGGCCTTTTTCATGGATGGCCCTCCCCCCGCTCCCTTGCCCACCAGCCCGGAACGGCACAACGCGGCTTGCATCGAGGCCGCAACAACCCCTATCATCTGGACATATTTACAGTGTTTTCGGGCATCTAATTGATGAAATTGGATAAAATCTCTCTCGACAGCCTCAAGGGTGTCGGCAGCAAGATGCTGGAGAAACTCGAGCGACTGGGGCTGGCCACGGTACAGGACCTGCTGTTCCACCTCCCCCTGCGCTACGAGGACCGCACCCAGGTGTGGCCCATCGGCGATCTGCCGCCCGGCCTGCACGGTGCCGTCGAAGGCGAGATCCAGGACACCCAGCTGGTGATGGGGCGCCGCCGCATGCTGGTATGCCGTATCAGCGACGGCACCGGCAGCCTGACCCTGCGCTTCTTCAATTTCACCGCTGCCCAGAAAAACAGCCTGGCCCAGGGCCGCCTTATCCGCTGCTTCGGCGAGACACGTCCCGGCAAGTACGGCCTGGAGATGGCCCACCCCGAGTACAAGCTGCTCGGCGAGGAGCAGGCCGGCCAGACCGAAGAGGCCCTCACCCCCGTCTACCCCACCACAGAGGGGCTGCGCCAGCTCACCCTGCGCAGCCTCACGGATCAGGCCCTGGCCCAGCTCGACCTCTACGGGGTCGAGGAGCTGCTGCCTGCCGGCCTCTATCCCCAGCAGATCGATCTGGCCGCCGCCCTGAAGCTGCTGCACCGCCCGCCTCCCTCGGTGGCGCTGGCCCTGCTCGAGAGCGGCCAGCACCCGGCACAGCAGCGGCTGGTACTGGAAGAGCTGCTGGCCCACAACCTCTCGGTCTTGAAGGTGCGCGCCCAGGCACAGACCCAGCTGGCCCGTGCCCTCAAACCCGCTCCCGAGCTGGTCCGGCAGCTGCTCGGCGCCCTGCCGTTCACCCCCACCGGCGCCCAGAGCCGGGTGGTGGCGGAGATCGGCCGGGATCTGCAACAGAGCCACCCCATGATGCGGCTGGTACAGGGGGACGTGGGCTCAGGCAAGACCCTGGTGGCGGCGCTGGCCGCCCTGCAGGCCATCGGCAACGGCTGCCAGGTGGGGTTGATGGCGCCGACCGAACTGCTGGCGGAACAGCACGCCATCAACTTCGCCAGGTGGCTGGAGCCGCTCGGCATCAAGGTCGGCTGGCTGGCGGGCAAGCAGAAGGGCAAGGCGCGGGAAGAGGCGCTGGCCGCCATCGCGGACGGCAGCGTCAAGATGGTGGTGGGCACCCACGCCATCTTCCAGGAGCAGGTGGTATTCCAGCGCCTCGCCTTGGTCATCATCGATGAACAGCACAGGTTCGGCGTGCATCAGCGCCTCGCCCTGCGAGAAAAAGGGGAGCGGGAAGGGGTGCATCCCCACCAGCTCATCATGACCGCCACCCCCATCCCCCGCACCTTGGCGATGACCGCCTATGCGGACCTCGACACCTCCATCATCGACGAGCTGCCGCCGGGCCGCACTCCCATTACCACGGTCGCCCTGCCAGACAGTCGCCGCCAGGATGTGATCGAGCGGGTGAGGCTCGCCTGCGAGGAGGGCAAGCAGGCCTACTGGGTCTGCACCCTGATCGAGGAGTCGGAGGTGCTGGAGTGCCAGGCCGCCGAAGACACTGCCGCCGAGCTGCAAACCCTGCTGCCCGGCCTGCACATCGGCCTGGTACACGGCCGGATGCGCCCCGTCGAGAAACAGCGGGTGATGGAGGAGTTCAAGGCGGGCATACTGCAACTGCTGGTCGCCACCACCGTCATCGAGGTGGGGGTGGATGTGCCCAATGCCAGCCTGATGATCATCGAAAACCCGGAGCGACTGGGGCTGGCCCAGTTGCACCAGCTGCGCGGCCGGGTCGGGCGGGGGTCGGTGGCCTCTCACTGCGTGCTGCTCTATCATGCCCCCTTGTCCAAGACCGCCCAGAGCCGCCTCGGGGTACTGCGGGAGACCAATGACGGCTTTCTCATCGCCCAGCGAGATCTGGAACTGCGCGGCCCAGGCGAGCTGCTCGGTACCCGCCAGACCGGTCTGGCCGATCTCAAGATCGCCGATCTGGTGCGCGACCAGCCGCTCATCCCTCAGGTGCAGAAGATGGCGCGCTTCCTGATGGACAAACACCCGGCTCATGTCGAGCCCCTGATCCGCCGCTGGCTGGGCCTGCGAGACCACTACTCCAATGCTTGACCAAGGCAGATGCAGAAGATGGTCACCTTGCCTGATGGACAAACACCCGGCTCATGTCGAGCCCCTGATCCGCCGCTGGCTGGGCCTGCGGGACCACTACTCCAATGCTTGACCAAGGCAGATGCAGAAGAGGGTCACCTTGCCTGATGGATAAACACCCGAGCCATGTCGAACCCTTGATACGATGCTGGCTCGGTCTACGGGATCACTACTCGAATGCCTGACCAAGCAACAGAAACAGGAGGAAAGCACTGATGAATTCCTGGCTGCGCGGCCTGCTCTACACCCTCGCCTTCCTGCTGCTCTTTGTCTGGGTCGGTCTCGGCCTGTTCGATGCCGAGCGCGCCAAAGGCCCCATCGCCAACTGGCTCAGCCAGCAGACCGGGGTGCCCGTCACCATAGGCCGGCTGGTGTTCAATCCGCTGCACCCCTACACCCTGCTGGCGGAGCAGGTGCGCTATGGGGATGCGGTACAGCTGGAAAAACTCTATCTGGAGATCGAGCACATCGACTGGTTGAACCGGGATGTGCGCATCGCCCACCTGGACCTCATCCGTCCCGTCATCAAGCTGCCGCTCCCCAACCAGTTGCCAAGCCTGCCGGTTCACTCCCTCACCATCAGCGACAGCACCATCGACAACCTGAACCTGCAGAGCGAGGCCCTGACCCTGCGCGGCCTCAGTGCGTCCCTGAGTGACTGGGAACTGATCGACCCAAGACGCCAGCCCCAGGCCAACCTCACCCTGGGCATCAACCAGCTAGAGACCCCCATGTTCACCCTGGCCCGTCTCAGCCTCAAGGGGCGGCTGGAGGGGCAGGTGCTCAGCACCGACAGACTGACCACCAACCTGTTCGACGGCCTGCTCGAGACCGGCATGGTGCTGAACTGGCCAGAGCGCAGCCTGCAACTGCACGATCTCAAGGCCCGCGCCATGCGACTCGAGCTTGGTGACATCCCCCCTGGCGAGTTCCCCCTGCGCCGCATCACCCTGGACAGGGGTCAGTTTGCCCAGGTGAGCATCAATGCCATCGATCAGGAGCTCTCCCTCAACAACTTCAACGGCCAGCTCACCGCCTTCGACTGGCAGGCGGGCAGCCAGCCCAGCGGCTATCTGGCGGGCACCCTGGGCGACATGGGCCGCGGCCTGTTCCAGCTTGAGGCCGTCGAGGGCAAGCTCGCCTTCTCCCCCCGGCAGCTGGATGCCGAGCTGCGGGGCAAGGCATACGAAGGGGAGTTCAACGTCGAGCTGGCCCTCGACACCCAGCAGCAGAAGCTCGTCCTGAAGGATCTGGCCCTGAGCGGCATGGACATCAGTTTGCCCCAGGGGTGGTGGCAGGATTGGCAGGGCTGGCGCCCGCAACAGATCGACATCCGCAAACTGGCCTTCGACAAGCTCAAGGTACTCTCTTTCGACGACACCCTGCCCCTCTCCCTGACCGGCTGGCAACTCTACCTGAACGATCTCGCCCTGCGGGGCAACCAGCCAGGCCCCCTGCTGGGACGTGCCCGCATCGAGAGCAAGTGGTTCGAGCTGGTGTGGGACGGTCTCAGTGCCCGCAACGGCACCCTGGATGGCGAGCTGACCCCCAGCTCCTGGCAACTCAACACCCTCGTCACCTCCCTGCCCGACGAGGGCTCCCTCAACCTGAGCGGCCAGTGGGGCAGGACGCCCGGGCAGGAGAGCAGCCTGCAGTTGCATGGCAAGCAGCTGGATCTGGAGCAGTGGGGCAAGTTGCTGCACTCCCCCGTCTCCTTCGCGGGCAAGGTGGATCTGGCGGCAGATCTGCAGGCCGACCTCAACGGGCAGCCCGGCGAGCAGACGGCCAACTGGCGCCGGACCCTTCAGGGCAGCCTGAGCCTGAAGAGCAAGGATCCCTTCTGGGACAAGGTCGGCATCGACCCCCTGCTGGATGACTGGTTCAGGGAGCAGACCCCCCCCGATCTGACACCGCAGACGCTGTGGCTGGCGATGCAACGCGGAGACACCCCCTTCTATCAGATCAGGCTGGATGCCAGGGCGGAGCAGGGCAAGGTGCGGATCGAGCAAGGCGGTGCCTCCACCATCACCCACCTGCTGGCACTGCAAGGGGGTGTCGACCTGGCCGCAGACCAGTGGCAGCTCGACCTCGGGGTCCTGAACAAGGGGCGCTGCGCCGAGCTGCTCGCCCGTTGGCGCGGCCCCCTCAATGCGCCCGACCTGGGCTGGAGTTTCCCCACGGGACAGGACGCCTGTGGCTGGGAGGCGGGTGTGCGCTACCCCGCCCAGGGACGAAGCGGCCCGCTCTGGCGCCCACGGCCACCGGCCGCCCAATAACGAACAAGGCCTCGCGAAGAGGCCTTGTTGCTGTGAACATCAGGGATCAGCGTGCGCCGCGCTTGATGGGCAGTACCACATACTGACCGACAAACTCCACCGCCAGCTTGCGGCCACTGAACAGCTGCACCCGCAGGCTGAACTTGGCGGATTCTCCGCCCCTCAGCGGCTCGAGCACGGCGGGCATGCCCTCCCGGGCCACCCGCGCCTCCGGCTCTTCGCTCACCGGCCGGTAATACTTGATGTTGCCCTCGGCCAGCACGGTATCCCCTCCCAGCCCTGCCTCCTTGAGCTGCAACCAGATGAGACCCCAGCCCGCCAGCACGCACTGGCTGTAGATGCTGCCGGCGAACATGGTGTCGTGGACGTTGAGATTGGCCGCCAGGTTGGCCTTGAGGTGGAAGGTCTGGCCATCGTAGTGGGTGATGTGCACCCCCATCTTCTCGCTGATGGGAATGCCCCGCGACCAGCGGGTGGTGAGATCCTGGCACCACTCCGGACGGTACTGGATGGTCTGCATGGGACTCAGGGACTTGATCATCTGGCGGTGAGGGATGCGGCCGAAGGAGACGGGGCCTTCCCCTACCTCGAGGAAGCCGCAGCGGCGATAGAACTCCACCGCCTCCTGGCGGGCGTTCATCACCAGCCGTTTTACCTTCTCGTCGCGGGCAAGCTGCTCGAGATCTTCCACCATGCGGGCGCCCAGCCCCTGGCCGCGAAATTCGGGTCGCAGCGCCATAAAGCGGATTTGGGCTTCATCGCCGCCCACAAAGAGGCGACCCACGGCGATGGGCGTTCCGTCGGGTGAGAGCATCAGCCGATGAATGGCGACGGTATCGTACTCGTCACGCTCGGAGCCAAGGGGCAGATTGAAGGGTTTGCGCAGTAGTTCCCAGCGCAACTGATAGTAAGCATCCAGCTCCGCTGGTGTTTCTGGGGTGACTACCCGGTACATAAAGCGATCCTTGAGTGTGCGCCGACTGGCAGATGGAAGGACTGACGCAACCATTTCTCCCGGCGCAGCCTGTAGTAGGTATCCAGCTCGGCTGCCGTTTGGGGGGTGACCACCCGGTACATAACAACATCCTTGAGTTACACTGGTCGAAAGCCATCTTGCCGTGCAAATTCATGGACTTCAATCTGCAAGCGTACCAAGCCGATCACTTATTGCACCTCAGCGCCAAACCCGAACGCCGCGTTTCGGTGCTTGAAAATGCCCGTCATCGCTGGCTGGAAATGGACGGCGTGGTGCAATCCGCCATGAGCCTCCACCAACCGGCCCGCCTCTGTCTGCCTCATCAACGGAGCATCGCGGAGCAGTTGCCAAAGCAGGCAAGCAGGATCCTGGAGCTGGGGCTGGGCGGAGGGGATCTCACCCGTCACCTGGCGGCACGCTGGCCCGATGCCCACCACGACTGCGTGGATCTGGATGCCGAGATACTCACCCTGTTCCAGCAGTTCTTCCTCCCCTCATCAGGGGGCTCGCCTCGGCTGCATCACGCCGATGCGCTGCACTTCCTGCACCAGAGCCAGGAGAGCTACGATCTGGTGCTGCTGGATTTGTTCAGCCAGGACGGCAACCCCCTGCTGCTGTTCCAGGCCCCGCTCTATCAGGCGCTGGCCAGCCGCCTGAGCGGCACCCTCATCATCAATCTGCTGCCCCGCACCCGGCTCGAACAGGCACAGGCTCTACGATTGGCAGAGGAGTGGATAGGCCCGACTCGCGTCCACGACGTGCCCGGCTACCGCAACGTCATCCTGCACGCGACCCGTCAGCATGGCCAGGGCGGGCGAGCACCGGCAGGGTGAAGAACCTGCGAAGTGTGCAGGCATCGCGTCCTGCCCTCCGCTGAGTCCTGCCCTGCCTGCCACCCTTATACCTGCAGCCAGAAGGTGACGGGGCCATCGTTGAGCAGCCTGACCTTCATGTCGGCGGCGAAGCGGCCGGTTTCGGTCGGCACGCCGCTCTCCCTGGCACGAGCCACGAAGTACTCATAGAGTCGCTCGGCATCTGCGGGATGGGCGCCACCGGAGAAGCTGGGTCTCATCCCCTTGCCGGTATCCGCCGCCAGGGTGAACTGGGAGACCACCAGCAGGCTGCCGCTCACCTGGCTCACGTTGAGGTTCATCTTGCCGTTCTCGTCCGAGAAGATGCGATAACCGCTCACCTTGTGCAGCAGCTTGTCCGCCTTGGCCTCGTCATCCCCCTGCTCCACCCCGAGCAGCACCAGCAACCCCTGGCCGATGGCCCCGGTCACCTCTCCCTCTACCGTTACGCTGGCCTCGCTGACCCGCTGAATCAGTGCAATCACATCCCTCTCCTCTCAAAACAGCACGACCGCCCATCCTGCGGGATGAGCGGTCGTCGATGCTACCAATAAATGCCCTGCCCGGGCCAACGCCTTTGTGTCGGGATCCGGTGTGATGGCCGGCCGGCGTCAGGCCAGTTCCTCTGCACCGGGCTTCTCGTACTCCCCGAGGCAGGCGGTGGTCTCGGCCCCCAGCAACACCACCAGCCAGCTCAGATACACCCAGACGAACAGGATGGGAATGGTCGCCAGGGCGCCATAGATGGCCTGGTAGGAGGGGAAGTTGGTGATGTAGATGGCAAAGCCGCGCTTGGCCAGCTCGAACAGGGTGGCCGCCACTAGGGCACCGATGAAGGCGTGGGTCAGCCGCACGCGGCAGTTGGGCACCACGGTATAGATCAGCAGGAAGGTGAGCACGGAGAAGAGGAACGGCAGGCTGCGCAGCAGCAGATAGCCGATACCGAACAGGCTGTCAGCCGCGAACAACCTGAGCGAGAGAATGTAGGAGGAGATGGCGATGCTGGCCCCGATGAGCACGGGGCCCAGGGTCAGGATCATCCAGTACATGGCGAATGCCTGGGCCAAGGGCCGGCTTCGGGTGGATCGCCAGATGTAGTTGAGGTTCTTGTCGATGGCCGAGATGAGCATCAGGGCCACCACGATCAGGGCACCGATACCGACGGCCGTGGTGTTGGTGGCGTTGGCCACGAAGCCGTCGATGTACTCCTTGAGCATCTCGCCGGCGGTGGGGACGAAGTTGTGATAGACGAACTGCTCCATCGCCTGCTTCAGGCTCTGGAAAACCGGAAAGGCCGACATCATACCGAACACCACGGCGATCATGGGCACCAGGGAGAGCAGGGTGACATAGGCCAGGTAACCGGCGGTCACCGTCAATCTGTCCTGCTGGAAACGGCCCCAGACAAACTGGGCGAAGTGGGCACCATCGTGGCGCAAGAAGGAGAGTGCATGGGCCAGACGGCCGCGGATCTGCTGCTGCATCTTGTTTCTCGTAAGCGTGATCATGCAGACATTGTGTCAGATAGGGTGGTCATTTGGCCACCCGCAGACCGGCCGGATGCGCCTCCATCCAGCTCAGGCCCCATGAGCCCATAAAAAAAGAGGCCTTAAGGCCTCTCTTTGGTCTGTCGATGAACAGCTATCGATCAAGCACGACCGGCGCGCTTGCGATCCAGTTCGGTCAGCAGCTTTTTACGGATACGGATGGCCTTGGGGGTGATCTCCACCAGCTCATCGTTGTCGATGAACTCGAGAGCCTGCTCCAGGGTCATGCGGATCGGCGGAGTCAGCACCTGGGCTTCGTCGGTACCGGAGGCACGCATGTTGGTCAGCTGCTTGCCTTTCAGGCAGTTGACGGTCAGGTCGTTGGAGCGGGAGTGGATCCCGATCACCTGGCCTTCGTACACTTCGGTCGCGTGACCGATGAACAGACGACCACGATCTTGCAGACCGAACAGGGCGAAGGTCAGGGCCTTGCCGGTGGCGTTGGAGATCAGCACGCCGTTCTGACGCTCACCGATGCTGCCACCCTTGTGCGGACCGTAGTGGTCGAAGGTGTGGTACAGCAGACCGGTACCAGAGGTCATGGTCAGGAACTCGGTCTGGAAGCCGATCAGGCCACGGCTCGGGATGATGAAGTCCAGACGGACGCGACCCTTGCCATCCGGGGTCATGTTGGTCATCTCGCCTTTACGCAGGCCGAGCTGCTCCATCACGGAACCCTGATGCGCTTCTTCCACGTCCACAGTGACGGTTTCGAACGGTTCTTGCAGTTCGCCATCCACGGTACGCAGGATAACTTCCGGACGGGACACCGCCAGTTCGTAACCTTCGCGACGCATGTTTTCGATCAGGATGGAGAGGTGCAGTTCACCACGGCCGGAGACGCGGAACTTGTCCGGATCTTCGGTCTCTTCCACGCGCAGGGCCACGTTGTGGACCAGTTCCTGGTTCAGACGCTCCAGGATGTTGCGGGAGGTGACGAACTTGCCTTCTTTACCAGCGAACGGCGAGGTGTTGACCTGGAAGGTCATGTTCACGGTCGGCTCGTCAACGGAGAGCGGCGGCAGGGCTTCGACGGCACTGTTGTCACAGATGGTGTCGGAGATCTTCAGCTCGCCCAGACCGGTGATGGCGATGATGTCGCCCGCTTGCGCGTCGGTCACTTCGGTACGGGACAGGCCCAGGTAGCCCAGCACCTGACCGACCTTGCCGGTACGCGGTTTGCCGTTGGCACCGACGATGGTGACCTGCTGGTTGGTCTTGACGCGACCACGAGTGATGCGGCCGATACCGATGACGCCCACGTAGGAGTTGTAGTCCAGCTGGGAGATTTGCATCTGGAAGGCACCGTCAACGTCGCCCTTCGGGGCTTCCACGTTGTCGACGATGGCCTGGAACAGAGGTTCCATGTTCTCGGACGGGACGTCCTGATCCAGGGTGGCCCAACCGTTCAGTGCAGAGGCGTAAACAACCTTGAAGTCCAGTTGCTCATCGGTGGCACCCAGGTTGTCGAACAGATCGAAGACCTGATCCATTACCCAGTCAGGACGAGCACCCGGACGGTCGATCTTGTTGATGACCACGATGGGCTTCAGACCCTGGGCGAACGCCTTCTGGGTCACGAAACGGGTCTGCGGCATCGGGCCGTCAACGGCGTCGACCAGCAGCAGCACGGAGTCAACCATGGAGAGTACGCGCTCAACTTCACCACCGAAGTCGGCGTGACCCGGGGTATCCACGATGTTGATGCGGTAGTCGTTCCAGCGGATCGCAGTGTTCTTGGCGAGAATGGTGATGCCACGTTCCCGTTCCAGATCATTGGAGTCCATGATCCGTTCCTGACCTTCGCTGGTGCGATCCAGAGTGCCGGATTGCTGCAGCAGCTTATCAACCAGAGTCGTTTTGCCGTGGTCAACGTGCGCAATAATCGCAATATTGCGTAAATTCTCTAACATTCTCGCCTCAAATCACCGGGTAAAATTGGGCGCTAATTGTACTCTCGCCTTTGTGATCTGCCTAGCAGAATTGCAACACATTCACGCACAACAAAGGATCAGGATCATGGACCCCGCAGCAAAAGGCTGCTTAGATGGCCTGGATACGCTGGCGCACCATCTCGGTGCACCAAAACGATCCAAGGTTGCACCACTTTAATGCAGCAACCGGCATGAGAACGGGTTTCTCGACAGCCTGAAACGGTGCAAGTGCCCTGAAATCAAGCTGTCACAAACTTGGCACGATACTGGCTTATGTGAATGTGACGACGCATTCACCCAAAGAGTTTTAACACCGGAGGTTACTTAGCATGTCAGCCCAGAACGTTTTGGCCCTGATCCAGGAACACGAAGTCAAGTTTGTTGATCTGCGTTTTACCGACACCAAGGGTAAAGAGCAGCACGTATCCATCCCTTCCCACCAGGTTGACGAAGACTTCTTCGAAGACGGCAAGATGTTCGATGGTTCCTCCATCGGCGGCTGGAAGGGCATCAACGAGTCTGACATGGTGCTGATGCCGGACCCGGCTTCCGCCAAACTGGACCCGTTCACCGAAGAGACCACTCTGAACATCGTCTGTGACGTGCTTGAACCCGCCACCATGCAAGGCTATGACCGCGATCCGCGCTCCATCGCCAAGCGTGCCGAAGATTTCCTGAAGTCCAGCGGCATCGCTGACACCGTGCTGTTCGGGCCGGAGCCGGAATTCTTCATGTTCGACAACATCACCTTCTCCAACACCATGGGCCACAGCTTCGTGAAGATCGAATCCGAAGAAGCTGCCTGGAACTCCGGTACCGACTACGAGCACGGCAACAAGGGTCACCGTCCGTTCGTCAAGGGTGGTTACTTCCCGGTTGCCCCGGTTGACTCCTCCCAGGACATCCGTGCCGCCATGTGCCTGGTGCTGGAAGAGATGGGCCAGGTCGTCGAAGCTCACCACCACGAAGTGGCGACCGCCGGTCAGAACGAGATCGCAACCCGCTTCAACACCCTCACCCTGAAGGCTGACGAAGTACAGGTCCTGAAGTACGTGATCCACAACGTGGCCCACGCCTACAACAAGACCGTCACCTTCATGCCGAAACCCATGTTCGGTGACAACGGCTCCGGCATGCACTGCCACCAGTCCCTGGCCAAAGACGGCGTCAACCTGTTCGCAGGCGACCTGTACGGCGGTCTGTCCGAGATGGCACTGCACTACATCGGCGGCATCATCAAGCACGCCAAGGCCATCAACGCCTTCGCCAACCCAACCACCAACTCCTACAAGCGTCTGGTGCCGGGCTATGAAGCACCGGTCATGCTGGCCTACTCCGCCCGCAACCGTTCTGCCTCCATCCGTATCCCGGTCGTGCCGAGCCCGAAAGCCCGCCGCATCGAAGTACGCTTCCCGGATCCGGCTGCCAACCCGTACCTGGCCTTCGCTGCCCAGCTGATGGCCGGTCTGGACGGCATCATCAACAAGATCCATCCGGGCGATGCCATGGACAAGAACCTGTACGATCTGCCGCCGGAAGAAGCCGCTGAAGTGCCGACCGTTGCCGGTTCCCTGGACGAAGCGCTGTCCGCACTGGATGCAGACCGTGAGTTCCTGACCCGTGGTGGCGTGTTCAGCGATGACTTCATCAACTCCTACCTGGAACTGAAACAGCAGGATGTTGACCGCGTGCGCATGACTCCGCACCCGCTGGAGTTCGAGCTGTACTACTCCGTCTAATCCGCTTTCCCATGACAAACCCGCCATCTGGCGGGTTTTTTTTCATTCTGGCAACGGAAATACCGCCAAACGGGCACGATCGTGCAGAAAGATGATCCCGTTCACGGAGCCGTACCACCCTCGGCTGTTCACACCCCGACCCCGTGGTTTT
Source organism: Aeromonas sp. 25-248 (assembly GCF_053005425.1). Taxonomy (NCBI): domain Bacteria; kingdom Pseudomonadati; phylum Pseudomonadota; class Gammaproteobacteria; order Aeromonadales; family Aeromonadaceae; genus Aeromonas; species Aeromonas sp. 25-248. Next base: position 73,613 of record NZ_JBRKTB010000013.1, on the reverse strand, counting down.
TCTCTGATAGGATTAAGGTGAACCCCGTCAAGGAGAGATGGATGAACACTGTACCCTGGCTGCTGAGCCTCCTGCTGATGGCCTCCTGTTCCGCACAGGCCGCCCGCGTCTACTCCTGGGTCGATCCCCAGGGGGTGACCCACTACACCGATGCCCCCCCTCCCGGCAAGAGCGCAAAAGAGGTGGACCTGCGGGTCTCGCCGCTCATCGGCACAGCCCCCCACTCGGTCCAGGTGGACAACTTCAACAGCCTGACCGGTGTCGATGCCAGGAAAGCCCTGGAAGCGGCTCCCCTGGAGATCGACCTCATCTCTCCGGAACCGGGCAGCACATTGCGCGACAATACCGGCAACATCGTCTTCCAGGGCGAGATCTCTCCCCAGGTCCCGGTGCAATACGATGTGCGCCTGATCCTGAACGGCAAGGCGGTGCCCCTGGTTCACAACAGCCTGGCCATAAGGGTGGAAAACCTCGATAGGGGCGCTTACGAGGCACGGCTCGAGTTGCTCGCCAAAGACGGTACGATCCTTGCTAAATCTAAGCCAACCACCTTTTACCTGCACAGGGCGTCGGTGAATCAGGCTCCCAGAGCCGCCCCCAAGGCCAATTAGGGGTGATGTGACGCACCGATGCGGGTAAACTTGATGCACTATATTGGTGCATTCTAGGTGTACAGCACCGTTTTAGGGAGAAACCTGTGCCAACCCGCTCGGACAACGCCAAGACACTCTTGGACAATCTGCTGACCGCCGTCATTCTCATGGATGAACGTCTCTGCATTCAATTCGTCAACCCGGCGGCAGAGCAGCTGCTTTCCCTCAGCGAGCGACGACTGATCGGCATCGAACTGCCCCACCTGCTGGAACACATCTCTCTCGATCTGCAGCGTTTCAAACAGTGCCTCATTTCGGGGCAGGGCTTCACCGACAGCGAAGTCACCCTGGTGGTGGAGGGGGAGCCCAGGCTGGTGGAGATCAGCGTCAGCCCCATGGCCGATCATGAACAGCGACTGATGGTGGTAGAACTGCGCAAGATCGATCAGCAGAAGAAGATCAGCCAGGAGCTGCAGCAACACGCCCAGCAGCAGGCCGCCAAGGAGCTGGTGCGCGGCCTGGCGCACGAAATCAAGAACCCCCTGGGGGGATTGCGCGGCGCGGCCCAACTGCTGCAAAAGGAGTTGCCCGACCCGGCCTTGCGTGAATACACCGGCATCATCATCGAGCAGGCCGATCGCCTGCGGGTGCTGGTCGACAGGTTGCTCGGCCCCCAGCGTCCCGGCCGTCACCAGATGCACAACGTTCACTCCGTGCTGGAACAAGTGCGCCGTCTGGTGGACCTGGAGCTGCCGCCGCAGATCCGCATCGAGCGGGACTACGACCCCAGCATCCCCGAATTCGAGATGGAATCGGACCAGCTGCAACAGGCGTTCCTGAACATAGTGCGCAACGCCGCCGAGGCCCTTGGGGATCAGGACGGCCTCATCCGCATCAAGACGCGCACCGCCTTCCAGATCACCATCCATGGCCAGCGCTATCGCCTGGCGGCCGAAATCAAGATCATCGACAACGGCCCCGGCATTCCCGACGCCATTCGCGACACCCTCTTCTACCCCATGATCACCGGCAAGGAAGGGGGAACGGGCCTGGGCCTCTCCATCGCCCAGAACCTGATCGATCAGCACAAGGGTCGCATCGACTGCATCAGCTGGCCAGGCCACACCGAATTCACCATTTATTTACCACTTCGCAAGTAAGGGAACCTCATGACAGCAAAAGTGTGGATCGTCGATGACGACAGCTCCATCCGGTGGGTTCTGGAGCGCACCCTTGGCAGCGAAGGCTTCGAATGCGAAAGTTTCGCCGACGGCGAAGCCCTGCTGAGTTCACTGGAGATGCGCTCACCGGACGTGATCCTCTCGGATATCCGCATGCCGGGCATCGACGGCCTGAGCCTGCTGGAGCAGATCCATCGCCGCCAGGCCGATCTGCCCATCATCATCATGACGGCCCACTCGGACCTCGACAGCGCGGTCAACGCCTACCAGCGCGGTGCCTTCGAATACCTGCCCAAGCCGTTCGACATCGACGAGGCGGTCACCCTGGTACGCCGAGCCGAGAACCACCTCAAGGAGCAACGTACCAAGCGCAAGGCTCGCCAACAGGAAGCCACCACCACCCCGGAGATCATCGGCGAAGCCCCTGCCATGCAGGAGGTGTTCCGCGCCATCGGCCGGCTGTCGCGCTCCAGCATCTCGGTGCTCATCAACGGTCAAAGCGGTACCGGCAAGGAGCTGGTTGCCCATGCCCTGCACAAGCACAGCCCCCGGGCCCACAAGAACTTCATCGCCCTCAACATGGCGGCCATCCCGAAAGATCTCATCGAATCCGAGCTGTTCGGTCATGAGAAGGGAGCCTTCACCGGCGCCAACAACATTCGTCACGGCCGCTTCGAACAGGCCGATGGTGGCACCCTGTTTCTCGACGAAATAGGCGACATGCCGCTGGACGTGCAGACCCGGTTGCTGCGGGTTCTGGCGGACGGGCAGTTCTACCGGGTTGGTGGCCACCAACCGGTGCAGGTGGATGTGCGGATCATTGCCGCCACCCACCAGAATCTGGAGAAACGGGTCGCCGACGGCGAGTTTCGGGAAGACCTGTTCCACCGCCTCAACGTCATCCGCATCCATATTCCGGCCCTCAAGGAGCGCCGGGAGGACATCCCCCAGCTGGCCCAGCACTTCCTGCTGCGAGCCGCCAAGGAGCTGAACGTGGAGGCCAAGAGCCTGCACCCGGATACCCAGACCTACATCAGCCGTCTCCCCTGGCCGGGCAACGTGCGCCAGCTGGAGAACGTCTGCCGCTGGCTGACGGTGATGGCCTCGGGCCAGGAGGTGCTGGTAGGCGATCTGCCCACCGAGCTGCTGACGCCCATCACCAGCACCGCCGAGCCGGGCCAGCCCGCCCTGACCGGTGGCTGGCAGCAGCAGTTGCAGGACTGGGTGGCCGCCAAGCTGGCGCTGGGGGAGACCGATATCCTGGCGGATGCCATGCCCCAGTTCGAACGGATCATGCTGGAGACGGCACTGGATCACACCCATGGTCACAAGCAGGAGGCAGCCCGCCTGCTCGGCTGGGGCCGCAATACCCTGACCCGCAAGCTCAAGGAGCTCGACATTCCCTGAGCCTGCGGGAAAAACGATTCCCATCACGCCTTGAGGGAAAGCCTGACCAATCACACCCCGTTTGCTTGCAAACGGGGTATCTTTTTCAGGCGTCCCGCCTAGAATGGCAGGCTTTCCAACCCGACTCGCAGAAGGTGCCCCATGATTGACAGATCCCTCCCCCTGACCGACCTGCATCGCCATCTGGATGGCAACATCCGCCCGCAGACCATTCTCGAGCTGGGACGTCAGCACAACTTCCGACTGCCGGCCGATGAGCTGGAAGCCCTGCGCCCGCACGTGCAGATCGTCGAGAACGAGCCGAGTCTGGTGGCCTTCCTGAAGAAACTGGACTGGGGCGTGGCCGTGCTGGCCGACTACGATGCCTGCCGCCGGGTCGCCTACGAAAACGTGGAGGATCTGCTGCGTGCCGGGATCGACTATGCCGAGCTGCGCTTCAGCCCGGCCTACATGGCGATGACCCACAAACTGCACCCGCAGGGCGTGGTCGAAGCCATCATCGACGGCGTGGCCGCAGGCAGCCGTGACTTCGGCATCAAGACCAACCTCATCGGCATCATGAGCCGTACCTTCGGCACCGAGCAGTGCAAGCAGGAGCTGGATGCCTGTCTGGCTCATCGCGATCGCCTGGTCGCCATCGATCTGGCCGGCGACGAACTGGGCTTCCCGGGCGATCTCTTCACCGACCACTTCCGCCGGGTGCGGGATGCAGGCATGCGGGTCACCGTGCACGCCGGTGAAGCCGCCGGCCCCGAGAGCATGTGGCAGGCCATTCGCGAGCTGGGAGCCGAGCGCATCGGCCACGGGGTCAAGGCCATCCAGGATCCGGCCCTGATGGCCTATCTGGCCGAACACCGCATCGGCATCGAGTCCTGCCTCACCTCCAACCTCCAGACCACCACGGTGGCGAGTCTGGCCGATCACCCGATCCGCCAGTTCCTGGCCGCCGGCGTGCTGGCCTGCCTCAATACCGACGATCCGGCGGTGGAGGGGATCGACCTGCCCCATGAATACGAGGTGGCGGCCTCGGCTGCCGGCATGACGGTGAGCGAGATCCGCACCGCCCAGCAGAACGGCCTGACCCTGGCCTTCCTGAGCGAAGCCGAGAAGGCCGAGCTGAGTGCCCGTGCGGCTCAACGCTGAGCAGGGGTAAAACCCAATAAAAAAACCGCCGAAAGGCGGTTTTTTTATTGTCCCACGACATTGCCCGGCCTAGATCACCCGGGAGAACTGCTGCTGGCGCGCCTTGTTGCGCAGGTAGACATCGAAGCACATGCAGATGTTGCGGATCAGCAGCTGACCGGTGGAGACCACCTCCAGCCCCTCTTCGGTCATGCGCACCAGACCGTCGTCGATGAAGGTCTGCAACAGCTTGAGATCCTCGGCAAAATACTCCTTGAACACCAGGCCGTGGGCCTGCTCCACAGCGGCGAAGTTCAGGGAAAAATCGCAGATGAGGCGCTTGATCACCTCACGACGGATCAGATCGTCCCGATTGAGGGAGCACCCCTTCCACTGGGCATGGCCCAGTGACTCGACCTGGGCGTAGTAGGTTTTGAGATCCTTCTGGTTCTGGGAATAGGCATCCCCCATCATGCTGATGGAAGAGACCCCCAGCCCCAGCAGATCGCAATCCCCCTGGGTGGTATAGCCCTGGAAGTTGCGATGCAGCTTGCCCTCGCGCTGGGCGACGGCCAGCTCGTCATCGGGCTTGGCAAAGTGGTCCATGCCGATGAACTGATAACCCTGGCCGGTCAGGAAGGCAATGGTGTCCTGCAGCATGGCCAGCTTCTCCTGCGGCGCCGGCATGTCCGCTTCTTTCAGCTTGTGCTGGGCGGCAAAACGGCTCGGCAGGTGGGCATAGTTGAAGATGGAGAGGCGGGCCGGGTCGGTCTTGAGCACCTCTTCCAGGGTGTGATGGAAGCTCTCCCGGTTCTGGTGCGGCAGACCGTAGATGAGATCCAGATTGGTGGAGCGGAACCCCAGCTCGCGGGCACGGACCAGCATGGCGCGGATGAAGTCGTTGTCCTGCTCCCGATTGACCGCGACCTGGACCGTCTTGTTGAAGTCCTGAACGCCGAGGCTGATGCGGTTGAAACCGAGCTCCCGCAGCACATCCAGCATGGACAATTCGATCTCGCGGGGATCCACCTCGATGCTGATCTCCCCCTCCTCGGCGAAGTGGAAGTGCTCCCGCAACATGGCCATCAGGCGACGAGTCTGGGGGTCGCTCAGATAGGTGGGTGTACCGCCACCCCAGTGCAGCTGGGTGACCAGTCTCTCCTTGAACAGGGGGGCCTGGGCCTTGATCTCCTGTTCGAGGTAGTCGAGGTATTGATCTGCCTTGTGCTGGTGCCGGGTAATGACCTTGTTGCAGCCGCAGTAGTAGCAGAGCTTGTGACAGAAGGGGATGTGCACGTAGAGCGACAGATTGCGTGCAGGATACTGGCCCGCTGCCTGGACAAAGTCCGGATAGCCGAACCCCTCGTTGAACTCCAGCGCAGTGGGATAGGAGGTATAACGCGGACCACTGTAGTTGTATTTTTCGATCAGGGCCTGATCCCACACAATCTGTTCTGCTTGCACGCTTGCTTCCTCTGTCTTTGTCATGGGCTCACCGGCTTAACTGAAAATCCTTCAGTCTGGCGACATCCTCAAGGATCTGCGCCTCCAGCTCGGCCTCGTAGCCGCTGCGTTCGAGATCCATCTTCATCACTTCATTGCGCTTGAGTGCCCGCCTCGCCTCATGGGTCGGCATCTCCTTCACCTTCTCATAGAGGCCGTAGAGCCCCGGGAACTCGGTGGCAAAGGCGCGGCCCCCCTTTATTTGCAAGGCATCCAGCAGATTGGTCAGCCGGATGGCGCCTTCTGAGTAGTCGCACTGACCATCTCGTACCGCGTGGGCGATCACCCTGACACTCTCCAGAATCCGCTCGTTGCGGGCCGCAATGGCGTGCTGCTGCATCTCTTGCTGGCGTTTGAGACGCGCCATCAGGGTGCCGGCATAGACGGCAAGCCCCAGCAAAATCAGGCCACCCAACAGGGCGGCCAGCATCCATCCACTCATCACTTTTTCTTCGGCTCGGGTTTGGCTTCAGGCTGGTAGCCTGCCTGAGAGAAACGTTCCCACAGCTCCTCTTCGGAGGCAGGCTGACTCGGCTCGTCAAAATCGGCATCATCAAAATCCATGTCGCCATCTTCGTCATCGTCGTTGTCGATGATACCGAGCTCGTCCATCAGCTCCTGATAACGGTCAACCCGCTGATCGACCCATGCCTGCTCTGCGGCCTCCAGGGTTTCACCGGCATCCAGACGATCCAGCAAGGCATTGAGGCGATCATCATTCTCGATGGACGCCAGCTCCTGCTCGGGGGTCATCACCACCCGCTTCTCTTTCGCAGGCTTGGTCGCCACCGGCTTGCTGCCCTTCTCGTCGGCAATCAGCGCGATGGGCTTGCGAGAGCCGATGCGTGGATCCTTGGCCTGCTTGGAGCCGCTCTTTTTGCCCGCCTGCTCGGCCTGTTGGCGGGAGCCCGCCTTCAGGCCCTTGCGCTTGGCGGCGCGCTTGCGCTCACGACCTTCCTGAGCACTGGCATCTGATTCTTTGCGCTTGCCGGTAGGCTTGCGGTTGGGTTGTTTGGCCGACATGAATGACTCCGACAAATAACTGAATGGAACCCCCCGGAGCGTGTCGTCCGGGGAGGATGCTGAAGCGGGGAACAGTAAATATGGAACAAGAGTGGGATCCCGCACCAATTCGACCACGTTGGGTCGCTGAACACCGCAGGATCGGCATCCTCTGGGCATGTTGCTGGTATTTTGACACAGAATGTCTTGGCGGGTTAATGACCCAATAGAAAAAAGGCAGCCGAAGCTGCCTTTTTCCATCATGCGAGTTCCATTCCCTGGTAGCCAATCGCCTTATCCCTGGGCGAACCACGGCGCATCATTTCGTTGGATCATCCTGATCCTTATTGACCAGTCCTGAGTGTGCGTGTGTTTGTTTGTCTAACCCAAACCGGCGACATCCTGCCTCCCATCGGGGTGGTTGCCTCCCGCAGCCCCGCTCATCCCTGGCGGTCACCATCCTGGCTTTTTGCATCTATTGCTCATCGCATGCTCCGAGCCGACATCCTGTCAAACCGAAGACGGGTCTTGCACCCTCTCTCCGGCCAATCCTGATTGCCTACTGTAACTTCTTCGCCGGATGACTCAATCAACCAAAGCACATTTCGAACTGGTACAAAGTGATGTTCTATTTCTTAATTCATTGAAAAATAAAACATAAAAAAATATACGTGAGCAATCTTTCAGACACGACCAGCCCCGTATATAGAAGATCTCTTACAGCAAAGCAGGCTGTTTACGGGCGATCGCTACAACCTCAAAAAAGAACAGGGAACACAATGGTTCCCTGTTCTTTTCAACAAGATAACTAACAGGCTATATCAGTGAAGCCCCGCCACATACTTGGAGAGCGCCTCGATGTCCTGATCCGTCAGCTTCTTGGCCACATCCCGCATCATGCCATTGGGATCGTTGTCGCGGGTCGCCGAACGAAAAGCGGTGAGCTGGGCCTTGATATAGGCGGGATGCTGTCCTGATAGGCTGGGGTACTTCGCTTGCTCGACGCCGGAACCCCGTGGGCCATGACAGGCGGTACAGGCGGCCAGGCCTCGCTCCATGTCTCCCCCCATATAAAGCGCCTTGCCTGCGGCAACTACATCATCGGGCACGGCAACCGGCGTCACCTTCTGGCTGGAGAAATAGGCGGCAAGATCGTCCATATCCTGCTCGGACAACGGCAACGCCATAGGTCCCATGACGGGCGCAACCCGACCAGTTTGGCCAGAAGCTGCAGCCTTCAGTTCAACTAATTGTTTTTTGATATATGATGCGTGCTGACCAGCAATCTTGGGATACATGTCGACTGGGCTGTTGCCGTCCGGTCCATGACAGGCCGCACAGACGGCAGCCTTGGTTTGTCCCGCAGCGGCATCGCCCTTGGCTTGTGCCATCCCAGTTACGCCAACCATCAGAGCAAGTGTAATGACTAGGTTCTTCATGGCGTTCCAACTTTCTCGTTATTAGGCTTCCAGATCCCATGCCGCTGAAGGCATGTTAAAATAAACGCGTTCAAGCGACGCCATTTTACACTATTTCACAAAAAAGTAACTCTATAACCCTCTATCTCTATGGGGAATTTACGTTGGAAACACAAACTCTGAATTTCAATAAGGTGCATTTTGTGACCAGCGCACCCGACATCCGCCACCTGCCAAATGATGGGGGTGTCGAGATTGCGTTTGCCGGTCGTTCCAACGCTGGCAAATCGTCTGCATTGAATACCTTGACCAAGCACAAGAACCTGGCACGTACCAGTAAGACCCCTGGCCGTACTCAGCTTATCAACCTGTTTGAACTGGAGCCGGGCAAACGCCTGGTCGACTTGCCCGGCTATGGATATGCCCAGGTTCCGCTGGAAATGAAGCTCAAGTGGCAAAAGTCACTGGCTGAATACCTGCAACGACGGGAGTCCCTGAAAGGGCTGGTGATCCTGATGGACATCCGCCATCCGCTCAAGGAAACCGACATGAACATGCTGGAATGGAGTTCACACCGTGAACTGCCGGTGATGCTGTTGCTGACCAAGGCGGACAAGTTAAGCCCGGGGCCCCGCAACAACCAGGTGATCAAGGTTCGTCAGGCGGTGGCAGAACTGGGCCCGCAGATCCAGGTTGAAGCATTCTCTTCTCTGACCAATATCGGCGTCGAGAAGCTGGCCCAGACCCTGAGCGGCTGGTACCTGTCCGAAGCAGACAACGCCCAGGTAGACGACGAAGATAATCAGAACGAGGAGTAAACGACTCCTCTCCCTGGCTGCAATTGGCGGAGTTGGACCTCCGCTGATTGAAAGGCTTTCATGATCCCCCCATCTCCGAGCCCTCCCTCCCCGCCTTCGCCACCTCTGAAGAAAAACCTCAAAAAATATATTTAAATCATACTGATAGCATGTTTAGACGCGAAAAGAATTAACTAATCATCAACCTGATACCGTTTTCATGGATATCGAGTAAAAAATCAGAATTGAAGGCTGTAACAAACGAAACTGAAATTTAATTACACGGCGAGGCAATATAGGGATAAAAATGAGGCCGGTCTTGCCATTGCAAACCGGCCTGAAGAAATGAGTTCAAAAATTTGGGAAAAAGCGAGTTCTCGAGAACAAAGACGATTGGTTTTCCTCAAGAAACGCCTTCATTCTAACAAAGAACGACAACAATTAAAGCATTTACTCTAAATGTTGCGCATAAAAAAACGCCCCGACGATGACTCATCGGGGCTGCTATTCAGCCACATTCAATTACGTGAAATAAAAGGTCTGAAAGATAGAACATCTTACCTCTGTACCCTACGCCGACAACTGTACAGCAAAGCAGCAGAAAATGAAAGTAATTTATGTAATTTAGTTTCAATGGTAGGAAAAAGGAAAAATATTCATAATTTTCATGCAGATAAAAAAATCCCCAGTACGAATACCGGGGAGTTATAAAGGTGACTAGCTAGCACTTCCTCAACTATCCAGTTAGTCAGCAGTCCGTTACAGAAGTTCCGCTGCTTTGAGAAAAAACTCAAAAAATTCTGCGAGTGACGGCAAAGTAAAAGTAACTTATTGTTACGCAATGGTTTTATAAAAATGGTACCTGTTCTGCCACACCCCCACCACAGAACAACCGTTTCACGTCACACGTGTCGTGCCACATCCTGATGGATGCCCCCTATCCAGCGATGCAGAATCTCTACATCAGATCTGCCGACAGCCCAATAGAGCACACTAGCTGGTTCACACGACGCCCAGATTGCGCTGCAACTCTCTCAATACCTGCTTGGTGCCGGGCCGGATCCCTCGCCATACGGTAAAGGCCTCAGCAGCCTGTTCGACCAGCATGCCCAATCCATCCATGGTATGGCGCGCGCCATGTTGTTTGGCCCAGCCGATGAAGGCTGTGTCCGTTGCGCCATACATCATGTCGTAGATCGCGATGTCCGGGTGGATGAGGGTTGGAGCCAAAGGTGGCAACTCACCTTGCAGACTGGCTGAGGTGGAATTGATGATGAGATCGAACGGCCCCACCAGCTGTTCATAGGATTGAGCAGTGATGCTGCCCAGATCCTTGAATTCCACAGCCAGCTGTTCCGCCTTGGCATGGGTACGGTTGACCACGACAATCTCGCCCGGCGCTTCCGCCAGCAGGGGGGCCAGGGCGCCACGAGCAGCGCCACCGGCCCCCAGAAGCAGGATCCTGCTACCGGCAAGGTTCACTCCGTGAGCCTTGAGATCGGCGACCAGCCCGGCGCCGTCGGTATTGTCACCCAGCAACACGCCATCATCAGTCAGTTTGATGGTGTTGACCGCTCCCGCCCGCTTGGCCCTGGGGCTCAGCCGCTCCACCAGCCCGAAGGCTTGCTCCTTGAAAGGTACAGTCACGTTGCACCCCTTCCCTCCTTCGGCGAAGAAGTGGTTCAGAGCGCTGGCAAACTCATCGACGGCCGGTTCTGCCAGACCATACTCCAGCTCTTGCTGGGTCTGCCTGGCAAACAGGGTATGAATGAAGGGAGATTTGCTGTGGCGCACGGGGTGGCCAAAAACCAGATAACGATCCATCAAGGCGTTCCTTTTGAGGGCAATATCCCGATTTAACGGGTTTTCTCATGAAGGAACAAGCCGAATATCGGCCAATAAGAAGGGGCCATCGTGGCCCCTCTGGTCACAACCACTCGCGCGGTTTGAGGTATTCGCTGTAGAGCAATGCCTCCGGGCTGCCAGCCTCCGGCTGCCAGTCGTACTCCCAGCGCGCCAGCGGCGGCATCGACATCAGAATGGATTCGGTACGCCCCCCCGTCTGCAGTCCGAACAGGGTCCCGCGGTCGTAGACCAGATTGAACTCCACGTAGCGGCCACGGCGATAAAGCTGGAATGCCCGTTCCCGCTCCCCATAAGCAAGCTCCTTACGTCGCTCGACAATCGGCAAGTAGGCCGCCAGGTAACCCTCACCCACTGCACGCATGAAGGCAAAGCAGTCGGCAAATGGCCAGCGGTTCAGGTCATCGAAGAAAAGACCACCCACCCCGCGCGTCTCGCCCCGATGCTTGAGGAAGAAGTAATGATCGCACCAGGATTTGAACTCGGGATAAATGTCGGTGCCGAACGGCTGACAGAGCTCATGGGAGACCTGATGCCAATGCCTCACGTCCTCTTCGAACGGATAGAAGGGCGTCAGGTCGAAGCCGCCACCAAACCACCAGATCGGCTCCTCCCCCTCTTTCTCGGCGATGAAGAACCGCACATTCGCATGGCTGGTCGGTACATAGGGATTATGCGGGTGGATCACCAGCGACACCCCCATGGCCTCAAACCTGCGGCCAGCCAGTTCGGGACGATGTGCGGTCGCGGATGCCGGCATGGCATCGCCATAGACATGGGAGAAGTTGACCCCACCTTGCTCGATCACCGCCCCCTGGCGCAGCACCCGTGTTCTACCGCCACCACCACCTTCGCGACTCCAGGCATCTTCCACAAAGTGCCCGCATCCATCGGCCTGCTCCAGGCCACGGCAGATATCATCCTGCAATTGCAGCAGGAAGGCTTTTACCTGGGCCACATCCGGTTTGCTCATTTTATCTCCTGTCAGACAGGCATCATGCATGCACTGCCTGCACTTCTCGTATTGTCATGACCTCATCGCACAACCTGCATGAAACAGGGCCGTGCCCAACTCAGGATGGGCGAATTATGGCCCCGGTGCGGGCGTCCTTGATTTCGGACGGGTTGGCTTGCCCCCCGACTTCGCCGGGCAGAATGTAAGCCAGCTGGCTTGCCAGCAGATCGCCAATATCAGCCACCCGGCGAGCGGGCTCCTCACCGGTGAGATTGGCACTGGTGGACACCAGCGGTTTGCCAAATGCCCGGCAAAGCCCTTGCACCTGGGGATGGCCTGTGACCCGCACCGCCAGGGTCTCGAACTGACCGGTCAACCAGGACGGCGTCGTCGCGCGAGCGGGCATGATCCAGGTGAAGGGACCAGGCCAGCTCGCTTGCACGCGAGCAAGCTGCTCATCGCTGAGCTGGCTCAAGTCGATGTAGTCCTGCAATTGCGCCAGATCTGCCGCGATCAGGATCAATCCCTTCTCCACCGGCCGCTGCTTGATGGCCAGCAGCCGCTGCACGGCGGCTTCGGAATCAGGATCACACCCCAGACCAAACACGGCTTCGGTGGCATAGGCGATAACCCCTTCTCCTTGAAGGGCGGCAACCGCTTGTTCAAATTCATTTGGCATAGGCACATGCGACAGCCACGCTGCCGCCTCTCATCACTGGATTGTATGTTGAACCGACATGACGGCATCGGGGCCATCACTGCTGCGATATGGGCTATATCCCTGCTCCTCTTCAGTCATGCATTTCGGCTCAGACGCTTGAGTGCATCAGTGAACCGAGCAACCGCAGGGAGTTTGAGATGGCGATCAGGTCAGGATCAAGGCAAGTTGGGCGATGCGCATCGGCTCACAACCTCACGCTGACCAGCAATCCGCCTGCCTGATCATGGGCGGCGAGATTATACCCGCTCAATCTGGTGGGAGCATTTCTTTTGCGGGCAGACCCAGCGCAGGTTTCCCCGCACCTTCTTCTCGATCATGATGCCCCAGCCACACTCGGGACAGGGCATGGGAACCGGCTTGTCATTCACCACATACTTGCAGTGAGGATAGGCGTCACACGAGTAGAACTGTTTGCCATAACGGGACGTGCGGCTCACCAGATGACCTTTACCACACTCCGGGCAGAGGATTTGGGTATCGTCACTCTCCTGAAGGGATTCGATATGCTGACAGGCCGGGTACTGGGTACATCCCACAAACAGACCGTAACGACCCTTCTTGATGGCCAGTGAATGGCCACAATCCGGACAGGACGACCCCTCGAGCACTTTCTCTATATCGCGGCCAGAGGGGGTGAGGGAGCGAATGTAATCGCAAGCGGGATAGGCTGAACAACCAAGGAAGGGACCGTGTTTGCCCTGGCGGATCACCAGTTCAGCACCACACTGCGGGCACGGCTCGCGCTCGAAGGCATGTTCGTGGGCAGAGAAGAGGTGGTGATCGATCTTTGACATGGGCCGCGCCTTGAAATCCAGATGGCCTGAATTCTACCAGCGCGGCACCGGGCTGTCAGTGGATGACGCCGTCCGACTCGTCAAACACCAGCTCTTCCATCTGCTGGTAGGCGTTTTCGCTGCCTGGCACATTGAACAGCACCATCATGACGACCCACTTCAGATCGTCCAGCTCGATGTCCGGCTTGTCCAGCTCGAGCAACCGTTCGATGCAGATTTCACGGGTTTCGGCATTCAGCACTTGCGCCTGCTCCAGGAACAGCAGGAAACCGCGACATTCAGTACTGAGGCGAACAAGCTCCTGCGGCGCATAGATCCGCATAGAGCCCTGCTGGCTTGCGGTGACATAGACTTCCCGCTCGCTGTCGTGCAGGTTGGCCAGTCGCTCCAGCCAGTTGAGCGCTTTCTCGATCTCGTCCTTGTCGAAACCGGCCCGGCTCAGTTCGTCGGTGAGTTCATCCTGCTCGACCATCACATCTGCATCGCTGTGGATGTAGGTCTCGAAAAGGTACATCAATACATCAAACATGATTCGCCCTCCTCGCTCTGACGTATCCACCGGCTACCGCCATCACTGCACCAACCAGCTCCAGCTCTACCAACCTGCCCAGTACGACATCGACAGGAAGCCGGGCCCGTTCGGCAACGGTATCCACGCTCGTGGTCTCATAATCTACGTTATCCAACAAATCGGCATAAGGCAATTCGCTATTATGCTGCGCCTCGGAAGAACCGTTGGCGGGTCCGGGGGGCAAGACCAGCCTTGGAAACTCTTCCAGGATATCGGCGGCATTCAAGACCAGCTTGGCACCCTGTTGAAGCAGACGGTTGCACCCTGCTGCCTGTGCATTTTGCGGGGCGCCGGGAACGGCAAAGACCTCGCGGCCCTGCTCCAGCGCATAACGGGCCGTGATGAGCGAACCACTCTGTTCTGCCGCTTCCACCACCAGTGTCCCCAGCGACAGACCACTGATGATACGGTTGCGGCGAGGGAAGTGTTCAGCCAGGGGGCCTTGCTGGGGCGCCAACTCGGAGACAAGCAGACCTTCCTGCTCGAGGATCTGCATCGCCAACCCCTGATGACGCTTGGGGTAGAGACAATCCAGACCGGATCCCAGCACCGCCAGGGTGATTCCGCCCGATGCCAGCGCCTGCTGATGGCAGACGCCATCGATGCCCAACGCGAGGCCGGAGGTAATCGCAAGACCACAGCCCACCAACTCGGCACACAAGCGTGTCGCATTGTCTTTGCCGGCATAGGTGGGGTGGCGGGTACCCACCATCGCCAACTGTGGCAGGGAGAGGGATGAGACGTTCCCGCGGCAGTAGAGCAAAAGCGGGGCGCCGGGGATCTCTTTGAGCAGGGCAGGATATGCGGGGTCATCGGGACAGAGGAGGTGATTGCCGGGCTCGGCGGCCCAGCTCAACCCCTGCTCCACGACAGGAAGAGGCCATCTCATCTGCTGAATCTGGGCACTCTGCAGACCAAGAGCTCGCAGGGCGCCATCATCTGAGTCAAACAGAGTTGTGATGTCACCACCCACATGAGCCAACAGGCGAGCGGCGGTGACCGGGCCTATGCCTGTAACGGCATCCAGCGTCAGCCATAGCGACAACCGCTCCAGTGGCAAGGGCACGTCAGAAATTACTGACCTGATAACCAGATCCGACCAGATCCTGGCTCTGCAGGATAAGACCGTAACTCAATTTGTCGTAGACCTTGAACAGCATGACTCTGGCAACGGCCTCGGCAGGCAGCGATGACTTGCCGGCAGAATAGAACGCCTTGTCATAGACGGATGAATATTCCCGATATGACACCTTGCCATTCTTATCCACCATCTCGGCTCCCGGGCGCAGGATCTCGAGCACATCGCCCGGGGCCACCTGATCACGCCCCCCCTTGTTGATGAGTACCACATCAAATTTGCCCCCACCATGTACCTTACTCGGCAGCTCGATCACATAGCCGGGAGAAATGGAGGGTGCCGCCTTTGGCATGAACACGGCAGTGATGCTCTCCTGCGACGGCAGCGGCATCACCTTGTCGCCCTGATACACCTCACGCCGGTTATGGGTCAGCGTCACTTTGGTGGTGTCGTGGGCAAGGTACTCCTCTGCCCGCACCGTGCCGACAAAAATCGCCTCCTGACCGAGCGACTCGCCGGTATGCTTGTCCTTGTATGCCACCCCCGGGCGATAGAGGCCATAACTCTGGCCCGGGTTCAAGGCTCCTTTCACATAGAGAATGTCGCCCTCCAGCATCCCGACATGCTTGTCATTGTTGCCGAGCACATAGGGCAGGTCCTTGCTCTGCTGGCTGTTGGCCAGAATGTGGTCGGTCTGCAGGAAGGGCGCTATCTCACTCAGAGGCAGGGTCGGTATGGGATTGGCCTTGTTTTCATAGCGGTTCTTGGGCGAGAGACGGATGACCTGCTTGCCCCCCTGACTGACTTTGCCGAGCCGAGGCTCACCATTGACCCAGCTCAGGTGCAGCACGTCACCGGGATAGATCCAGTGGGGATTGGCGATCTGCGGATTGATGTTCCAGAGGCGTGGCCAGAGCCAGGGTTCGGCCAGATACTGGCCCGAGATGTCCCAGAGGGTGTCCCCTTTTTGCACCACATAAGTCTCGGGGTAACCGGATTTGAGCGTCAACTGCTGTGCCATGGCGCCACCGGCCAGGGCTGTCGCCAGGCAGGCGACGACGATTTGCTTCAGATACATAACACTCCCTGTTACTTCTGCACGCAAAGTGTTGCTGTTTTTTGTCGGCGTAAATGACTAGAATTACGTCAATATTGACTGCGTTTATATGAAACTAAAGAAAAAATTATGGCCATTCTAGATGTATTGCGTTTCCCCGATGAGCGTCTGCGCACAGTCGCGGCCCCTGTCGAAGCCTTTACACCCGAGTTACAACACATTGTAGATGATATGTTCGAAACCATGTACGCGGAGGAAGGCATCGGCCTGGCCGCGACCCAGGTCGACATTCATCAGCGCATCATCGTCATCGATGTCTCCGAGAACCGCGAAGAACAGCTGGTGTTGATCAACCCGGAGATCCTGGAACAGTCCGGCAGCACCGGCATCGAAGAGGGCTGCCTCTCCGTGCCCGGCAACCGTGCTCTGGTTCCGCGCGCCGAGTGGGTCAAGGTCAGGGCGCAAGATCGCCACGGCAACACCTTCGAGCTGGAAGCGGACGATCTGCTCGCCATCTGCATACAACATGAGATGGATCATCTGGTCGGCAAGCTGTTTGTGGATTACTTGTCCCCGCTCAAGCGCCAGCGCATTCGTCAGAAGCTGGAAAAGATGGCCCGTGAAGATCGCAAAGTCCTCTGAGGATCCGCTCCATTGAACAAGCTGAAACTGATTTTTGCCGGTACCCCCGACTTCGCCGCCCGTCATCTGGCGGCGTTGTTGTCTTCCGGCCACGAGGTCGTCGCCGTTTATACCCAGCCGGACAAGCCCGCCGGTCGCGGCCAGAAGCTCACCGCCAGCCCGGTCAAGGAGCTGGCGCTGGCCCACGATCTGCCGATCTACCAGCCTGCCTCCCTGCGCAATGAAGCGGCGCAGACCGAACTGGCCGCTCTGGGTGCCGATCTGATGGTCGTCGTGGCTTATGGCCTCATCCTCCCCAAGGCGGTGCTTGATACGCCGCGTCTGGGCTGCATCAACGTCCACGGCTCCCTGCTGCCGCGCTGGCGCGGTGCCGCCCCGATTCAACGCTCCATCTGGGCGGGGGATGCCGAAACCGGCGTCACCATCATGCAGATGGACGTGGGGCTGGATACCGGCGCCATGATCCGCAAGGTAACCTGCCCCATCGCCAGTGATGAGACCTCTGCCAGCCTCTATGACAAGCTGGCCGGTCTGGGCCCGCAGGCACTGGTCGATACCCTGGACGCCATGGCTGCCGGCGACACCGCCGCCGAGCCCCAGGACGATGCGCTGGCCAACTACGCCGAGAAGCTCTCCAAGGAAGAGGCCCGCATCGACTGGTCGATGGACGCCGTTGCCATCGAACGCTGCATCCGTGCCTTCAACCCCTGGCCCATCAGCTGGTTCGACGTTGCCGGACAGACCGTCAAGGTGTGGCAGGCCGAGGTCGTCGCACAGGATCACGGCCAGGCAGCCGGCACCCTGCTCAAGGCCGACAAGCAGGGGATCGAGGTTGCCACCGGTCAGGGCGTGCTGCGCCTGCTGACCCTGCAACCTCCCGGCAAGAAGGCCATGTCCGTTTCGGATCTGCTCAACTCTCGCCGCGACTGGTTTGAACCTGGCACGCAACTGATTTGATCTGGATTGAATTGACACAAGCGGGGCCCTGGCCCCGACTTGTGCATCTAAGGTAACGCTATGAAAACACGCGCACAGGCTGCTCTCGTCATTCAACAGGTGCTGGATCAGGGTCAATCTCTCTCCGCCGTTCTGCCTGCTGCCCAGGAGAAGGTCGCCCCTCGCGATCGCGCCCTCCTGCAAGAACTCTGCTACGGCACCCTGCGCTGGCTGCCCCGTCTCGATGCGGCGGTCAGCGAGATGATGGACAAGCCGCTCAAGAACAAGAGCCGCATCTTCCACTACCTCATCCTGGTCGGCCTCTACCAGCTCATCTATACCCGCATTCCGGCTCACGCCGCCGTGGCCGAGACCGTCAACGCCGTCAAGCTGCTCAAGGGTTCTTCCCTGCGCGGCCTCATCAACGGCGTACTGCGCAACTTCCAGCGCAGCGCCGAAGTGATCCTGCTGCGCATCGACCGCGTCCCCAGCGTCCGCCTCGGCCACCCCGAATGGCTCACCAAGCGCCTGCGTCAGGCCTATCCCGATGACTGGGAGTTCATCATGGAGGCCAACAACCAGCGCCCGCCCATGTGGATCCGCAACAACAGCCAGCGCCAGAGCCGCGAGGCCATGCTGGCCCGCATGAGCGAGGCGGGCATCCCGGCCATGGCCGGTGTGGAAGGGGAAGATTGCATCCTGCTGGAGCGCCCCTGCGACGTGACCAAACTGCCCGGCTTCGAGCAGGGTGACTGCTCGGTGCAGGACGGTGCCGCCCAGCAGGCCGCCGCCCTGCTCGATCCCCAGCCGGGCGAGTGGGTGCTGGACGCCTGCGCCGCCCCCGGCGGCAAAACCGCCCACCTGCTGGAACGCCAGCCGGCCCTTGCCGGCGTGGTTGCCGTCGACGCCGACGACAACCGCCTCAAGCGGGTGCAGGAGAACCTGGATCGTATCGGCCTTCAGGCCCAAGTGATCCACGGTGATGCCAGCACGCCGGAGCTGTGGTGGCCACAGGGGCAGTTCGACCGCATCCTGCTGGATGCCCCCTGCTCCGCCACCGGCGTCATCCGTCGTCACCCCGACATCAAGTGGTTGCGCCGGGATCAGGACATCCGCGAACTGGCCGAGCTGCAACGCTGCATTCTCGACGCCCTCTGGGGCAAGCTGAAGCAGGGCGGCACCCTGCTCTACGCCACCTGTTCCGTGTTGCCGGAAGAGAACCGGGAGCAGATCCGCGCCTTCCTGGCCGATACCCCGGATGCCCGCCTGGTGCCGTTGCATGCAGAAGACACCCCGGCCTGTCCGGGTCGCCAGTTCCTGCCCGGCGAGGCGGAGATGGACGGCTTCTACTATGCCAAGCTCATCAAGCTGTAGGCCGAACCGGCGGATGGCAGGCCCGGTGACGGGCCGCCTCATTACGAAGCAACAACCTTGAGTAAGATGGCCTTATGAAAATCATCATTCTGGGCGCGGGTCAGGTGGGTGGCACCCTGGCCGAGAACCTCGCCGGCGAGAACAACGACATCACCATCGTCGACACCGACAGCGAGCGCCTGCGCGAACTGCAGGACAAATTCGACCTGCGGGTGGTGAACGGCCACGGCGCCCATCCCAGGGTGCTGCGCGAAGCCGGCGCCCAGGATGCCGACATGCTGGTCGCCGTCACCAACAGCGACGAGACCAACATGGTCGCCTGCCAGGTCGCCTACTCCCTGTTCAACACCCCAAACAAGGTGGCGCGCATTCGCTCCCCCGCCTATCTGGTGGAGCGGGATCGCCTGTTCCTGCCCGAATCCGTCCCCGTGGATCACCTGATCGCCCCCGAGCAGTTGGTGACCGACTACGTGCGTCGCCTGATCGAGTATCCGGGGGCGTTGCAGGTGGTGGATTTTGCCGACGGCAAGGTGGGCCTGGTGGCGGTCAAGGCCTATTACGGCGGCCCCCTGGTGGGCAATGCGCTCTCCACCCTGCGGGAACACATGCCCAACATCGAAACCCGGGTCGCCGCCATCTTCCGCCAGGGGCGCTCCATCCGCCCCCAGGGCACCACCATCATCGAAGCCGATGACGAGGTGTTCTTCGTAGCTGCGGCGGGCCATATCCGTGCCGTGATGTCTGAACTGCAACGCCTCGAGAGCCCCTACCGGCGCATCATGATCGTCGGCGGCGGCAACATAGGCGCCGGCCTCGCCCGCCAGCTCGAGAAGCGCTACAGCGTCAAGCTCATCGAGCGCAACCAGAAGCGGGCGGAGCAGCTCTCCGAGCATCTGGAACACACCATTGTCTTCTGCGGCGATGCGGCGGATCAGGAGCTGCTGGCGGAGGAGCACATCGACCAGATCGACGTCTTCATCGCGGTGACCAACGAGGATGAGGCCAACATCATGTCAGCCCTGCTCGCCAAAAAGATGGGGGCCAAGAAGACCATGGTGCTGATCCAGCGCGGCGCCTACGTGGACCTGGTACAGGGTGGCTCCATCGACATCGCCATTTCCCCCCAGCAGGCCACCATCTCGGCCCTGCTGACCCATGTGCGCCGTGCCGACATCGCCAACGTCTACAGCCTGCGCCGCGGGGCGGCCGAAGCCATCGAGGCGATCGCCCACGGGGACGAGAACACCTCCAAGGTGGTGGGCAAGACGGTGGGCGAGCTCAAGCTGCCCCCGGGCACCACCATAGGCGCAGTGGTGCGCGGTGATGAGGTGCTGATCGCCCACGATCGTACCCAGATACAGCAGGATGACCACGTGGTGATGTTCCTGGTGGACAAGAAGTACATCCCGGAAGTGGAGCGTCTGTTCCAGCCCAGTCCCTTCTTCCTGTAAGCCGGCCATGTCTCTGGCAACGGTATCCGGACCCGGCCCCTTTTCTCAGGAAAGGTCCGGGTCTTTTTTCAATCAACGACCAGGTTTTCTTGCATGATCAAGCTGCATCCCATCGTCTTCACGCTCGGGCTGGTGCTCTCCAAGCTGGCGCTCTTCATGTGGCTGCCCACCCTGCTGGCCCTGCTGACCGGTTCGGAAGGTTTCGTCGAATTTCTCAAGTCGGTCTTGATCACCCATGGTGCCGCTCTGCTCTGCCTCCATTACGGTCGCAAGGCAGAGTTTCACCTCGGCGTGCGGGAGATGTTCCTGCTCACCACCTCGGTCTGGGTGGTCGCCTGCGTCTTCGGGGCCCTGCCCTTCGTCTTCATCACCCATATCGACTTTGCCGACGCCTACTTCGAGACCATGTCGGGGGTCACCACCACGGGATCCACCGTGCTGTCGGGGCTGGACGGCATGGCCCACAGCATCCTGCTGTGGCGATCCATCCTGCAGTGGCTGGGCGGGGTCGGCTTCATCGTGATGGCGGTGGCGGTGCTGCCCTACCTCAACGTCGGTGGCATGAAGCTGTTCCAGACCGAGAGCTCCGATTGGTCCGACAAGAGCGCCCCCCGCGCCAAAACGGTGGCCAACAACATAGTGCTGGTCTATCTGGTACTCTCCATGCTCTGCTTCCTCGCCTACTGGGTGAGTGGCATGAACCTGTTCGAAGCGGTCAACCACGCCATGACGACCCTCAGCACCGGCGGCTACTCCACCTCCGATCAATCCATGTCCCACTTCTCCCACGCGGCGCACTGGATAGGCACCCTCTTCATGTTCCTCGGTGGCCTGCCCTTCCTGCTCTATGTGCAGGCCCTCTCCCGCCGTGACAACAGCCTGTTCAAGGATGCCCAGGTGCAGGGCTTCTTCTGGCTGATCGTCTGGGTGACCCTGGTCGTCACCTTCTATCTCTGGGTGAGAGACATCTACGGCTTCATGGATGCCTTGCGCATCAGCAGCTTCAATATCGTCTCCGTGCTCACCACCACGGGTTTCGGACTCGGCGACTTCGGCACCTGGGGCCCGCTCACCACCATTATCTTCATCATCCTGCTGGCACTCGGCGCCTGCTCCGGCTCCACCTCGGGCGGGCTCAAGATCTTTCGGGTCCAGGTGGCCTTCGCCCTGTTCAAGAAACAGATGCGCCAGCTGATGCACCCCTCCGCCGTGTTTCCCCAGAAGTACAACGGCCGTCCGGTCAACGACGCCATCATCCGCTCCCTGATCTCCTTCGTGCTGGTCTACTTCGCCATCATCCTGCTCATCGCCGCCCTGCTCGCCGCCATCGGGCTGGACCCCCTGACCGCCATCTCGGGCTCCATCACCGCCGTGGCCAACGTGGGCCCGGGCATGGGGCCTGTCATCGGTCCCAGCACCAACTTCGCCAGTCTGCCGGATGCGGCCAAGTGGATACTGTCGTTCGGCATGCTGCTGGGACGCCTCGAGATCCTGACGGTGGCGGTGCTCTTCTTCCCCTCCTTCTGGAAGCAATAAGCAGCCGTCCAGGCTGTTGCATGAAACGAAAAGGGCAGCCAATGGCTGCCCTTTTCGTTGTCCCGGCGAATGACGATTCCCCTCAGTCCGCCGACTCCTCCCGCTCCAGCGCCCTGTCCACCAGAGCGTCCGGCAAGGGCTTGGACACCTCGACCCCCAGCTCGCGAAAGCGCTCGGCCTGGGCGATCAGGTTGCCACGACCGTTGACCAGCCGGCCCATCGCCTTGTCGTAGCTCTCCTGCGCCTTGTGCAGGCTGCCCCCCATCTGCTGCATCTCCTCCACGAACAGCCGCAGCTTCTCGTAGAGGCGGCCGGCCCGCTCCGCTATCTGGCGCGAGTTCTGGTTCTGCCGCTCGTAGCGCCACAGGTTCTCTATGGTGCGCAGGGCCACCATCAGGTTGGTGGGGCTCACCAGCAGGATGTTGTGTTCCAGCCCGTAGCGCACCAGGGAAGGGTCCGCTTCCAGGGCAGCGAGGAAGGCAGGCTCCACCGCCACGAACATCAGCACATAGTCCAGGGTGCGCACCCCGGGCAACTGCTGGTAATCCTTGCGGCCCAGCTCGCGGATATGGTTGCGCACCGAGGCGACGTGCTCCTTGAGCGCCACCGCCTTCTCCAGATCGTCAGCGGCATTGTACCAGCGCTCATAGGCGGTCAACGACACCTTGGCGTCGATGATGATGTCTTTGTCCTGGGGCAGGTGGACGATGACGTCGGGCTGGTAGCGCTTGCCCTTGTCCACCTCGATGTTGACCTGGGTGTGGTACTCATGCCCCTCGCGCAGGCCGCACTCGGAGAGGATCCGCGCCAGCACCACCTCCCCCCAGTTGCCCTGCTGCTTGCTGTCGCCCTTGAGGGCCCGGGTCAGCGCCGCCGCCTCTTCGGTCATGCGGGCGTTGAGCTCGGCAAGGCGCTCCAGCTCGAACTTGAGGTTGTGGCGCTGGGCCGTCTCCTGGGCGTGGGTCTCTCCCACCTGGCGGCGAAAACCCTCGAGCTGCTCCTTGAGTGGAGTCAGCAGGAGATCCATGCTGTTCTGATTCAGTTCGCGGAAGTTTCCAGCATTTTGTTCAAAGATACGATTGGCGAGGTTCTCGAACTGCTGGCTGAGGCGCTGTTCAGCCTCTTGTTGCAGTTGCAGCTTCTCGGCGCTGGCGATGCGCTCGCTGCGCAGGGTCGCCTCGGCTTCCTTGAGACGGGCGGTGAGCTTGAGCAGCAGGGTCTGCTGCTGATCCAGCTTCTGCTGAGCCAGCATCTTCTCGTCCTGCAGCGCGTCCCAGCGATCCTGCAACCCCTGATAACGCTCCTCCAGCAGCAGCGCCTCTTCACGGCCGCTGCGCCGCCCCCACCACCAGCCAAACAGCAGTGCCAGCCCGCCAGCCAGCATGGCAGGCCACCAGGTCAGCAGCGGGGTCATCGGCGCCCCCGCTGGCGCAGGAAGAGTTCGAGATAGCGGTTGAGCAGCAACCAGATCAGCACATAGAGCAGGTAGGCCGCCAGCACCACCCACTTGTGGCTGTTGACCCCGGTATCCAGTTCACTGAACTCGATACCCTTGAGATGGCAGTAGGCCCACATCAGCAAGGGGAAGACATAGAGCAGAGAAGCACGCCACAGAAATAGCCACATGAGTTCATTCAATCCCGCAAAAAGACCCGCCTAGCTTACACAAGGGCAACCCGGCTTGCGATCCTGCCCGCCGCTATTCTCTGGCTTGCCGGCCCAAAACTGGATAAAATTAACCCCTAATAGGTATAGAGGTGGGCATGACGCATTTTTTCTGTCGCTGGCTGGCACACGCATGGGGGAGCCCCCGCAGACCCGAGGTGGTCTGCCATGAGGCACGCCCGCCCTGGGCCATCGACGAGTCCCAGTTCCTCACCCTCTGCACCCGTTGTGGCGACTGCTTCAAGGCGTGTCCCAACGGCCTCATCAAACCTGCCGATCGCCCCGAATATGACGGCAGCCCCATCGCCGGTACCCCAGTGCTGGATCTCGCCTGTGGCCAGTGCAGCTATTGCGGCAGCTGCGCCAGAGCCTGCCCCACGGGCGCACTGGATCTCTGCCTCGGCCGCCAGGTGCAGACCCGGGTCAGGATAGAGGCGAGCTGCCAGGCCCGTCAGGGCTACTACTGCCTGCTGTGCGAAGATGCCTGCCCCCAGCAGGCGATCAAGGTCGGCAGCGAGGGAGTGACCGTCAACATGGCCGCCTGCGATGGCTGCGGCGCCTGTGGCCTCGCCTGTCTGCACGGAGCCATCACCCTTGTGCCCCAGCTCTGACCGCTGGCAATGACAGAGGGGCCCGCAGGCCCCTCTGTCATTCACCGTGGCATCATGCCATGGTCAGGATATTATCCTGCTCTATGCCGAGAAGGTGGCACAGACGAGTGGGATCCCGCACCGCATCCGCCAAAGTGTACTCCCCCAGCACCTCGAGGAAGGCGTGCATGGCGCGGCGCAGAATGCCCTGGATGCGGCAGCCCCCGGAGAGACGGCAGTTTTCGCGCTTGCAGTCCACCGGGCAGAGCACGTGCTCCATGTCCATCACCACATCGCGCAAGTTGATGGAGACGGCGGCACGGCCGAGGCGGATGCCCCCATGCTTGCCACGCACCGTCTCGATGTAACCCTTGATCCCAAGCTGATGCACTATCTTGACCACGTGATTGCGGGAGATGGCGAAGGTGTCGGCCACTTCCGTGATGGTCGACAGGCGATCACCGGGCTGGATGGCCAGGAAGGTCAGGGTACGCAGGGCGTAGTCGGTAAATCGTGTCAGTTGCATGGTCGCACTTGCCTCTTACTACAAGCCAGAAATCAGGACGACAGCCGGTGGCCAAAGAGGGGGTCTGCACATGCGTGCGCACGGGATGGGCTTCTTCGACCGAGTCGTGAAGTCACAAGGGTAAGAGCAGCCCGGGCGGGTGTCGACGAAGATGTACATAAATCGACACTTTCTTTGATTGATCGCAAACTTGCCGCCTCAGCGAGGGGTTTTGGCGGTTTCCGTCGACAAACCCCCACCTCCTCTGCCATCGCCGGAGCCGTTGTCCGGCGAGTTCAGTGGGGCTGTTTCAGCCAGTTGCGCAGCGCCTGGGAGGGGATGGAGCTCTCGGAGGCCACCGCGAAGGCGCCCCAGTCCACGGCGCACTGCAACGCATCGGCCATGGCCATGCCCCGCGCAAGACCGTGGATGAGGCCGCCCGCGAAGGCATCCCCCGCCCCCGTGGTATCCACCACGGAGACCGGTCGCGCCGCCACCCTGACCTGCTCCTCCCCGTGAATGGCCACGGCTCCCGCCTTGCCCTCGGTCAGCACCAGCCATTCGAGCTGCTCCCCCGCGAGCTGGCGGGCATGCTGCCAGGGGTCGCTCACCTCGCCGAGATCGGAGCGGGAGGCCACCAGCACGTGGCAAGGGCGGCGGGCCTGCCCTCCCTTGGGATACTGGGCCACCACGAAACTCTTGGCGAGCATCTGGCGCATGTAGCCCACGATGGCGGTGCCCGGATAGTTCACATAGAGGCAGTCCACCCCTTCGGTCGGCAGATCCCCCGGCAGATCCGGACGACGTGGGCGCCTGAGGATGGTGCGCTCACCGGTGGCGTCCACCAGCACCAGCAGCTCGCCGGTCTCGCCGCCAAAGCGTTCCACATGGCTGCAATCCAGGCCGTATGAGGCCGCCTGCTCCAGCAGCCAGTCACCGGTGTCGTCCAGCCCGACCCGGGAGGCGATGATCACCTCGTGCCCCGCCCACACCAATCCGATGCCGGTATTGGCGGCGCCGCCGCCGAGCCTGCGCCCCTGATCCACGTATTGCAGCCGCGCCCCCGCCACCAGGGGTTCGGCCAGGGAGAGCACATGATCACAGTTGAGATTGGCGAGCAGCAGGATGCGGGACATGGAAACCTCGGCGGGAGGAGGCCGGCCCCCCGGGGTGCCGGCACAGAAACGGAAGCGGGATCAGTAGACGGGCAGCTCCACCCCTGACAACAGCTCGTCGATGCGCGCCTGGGTCGGCTGCTGCATCACGTTCTGGATCATCTCCTTGGTGAGATGGGGGGAGAAGGAGCTGATGAAGTCATACATGTAGTTCTGCAAGAGGATGCTCTTGCTGAAGCAGATCTGGGCCGGGCAGGGCTCGAACAGGTGCTCCAGATTGATGGCCACGAGGCCGGGGGCATCGCTATCGTTGGCCACCAGGGAGGAGATGATGCCGATGCCAAAGCCCAGCTCCACGTAGCGCTTGATGACGCCGGCATCCATCACCGTCATGTAGTAGTTGGGAGTGAGGCCAGCCGCCTGGAACACCTTGTCCTGCACCTGACGCCCGGTGGCGCCGCTCTCGTAGCTCAGGATGGGATACTGGCAGAGCTGCTCCAGGGTCGGCTTCTTCACCTTGGCCAGGGGGTGCTCCTGGGGCACCACCAGGGAGAGGGTCCAGAGGTAGGCGGGCAGCGCGATCAGCTCCTTGTCGAAGCCTATCTCGTGGGCCACGATGGAAAAATCCGAGTATCCCTTGCTGATCTGCTCCTTGGTGGCGGACATCACAGGATGCAGGTGGAACGAGATCTTGGGGTACTTTTTGGTGAAGTAGGTGACGCTTTTCGGCAGCAGGTAGCGGGCGATGGTGTGGGTGGTATGGATGTTGAGGGTGCCCACGGTCGGATCCAGGTACTCCCGGGAGATGGCCTTGATCTTGCTCTCGATATTGAGCATGGCCTCGGCACACTTGATGATCTCCTCCCCCACCGGGGTGATCCGGTGCAGGTGCTTGCCGCGGCGCTCGAAGATGCGCACCCCCAGCTCGCTCTCCAGCAAGCCGATCTGCTTGCTCACCCCAGGCTGGCTGGTATAGAGCGCATCGGAGGCAACGGAGACGTTGAGATTGTGGTCCCGCACCGCGATCAGATACTTCAACTGCTGTAGTTTCAAGGTTGCCCCCTCACAGACTGACGCGGCGCTCGTCGATGGACCAGGCCGCCAAAAATGGCGGCCAGTGTATCATCCCGACTGGGCATATCGCCGCTTGATCCTTCATTTTGCTACAAAATCTAGCATCAGCGCGGTGGATATGACAAACGGGGTTCAGCGCACGTCGGCCCCGATCGGCAGGATGCCGAGGAACTGCAGCAGCCACTGCATCATGGTGGCGGAATCCACCTCCCCTTCCAGGGAAGAGAGACTGCTCTGGTAATGCGCATCGGGCAGCCTGTCCCGTCGCCGCTCGATCAGGGCCCGGTTGTACGCCACCGAGAATTCCGGGTGCCCCTGGATGGCGACGATGTGATCCCCCTGCAGGAACATGAAGTTGGGGCAGAAGTCGTTGCCCGCGAGCAGGGTCGCCCCCGGCGGAAGCTGCTCCACCTGATCCTGGTGGCTTGCCAGGATGCGGATGGTGTCCAGCCCCGGCGCCATCCAGGGTTTTGTCGTCTGCATGGCATGGACCGACACCCCCAGCCCCCACCCCTTGGTGGACTTCATCACCTCCCCTCCCAGCGCCTGGGCGATCACCTGATGGCCGAAGCAGACCCCGGCCAGCTTGACGTTGGCATCGTGGGCCCGGCGGATCCAGTCGCGCAGCGCCAGGATCCAGGGGATGTCGCTGTAGGCATCGTGACGCGAGCCGGTGATGAGCCAGGCATCGCATTCGGTCAGATCCGGGGGCAGATCGCCGTCGAGGGCGGACCAGACCCGAAATTCCAGCTCGGGGGCCAACGCCCGGAAACCCTTGATAAACATCTCGGAGTAAACGGGACCAAAATCCCCCACCAAATCGGGGTCCAGCCGGTCACAATCGAGAATACCCAGTCGCATCTGTTACTCCTTGACAGAAGCGCCCCCGCAGACCGGCGGCCTGCGGGGGCAAGAGATTAAAGCCATGGCAGCGAGCCGGTGGCTCACTTCATGGTCGGCATGGAAAACTCGGCGCCGGCGCGCAGGCTCTGGGGCCAGCGGGCGGTCACCGTCTTCATCCGGGTGTAGAAGCGCACCCCATCCGGCCCGTGCATGTTGAGCGGCCCGAAGATGGACCGTTTCCAGCCACCGAAGCTGTGAAACGCCATGGGCACCGGAATGGGAACGTTCACCCCTACCATACCGACCTGAACCCGCGTGGTGAAGTCCC
This sequence comes from Aeromonas sp. 25-248, assembly GCF_053005425.1. Taxonomy (NCBI): domain Bacteria; kingdom Pseudomonadati; phylum Pseudomonadota; class Gammaproteobacteria; order Aeromonadales; family Aeromonadaceae; genus Aeromonas; species Aeromonas sp. 25-248. The sequence goes on along the minus strand of NZ_JBRKTB010000013.1, from coordinate 45,492 downwards.
TTGCGGTATCTCCGTCACCGGTGAAGATGGCGGTGCCGTTGCCGTACTCGTGTTCGTTGATGAGGCGCAGGGCCGTCTCGTAGTCCGGGGCCCGCACGATGGCGAGCACGGGGCCGAAGATCTCCTCCCGGTAGATGCGCATCTCGGGGCCGACCCGATCGAACAGGCTGCCCCCGATGAAGTAGCCCTCGCCATGGCTCAGGCCCCGGCCATCCACCACCAGCTCGGCCCCCTCGGCCACCCCCTGATCCACGTAGCCGCGCACCTTGGCCAGGTGTTCCCGGCTGATGAGGGGCCCCATCTCGTTCTCCGGACTCTGACCGAGACCGGGGCCGACCCGCAGGGCCGCCACCAGGGGCGAGAGCTTCGCCACCAGGGCATCGGCAGTCTCGTCACCCACCACCACGGCCACCGAGATCGCCATGCAACGCTCGCCCGCCGCGCCATAGGCGGCCCCCATCAGGGCGGAAACCGCCTGATCCAGATTGGCATCCGGCATGACCACCATGTGGTTCTTGGCGCCGCCCAGGGCCTGCACACGCTTGCCGTGGGCCGAGGCGGTGGCATAGATGTACTGGGCGATGGGGGTGGAGCCGACAAACGACACGGCACCGACCCTCGGGTCGGTCAGCAGCACGTCCACCACCTCCTTGTCGCCGTTGACCACGTTGAGCACCCCGTCCGGCAGGCCCGCCTGCTTGAGCAGTTCGGCCATGCGCAGGGAGAGGGACGGATCCTTCTCCGAGGGCTTGAGGATAAAGGTGTTGCCGCAGGCCAGGGCCACCGGGAACATCCAGAGCGGCACCATGGCAGGGAAGTTGAACGGGGTGATGCCGGCGCAGACCCCCACCGGCTGCATCATGGAGTGACTGTCCACCCCGCGGCCCACGTTGAGGGAGTGCTCCCCCTTGAGCAGATGGGGAATGCCGCAGGCAAACTCCACCACCTCCAGACCCCGGGTCAGCTCCCCCTGGGCGTCGGAGAAGACCTTGCCGTGCTCGCGGCTGATGATCTGGGCCAGCTCATCCCTGTGCTGCTCCATCAGCTCCTTGAAGCGAAACAGCACCCGGGCCCGCACCAGCGGCGGGGTCTGGGACCACTCCCCAAAGGCGCGCTCGGCGCAGGCAATCGCCTCGGCACACTCATCGGCCGTGCTGAGAACGACGGAGCCCTGCTGCTGGCCGGTGGCCGGATTGAAGATGGCACCGAAACGCTCGCTGCGACTCTCGGTCGTCTCGCCGTCGATGAAGTTGTCGATCCTGTAACTCATAAATCCTCCGTGATGGGTCATCCGTCCTCCCCTCGCCGCGCCGGGGCAGCACAGGGGGATGACGCCCGGGACGAGCGCCATCCTGTGTGATGTGGGGGTCAGTCCTGGGCCTGCAGGGCGTCCTGCAGCAGGGTGAAGAGATCGTCGATCTGGCTGCGCTCGATGATGAGGGGCGGCGACAGGGCGATGATGTCGCCGGTCACCCGGATCAGCGCCCCCTTCTCGAAACAGCGCACGAACACCTCGTAGGCCCGCTTGCCCGGCGCATCGGGCATGGGTTCGAGCTCAATGCCCGCCACCAGGCCGTAGTTACGCACGTCTTTCACGTGCTTGCAGCCCTTGAGGGAATGGGCCGCCTCCTCCCAGTAGCCCGCCAGCTCGGCCGCCCGGGTCAGCAGATTTTCGTTGCGATAGATCTCGAGGGTGGCCAGACCCGCCGCCGCCGCCACCGGGTGGCCGGAGTAGGTGTAGCCGTGGAACAGCTCGATGGCCCCCTTGCCCGCCGCCATCATGTCGTCATAGATGTGGTTCTGCACCAGCACGGCCCCCATGGGAATGGCGCCGTTGGTGAGCCCCTTGGCGCAGGTGATCATGTCGGGGATGACGTCGAACTCCTGGGCGGCGAAGGGGGAGCCGAGGCGGCCGAAACCGGTGATCACCTCGTCAAAAATCAGCAGGATGCCGTGTTTGGTACAGATCTCCCGCAGCCGCTTGAGATAGCCCTTGGGGGGCATGATGACCCCGGTGCTGCCGGCGATGGGCTCGACGATGACCGCCGCGATGTTGCTGGCGTCGTGCAGGAAGACAATCTTCTCCAGTTCATCGGCCAGGGTGAGGTCTTCTGCTGGCAATCCCTTGGTGAACGCATTTTTCCCTATGTTGAGGGTGTGAGGCAGATGATCCACCCCGGTCAGCAGGGAGCCGAACCACTTGCGGTTGCCGGGAATGCCCCCCACCGAGATGCCGCCAAAACCCACCCCGTGGTAGCCGCGCTCGCGGCCGATGAGCCGGGTACGGGTCCCCTGGCCGCGAGCCCGCTGCCAGGCCAGCGCAATCTTGAGCGCGGTGTCCACGGACTCCGATCCGGAGTTGGTATAGAAGACGTGACCGAATCCCTTGGGGGCGATCTCCACCAGCTGGTTGGCCAGCTCGAACGGCAAGGGGTGGCCCATCTGGAAGGTGGGGGCAAAATCGAGGTGGGAGATCTGCTGGGAGACCGCCTCGGCGATCTCGCGCCGACCATGGCCTGCGTTGCAACACCAGAGTCCGGCAGTGCCATCCAGTATCTTGCGGCCATCCTCTGAGTGATAATACATCCCCTCTGCCGACTTCAGGATGCGCGGCGCCGCCTTGAACTGCTGGTTGGCGGTGAACGGCATCCAGAATGCGGACATGTCGGGGGTATTGATGTCGCTGACAGGTTTCATGGTCACCTCATCCTTAAGGCGTTTAGTAACACCCGGCTCATGCCTATTAAATTAAACACCTGAATCCATAAAAAAGGGCTTTTATCGCCCGGCTTGGTGTCACCCCTCAGGGGTGGTATAAGATATTTAACACAATTTTAATAATAGTAAACAGTCAAGGAGTGTCTATCGATGGATATCGGTCACCGCCTCAAGGCGGTTCGCACCAAGGCGGCCCTCTCCCAGCGCGAGCTGGCAAAACGCTCCGGTGTGACCAACGGCTTTATCTCCCAGATCGAGAAAAATCAGGTGAGCCCCTCGGTGGCCTCCCTGCGCAAGGTGCTGGAAGGCATCCCCATGTCATTGGCCAGCTTCTTCACCGACGAGACGGAGATGGATTCCGAGGTGATCTTCCGTGCGGACGACATGCCGGATCTCGGCACCCACCCCATCAGCTACCGTCTGGTGGGTCACAGCCGCGCCAACCGCGCCATCGGCATGATGCAGGAGATACTGCCCCCGGGCGCCGACACCGGTGACGACATGCTGAGTCACGAAGGGGAAGAGTGCGGCATCGTCATCCGGGGTCAGGTAGAAGTCACGGTAGGCGAGCAGGTTCACCTGCTGGCACCGGGGGATGGCTACTACTTCGACAGCCGCACTCCCCACCGTTTTCGCAACGTGGGGGATCAGGAGTGCGTGCTGATCTCGGCCAACACGCCCGCCAGCTTCTGACGGGCCTTCTCCCGGAACAGCCCGCCGGGATCCCCCCTGCCCGACCCGGGGATCAGGCCAGCGACACGGGCTCCCGCCCCGCCGCGCGCCCCCCGACACCACAGGCCAGGGCGCCCGGTTTGCCCCGCCGTTGGCCCGGGTTGTTCGGGGTCAGTGTTTAATGAATTGTTACAAGATGGATTTACAAGCGGCAGGATGTTTAGCATATTGATACGCGGAGACTGACTTTCTGCCGGTTCAAGGAGTGAACATGAGTGACCTGACCCTGGCCCAGTGGCAACACAAGGCCGCCCATCTGACCCTGCCCTCGCAAGCCTTTATCGACGGCACCTACCGGGATGCCGTCAACGGCGCCACCTTCGATTGCATCAACCCGGCCAACGGCCAACTGCTGACCAGGGTCGCCTCCTGCGACGCCGCCGATGCCGAGCTGGCGGTCAAGGCAGCCCGTGCCGCCTTCGACGACAAGCGCTGGTGCGGCCTCTCTCCCAAGCAGCGCAAGCTCATCATGCAGCGCTTCGCCGAGCTGATGCGCCTGAACCTGGTGGAGCTGGCACTGCTGGAGTCGCTGGATATGGGCAAGCCCATCGGCGACGCCATGGGGTATGACGCCCCCGCCGCCGCGAACTGCATCGCCTGGAACGCCGAGGCGATAGACAAGATCTACGATCAGGTCGCCCCGGTGGAAGAGTCCGCCCTGGCCCTGGTGACCCGCGAGCCCCTCGGTGTCGTGGCTGCCATCGTGCCCTGGAACTTCCCCCTGGTGATGGCCTGCTGGAAGCTGGGCCCGGCGCTCGCCACCGGCAACTCGGTGATCCTCAAACCCTCCGAGAAATCCCCCCTCACCGCCCTGCGCATCGCGGGTCTGGCGAAGGAGGCGGGCATCCCCGACGGCGTCTTCAACGTGCTGCCAGGCTTCGGCCATACCGTGGGCGAGGCGCTGGCCATGCACATGGACGTCGACTGCATCACCTTCACCGGCTCCACCAAAATCGGCAAGCATCTGGTGCAGTGCTCCGGGAAATCCAATCTGAAACGCGCCTTTATGGAGTGCGGCGGCAAGAGCCCCAACATCGTGCTGGCGGATGCACCGGATCTGGACGCCGCCGCCCGCAGCGCCGTCGGCGCCATCTTCTACAACCAGGGAGAAGTGTGCACCGCCGCCTCCCGCCTGCTGGTGCAAAACAGCATCAAGCCGCAGTTCATGGAGCGGCTGCTGGCCCATGCCCGCGAGTGGATCTCGGCCAACCCGCTCGACCCCACCACCCGCATCGGCGCCATGGTGGACCACATCCAGATGGAGCAGGTACTCAACTACATTGCCATCGGCCAGCAGGAGGGCGCCAAGCTGCTGCTGGGAGGCAAGCGCACCCAGCCCGAGGAGGGCGGCTACTACATCGAACCCACCATCTTTGACGACGTGACCCCGACGATGCGCATCTTCCGCGAGGAGATCTTCGGCCCCGTGCTGGCGGTGACCGGCTTCGACACCCTGGAAGAGGCCATCGCCCTTGGCAACGACACCGACTACGGCCTGGCCGCGGCGATCTGGACGGCGGATCTCAACCAGGCGGTGAAGGGCTCCCGCGCCCTGCGCGCCGGCACCGTCTTCGTCAACAACTGGGATGGCGGCGACATGACCATGCCGTTTGGCGGCTTCAAGCAGTCCGGCAACGGGCGCGACAAGTCCCTGCACGCCCTGGAGAAGTACACCGAGCTGAAAAGTACCTGGATCCAGCTCGAATAACGTCATAAATGACGCTTATCAACAAAACAGGGGGAGAAATCCCCCTTTCTCATTTTTACTCTTTTATCCCCTCGCTCAATCGATATAATCGTCAAATAGCAAGCCATTAAATTTAAAGATAAAAATGCTGTTTTTTCTGGGAAGTGTACTGTTTCTGGTGGTGGGACTGCCGCTGTTGTTCTTCGTGCTGGGTCAGGGGGAAGCCTATGTCACCTGGGGCCCCTGGATCTCCGCCATCGCCCTCATGCTGTGGCTGCTGATGGACGTGGAGAAGATCCGCCGCGGGGGCGGTCGCTGAAGTCGCTCCTGCTGTTAAAATCCCGTCAGACCCATTTATTGTCTTCTTTCCCTGCAAAAGGATCGCTACACTGACTTTTTGCGATGTTTCCCGACATCCGCACTCCAGTGAAGGTTATCCGCATGCAACAACAGATCCAGCGCCAGGGCGTCCTCTATGCCCTCGGCGCCTACACCCTTTGGGGCCTGGCACCCATCTACTTCAAGTCCCTCTCCGCCGTGCCGGCCGCCGAGATCCTGACCCACCGCATGATCTGGTCCTGCGCCCTGCTGATGGTGCTGGTGCTGCTCGGACGCCAGTGGCACAAGGTGCAGGCGGTGCTGCGCCAGCCCAAGGTGCTGCTCACCCTGGCCTTCACCTCCGTCACCGTCGGCGGCAACTGGCTGCTGTTCATCTGGGCCATCAACAACGGCCACATGCTGGATGCGAGCCTGGGCTACTACATCAACCCCCTGTTCAACGTGCTGCTCGGCATGGTGTTTCTGAGCGAGAAGCTGCGCCGCCTGCAGTGGTGGGCAGTAGGGCTCGCCTTTGTCGGTGTCGCCGTCCAGCTCATCGCCTTCGGCTCCCTGCCCTGGATAGCCCTGGTGCTGGCCTCGAGCTTCGCCATCTACGGCCTCATTCGCAAGAAACTGGCCCTGGACGCCCTCACCGGCCTGCTCATCGAGACCCTGATCATGCTGCCGCCAGCTGCCTTCTATCTGTGGGGCATCGCCGACAGCCCCACCAGCCACCTCACCCAGAATGACTGGCACCTGAACCTGCTGCTCATCGCCGCGGGCGCCGTCACCACGGCCCCCCTGCTCTGCTTCACCGCAGCGGCCACCCGGCTCAAGCTCTCCACCCTGGGCTTCTTCCAGTACATAGGCCCCAGCCTGATGTTCATCCTGGCGGTGACCCTGTATGGCGAGGCGCTGGCGCTGGACAAGATGATCACCTTTGGCTGCATCTGGAGCGCCCTGGTGCTGTTCAGCCTGGATGGCCTGCGCAGCGGCAAGCGGCGCCAGGAGGCCGGCTGAGGCGCCGGCGCAATAATCTACAAGCCAAGGGGCCGCTTTCGGGGTATCAATAGGGGATGAACGCACCCCAATCCCGCATCCACTACTGGCAATCCCGGCTGCTGCCGGGGGTTGAACTCTCCCACTCCCACCACAGGGAGTTCAGCTATGGCCGCCACGTGCATCTGGACTACCACATCGGTCTGGTGCAGCGGGGCGGCCAGAAGTTCATCCACAAGGGGAACAGCCACAACCTGGTGCGCGGCGAACTCTCCACCGTCAACCCGGACGAGATGCACGACGGCCTCAGCCTGCTGCCGGAAGGGTACGAGGTGCGGGTCTTCTCCATCGCCCCCGAGCAGCTGGCCCGCTGGCTGCCGGAGCACCCCGAGCCCTTTTTCCACCAGGGATTGCAGAGCCGCCCCGACCTCTATCAGGGCTTTGCCCGCCTGCACATGCACCTGGACGGCCCTGCCCCCGACGGCCTGCTGGCGGAGAGCCAGTTGCTGGCCCTGCTGGGCGAACTGTTCCGGCTCGCCCCCGAGCGCCACGCCCTGGCGGATCCCCAGCTCAGGTTCCTGCGCGACCATCTGCTGGCCCGGCTGGACGAGCGCCACACCCTGGAAGACCTGGCCGCCCTGTTCGGGCTGGATCGCTTCGCCTTCCTGCGTCAGTTCAAGAAGAAGACCGGCATGACCCCCTATGCCTGGCTCAAGCGGCTGCGCCTCGAACAGGGCAAGCGCCTGCTCGGCAGCGGTCTGCCGGTGAGCGAAGTGGCACTGGCGGTGGGCTTCTTCGATCAGAGCCACTTCCACCACGGTTTTCGTCAGGCCTTCGGGCTCACCCCGGCGGAGTATCGCCAGCAGATGCTGCCCGCCTGAATCACCGCCGCTGCAATCTTTTACAATCTCCCGTCCCCCATCCTGCCCCATGCTGTCACCTCCATACCGCTGTCGGAGGTCTTTTATGTTCACCAGCCTGTTTCTGACCCTGGGTCTCGTCCACCTCGTCGCTCTGGCGAGCCCGGGCCCGGATTTCGCACTCATCCTGCGCACCAGCCTGCACAGGCCCACCGCCCTCGGAGCGGCCCTTGGCATCGCCCTCGCCATCCTGCTCCACGCCACCCTGAGCCTGACCGGCATCAGCCTGCTGATCGCAAGCCAGCCCTGGCTCTTTCTCGCCGTGAAACTGGTGGGTGCCCTCTATCTGGGCTGGCTGGGCTGGGGGGCGCTGAAGGCGGCCTGGCAGGGAAGCGGGGATCTGGCGCTGCGCGCCGGGGGCGAGCGGCCGGGCTGGCGCAAGGGGGTGAAGAGCGGGCTGGCCACCAATCTGCTCAACCCCAAGGCGATGCTGTTCTTCATGGGACTGCTGGCCGCCATGGTGACGCCCCAGGTGGATGGCCTGACCCGGGGATTGCTGATCCTGGAGCTGTTCCTGCTCTCCCTCGTCTGGTTCAGCGCCCTGGCCTGGAGCCTCTCCACTCCCCGCGCCCAGCACCTGCTCGGCCGCATCCAGCGCCCGCTCAACCTGATGACGGGCCTGCTGTTTGGCGCGGTCAGCCTCTCCATCCTGGTGGATCTGCAGGGGCACTGGCCAGCGGCCTGACCGGCACATCCTTGTTGGCGGCAAGCAGGGAGGGGCCTTGACGGACGGCGCGACTACTCCCCGCGCCGCATCCCCTTGCGCAGGTAGACGTAACCCTCCCCCGGGCTGCCCCAGCGTTGATGGGCGCCGTTGTCATAGGCCCTGTCCAGCAACCGGACGCTGTCCGGGCCGATCCAGAGGTACTGCACCAGGGTGGTGGCACCGCCAAAATCGGTGGCGCAATGCCCGACCCGGGTCTGCCCCTTGTACTCCCCGCCCGGCTGGCGGGTCAGCCAGATCTCGCACCCTTCGCGCAGGGAGAGTTGCTGCGGGGTGAGGGAGTCAAGCAGCTCGGGCCGACGCCAGGCGCCGGCAAAATCCGTGGCCCTCGGCATGGTCAGTTCGGCCATCAGGATGCGGCCATCGGGCAGGGAGGAGAAGCGGTAGATGCGCTGGCGAAACGGTCGCTGCGCCCGCTCGGTCAGAAACTGCTCCGCATAGACCCAGCGAAAGGGGCCCTCCCCGGGCCAGATCTCCACCAGCCGCAGCTCGGCGCTGGTGAAGCGGGCATCGAAGGTGGCCTGCTCCTGGCTGGAAAACTCCCCCGAGAACCAGGAGAGCAGGGGCTCCAGCCTCCCCTGCGTGGCATGGGGGCCGGGGGCCGTCACGAAGGGGACGGGCGCCGCCCAGATCAGGCTGGCGTAAAACAGCCCCAGCAGGGCCGCCATCAGCTGTGTCATCGAATCCTTCCGAGTCGCTTGCATGGCGGCGATTATATGAGCGAACGGTGACAATAACCTCTATCTTGATCAACTCCTTGAAGAGAAAACGAAAAATCCTCTCTGCAGGCGAAAGGAGGCGACGCCCCCCGGCCTGCGTTCCGTCAGATCAGCATCCGAAGCGCACAGTAAACCAACAAGCCCGCCAGCGTCAGGTTCAGAATGCGGCCGTGGCGCTGGAACAGGGGCTGCAGCAGATGACCCGCCAGGGCCCAGCAGAGGTTCCCCAGCGTGCCGATCAGCGCCAGCAGCAGGCTGACGCCCAGCACCCAGACGAATTCTGTGGTGTGGGGCAACACGAAGGTGGAGAGCGCCGTGATGCCGTATAGGATGATCTTCACGTTCACGAACTGCAGCCAGAAGCTGGTCCAGAAGCCGGGCAAGGCTCCATCTGTGCTCGACAGGTTGGAGCCGCTGGCCGCAATGCGCCAGGCCAGCCAGAGCACATAAGCCGCCCCGGCCCAGCTGAGCCAGCCAACCAGCGCGGGGGAGAGGCTGATGAGGGTGAAGGTGAACAGGGCACACAGCAGCATGATCAGCAGGAAGCCCGCACTCATGCCCGCCAGCACCCGGCTACTGCGGCGCAGACCATGCTGATTGGCGGCGCTCAGAGCCAGTATGTTGTTCGGTCCCGGCGTCATGGCCGTGATCAGGGTGTAAGTCAAAAATGCGCTGACAAGGGTCGTAGTCATGGTGTTTCTCCAAATGGGAGTGATACCTTAACGCGGCCACTGGCATCAAAAAATCGAATGTTTTAGCATTCTAAATTCAACCATTTCGATGAATTGGAGTCCCCATGGATTTGCGACGTCTCATTACCCTCAAGACGGTGATCGAGGAGGGCTCCTTCGTGAAGGCATCCCGCAAGCTCTGCTGCACCCAGTCGACGGTAACCTTCCATATCCAGCAGTTGGAGCAGGAACTTTCGCTACAACTGTTCGAAAAAATAGGGCGTCGCATGTGCCTGACCAAGGCCGGACAGAACATCATGCCGCATGTGCACGAGATGATCCGAGTGATGTCGGGTCTGCGCCAGGCGGCGCAGCAGGACGCCGAGCCGAGCGGCGAGCTCAGGGTCGCCATCGGCGAAACCCTGCTGGCCTACAAGATGCCGGCGGTGCTCGAGCGCTTCAAGCGGATGGCTCCCGGGGTCCGACTGTCGCTCCGGTCCCTGAACTGCTACGTCATTCGCGATGCGCTGCTGGCGGACGAGGCCGATCTCGGTATCTTCTATCGGGTCGGCAACGATGCCGCCCTGCTGATGGAGAGCTTTGGCGAGCAACCCCTGGTGCTGGTAGCCTCCCCCGCCCTCAGCGGTGGTATCGACTTCACCCGCCCGGATCAGCACCTGCCGGTCAGCTTCATCATCAACGAGCCCCAGTGCATCTTCCGCCAGCTTTTCGAGAGCACATTACGCCAGCGTGCCATCACTCTGGACGGCACCATAGAGCTGTGGAGCATAGAGAGCATTAAGCGCTGCGTGGCCAGCAACCTCGGCGTCTCCTTCCTGCCCCGCTTCGCCGTCGAGCGGGAGCTGAGTTCGGGGGAGCTGCAGGAGCTGCTCTTCTCCCCCACGCCCCTAGTCATCACGGCCCTGTGCGCCCACCACGCCGGCAAGTTTGTCAGCCCCGCCATGCGGGTGTTTATGGAGTGCGTGCAGACGTGCCTGACAGAGGAGGAGCCGCCAGCGGCAAATGCGGCCGCTCATGGCGACCAGGACGCGCGCCGCCGGATGACAACCTAACCCTTCAATGGGAGCGCCACGACTCCTGACCCTCGGTTGTCCTTCCCCCGAGCGACTATCCTTGCTCGGATACAACCGAGAAGGAACCCAAGATGAGCACAGGAACAGTCACCCTGCACCGCGTACTCAAGGCCCCGCCACAGCGGGTATACCAGGCCTTTATCGAGCCGGACGCCCTGGCCAAATGGCTGCCCCCCCATGGCTTCACCTGCAAGGTGGCGGCGCTGGATGCCAGGGTCGGCGGCCAGTTCAGGATGTCGTTCACCCACTTCGCCAGCGGCCACACCCACGCCTTCGGCGGCGAGTATCTCGCGCTGGAGCCGGGCAAGCGCATCCGCTACACCGACCGCTTCGACGACCCCAACCTGCCGGGGGAGATGCAGGTCACCATCACCCTCACCCAGGTGCTGTGCGGCACCGATCTCGCCATCGAACAGGCGGGCATTCCGGCGCTCATCCCGGTGGAGATGTGCTACCTCGGCTGGCAGGAGTCCCTGATGCAGCTCGCCATCCTGGTGGAGCCCGAGATCCCCGCCGAGTGACCCGACACGGGGGCTCCCCCGGTGGCCCCCGCACAGATACCCCTTGTGAGAGAGGGGCCTGATCAGGTATCTCTGTGGGCAGGGCGGGCTGCGTTCTTGCAGCGACCATCCACCGCCAGGAGCCCCCATGAAACGAGTCTTGATGATGACCATGGCCGCCGCCCTGCTGGACGGGTGCGCCGTGAAGAACCAGGTCACCCACAGCCTGCAGGCGATTCCGCTGACGGCCTTCCAGCAGAGTGAAAGCAACCCCAACCAGCGTATCTACAAGGAGCCCGGCGTGGATCTGCGCCAGTACCATCAGGTGCTGCTCGATCCCTTGCAGTTCATCCGCCAGGAGAACGGCCAGTGGTATCTGCTGACCGCCAACGAGCAGAACGAGATCGGCCGCTACTACCACGCCACCTTCCAGCGGGAGCTGATGAAGCAGGGCGTCAAGATGGCTACCGAACCCGGCCCCGGCGTGATGCGGGTGCAGGCGGCCATCACCAACTTCGACCTGACCCGACCCGACCCCAAGCTGCGGGATCTGCTGCCCGCCAAGATCGCCATCAACGTCACCCGCGAGGTAATAGGCAAGGAGCCCTATCTGCTCAAGGTGGGCAGCATGGCCCAGTTGCTCGACGCCCAGAGCGGCAAGCTGCTGGTGCGGGTGATGGACGCTCGCGAGAGCCCGGACACCACCCACAAGGATTCCCCCATCACCGCCCTGGAGATGGAGAAGATGATCGATCAGTGGGCCGCAAGTCGCGCCAAACAACTGGCCGACAACCTGGGGCGCTGAGCCGGGCCGAAAACGACAAAGCCTGCCAGGGGGCAGGCTTTGTCGTCGCTGAAGCGCGGTTTATTGCAGGTTCAGACCGCCCAGGTAATCCCGCTTGCCCAGATCCACTCCGGCCTGGCGCAGCAGGGCATAGGTCATGGTGAGGTGGAAGTAGAAGTTCGGGATGCCGTACTCATGCACGCAGCTATGGCCGTCCATCCCCTTGCCACCGGCCCAGTAGGGGTAGTAGTGGCCGCTCGCATACTGGCTGAAATCCGCGTCCAGCTTGCCTTGCAGGTAGGCGATGGTCTTGGCCACGTGGGCGCGCAGATCCGCCATGGTCTTGGGATCATCCCCCAGCACCGGCGGCTCGCTCAGGCTGGCGGTGGCCACCACGGCGCGGGCGCTGTCGCAGCAGATCAGCACCTGCTTGCTCAGGGGCAGCATGTCGACGATGAGGCGCTCATTGAAGAAGTTCTCCACGTTGAATTTCTTCGCCTCGGCGTGGGCCTCGGCCTTGGCCAGACACTGGTCCAGATTGGTCAGCATCTTGATGAACTGGGCGGCAATTTCACGATTCATAATGCACTCTCGGTTGGTTGAAGGCAGTAAAACGAGCGGCTCCACTATAGCGCATCCCCCTTGCAGTTCGAGCCCGAGGGGATGAAAAGCGAGGGCGTCCTCCTTGCCCTGCGACAGGCAGTGGCGATCACCGGCGGGCTGCGAGGCCAGAGCGCCATACCCCGTCACCGCACCGAGTCCCTCTTTCCCCTTTTTTTGATCTGTGACAGGCATCTCGTTTTTCGAGGGGCGTAGTCTGGAGCCCGTTGCCCCGGCACGGGCCGGGGCCCCCATCCCACAAGGAGAATGCCATGAAGATCTACGATCGAAACCGCAATGTGCTGACCCTGGGCCAACGGGTGATGATTGCCGCCACCGGCGCAGTCGACACCCTCAAGGAGGCGCACACCGACAACCTGACCCCCTATGAGGCGGAACATGAGAAGTGCGTGCTGCTGACAAACAGCCAGGAGCGCTACGCCCCCATCGAGTTGATTAGACTAGGCTGATCCCGTTTCCCGTCACCCTACTCTTTACAATTCACCCGGCCGCACGTCCGTCGCTGGCCGGGTTTCTCTCTCCGCTCTCTACTCTTTCTCCGAGCCGCTGCCACTTTACGAAGGCGAGGCGATGCAGCTTGCCGGGATCCAGCCTGATTGCCCCGCTTCGTTGTGAACCCAGAGCCAGCCTGCCAGCTCCCGATCCACCCGAACTCGCTCCCCCGCCGCCACATCCAGCTCCCGGGCGGTATAGTCCTGACGCGCCTGCGCCTCCTCCGTGCCGATCGGGGTCAGCAGGGACAAGGGTGCCCACCCCTCGTTGCCGTCTGCGGTAAAGGTGCGCACCCAGCCCGGAAACTCGTCGTCCTCGTGGCCGATGCGCACCCGCTCACCGGCCCGAAAGGCGATGGGATTGGGGTAGCAGGTGTGGTGCGCCGTGGTGATCAACGCCAGCATTGTCTCTTCCTCCGACAGGTTCTGTTTGGTGACGCCCCGAGTCATACCACAACCCGGGCCTGACGGCTCTATGCCGGGCCGACTCTTTCTGGTCATCCCCGGACTGCCAGGATCCCCACGGCCAGCGGCAGGCCATAAAAAGACCCGGACTGACAGTGCAGTCCGGGTCCAGTCACCCTGCTCTTGATGAGAGAGGGGGCTATTGACTGCTGCTGATGTCTTCCAGGATCAGCAACTCGGGATCGACGCCCCCGACGCTGTCAGACAAGGCTGCCGCAGTTAATACCTGGCTGGTCGACAAGGTGACCGGCAGGGGGCCAATGACCGGGCTCTTGTCACCCGAGGCGGTGACGGTGACAAAGTAGTCTCCGGCGGCAACCGCAAGATACCCGCTGTCCCCCTTAAAGGGCACAGCCTTGAGCACGGGAGTGCTGGCGCTGATGTCTGACCCCGTCGTCAGATAAACGTCCACTGCCGGAGCCGTGGGTGCCGCATGAAGCACGCGAAGCTGCGCCTCTGTCGCCACCGCGCGGCCCGTGTCCGTCAGCAGCAAGGGCTCAATGGTTTCGCCAGCGGGATCCAGCAACTGGCCGACGGCAAACAGGGAGTAGCGGGTGCCCGCCTTGAGCGGCACGTCGCTGGCATTGATCACTTCAGGGGTCGTGGCGCCCGTCGGCGTGACCACAAAATCATAATCCGCCGCCGCCAGATCCAGATATCCGGTATTTCCCTTGAACGCCAGCCCCTGCAACGGGGCGGCGGTCGGTGCGGCACCATTGACCCGGATATCCACGGCCGGGGCGTCAGCAACCCCATGGACCACCCTCAACTGGGCCTGCTCATCCACAGACAGGAGAGGGGTTGCACCAGTGCTGTCGATGGCAAGCAGCTTGACCGGGCTTGGCCCCGCCCCCAGGTTGTCGATCGCCGCAATCAGCAGATCCGCCCCACCGGTGAGTGGCAATGGACCCGAGTCATACACCACATCGCTGCTGCCCGGCAGCGTCAGCCTGACCTGATACTCCCCGGCCGGCAGCGTCAGGGGATCGCTATAGGTCTTGAAGGGAATGCCGGACAGCGTCGGACTGCCCAATGCGGCACCGGGCGCGGTGACATGAACATCCACCGCAGGTGCGCTCGGGGCGGCATGCACTACCTGCACCCGGATCTCGCCGCCAGCGGGCATCTGATCTGGCCGTTCAATCACCAGCGAGCCAAACGCGGTATCGCCGCTGCCCGTCAGTTTACCCACGGCCAGCACGTCGTACTGAGTGTCGGGTTTGAGATCGAGGGAAACCGGCCCGATGACCGTCGCGGTACCGCTCGGCAAAATCCCGTCCACTGCCACCTCGTGGCTGCCAGCCGCCACCGGCTTGAGCCCGCTGCTCGAGCCAAAATCAACGGCCGTCAGGAAGGCAGCCCCATCGACATTGACATTCACCCTGGGGGCATCGGGGGCGAGGTGGCTGATCCTGATGGCCGCATTGGGCGGACTGCTGTCATTGTCACTGCCTCCGCACGCAGTCAGACCCAATATCATTGCAAGTGCGGCACAACGTTGAATCCATTTCATCTGGTCATTCTCCATTGGTTGGTCCCCACGGGCATATGCATCTCGCTAATGACTGGATCATCACTTTTTGTGCTTTTTTCACCCTGTTTGTGACGCAGCATGGTTCACCAGACAGGCGTGCTCGTCCCTTTGTTCCGCCATTCATTACTGTCAGTGAATTTTCATATCATCCGAGTGTCATTTCAGTGAACACATCGCCGCCCTAGACTGCTTCTCGAACCTTAACGAGGAGTCTTGTATGAAACTCACCCATATCCCGTTGCTGGCCGGCACCCTCGCCTCGGCCTTCTCTTTCAACACCTTCGCCGGTGACATCGTCTCGGTGCAGTTCAGCGATGGCCGCCCCGCCGTGACCGGCGTCGAAGCGGTCAACAACGCGCTCAACCCCATCGGCGTCAACGTGGTCACCGTCGACATCCCCGAGGCCGCCAGGCCCCTGCTCGCTGCCTCCCACCGCCGCGCGTTGACCAAAGCGGAGCACGGCGCCCTGATTGCGGCCTTCAACCTGAGTCAGGGGGAACTGCTGGAGCAGGCCAGGCTCGCAGGCCGCGAGCCCGCGGTGCAAGGGGGCGGCGTCGCCACCGAAGAGACCGGCGTCGGCCCCTACCCCAAGGTCTATGACCTGATGGCGCTGGACGAGCGCACCCGCAGCGCCGTGCTCGGCAAATATGGCCGCATGCACGTTAACTCCGCCGAGGACGGCACCGACATCGACGAAGTGATGACGGTGGTCAGCGGCGGCCCCTTCCGCTGGGGCTTTACCCTCAAAGACGGCAGTATCGCCCGCTTCCAGATAGACAAAGTGGGCCTGGAGGACAAGGCCGTGCGGATCAGCTATCACGGGCTGGGCATGCATGCCGGGTTGATGGATGCAAAACAGGGGCTGCTGGTGGCCTTCGCCCACGGGCCCAAGGCGTTCACCATGCGCTACCAGGCGGATGTGCCCCACGCCCAGTTGCTCGGCACCAACCCCTGGGCCGATGTTGGCATCACCCTGCCCCCCGCCCCCGGCAAGGTGCAGTAAGCCGGTGCGTGCCATCTGGCGGCGGGGCCCGGGCCCTGCCGCCTGCTTTTATGCCTGCCGTCACGGGCCGGGGTGCCCGGGGCTCATCGCCTCTCTTTCGTCTGCGTCTCTGCCGGGCCCGCCACGCCCCGGAGGGCCATGATCCGGGCCGCTCTGCCACCGGCAACTCTCTGTCTGGCGGGGGATGGGGGGTGGACACCCCGGGGATCCGCACTATTGTGATAAAAGTGCGCAATGATGGCGCCATCATTTACCAGTAGTGAATTAACGGGGGCAGGATGAACAAGATCACGGCGCTGAACGTCTTTCGCCGGGTAGTGGAAATGGGCACCTTCAGGGCGGCGGCGGACGACCTGCGCCTCTCACAGGCGGCGGTCAGCAAGAACATCAACGAGCTGGAAGCCTTTCTCGGCATTGCGCTGATCAACCGCACCACCCGGCGGCTGAGCGTCACCGAATCGGGCATGGCCTATTACGGCCAGATATGCGCCGTGCTGGACAGCCTGGAGGCCGCCGACCAGTCCATCATGGCCGCCTCCTTCACCCCCAGGGGCAGGCTGAGGATCGGCATGCCCATGTCCTACGGGCTGATCCGCCTCAACCCCCTTGTCTGCGAATTCCAGCGCCGCTATCCGGAAATCGGCATCGAGGTGATCCTGAGCGACGCCTACATGGATCTGGTGGATCAGGGGCTGGATGTGGTGATCCGGGGGGCAGGCACCCTGGAAGACTCCACCCTGCGCGCCAAACCCCTGTGCGAGGTGCAGCGGGTGCTCTGCGCCGCCCCCGATTACCTGAAGGAGGCGGGCCAGCCTGCTCACCCGGCGGATCTCAAGGGCCACAACTGCCTGCGCTACAGCCTCTCCTCCTCCCCCAACAAGTGGTTCTTCACCCGGGACGCGGAGAGCGTGGCGGTAGAGCTGCCCCCCGCCAACTTCTGCGCCAACAACGGCATCGCCCTGAAACAGGCGGCGTTGCAGGGGCTCGGGGTGATCCTGGTACCGGATGAATTCGTGTCGAACGAACTGTCGGATGGCTCCCTGGTCAGACTGCTCCCCGACTGGCAACCCGACCCCCACGCCCTGTTCGCCGTCTACCCCTTCCACAAGGAGCAATCCCGCAACGTGCGACTCTTTATCGAATTTATCGTCAAGGCGTTTCAGTTGCGGTGAACCAGACAGGCGAGCCTGGGGTCTTCACCTTTTGGAACCCGCCTGCATGTAGGTTCGATTAGCGAAGCGTCATCGGACGATCGCGTAATCGATCGCTCCCTCTGGCTACCGTCCGTCGTCCAGGATGACGTCCCCTGCCTGTGTTGCGGATGTATCAGCAAATAGCCGCCTGCCGAGATGGCGGATCAGCAGCAGCGGCGCCAGCAGGGTGAGCAGCAGCCAGTGGGTGTGGGGCAGGATAAAGGCCCAGATGATCTCGTGAGGCAGCCAGGTCGATGCGGTTGCCGTCATAAAGGCGATGTCGTAGGTCTGCCACAACCAGAGCCCGGCAAAGAGCGGCAGCAACAGCGGGCGGGGCGTCAGCAAAAACAGGGGCAAGAAAGCAGAGGCGAGCACGGCGCTGAACTCCAGCATGGCAGGGGCCAGCTCGGCAAAGGTCCGCCCTTGGGAGAAGCCACTCCATTCGAGAGACGTATCCTCGGCCAGTGCAGGCCACCAGGATGCGTATTGAAACAGGGTAAACGAGAGCAAAAACAGCAGGCTGGCCAGCAGCGCCAGCGCCGTTTTTCGTAACAACCACAACCCCAACCGGTGCAGTGTCGGCATCCACTTAGACATCAATGACTCCCATCTGGTGACGGGGCTGTATGCCGTGGTTCGCCACACCGTCAAAGCACCGCACCATGCCGGTTAATTGCTGGAACATTGAATCCCGTCACATCAGCATCAACCTGAGCAGTTGCGTGCCAGCAAGGCCCCATGCGAACCTTTATTCGTCTTTCTTCCAACCAACACTGAGGCGGGTAAAAACTACTACGTCTGGCAGGAGGTCAAGATGGGCCTGCTGATGGCCCGCTCCAAGCTGAGTCAGGTCAGTGAAGAGGAAGACAAGCAAGGGGGGATGGAGAGCAAGCAGGTTAAATGACATTACACATGGATACAGAATGCAATGTATAAAATTCCATGGTGAACTACGTATTATATGTTGTTATGTCACTGCATAATACAAATATGGTGTTATAAACATAATAGCTATGTTGTTACAGGAGATAATACATGCTAGTAAAAGAATTTATAGGGAGATCTATATATGGACATCTCAACTTTAATATAAAATTCAACCGAGACATCAGTTTTTTAGTGGGTTCAAATGGTTCAGGGAAAACAACAGCATTAAGAATGATGAATGCTCTTGTTACACCTAACTTTAAAGACTTACTAACAATACCATTTCTTGAAATATCTCTCTGCATTGAGGAGAAGAATAAGGATTTATATATAAGGGCACACAAGGTTGGTGACGAGATACAACTACAAGTCAGTGGCATATCAGACGCGTTATTGCTACCAACTCTAGATTTGAACGACTATAGTTTTTATAACCATCGAACTGATAAGATCAATGAGATGGTAAATGACGTAGTTCGTCGTTTCCAATCACACCCAATAATGAAAGCCATATCTGAGATTAGCACCCCTATTTTCTTGGGGCTAGAAAGAAGAAGTGAAGATAATCTTGACATCTCTGCTGATTATTTTTTCGACCGCCCTAGAGGAATTGTCGTTAACAATTCTAAACAGCGAAAGATAATCCCTGGCTCTTTGGGTATGGGATTAATGGAAACTGAACTCTTAGTTCAAAATTCATACAGAAGACTTAGGGAGTTAGAGGAAAGACAGTTGAGCAGGATGAGAGATAGCATCCTAATGTCAGTATTTCAATATAATAATGTTGAATTCGATTTCAAAGATAGTGCTTATGCAATAAATAACTGGAAAGAAAAACAAGGATTACTGCAAAGACAGAATGAGATAAAAACAGCAATTGCAAATATTGGATTAAAGAATAAGGCAATTATTCAAAGTGTAGATGACTTTTTTGAAAAAATGTCCGCTCTCTTTGAAAAACTATCTACGATGGATAAGGGTCTCTCTGTTGAGTGGTTATTGAATAAAGCACAAGTAGACAGAATATCTAAAATTGTAGAGATAATCGATGAACACAAATCGAAACAAGACTCTCTATTTAAACCAATAAATGATTTTATATCAACAGTAAACTCTTTTTATCAAGACTCGAACAAAAGCATTAAATTAGACACCGTCGGACAGATTGTTGTTAAAAGACCAGATGGAAAAGAGTGTTCTATTGAAGGACTTTCGTCAGGAGAAAGGCAACTTCTGGTTATATTTGCCCATGTGTATTTTAGTAAGAATGATAAAAGAACCACATTTATAATTGATGAGCCAGAGTTATCCTTGCATTTAAGATGGCAAGAGCGATTTACCGATACAATTAAAACATTCGAAAATGGAGGGCAATTTATACTCGCAACTCATTCTCCTGAGATTGTAGGAAAGAACAAAAACAAAGTGGTTCAATGTCGGTAACATATTATGCTAGAAAGAAGCTTAGTTGGAAAATTTGCAAAGAGTGTCTTTTTTGAAGATGAGAATGACATTGATATATATATTGAAGATACGGCCGTTGGATATGACAAAATCCTTGGGAAGGTTTTCCTGCGTGTATTCAATGGGCGCTTTAAAGTCGGCCGAGTATATCCACTAGGATCAAGAAAAGAAGTAATAAAACATCACTCTGAAAATATCAATAGCATATCTAGGCCAACATTATATGTTGTTGACGGAGACCTTTTCATGCTCTGTGGAGATTACATTGAGAACAAAATTGGGCTGTATAAGTTACCTGTGTACTGCATAGAAAACATTCTATGCTGCCATAATGCTTTTCACAGAATACTGGATGAAGAAGAACCCGCTAAAAAAATTGAGCAATTAATATCAGACTTTAACTTCGATGAATGGGTTTTAAATAACGAAGAGAAATTATTTAATTTGTTTATTGAATATTCAACCGCGATGTCCTTAGCACCTGAAATACCTACTGTATCTTATAAGGTTTCAGAGTTGATAAATGACAAGCACGGTAATTTATGTGCTACAAAAACCAACGCTAGAATCGAATCCCTTAAAGCGGCGGTATTAGCAAAGGTGGGAGAGGATGCATATAATATAAAAAGAAAAGAACATATTACAAGTTTTTATTCTAAGGGAATAAGAAAATTAGATATTGTCTCAGGCAAGGATTACATATTTCCGTTATTAAAAATAAGGTTCAGAAGTACCGTGAAAACTGGGGCAACTGATGCGACGCTAAAATTACGTCTATCTATTTCTGCGGACATTACCAGTCTTCAAGCCGCAAATGATTATGTGGCTAACATATAATAACTTCCTACTTACAAGAAATTTATGGTTATGAATAAAGAAATAGCGCAACAAGATTGGTAGACAATCTGAGATTACTGTTCTAGTTATCTGGGGATACCGGCATCTCGTTTACGCTACGTTGAAAGAGCTTAATTCCTCAATTCAAAGGTTGGCACGGTATTGATCCCCCTCCAATCCGCCGAGGGTCAGAGGCAACGGCAGGGACGCCATCAGGGATGATGGCGTAGCCGCAGTTGGCACAGGGATGTGCCGTCTGCGGCGTCCCGCCCGACGTTGGCTCTGGCCCGAGGGGACTGGCGAAGCCAGCGGATTGGCGGGGGTGGCCTTTCTTTTGGTGACTTTTCTTTGGCCACGCAAAGAAAAGTTACTCGCCCAAGCCCGAAGGGCGGGCGAAACCCTGTCGAGGGCAACGCCCTCGCGTCCTGCACGGCGCCAGCCGTGCTGCCAACAACCAGGCACACAATTTCCCCATGACGCGAACGTCCGATTACGCTTCGCTAATCGAACCTACAGTCCTGACAAAAAAGGAGCCAACGGCTCCTTTTTCTATTGATGGTGGGTGCGCTGCGCCTTACAGCGCCTCAAGGCGGGCATACGCCGTCACCAGCCACTTGGCGCCGACGTCGTCGAACTGGATCTGCACCCGGCTCTGCTGGCCGACCCCTTCGAAGTTGAGCACTATGCCTTCCCCGAATTTTGGATGGAGCACCCGCTGGCCGAGCTTGATGCCGCTGGCGTCGAAGCTCTGCTGCACCTCGTTCTGGCTGAAGCGGCCGTACTGGGTGGGGCGGCTGACCTGGGTGCGCAGCCTGATCTCTTCCAGACACTCGGCGGGCATCTCGCGGATAAAGCGGCTCGGCTTGTGGAACATCTCGCGGCCGTAGATGCGGCGGCTCTCCGCATAACAGATGTAGAGCTTCTCCATGGCGCGGGTCATGCCGACATAACAGAGGCGGCGCTCCTCTTCCAGCCGGCCCGACTCCTCAGTGGATTGCTGGCTGGGGAACATGCCCTCTTCGACGCCGACCAGCAGCACCAGCGGGAACTCCAAGCCCTTGGCGCTGTGCAAGGTCATCAGCTGCACCGCGTCGGCATATTCGTCGGCCTGATTCTCGCCGGACTCCAGCGCCGCGTGGGCGAGGAAGGCGGAGAGATCGCTCATATCCTCCAGCTCGTCCGGGCGCTGGTACTGGCGGCAGGCGGTGACCAGTTCGTCCAGGTTCTCTACCCGCGCCTGGGATTTCTCGCCTTTTTCCGCCAGATACATGGCCTTGAGGCCGGAGTGCTGGATGGCGATATCCGCCTGCTGGTGCAGGGGCAGCAGGGAGACCTGCTCCTCCAGCGCGTCGATGAGATCCACAAAGCCGCGCACCGCGTTGCCGGCGCGGCCGGTCAGCACCTTGTCATTGAGCAGTGCCTTGGCCGATTGCCACAGGTTCTGGCCCTGATCCCGGGCGTTGTTGCGCAAGATCTCGAGGGTGCGATCGCCGATGCCGCGGGTCGGTGTATTGACCACCCGCTCGAAACTGGCGTCGTCGCCCCGGTTGTTGATAAGGCGCAGGTAGGCCATGGCGTCTTTGATCTCCTGGCGCTCGAAGAAGCGCAGGCCGCCGTAGATGCGATAGGGCATGGCGTCCTGCATCAGCGCCTCTTCCAGCACCCGGGACTGGGCGTTGGAACGATAGAGGATGGCGCAGTCGGCGAGCAGACCCCCCTTCTCTTTCCAATCCTTGAGGCGGCCGACCACGAAGCGGGCCTCGTCCACCTCGTTGAAGGCGGCGTAAAGGGAGATCGGCTCGCCCTCGGCCCCTTCGGTCCACAGCTCCTTGCCAAGGCGCTCCGCATTGTTGGCGATGACGCTGTTGGCGGCTTTGAGGATATTGGCGGTGGAGCGGTAGTTCTGCTCGAGGCGAATGGTCTGCGCCCCCTCATAGTCGGTCAGGAAACGCTGGATGTTCTCAATCTTGGCGCCGCGCCAGCCGTAGATGGACTGGTCATCGTCGCCGACGATCATCACCTTGCCGGTGTCGCCGGCCAGCATCCGCAGCCAGGCGTACTGGATGCCGTTGGTATCCTGGAACTCGTCCACCAGGATGTTCTGGAAGCGATCCCGGTAGTGCTCGAGGATGTGGGGCTTGTTCAGCCACAGCTCGTGGGCGCGCAGCAGGAGCTCGGCAAAATCCACCAGCCCGGAGCGATCGCAGGTCTCCTGATAGGTCTTGTAGATCTGCTGATAGGTGCGGGTGACGGGGTCGCCGTAAAGGTCGATGTCGCCGGGGCGCAGCCCCTCGTCCTTCTTGCCGTTGATGTAGCCCATCACGGCGCGCGGAGCCCAGTGCTTCTCGTCGAGGTTGAGCGCCTTGAGCACCCGGCGAATGAGGCGGTACTGGTCGTCGGAGTCGAGGATCTGGAAATCCTGTGGCAGCCCTGCATCCAGATGGTGGGCCCGCAGCAATCGGTGGGCGATGCCGTGGAAGGTGCCGATCCACATGCCGCGCACGCCGTCACCGATCACTTTTTCGACCCGGCCGCGCATCTCGGCCGCCGCCTTGTTGGTAAAGGTCACCGCGATGATGGAGAAGGGTGAACAGCGTTCCACCTGCATCAGCCAGGCGATACGGTGCACCAGCACCCGGGTCTTGCCCGAACCGGCACCGGCCAGCACCAGCAGGTTGCAACGGGGGGCCGCCACCGCGTCTCTTTGCTTGTCATTGAGCCCGTCGAGCAGGGTTGAAACGTCCATCACCACTCCTGTTTATTTATACAGGCGGGGATTATACGGCCTGAGCCGCCAGAGACCAAGCCGTGAGCAGCCGGGGGCCAACCCGCCCGCCAACGCGGCGTCGATGAGGCCGCAGGGCTGGTGCCGAT
Source organism: Aeromonas sp. 25-248 (assembly GCF_053005425.1). Classification (NCBI taxonomy): domain Bacteria; kingdom Pseudomonadati; phylum Pseudomonadota; class Gammaproteobacteria; order Aeromonadales; family Aeromonadaceae; genus Aeromonas; species Aeromonas sp. 25-248. Next base: position 22,217 of record NZ_JBRKTB010000013.1, on the reverse strand, counting down.
GGAAGCCAGTTTTTTCATCAGGAGAGGAAAACGGTTGCGCCTAACGTCATGAATCCAAACAAAAATGTCGATCGAGCCCTATTAATCCCGGAATTTAATTCTGCAAAAACACCATAAAACAAACACTTATAAGGCAATTTGCTTATATTTCAAACCGTTAACGCAAACGTTTTTCCTCTATGATCCCCTTGACCAACGGGCTGGCTCACTTACAGTTAGCCAGCGTGCTTTATGACCTGCCAAGACAGGTTGTGGACCCTCACATAACAATCAAGGATACGATCGTGACTAAAGTGCTCAAGCTGGCCACCGTGGCCGCCCTCACCCTCGCTGCCCTGTCCGCCCAGGCAGCCTCCGAGCCCGCCGTCATCTATGACACCGCAGGCAAATTCGACAAGTCCTTCAACGAAGCCGTGTTCCGCAACGGCGTCGAAGTCTACAACAAGGACAAAGGCGTCAAGGTCAAGGAGTTCGAACCCCAGAACGAAGCCCAGCGCGAGCAGGGCCTGCGTCGTCTGGCCAGCCGTGGCAACGGCCCCATCGTCGCCGTCGGCTTCAACATGGGTTCCGCGGTAGAGAAAGTAGCCACCGAGTTCCCGAACACCCAGTTCACCATCATCGACATGGTGGTCGACAAGCCGAACGTCCAGTCCCTCATCTTCAAGGAGCATGAAGGTTCCTTCCTGGTGGGTGCGCTGGCGGCCATCGCCTCCAAGACCGGCAAGGTCGGCTTCGTGGGCGGCATGGACATCCCGCTGATCCGCAAGTTCCAGTGCGGCTATGAGCAAGGCGCCAAGTACATCAATCCGAAGATCGACGTCTATCAGAACATGACCGGCTCCACCCCGGCAGCCTTCGCCGACCCGGCCAAGGGTGCAGAACTGGCCAAGTCCCAGTTCGCCAAGGGCGCCGATGTGGTCTATGCCGCCGCCGGTGGCACCGGGATCGGTGTCTATCAGGCTGCCAAGGACGAAGGCAAGCTGGCCATCGGTGTGGATTCCAACCAGAACCACCTGCAACCGGGCACCATGCTGACCTCCATGGTCAAGTCGGTCGGTCTGGCCGCGTACAAGAGCTGGGATGACGCCGCCAAGGGCAGCTGGAAGCCGGGTATCCAGTCCCTGGGTCTGGCCGAAGGCGGTGTTGACTGGGCGCTGGACGAGAACAACGCCAAGCTGATCACCCCGGAAATGAAAGCCAAGGTCGAAGCCATCAAGGCCGACATCATCGCCGGCAAGATCAAGGTGCACGACTACATGAGCGACAACTCCTGTAAGTACTGATCCTGCAAGTACTGAGTCTCTGCTACGACTCTCAATCCAGACCGGCCCGTACGGGCCGGTTTTTAGTCTCTACTTCATGACCCGCAAGGACTGCATCATGGACCAGACAGATCGCTATGCCATCGAATTAAGGGGTATCGATAAGCGGTTCGGCGACGTGTACGCCAACAAGCAGATCGACCTTCAGGTTCGTAAAGGCAGCATTCACGGCATCGTCGGCGAAAATGGCGCCGGCAAGTCGACCCTGATGAGCATCATTTACGGTTTCTACCACGCCGACAGAGGCGAGATGCTGATCGACGGGAATCCGTTCAAACCCCATGGCTCCCAAGATGCGATTGCCGCCGGGGTGGGCATGGTGCACCAGCACTTCATGCTGGTGAACAACTTTACCGTATTGGAAAACGTCATCCTCGGCGCCGAGAACGGCTGGCGCCTGGGCAAGAGCCTGGCGGCCGCCGAGAAGCTGCTGGGCGAGCTGGCACGGGACTATGGTCTTGAGGTGCCGCTGCACGAGAAGGTCGAGGATCTGCCGGTGGGCCTGCAACAGCGGGTCGAGATCCTCAAGGCGCTCTATCGCGGTGCCCGCATCCTGATCCTCGACGAGCCCACCGGGGTGCTGACCCCGCAAGAGGCGGATCACCTGTTCGAGGTGCTGAAAAAGCTGCGGGATCAGGGGGCGACCGTCATCCTCATCACCCACAAGCTGCGGGAGATCCTGGCCATCACGGATCAGGTCTCCATCATGCGCCGGGGTGAAATGGTGGCCCATGTCGCCACCAAAGACACCGACAAGGAGCAGCTCGCCGAGCTGATGGTGGGCCGCAAGGTGCGCCTCAAGGTCGACAAGGGCACCGCCCAGCCGGGCGAGGCCAAGCTCAAGGTCGAGGGCCTCTCTTACGTCGATGACGCAGGGGTGGAACGGGTCAAATCCGTCAGCTTCGAGGTGCGGGCGGGGGAAGTGGTCGGCATCGCCGGGGTCTCCGGCAACGGCCAGTCCGAGCTGCTCAGCCTGCTTGGCGGCATCCTCAAGCCCAGCAAGGGCGGCTTCACCATCGCCGGGGCGCAGCGCCACGAGGTGAGCCAGAGCCACCCGGCCGATCCGGAGCAGGTGCGCAACTTCGGCCTGGGCCACATCCCGGAAGACAGGCACAAGATGGGGCTCATCAACCGCTTCGAGGCGAAAGAGGCCTTCATCCTCGGTTATCACCGCCGTGCCCAGTACAACAAGGGCTGGCTGCAGGACAAGGAGGCGATCCGCCAGGATTGCCAGGCCAAGATGGACAAGTGGGACGTGCGCCCGCCGAGCCCGGAGCACAAGACCGCCAACTTCTCCGGCGGCAACCAGCAGAAGCTGGTGATCGCCCGGGAAGTGGAGCAGGACCCGGATGTGCTGCTGGTCGGCCAGCCGACCCGGGGCGTCGACATCGGCGCCATCGAGTACATCCACCAGCAGATCATCGCCATGCGCGACAAGGGCAAGGCGGTGCTGCTGGTGTCGGTGGAGCTGGACGAGATCATGAGCCTCTCCGACCGCATTCTGGTCATCGCCGATGGCCGCATCGTCGGCGAGCTGGACGGCGCCAGGGCGGATGAACGCACCATCGGCCTGATGATGGCGAACATAGTTCCTGACGACGTGGCGGCAAGCCAATCACAAGGAGCCACATCATGAAGGTCACAACCACTTGTAACGGATTCGGCCTGATGATGGTCAACACACCAGTCCCCGACGATATCAAGGAGGCCCATTCATGAGCCAAGCACGTGTTCCTGCCTGGATATCCGTGGGCGTGCTGCCCGCAGTCAATATCCTGCTGGCCTTCCTGGTGTCGGCCATCCTGTTCTATTACCTCGACATCAGCCCCATCGAGGCAGCCGAAATCATGTGGTACGGCGCCTTCGGCACCGGCGAGGGGATAGGCTTCACCCTCTACTACGCCACCGGTTTCATCTTCACCGGTCTGGCGGTGGCGGTGGCCTTCCACGCCGGCCTGTTCAACATCGGCGGTGAGGGGCAGGCCTATATCGGCGGCCTCGGGGTCGGTCTGGTCTGTCTGCTGCTCGGGGACGTGCTGCCGTTCGCCCTGCTGCTGCCGCTCGCCATCATCGCCGGCGGCCTGTTCGGCGCGGCCTGGGCCTTCATCCCGGCCTGGCTGCAAGCCAAGCGGGGCAGCCACATCGTCATCACCACCATCATGTTCAACTTCATCGCCGCCTCCCTGATGGCCTACCTCTTGGTCGACGTCTTCAAGCCGCCAGGATCCATGGCCACCGAGAGCAAGGTGTTCGCCGTGGCGAGCTGGCTGCCGAAGATGAGCGAGCTGCTGGCGGCGGTCGGCGTGACGGTGCCGAACAGCCCGCTCAATATCAGCTTCTTCTGGGCGCTGATCTGTGCGGCCCTGGTGTGGGTCTTCATCTGGCATACCCGCTGGGGCTACGAGATCCGCTCGGTCGGCGCCAGCCAGAGTGCCTCCGCCTACGCGGGCATCTCCTACCCCAAGGTGGTGATCCTGGCCATGGTGATCTCCGGCATGCTGGCGGGCTTCTTCTCCCTCAACGTGCTGCAGGGTGAGCTGCACCAGATCAAGCTCAACTTCGTGGAAGGCTTCGGCTTCACCGGCATCGCGGTGGCCCTGATGGGTCGCAACCACCCGGTCGGCGTCATCATCGCCAGCCTGCTGTTCGGCTTCCTCTACCAGGGCGGCGCCGAGCTCAGCTTCGAGTTCGGGGTGGACCGCAACATCGTCGTGGTGCTGCAGGGTCTGGTGATCCTGTTCTGCGGCGCCCTGGAGCACATGCTGCGCCCGCGCATCGAGCAGGCCTATCTGGCCTTTGCCAACCGTTCAGCCGCGCAAGTGAAAGGAGCCTGATCATGTTCGAAATGCTGATCCTGATGCTGGACGCCACCATACGTACCGCGCCTCCGCTCATCCTGGCGGCCATGGCCGGGATGTTTTGTGAACGCTCCGGGGTGGTCAACATCGCCCTGGAGGGCAAGCTGCTGGCCTCCGCCTTCGCCAGTGCGGCGGCCGCCGCCGTCACCGGTTCCGCCTGGATTGGGCTGGGGGTCGGGGTGGGGATCTCCATCCTGTTCGCCCTGCTGCACGGCTTCGCCACCATCACCCACCGGGGTGATCAGGTGGTGAGCGGCATGGCCATCAACATCCTGGCGGCCGGTCTCACCGTGACCCTGGGGCGCTACTGGTTCGATCAGGGGGGCCAGACCCCGGCGCTCTCCGGCGCGGCGCGCTTCGCCCCCATCGACCTGCCCTATGCCAAGGAGCTCTATGACGTGCCCGTCATCGGCCAGCTCTACAGCGAGCTCTTGAGCGGTCACTCCCTGCTGGAGTACGTGGCCTTCGCCGCCGTGCCCCTGGCCTGGTGGGTGCTGTTCCGCACCCGCTTCGGCCTGCGGCTGCGGGCGGTGGGCGAAGCCCCGGCCGCGGTCGACACCGCAGGCATCTCCGTGGTGCGCATGCGCTACACCGCCCTCATCATCGGCGGCCTGCTGGCGGGGATAGGGGGCACCTATCTGGCGGTGGCCCAGACTGCCCAGTTCATCCCCAACATGAGCGCGGGCAAGGGCTTCATGGCGCTGGCGGCCCTGGTGTTCGGCAAATGGCGCCCCTGGAACGCCATGGCGGCCTGTCTGCTGTTCGGCTTCCTCGACGCGGTCGCCATCCGGCTGCAAGGGGTCAGCATCGGCGATTTCCCGATCCCGGTGCAGGCCATCGAGGCGCTGCCCTACATCCTGACGGTCTTCCTGCTGGCCGGTTTCATCGGCAAGGCGGTGGCCCCCAAGGCCCTCGGCACCCCCTACGTCAAGGAGCGGGAATAGCCCCGCCCTTCATGCCATGCAAAAGGCCCGCACATGCGGGCCTTTTCTTTTTCGGGCGACGGCTCAACCAATGGGCCGTACCAGGGCAGGTTGGTGGGGATCGCTGAGGCGCTCGGCCAGATAGTCCACCAGCAACCGCACCTTGGGGGAGAGGTGGCGGTTGTGGGGATAGAGGGCCCAGATCCCCTCCTCGGGGGCCCGCAGCTCCGGCAGCAGCTCGATGAGCTCCCCCCGGGCCAGGTGGTCGCTCACGTAGTAGTCCGGCAGCTGGATGATGCCGATCCCCTTGATGGCCGCATCCAGCAGGGCGTGGCCGCTGTTGCACTGAAGCAGACCGCGTACCCGCACGCTGTGGGGTTTACCGTTCAGGGTAAAGTGCCACTCGTCCCCGTTGCCCACCAGGCAGGTGTGACGGGCCAGCTCCGAGAGACTGTTGGGCATGCCGTGGCGGGCGGTGTAGGCGGGGGAGGCGCACACATAGGGTACCCGCTGCGCCAGCTTGCGGGCCACCAGGGTCGAATCCTTGAGGTGGCCGAGGCGGATCGCCAGATCGAACCCCTCGTGCACCAGATCCAGCAACTGGTTGGTGAGGTTGAGGGTCACCTCCAGCTGGGGGAAGCGCACCATGAAGTCGTTCACCAGGGGGGCGATGCGGCTCTCGCCGTAGGAGACCGGGGCCGTGATGCGCAAGGAGCCCTGGGGCACCGCCTGATGGCGTCCCACCGCCAGCTCCGCCTCGTAGAGGTTATCCAGCAACTGGCGGCAGTGGCGAAAATAGATCTCCCCGAGTTCGGTGAGTCGCACCTGGCGGGTGGTGCGCAGCAGCAGCTTGGCCTGCAGCCTGTCTTCGAGCTGCGCCACCTGGCGGCTCACCTGGGCCACCGACACCCCGAGCTTGCGCGCGGCCGGGGTAAAGCCCCCCTGCTCCGCCACGCTGACAAATTCACAGACCCCTTCCCAGCCGAACATTATTACCTGTGTGTAAAAGTGATTTGATACTTAGCGTCATTATCACCAAATCGACGGGAAACTACACTGAATGTCCGAACTCATTTCCGTTCATCCATCCATCACGAGGACGTCATTCATGGCACAGGTTCAGAGCATCAAGTGTAAAGCCGCCATCGCCTGGGGACCGGGTCAGCCCCTCTCCATCGAAGAGGTCGAGGTCATGCCGCCCCAGGCCGGCGAGGTGCGGGTGCGGATCGTCGCCACCGGCGTCTGCCACACCGATGCCTTCACCCTCTCCGGTGAAGATCCGGAAGGGGTCTTCCCCTGCATTCTGGGCCATGAAGGGGGCGGTATCGTCGAGTCCGTCGGCGAGGGCGTCACCAGCGTCAAGGTCGGCGATCACGTGATCCCGCTCTACACCCCCGAGTGCGGCGAGTGCAAGTTCTGCAAATCCGGCAAGACCAACCTGTGCCAGAAGATCCGCGCCACCCAGGGCAAGGGGCTGATGCCGGACGGCACCACCCGCTTCTCCAAGGACGGCCAGCCCATCTACCACTACATGGGCACCTCCACCTTCAGCGAATACACGGTACTGCCCGAAATCTCCATCGCCAAGGTGGATCCGGCCGCCCCGCTGGAAGAGGTCTGCCTGCTCGGCTGCGGCGTCACCACCGGCATCGGCGCCGTGATGAACACCGCCAAGGTGAAAGAGGGTGAGAGCGTCGCCATCTTCGGGCTGGGGGGGATCGGCCTCTCCGCCATCATAGGCGCGCGCCTGGCCAAGGCCGGCCGCATCATCGCCATCGACATCAACGAGAGCAAATTCGAGCTGGCCCGCAAGCTGGGCGCCACCGACTGCATCAACCCGAACGACTTCGACAAGCCCATCCAGGAGGTGATCGTCGAGATGACCGACGGCGGCGTCGACTTCTCCTTCGAGTGCATCGGCAACGTCAAGGTGATGCGCGCGGCGCTGGAGTGCTGCCACAAGGGCTGGGGCGAATCCGTCATCATCGGCGTGGCCGGTGCGGGCCAGGAGATCAGCACCCGTCCGTTCCAGCTGGTCACCGGCCGGGTGTGGCGCGGCAGCGCCTTCGGGGGCGTGCGCGGTCGCAGCGAGCTGCCGAGCTACGTACAGCGCTACATGCAGGGTGAGTTCAAGCTGGACGACTTCATCACCCACACCATGCCCCTCGAGCAGATCAACGAGGCGTTCGATCTGATGCACGAAGGCAAGAGCATCCGCACCGTCATCCACTACTGATCCCATGAGCGCCCCGCCCATCGCATGGGCGGGGCAAGGAGTCCTTACATGAATCTGGACATCATCAGCAGCAACAAGAGCTTCGGCGGCTGGCACAAGCAGTATCGCCACCGCTCCAATGTGCTGGGGTGCGAGATGCGCTTCGCCATCTACCTGCCGCCCCAGGCCCTCACCGGCCAGAAAGTGCCGGTGCTCTACTGGCTCTCCGGTCTCACCTGCACCGACGAGAACTTCATGCAAAAAGCCGGGGCCCAGCGCATCGCCGCCGAGCTCGGCATCGCTCTGGTAGCGCCGGACACCAGCCCCCGCGGTGAAGGGGTGGCGGACGATCCCGGCTATGACCTCGGCATGGGGGCGGGTTTCTACGTCAACGCCACCCAGACCCCCTGGCGGGATCACTACCAGATGTATGACTACGTCACCCGGGAGCTGCCCGAGCTCATCGAGACCCACTTCCCGGTCTCGACGAAGCGCGCCATCAGCGGCCACTCCATGGGGGGCCATGGCGCCCTCATCGCCGCCCTGCGCGAGCCGGGTCGCTACCGCTCGGTGTCGGCCTTCAGCCCCATCAGCCACCCGAGCCGCAGCCCCTGGGGCCAAAAGGCCCTCGGCGCCTACCTCGGCAACAACCCCCTGCTGTGGCAGGAGTGGGATGCCTGCCAACTGCTGCGCCACCACGACAGCCCGCCCCTGCCGACCCTGGTGGACGTGGGGCTGGACGACCCCTTCCTGGCGGAGCAGCTCGGCATCGACACCCTGGCCGAAGTGGCCGCCACCCGGGCGTGGCCCCTGACGCTCAACCGCCATGCCGGCTACGACCACAGCTATTACTTCGTGGCGAGCTTCATCGAGGCGCACCTGCGCTTTCACGCCAACCACCTGGGCGAACCGGCCTGAGGCTGACCCGCTCGTGGCCGCCCCGTCAGCGGACGGCCATTCACCCGGAAACAGGAGACAAGGATGCCTCTCTTCACCACATTGCTGGCCATGCCTGATCAGTTCGAGCGGCTGCTGGCACAGGTCCCCACCGACCGTCTGGACTGGGAACCCGCCAACTGGGCCGGGATCCCCTCCGAGCGTTTCAGTGCCAGGGGGCACCTCTGCCACCTGCTGGACATCGAAGTGCTGGGCTATCAGGTGCGGTTTCGTCGCACCCTGGCGGAAAGCCTGCCGGAGCTCGCCTCCCTCGATGGCTATCAGCTGGCGCTGGACCATGATTACCCCCGGCAGGATACCGCCACGCAGCTCGACCGCTTTCGCACCGCCCGCCTGCAGACCGTCGAATGGCTGAAGACGGTACCGTCCGACGCCTGGCAGCGCCGCGCCCGCTATGGCGGCTATGGGGAGGTGACCCTGGACGGTCTGGTGCGCCTGCTCGTCAGCCATGACCACCAGCACCTCGCCGGCATGCAGTGGCTGCTGATGCGCCTGAACGCCGATCTGGGCCTCTCACTCCCCCTCGAGTGAGGTGTCGTCCCACGATGTCGCATCCTGCAAAAAAGGCCCCGAGGGGCCTTTTTCATTGTTGCGGTGATGGGATCAGCTCCCCAACCGGCTCACCTGACCCGAGCCCGCGATCTCGCTGGTCAGCGCTGGGCTGCCCCAGTAGTTGACCGCACCGGCACCGGCGATCTCTATCTTGAGCCGCGACCGGGCCCGCACCTCGACCTCGCCACTGCCGGCGATGCTCACCTCGACCTCCTCGCTGGCGAGCCCGGCCCCCTTGACGCCACCGGCGCCGGCGATGTTCAGCGCCATCACCCGGGCGGAGCCCTGCCCCAGATCCAGGTTGCCCAGCCCGGCGATGTTGCCCTCCAGCCGATCCAGCGTCAGCCCGCTGGCGACGATGTCCCCCGTGCCCGCCAGGGAGAGCACCAGATCATCCCCCTTGAAGTCGCGCAAGGCGCCGTTGCCAACCCCCGCCAGTGCCAACTCGTGCAGCGTCGGCAAGGTGATGGTGATCTCCAGCGGCTGGGTGGGGTCGAGCCGGTAGCCATCCTTGACCTCGATCTCCAGCTTCTCCCCCTTCTCGGTGAGCACCAGATAGGGCAGCAGGTTGGCCTCCCCCTTGACCCTGAGGGTGTGGCTCTCTCCCGCCACCAGGTACAGGTTGGCGGGCACGCCCGCCAGCACCCGGGTCACCTCATGCCCAAGGGGATGCTGCTGCTCCACCACAGCCCCCTCCCCGCGCACCTTGACGTCATCCTGCCAGCTGCATCCGGTCAGCCCCAGGGCCAGCACCACTCCCAGCATCCATTTCATCCCGCTACTCCTCGTTTCCTCTTTGCCGCACGGCGCGGCAGGTGAGTGGCAATGAGCAAACCCTGTGCCATATGGCTAACATCATGATTTATCTATCCATTTCAATATTTCGAGGCTCGAAGGGCCCACAGCAAAGAGTCATTCAGACCACAATCTGGTCAATCTGACCACACCCGAAGGGGAGTGTTGACCCATTTTTTTGGTTGCCGCCCCGGTTCGTTGAGCCAATAGTGATACCTGGTGCGTATAGAGCACTCCATCGCTGCTTCACCCGCCAGAATCAACAAGGAGTCAGAGCGTGACCCAAGCCAGCCACTCATTCGTCCATCCGGGCCTGCCTGCCCCCACCCGCACCCCGCTGCTGACCGGCGACGATCCTGACCACAAGCGCCGCGAGCTCCTCGCCTACTTCTGCCAGACCTTCGATCTCTACGACTCGCTGTTCGACTGCCTGGCCGACGAGCGGGCCTGGTTCAACAAGGCGATCCCCCTGCGCCACCCGCTCATCTTCTACTACGGCCATACCGCCGCCTTCTTCGTCAACAAGCTGCTGGCGGCCCGTCTCATCGAGAGTCGGCTCGACGCACGCATCGAGGCCCTGGTCGCCATCGGGGTGGACGAGATGAGCTGGGACGATCTGGACGAAACCCACTACGACTGGCCCTCCGTCAGCGAGCTGCGTGACTACCGCGGCCGCGTGCGGGATCTGGTGTGTGATTTCATCGAGCGGATGCCGATCGAGCTGCCCATCCATTGGCAGAGCCCGGCCTGGGTCATCCTGATGGGCATAGAGCACGAGCGCATCCACCTCGAGACCTCCAGCGTGCTGATCCGCCAGCTGCCCCTGGCCTGGGTGCGCAGCCAGCCCCAGTGGCCGGTCTGCCCCGAGGCGCGCCACGATCTCGCCGCCGTCCCCGTCAACACCCTGCTGCCGGTGGCCGGCGGCCAGGTGCGACTCGGCAAGCAGGATGCCACCTACGGCTGGGACAACGAATACGGCGAGCGCCACATCGAGCTGGCCCCCTTCCAGGCCAGCCGCATGCTGGTGAGCAACGCCGAATACCTGGCCTTCGTGCAGGCGGGCGGATATGAAGCGCCCGCCTGGTGGGACGACGAGGGCCGGGGCTGGCGCCAGTATGCCAACGCCCGCATGCCCACCTTCTGGGTCGGCGATCCCAATGAACCCGAGCAGTTGCAACTGCGGCTGATGACCGAGCAGGTCCCCATGCCCTGGGACTGGCCGGTGGAGGTGAACCAGCTGGAGGCCGCCGCCTTCTGCCGCTGGAAGGCGGATCAGACCGGCCTGCCCGTCCAGTTGCCAAGCGAGGGGGAGTGGATGCTGCTGCGGGAGCAACTGGCCGGCGATCAGCCGGACTGGATGGAGGCCCCCGGCAACATCAACCTGGCCCGCTTCGCCTCCTCCTGCCCGGTGGATGCCTGCCCCCAGGGCAGCTTCTTCGATCTGGTGGGCAACGTCTGGCAGTGGACCAGCACCGCCATCGACGGCTTCGAGGGGTTCAAGGTGCACCCCCTCTACGACGACTTCTCCACCCCCACCTTCGACGGCAAGCACACCCTCATCAAGGGCGGGAGCTGGATCAGCACCGGCAACGAGGCGCTCAAGTCCTCCCGCTACGCCTTCCGTCGCCACTTCTTCCAGCACGCGGGCTTCCGCTACCTGGTCTCACGCCATCAGGAGCCCGTCATCGTGAATCCTTATGAAACCGACACGCTCGTCGCTCAGTACCTCGACTTCCAGTACGGCCCGAGCCACTTCGGGGTCGCCAACTACGCCGAGGCTCTGGCCGGTCTTGCCAGCGAGCTCTGCGGCCGCCATGAGCGGGCGCTGGATATCGGCTGCGCCACCGGCCGCGCCAGCTTCGAACTGGCTCGCCGCTTCGCCCACGTGGACGGGGTGGACTACTCGGCCCGCTTCATCGACGTGGCCCTGACCCTGGCAAGACAGGACAGCTTCCGCTATGCGGTGCCGGTGGAAGGGGATCTGGTGGAATATTGCGAGGCGCGCCTCTCCCGCCACGAGCTTGGTCGCGAGCAGAGCGAGCGGGTCCACTTCAGCCAGGGGGATGCCTGCAACCTCAAGCCCAGGTACGGCGACTACGATCTGGTGCTCGCCTCCAACCTCATCGACCGACTGCGGGAGCCCGCCCGCTTCCTGCGGGACATTGCTCCGCGCCTGCGCAGCGGCGGCCTGCTGGTGCTCACCAGCCCCTACACCTGGCTGACCGACTACACCCCCAAGGCCAACTGGCTCGGCGGCATCCGGGAAAACGGCGAGGCCCTCGGCACCTATCAGGCGCTGCAACGGCTGCTGGCGGAGGAGTTCGAGGAGCACATGCCCCCGAGGGACGTCCCCTTCGTCATCCGCGAGACCGCCCGCAAGTACCAGCACACGGTGGCTCAGCTCACCGTCTGGCGCAAACGCTGACGACGCGGCAAACGAAAGAGGGAGGCCCATGGCCTCCCTCTTCTTTATCCGGACCGCTTACCCCTCCTGAACCTGGGGCACCGCCTCCTGCTCGCGGTAGCGGCGGGCCAGCACGGCGCACACCATCAGCTGGATCTGGTGGAAGATCATCAGGGGCAGCACCATGACACCGACGCTGGCGGCGGGGAACATGACGTTGGCCATGGGCACCCCGTTGGCCAGGCTCTTCTTGGAGCCGCAGAAGACGATGGTGATCTCGTCCGCCCTGTTGAAGCCGAGGCGACGGCTGATCCAGACGTTCCACCCCAGCACCAGTGCCAGCAGCACGCAGCTCAGCAGCACGATACTGGCCAAATCATACCAGCCGACCTGGTGCCAGATCCCCTGCACCACCGCCTCGCTGAAGGCCACATAGACCACCAGCAGGATGGAGCTCTGGTCCAGCTTGCCGATGAGCGGCCGGTGGCTGTCGACCCAGCCACCGATGAGAGGGCGCGACAGGTGGCCCACCACGAAGGGCAGCATCAGCTGCACCATGATGGCCTGAATGGAGTGCCAGGTATCGACCCCCTCCCCCTGCACATTGATCATCAGCCCCACCAGCACCGGCGAGAGGAAGATGCCGAGGATGCTGGAGGCCGAGGCGCTGCACACCGCCGCCGACACATTGCCCCCCGCCATGGAGGTGAAGGCGATGGCCGACTGCACGGTGGCGGGTAGGGCGCACAGGTAAAGGAAACCGAGGTAGATGGCCGGGCTCAGCCACTGGGGCACCAGCGGCGTGAGCAGCAGCCCCAGCAGCGGGAAGAGCAGGAAGGTGCTGGCCATCACCACCAGGTGCAGCCGCCAGTGGCCCAGGCCCGCCAGCAGGTTCTGGCGCGACAGCTTGGCACCATGCATGAAGAACAAGAGCGCCACCGCCAGCTTGGTCAGCAGACCAAACCAGACGGCAACCTGCCCCTCGCAGGGGAAGAAGGAGGCCAGCGCGACCACCACAATCAGCACAGAGGTAAAAGGATCCAGACGCACGGGGAGTCTCCAGAGAAAGCGCGTCCCACACGGGATGGGGACGACAGGGCACGGGGAAGGCGTCATCAGGCGGCGACCCCGGATACGAAGGGACAAGCTTACCCCGAACACCCTGTGGTGCAAAGTTGAGCGGCAGCTTCATTTGTTTCATTTTGTTAAACGATAACGCGCATTCTCACAGCAAAACTAAACGATTTTGCCCCTCCGGCCCCGGATCCGGCCAATAAAAAACGGGCGACCCTGGTCGCCCGTCTCCTGTTTGCCACATGCCGGTCAGCGCTGGCTGGCCAGGGTGTCGCTGCCCGCTTTCTTCTCGTTGCCACCGAGCTTGCGGGCTTGGCGCTTCTCGAAGCGGGAGATCCACCAGTAGGCCAGCGCCGAGAAGACCGCGGTCATGAAGACGTTGATGAAGAAGGCGCGCACCAGATCCACCCCGGCCGGGAAGGCGGAGGCACTCATGCTCACCACGAAGATGGCGATCAGCACCGACACCACCGCCATCCCGAAGGTGCGCGACCCCATGCGGAACTCGCGGGGGGTGTCGTCATGTTTCCAGCGGAACACGAAGTAGGCCACCATGATGAAGATCGGCGGCAGCATGGCGGTGCCGGCGGTGAGGTTGATGGCGGTGTTCATCATCTGCTGCACCGATTCCGAGCCGAAACCGTTGACCACCAGCATCACGAACACGAAGACAAACTGCCACCAGGCGGCGCGCACCGGCACGCCGTGCTCGTTGAGCTGGGTGGTCTTCTCGCCGTAAACCCCCTGCGGGATCTCGGAGAAGTGGATCTTCACCGGCGCCGAGGTCCACATCATCATGGAGCCGAACATGGCGATGAACAGCACCACGCCGACGAAGCGGCCCACCATCGCCTCGGAAAGCCCGAAATACTGCGCCATGCCGGTGAAGATCTCCACCATGCCGCCAGCATAGGTGAGGCTCTCGCGCGGCACGAACACGTTCACCAAAAGGGAACCGACCGCATACATGGCGCCGATGACGATGCCGGCACTGATGATCACCTTGATGAAGGACTTCTGGCCCCCCTTCACGTCATTGAGGTAGGCCGCCGCCGTCTCGGCACCGCCCGCCGCCTGGAAGATCCAGCACATGATGCCGAGGGTCGCCCAGTTGACGGTGGGAGTCATCGCCTCCAGCGTGATGGGCTGGGCCGGCACATGATCCCCACTCAGAGCCATCAGGGCGCCCAGCACATAGATGGCGAACAGGGCGAATACCCCGTAGGCCACGATCTCGGCAATCTTGCCAAGCCAGCTCGCCCCCTTGGTGGAGATGTGGGTCGCCGCCGCAAACAGCACGATGGAGATGACCGAGGTGACCATGGGCGAGAAGCTGTACTCATAGCCCAGCATGGCGTAGGAGGCGTAGGCGATGACGTTGGGCAGCAGGGAGACGAACCAGAACAGGTTCACGAACCAGTAGAGAAACGAGCCCAGATAGGCCATCCGGGTGCCGAGCGGTTTTTTCAGCCAGTCGTACATCCCCGACTCGGAGTTTTTGTTGGCCGAGACGAACTCGGCAATGATGAAAACGAACGGGATGAAGTAGACGAGGGTCGCCAGCAGGAAGATGGGGGCGGAACTGAGCCCCAGCTCGATGTTGTTGTTGACGATGTTGCGCACGTTGAACACGGCGGCAAAGGTCATCGACAACAGGGCAAACTTGCCTATGGTGCCGCGTACGGATTCAGACATGGTGTCCTCCAGTGGACTCGCGCTCCCTGCGGGGAGCGCTGTGACTCTGTGATGTGTTTGGCAAGGGTCTGTCGACCCTGCCCTTTACTCTCTTGTTATGAGCGGGCCGCGTGGACGGCCTCGTTGGTGAACCGGTGCAATCACCCGCACCGGCTCGCAATACCATTCAGACGATCGGAGTGCCCGGCGCCATCGGCACCCGCGGCTGCAGCAGCACGCTCTGGCTCTCGTCCGGGGTCTCGGCGCAGAGCAACATGCACTCGGAGCGCTCGCCGCGCATCCTGGTGGGCTTGAGGTTGGTCAGTACCACCACCTCGCTGCCCATCAGCTCCTCTTCGCTGTAGTAAGGCACCAGACTGGTGACGGTCTGCAGCGGCCGCTCGCCACCCACGTCGATCTGGACGATGTAGAGTTTGTCGGCACCGGGGTGACGCACCACCTCCAGCACCTTGCCCACCTTCATCTCGACCCGCTTGAATTCGGCAAACTCGATCGTCTCGCTCATGCTCTTTTCCTTTTCTGGTTCAACGGTTTGCGGGTGGCCAACGGCCACCCGGTTTGATGGGGTCATGACGGCTGGATGACGACCTGCGCCGCTGGCTCGGCCTCTTTGGCACGAGCTTCGGTACTGAGGGAGGCCTCGTATCTGTTGTATTTCCACCAGGCGAAGCCGAGGAAGATCACGATCCCGCCGACGTTGTAGAAGACGATGGTCATGATGTCGGCGCCGGTCGGGAAGGTGGAGGCGAGGAAGCCCACCGAGAAAATGGCGATCAGCACCGAGACCACGGCGATGCCGGTGGTACGCGAACCCATCTTGAACTCCCGCGGCAGGTGGTCGAGCTTCAGCCGCAGATTGAGGTAGGCCAGCATGATGAACAGCGGCGGCAGCATGGAGGCGGCAGCAGTCATGTTGATGACGGTGTTCATCAGATCCTGCGCGGTGTTGGAGCCCAGAGTCGGGATCACCATCAGCGGCAGCACGATGAGGTACTGGATCCAGGCTGCACGGGCGGGCACGCCATTCTCGTTCAGCTCGACCGTCTTCTTGCCGAAGATGCCGGCCGGGATCTCGGAGAAGAAGATCTTCACCGGGGTCGCCGTCCACATCAGCAGGGAGCCGAACATGGCGGTGAAGGAGACCAGACCCACGAAGCGGTTCATCAGGATCTCCGGCAGGCCGAAGTAGGCTGCCAGCCCCTCGAACACCTGCACCGAGCCGCCGGTGTATTTCAGGGTGTCGCTGTGGACGAACACGTTGATCAACAGCGATGCAATGGAGTAGAGCACGCCGATAAAGATCCCGGCGACAATGATCACCTTCACGAAGGACTTGGAGCCCCCCTTCACGTCATTGACGTAGACCGCCACCGACTCGGCGCCACCGGCTGCCATAAAGATCCAGGTGGTGATGCCGAGGAAGGCCCAGCTGAAATCGGGGACCATGGCCTCTACCGTGATGGGGTCAGCCGGTTGCACGCCGCCCACCAGTGCCGCACCCGCCAGCAGAATGTAGGAGAGGGTCAGCAGCAGCATCAGGGACGAGGTCACCGAGGTGATGGGGCCGAGCATCTTGGCGCCGTTGGTGGAGACATAGGTGGCAAAGGCAAACAGCACCATGCTCAATGCCGTGGTCGCCACCGGGGTGAGAATGTACTCGTAGCCGAGGAAGGCATAGGAGGCGTAGGCGATGACCCGCGGCAGCAGCGAGGTGAAGAAGAAGAGGTTCACGAACCAGTATGTGTAGGCGGAGATGAAGGCCCAGCGACCGCCGAGGGAGCTCTTCACCCAGGCATAGACGCCCGCTTCGGAGTTCTTATTCAGTGACACGAACTCCGCAATGATCAGGCAAAACGGAATGAAGTAGAAAATGGTGGCCAGAAAGAACATCGGGGCCGAGGCCAGACCGATCTCGATGTTGTTGTTGATGACGTTGTTGAAGCTGAATACCGCCGCGAAGGTGAGCGACAGCAGACCAAACTTGCCTATCGTATTGCGTTTGGAATCAGACATGGTGCATCTCCAGACCTGTAGTTATCTAGCGAAAGAGCGGGGCATGGGTTGTAGGGTGAGCCCCACCCTTCCGGCTTTTATCAGTGCAGAACCGGCGGCTTGTTATTTGTTCTTGAAGTAGCCGCCTTCGACGGTGACCTTGATGATCACCTTGCGCACCAGCCCGTCGCCGACGAAACGGTAAGCCTCGTCGTTCTCGAAGATCACCACCTGCCCGTTGCCCACCTGCTGGCGCTCACGCACCTCACCGGCCAGCCACTCGCGGTCTGTGGTGTCGTCATAAGCCTGCTCGACCGCCAGCTCCGATTTGGGGGCCCACTCCACCGTCTCTGCCCCTTCCAGGTAGTAGTGAACGTCGAAGTAACGGCGCTGCCCCTCGAACAGGGAGGTGGCCGGGCTGGCCCCCTCCTGCAAGCGATAGGTGAGGGAGTCACCGATGGAGTGGCAAATGCCGGGCTTGAGGTTCGGCAGGTTGTTGATGGCCTCCACGCAGCGGCCCCACTTCTTGCCCTCCCGGTAGATGTTTTTGAACAGGGTCAGGTTGTCCAGGGTGATCATGCGAGGTTCCTCCCGCCGTTGATGGTGAGATCTAGCCCGGCCAGCACAGCCGGATTGAGGTTGCCACGGGCGATGGGCAGCAGGGTCAGGCCGAAGCTGAATGGCTCGAAGCGCACCCGCCAGGAGTCCAGCACCTCGGAGCCCCAGGAGTTGGATCCAAGCCCCAGTACCTTGTGATCCAGATTGAGGGTGAGATAACCGCTCGGTTCCAGCTCGTTGATGTGCTGCGCCGCGTGGATATGCTCCCAGCTGTAGGGCCAGACGCTCAGATTGATGGGGGCATCGGGTCGCACGTAGAGACCGGCGCCGTGGCGGTTGGTCAGGGTCGCCCAGCGCACCTGCTGGCGGTTGCCGTTGTCCTGCGGGAAGGGATAGTGCTCCCACATCTCGCTGACTGTGCTCTGGAAGCTGTCGATCCAGTTGCTCTGGCGGCTGTCCTGATAGTTTTCGCCCGGCCCCATGCCGTAGTAGTGCACCCGGTCGAGATCCTGACGAATGCCCAGCTCGAAGCCGATCTTGGGGATGATGTCGTCATAACCGCCGTAGGGCTGACCGGACAGTGCCACGTGCAGCTGACCGTTCGGGCTCAGGGTGTAGACGTAGCGGCAGCGCATGCCGAAGTCGAACACCGGCGGCGCGATCAGACTCTCCACCGTCACCTCGACCGCCTCGCCCAGCTGACGCCAGCTTAAGGTGCGGAAGTGCTCCTGCATGATCTGCAGGTGGTTCGGGTGCCACAGGCTCTCGTACTCCTGCTTGTGGTTGTCGATCATCGGCTTGAAGAAGGTGAGGCGCGGGGCTCGCTCGATAAGCTCATTACCATCCTGCTGCCAGCTCACCAGCTTGCCGTCGAGGCGTGAGAAGCGCAGGGCGAAGCCGCTGCCGCTCAAGGTCAGCGCGAGGCGCTCGTCGGCAATCTGCAATGCTGTGGCATTGGGATTGGCAAAGGGCTGCAGCTGACGAGTCGACTCCTTCAGCTGGAACTGGTACTGACCCAGTTCGTGCTCCGCCGCGCTGTAGCAGGTAGCTGTGGCCTTGATGACCCGCAGCTGGACGAAGGTTTCCCGCCCATCGAGGGATGGCAGTTCGAGTTGCAACTCGGTGGTGGCACCGGGAGCAATCCCTTCCAACCGGATTTGCTGGCTGGCCAGCAGTTCGCCTTCGGCCTTCACCTCGACCAGCAGGCGGATGTCGTCGAGAGTGGAGAACCAGTAGCGGTTTTCCACTTCCAGCTTGCCGCTCGCCAGATCCAGCGCGCGCACCTTGACCGGGCAGATCACCTGCTTGTATTCGCGCAGGCCCGGCCCCGGGGTCTGATCCGGGTAGATGAGGCCATCCATGCAGAAGTTGTAGTTGTTGGGGTAGTCGCCGTAGTCGCCGCCGTACTTGTAGACCGGGCGGCCCTGCTCGTCCTGATCCAGAATGCCGTGATCGCACCACTCCCAGATGTAGTGGCCCTGAATGTGGGGATGACGGTCGAACACCTGCTGGTATTCGCTCAGACCACCCGGGCCGTTGCCCATGGCGTGGGCGTATTCGCAGAGGATACGCGGCTTCGCCATCGGGAACTCGCCGAAGCAGTTCATCTGGGAGACGCGGGAATACATGGTACTCACCACATCCACCACCTCGGCGTCGCGATCCTCTTCGTAATGCACCAGCCGTGTCGGGTCGATCGCCTTGCAGCGCTGGTACATGGCTCTGATGTTGCAGCCGTAGCCGGACTCGTTGCCGAGCGACCAGATGATGATGGAGGGGTGGTTCTTCTGGGCGTGCACGTGGCGCTCTATGCGATCCACAAACACCGGCTCCCAGAAGGGGTCGTCGGTGATGCGGCTGAGATCGCCGACGTTGGCAAAACCGTGGGTCTCCACGTCGGTCTCCGCCATCACGAACAGACCGTACTGGTCGCACAGCTCGTAGAAACGCGGGTCGTTCGGGTAGTGGGCGGTGCGCACCGAGTTGAGGTTGTGCTGCTTCATCAGCACGATATCGCGCTCCACCCGATCCATGCCGACCGCGCGGCTCTTGAGGTGGTCGTTGTCGTGGCGGTTCACCCCGTGCAGCTTGAGGTAGTGGCCGTTGACATGGAAGCGGCCATCCTTGACGGTGATTTCACGCACCCCGACCCGCTGCGGGATCACCTCCAGCAACTCCCCTCGATCGTCATAGAGGGAGAGTTGCAGCTGATAGAGGTAAGGGTCTTCGGCGCTCCACAGATGGGGGTTGGCCAGATCCAGCGTGAAGCGGCAATCACACTTGCCATCGATGGCGAGATGGTCGAGCGAGCCGCTGGCGATCTCGCTGCCCTGATCCAGCAGGGACCAGACCAGACGGTGATCACGGGCTGGCGCTCCCAGATTCTCCAGCTGGATATCGCAGCTCAGGGTGGCGCTCTGGCTGTCATCAGCCAGCGCGGTCTGGATGAAGAAGTCCTGCACATGGACCGCCGGTTTGCCCACCAGGTAGACGTCGCGGAAAATCCCCGCCATCCACCACATGTCCTGATCTTCGATATAGGTGGAGTCAGCCCACTGCATCACCCGCACTGACAGCAGGTTCTCGCCAATGTTGGCGTAGGCACTGATATCGAACTCGGCGGTGAGACGGCTGCCCTTGCTGAAGCCGACGTAGTGGCCGTTCACATAGACCTCGAAGTAGGTCTCCACCCCGTCAAACTTGATGATCACCTGCTCGCCGTCCCAGGCAGGGCTCAGCGTGAAGCTGCGCTGATAGGCGCCGGTGGGGTTGTTGGTCGGCACAAAGGGCACATCGATGGGGAAGGGATAACCTTCGTCGGTGTACTGCAAGTTGCCATGTCCTTCCATCTGCCACATGTTGGGCACGGTGATCTGGCCCCACTCGCTCATGGGGCTGTGATAGAAGGCCTCCGGCACCTGCAGGGGGTGGTCGAAGTAGTGGAACTGCCACTGGCCGCTCAGGCTCAGAAAACGGCGGCTCAGCTCGCGCTGCATGGTGGCCGCCAGCCCGTGGTCGGCATAAGAGAAGAAGTAGGCGCGCGGAGCCAGCCTGTTTTCACCAACGAATTGGACGTTTTCCCAGTTATTCACATGTCCTCCCGGAACAAGGCAACGTTAACTGGGTAAACTCTAGACAAACATTTACTAAATATCAGTTCTAGATAGGTAAAGTTTTAACCTGATCACAATGAACAGATGGTTTTGTGAGCGAGATCAGAAGCGGGAGATAAAGGAGAGCAAGATATGAATGAGTGGCATGGATGTTGATAGCAGTAGGCTGAACTGTAATTAAATCAATTATAAAACAATATGATATGAGTTTGCTGGAAGAGATGGGAAAGAGATTTGCTTGGGAGATGTGTTGCGCCACCGCAAGATGGCGCGACTAAAAAGCAGAATATTTTACTAAAATCAGCGAGTAGTGCCGCGCAGAGTCAATTTGCTCGGTACCAGCACCCGCAGCGGGATATCCCGCTCGTCACGCAGCCGTTCAACCAGCAGGTTGACCCCCTGGGAGCCCATCAACTCGGAGTGGATCCGCACCGTGGAGAGCGGCGGGAAGGTGAACTTGGCGGTCGGAATATCGTTGACGCTGATAAGCTCGATCTGCTGGGGAATCGCCAGTCCCTTCTCGTGGATGGCACGCAGCACGCCGATGGCGATGGAGTCGGAGGCCACGAACAGCGCCTTGGGCCAATCCCCGGCCAGCATCTCCTTCGCCAACTGGTAGCCGGAAGCACTGGAGAAGTCTCCGCGATAGAGGTCGCTCTCCTGTACCACGCCAAGCCGCTGGCCATAATCGCGAAAGGCGAGTTCCCGCAGATCCGGGCCATCATCCTGGCCACCGATATAGCCGATGCGCTGATGGCCCTCGGCGATGAAGAAGTCCACTACCTGCTGGCTGATGAGTGCCAGATCCACGTCAATCGAGTCAAAATCGCCCTGAGAGCGGCAATCCACGAACACCAGCTGGGCAGACAGGCCGCGCAGCACGGCCAGCCGTTCTTCCGGCAGATGACCGATGACCAGGATGCCATCGACGGCAGAGAGCTCACGCCCCTCGGCACCGTTGTAGCAGTGGGCCAGCTCGATGTTGAGGCGGGTACACTGGGTCTCGATACCGTAGCGGATGGCCAGATAGTAGGGATCGTTGACCTCGGTGCTCTGGGGATAGGCGTAGACAGCCAGGAGCTGCAGCTTGCTCTTGTGCACTCCTTTGCGGGCGCTGCTGGTCTTGTACTCCAGCCGCTCGGCAATCTCGAAGATCTTCTGCCTGGTCTCGTCCTTGACGCTCAGGCTGGGATCCTCGTTCAGCACACGGGATACGGTAGCAAGCGATACCCCCGCCTCCTGTGCAATTTCCTTCAACGTAGCCATCAATACCTCGCAGGCAGCATCACGTGTTCATCGGGCAACGGCTAAAGAGTAACGAGCAATCCCTTGATAGCCCAGCATTTTTACTGAAATAGAAGCAGGGAATTGAAGCGAGGGGACAGAAATGCAAAAAGGCCTCCCGCATGGGAGGCCTCTTCTGAATAGGTGCCTGACAGTGTCCTACTCTCGCATGGCGAATGCCACACTACCATCGGCGCTACCGCGTTTCACTTCTGAGTTCGGCATGGGATCAGGTGGTTCCACGGCGCTATTGCCGTCAGGCAAAAGCTGTACTGCTTGAAAATGGTGCTGATACCCAGAATCGAACTGGGGACCTCATCCTTACCAAGGATGCGCTCTACCGACTGAGCCATATCAGCACACTAACCGGTAAAGACCACGCTCAATGCGTAATCTAAAATTGGGTGCCTGGCAGTGTCCTACTCTCGCATGGCGAATGCCACACTACCATCGGCGCTACAGCGTTTCACTTCTG
>NZ_JBRKTB010000012.1:0-126301 GCF_053005425.1 Aeromonas sp. 25-248 | reverse complement strand
ATTGAAAATCAAAAATTGTTTTTGATGCTCGATGCTGTGAGTGCCCACACAGATTGCTTGATTCAAATTGTTAAAGAGCGTCACGCTTATCGCGTTGAGGAGGCGCATTTTACGCTCCTCACTTCGAAAGTCAAGCGGTTGTTTTCGCTTTTCTTTCGGCGCCCACCTCATCAGGAGGCTAGCTCATCAGTTCGGCGTGGTCCGCCGTGCTGGTAGGGGCGCATTATAGGGAGGCCGGTTACGATGACAAGGGATTTTTTGAAGAAAGTCACGGAAACTTCAAATTATCCAGTTAGAAACAACTTACCCAGTGTATATATACAATGTTATCCACAAGCTGATGATTTCAGCCCTCTTTTATTGGTATTTATCAGGATCTTCCTGGCTGAAGGAATGCCATACTGAAGCGGATAATTTGCCTCAAGTGGTCCATGGTAGCGTCTGGTCGTAAAGCTGGTTACCATGAAGGTGAATAGAGTGTTGCACCTTTTTTGCTTTCATTTACAAAAGGTCTTTAAAGATGAATTTATCCAAGTTTCCCGTTTATGTGCAGGCAGCAGTTCTTGCTCTGGTATTGGCGCTGCTCGGCTATCTGGTTGCCCAGGCCCTGCAGTTCTCTCTGAAAGTCGAAGTCATTTTTGCCGCCGGTCTGGCCATTGGCGGTTTCGTGGTACCGCTCTTCCTTAACCGTGCGCCTGCCACCGCCCTCGAACAGGCGACCAGCCAGGAGACCTGTACCTTATATGTAGGCAACCTGCCCTATCGCGCCAACGAGATTGCGGTGCGCGAACTCTTTGCCGAGCAAGGTCAGGTACTGTCAGTTCGTCTGATGAAGGACAAGGCCACCGGCAAACGCAGGGGCTTCGGGTTTGTGGAGATGCCTGTCGCCGATGCGGCCAAGGCCATCGCCGCGCTCAATGACAAGGAGTATCAGCAGCGCACCCTGAAAGTGCGTGAAGCAAATGACAAGCGGGACCGGGATGAGAAGGACGTCAACGACGTCGACGCCTGATATTCAGTACACCACTTCTTCGAGTGACGACAGCCCCCAAGCTTGCAAGGGGGCTGTCAGTTTCTGGGCCCCAGCATCCAGTCGCGTGCAGTAGGCACGTCCCGTCCCCTCGCCAGGTGCCTGGACCGGCAGTGTCGCCAGCAAATGCGCCACCCGCCTTGCCACGGCAAGACCCGAATCGACCAGTTGACATTCCGGCATCAGCTGTTTGATCTCTTCGTTGAGCAAGGGGAAGTGGGTACATCCCAGTACCAGGGTATCCGGCCTCTCCTCCCCTTCCATCCAGTCTGCGAGCATCTCTCTGAGCAGGGCCATATTGACCGGCAACCCCGCCAGCTTGCGCTCGGCTTCGATAACCAGTTCGGTGGCCCCCTTCAGCAGCACATGCTTGCCCGGGGCGAACTGGGCGATGAGTTCATGGGTATAGTCACGGCTGACGGTGCCGGGCGTTGCCAGCAGACCGATGTAGCCGTTACGGGTCAGGGCGGCGGCAGGCTTGATCGCGGGGACCACGCCGACCACGGGAATGCTGAGTGCGGTACGCAGGGATGGCAGGGCAATGGTGCTGGCGGTATTGCAGGCGATCACCACCAGATCGATGGCGTGCTCGGCCACCATGTGGCTGACCAGTCCGGTACAAGCCTCGATGAGGGCCGCCTCACTCAGCTCGCCATAGGGAAAGTGGGCATTGTCGAAACTGTAGAAATAGTTGTGCTCCGGCAGAGCGCGACGGATCTCCCCATAGACAGTCAGACCGCCCATACCGGAGTCGAACACGAGAATATTGGCCACCTGATCTCCCCCTTGAATGCGAGGCCGCGATCATACTCCCGCCCGGCGCCAATAGAAAAGGCCCTGCCAATGGCAGGGCCCCTGATTTTTCAGATCCAGACAAGGGGATCAGAGTGCGTAGTCCACCGTCACATAGTAGGCACGCTCGTCAGCCGGGTAACCCACCGAGGTCTGGTACTCCTTGTCCAGCAGGTTGCTGATCTTGCCGGAGACCTTCCAGGACGGTGCAACCTGATAGCCCACCGCCAGGTTCCACACGCTGTAACCGCCCAGCTGGGTGGTATTGGCCGCGTCACCATAACGCTCACCCTGGTAGATCCAGCTCAGGGAGCCATCGAACTGCTGCCACTGCGCCTGGCTCACCCACTTGGCCCCCTTGCGGGAGATCAGCTGCAACTGCTTGTCGGTGACCTTGTCCTTGGGATCCTTGTATTCGGCGGAAACGCGATGGCTCAGCCAGCCGGTCTCGAACTCCCCTTCCAGCTCAACCCCTTCAATCCGCGCCTTGCCGACGTTTTGCGGCGTCCACATCCCCTGGCTGTCCGGTGCCCACTGGATCATCTGCTCGAAGTCGTTGCGATAACCGGTCAAGCGCCACTCCACACCTGCGGTCTGTCCGTCCAGCATCAACTCGTGGCTTTTCGACTCTTCCGGCTTCAGATCCGGATTGCCGGACCCCGGGTAGTAGAGATCGTTGAAGGAGGGGGCACGGAAACCGGTGCCGTAACGGGCACTGAGGCGATAATCCTCAACGAAGCGCCAGCCAGCGCCGGTTTGCCAGGTGTTGTGACGTCCGAACTGCTCGTTGTCATCGCTGCGACCGCTCAGCTCGGCCTGCCAGACCTGGTTGTCAAACTGGGCCAGGGCATAGAGCCCGGTGTTGTCACGCTCATCGGCCTCACTCGGGAAGGCGACGCCAGAGGAGCGAGAACTATCGTCCAGCATGTCGCGCTGCCAGTCGGCGCCGCCCCCCAGGGTCCAGCTCTCGTCCAGTTTGACGCTGTTGACCCAGTTCAGAGTGTATTGACGGGTATAGAGTCGATCAGCGGACTGATCGCGGCCGCTGGTATCCGGGTAGTCGTAGGCATCCTGTTTGGAGAAGGCGCCGCGCAGCTCGCTCAGGTAGCGCTCGTCGTGATAGCGGGAGCCGAGCTGGTAGCTCTGGTTCTCGGTCCAGGTCTCGTTGCGTTGATGAAACGCCGGGCCCCAGGCGGAAGCGGCAGAGGATCTGTCGTACTGGGCAATGTTGCGGAACCAGCGGGTCGTACCGAACAGATCCCAGTTGCTGGCCAGCGCCTGCTGATAATCCACCATGGCGTTATAACCCCGGTGGCCATGCTTGTCGCCATCGTTCACCCCGGCGATGGGGTGCACGTTGTAGCCGGTCTCGTCATCGAAACCACCAGCGACCTTGATCTGACCCGCATCACCCACCTGGCTGGCGCTGCTGAAGGCAGCCTGACGCTGCTTGTGGGAGCCCGCCCCCAGGTTGAACTTGTGCTGATTGGTCCCCTGGTCCGGGCGAGTGATGATGTTGATGACCCCACCGATGGCATCGGATCCATAAATAGTGGCGCGTGCACCGCGGATATATTCGATCCGCTCCACCTGGTTGAGGGGCAGGTTGTTGAGCTCGGTCATCCCGGCGGTCAGAGAGGCGCTGCGCACCCCGTCCACCAGCACCAGGGTCTGGGAAGAGGTGCCACCACGTACCCGAAGCGAGCTGAGCTGGCCGCGGCCGCCGTTGCTGACCACTTCCACGCCGGGCAGGGTCTTGACCACGTCGGTCACGGTCTGGGCTTGCAGGCGATCGATCTCGTCACGGGTCACCACGTTGACGGGAGCCAGCACACTGGAGGCAGGCTGGGCGACACGGGTAGCGGTCACCACCATGGTGGGATTGACGGGGATGGTCAGTTGTTGGGCAAAGGCCGCCGTTGGCAACAGGGCAGCCGCCAATAATGTCTTGGACATGAGAGATCCTTAAGTTCGCGTAAGCATCTACTTCGTGGCCGGTTTCTCTCGGCCCGAAATACGAACTTTGGCAGGTCTTCGGGCTTGGGGGCTGATGGCCTACGGCGACGGCTTCCCACCTGACGGCAGTGCCCTGATGTCGCTTCGTTCCCCCTTACCGCTGCGCGCCAGCTCCGGATTCTCACCGGATTCCCTTTTAAGCATGATGCGCCAAAGCGGGGGGATTATAGGCAGAGCCGCCTTGGATGTATAGCCATCTGGATTTCTAATGTCGTTTTTACCCAAAGCCGGTGCCAAGTGGCGCAGATCCTCGCCCCCTCTCATACCTTGAGGCTCGTTGACCGTCATTCGAGAGGGTCAAACACAAGAAATGTTGAGCCAGATCCCACGGCTTTTTGGTAACATGCGGCAAACGTTTGACATCCGAGGAAGCCGTAATGACGACCCCCCCTATGATCGGCCTGGTAATGGGCTCCGACTCTGACTGGCCCGTGATGCAGGCCGCCGCCCGCATCCTCAAGGAGCACGGCGTGCCCTATGAAGCGCGCGTCGTATCCGCCCATCGCACCCCGGATCTCCTGTTTGAATATGCCGCCAGTGCGCGCGATCGCGGTCTGCGCGCCATCATCGCCG
The DNA here is from genome assembly GCF_053005425.1 of Aeromonas sp. 25-248. Classification (NCBI taxonomy): domain Bacteria; kingdom Pseudomonadati; phylum Pseudomonadota; class Gammaproteobacteria; order Aeromonadales; family Aeromonadaceae; genus Aeromonas; species Aeromonas sp. 25-248. The sequence continues at coordinate 121,890 of NZ_JBRKTB010000012.1, read as the reverse complement.
GCGCCGGCGGCGCAGCCCACCTGCCGGGCATGCTGGCCGCCAAGACCACGATCCCGGTGCTGGGCGTGCCCATCCCCACCCGCCAGCTCAAGGGGATGGATTCCCTGCTCTCCATCGTGCAGATGCCCAAGGGCGTGCCGGTCGCCACCTTCGCCATCGGCGAGGCGGGTGCCGCCAATGCCGGTCTGTTCGCCGTGTCCCTGCTCTCTGTCGCCCAGGATGGCGACGCTCCCCGTTATCACCAGCAGCTCGACGGCTTCCGCGCCAAGGAGCGCGACCGGGTGCTGGCGCTCACCCTGGAGGAGCCGGCATGATACTGCCCCCCGCCACTTTGGGTATGCTCGGTGGCGGCCAGCTCGGCCGCTACTTCGTGATGTCTGCCCACCGTCTCGGCTACAAGGTGATCGTGCTGGACCCGGACCCCGTCAGCATCGCCGGTGCAGCCGCCGACGAGCAGATTGTGGCCGCCTATGACGATGCCGATGCCCTGCGCGATCTGGCCAGCCGCTGCGACGCCATCACCTGCGAGTTCGAAAACGTGCCCGCCGCCTCCCTGGCCCTGCTGGAGCAGTACAAGCCGGTGCGCCCGGCCGCGAGCGCAGTACGTGTCTGTCAGGATCGCCGGGAAGAGAAAGCCTTCCTGACCCGCGCCGGCGTACCGGTCGCCCCGAACCTGACCCTGCTGCCCGGCGAGCCGCTGCCCGCCCTGCCCGGCGACCTCTTCCCCGCCATCCTCAAGACCGCCCGCGAGGGCTACGATGGCAAGGGGCAGTGGACTATCCACAATGCGGGCGAATTGCCAGCGGCCCTGGCCGCCAGCGGTGTCCCTTGCGTGCTGGAGAAGCGCCTGCCGCTGGAGGGGGAGTTTGCCCTCACCCTGGCCCGCAGTCCGAGCGGTGCCATCAGTGCCCTGCCCCTGGTGCAGAACTGGCACAGCGGCGGCATCCTGGATCAGACCCGCTCCCCGGCCAATGTGCCGGCCCTGGAGCGCGAAGCCCAGCGCATCGCCGAGCACATCATCGCCGCCCTCGACTATGTGGGCGTGCTGACGGTGGAGTTCTTCCTGGTCGGCGGTGAACTGCTGGTCAACGAGATGGCCCCCCGGCCCCACAATTCGGGTCATCCCAGCATCGACAACGCCGGTTGCAGCCAGTTCGAGTTGCAGGTGCGCGCCCTGTGCGATCTGCCGCTGCCGGCACAGGCCGAGGTTCAGCCCGCCATCCTGCTCAACCTGCTCGGGGATCTGTGGCAAGACGGCACGCCGGACTGGGCCGGCGCCCTGGCCCTGCCCGGGGTGCACCTTCACCTCTATGGCAAGGGCGAAGCCCGCCCCGGCCGCAAGATGGGCCACGTCACCGTCACTGGCCGCGACTGGCCCGCCGTCGAGGCCACCGCGCACCAGCTGCGCGCCCTGCTGGGTCTGCCTCCGCGCTGAGTCCACCCCTTGACATGCAAAGACCCGGGCCAAGGCCCGGGTCTTTTTTTATGACTTGAGAAGCGAGAGGGGTCAGGCCCTGTCGACAGCCGCAACAGGAGCAGGCAGGCGGATGGTGAGGGAGAGCACCAGGGCCACCACCAGCAACACCAGGATCAGGTTGAAGGTCGCCATGAAGCCGCCGAACAGGGAGGCCACGATGGAGCCGATGATGCTGCCCAGACCAAAGCCCAGATAGATGACGCCGTAGTTCTTGGTCAGGTTGTTGAGGCCGAAGAAGTCGCTCACCAGCGAGGGGTAGACGGTGATGGTGCCGCCGAAGCTGAATGCCACGCAGGCCACCGCCACGAAGAAAAGGTTGGCATTGAGCGGCACAAACAGCAGCAGCGCCATGCCGGCCAGGGTAATCAACTGGGCGATGGTGATGACCCGGATACGGGACATCTTGTCGGAGAGGATGCCCAGCACCAGCCGGCCACCCAGGTTGGCCATGGCGATGATGGCGACGGCGTTGGCGGCGACCACGGCCGGCAGGCCCACCATCTTCTCGCCGATGTCCTTGGCCACGCCGATGACGTAGAGACCGCTCATGCAGGCGGTGAGGAACATCAGCGCCAACATCCAGTACTGGGGCTTGCGCATCGCCTCGGCCAGGGTGAAGTCGCGGCTCTCGCTCTGCTGCACGGCGGCGGCCTGCTTGGGCGCATCCTTCATCAGCATGCCACCCACCAGCACCATGGACATGGCGATCAGCCCCCACAGTTGGAAGGTGGTCTCAAGGCCGTTGCTGGAGAGCAGCAGCAGGTTGATGTACTTGAAGCCGAGGCTGCCGAGGCCATAAGCACCGATAGAGCAGGCGGAGATGAGCCCCTTGCGCTCCGGGAACCACTTCACGCAGTTGGAGAGGGTCATCAGGTAGCCGGTACCGTCTGCAAAACCGACCAGAATGCCGGCGCAGAGGTAGAGCATCGCCAGGTTGCTGGCATGAGCGGTGAGGAAGAAGCCGATGCCGAGCAGCACGCCGGCACCCAGGGTGACGTTGCGCACTCCGAACCGCTCCTGCAGCTTGCCTGCCAGGGAGGAGGCCACCGCCAGGGAGAGGCTGAGCAGGCCGAAGGCGAAGGCGACCTGGCTGACCGGCTCGTCCAGCTTGTCGGAGAGCTGGGCGTTGAACAGGCTCCAGGTGTAAACGGATCCCAGCGCGAACTGGGTGATGATGGTCCCCAACAGGGTGAGGTAACGGGTGCGATTCAGCTCTCTGGTCATGATGCGTCTCGAGGAATGGCCTTAAGGAAACTGGGGCCACTATAGGCAAGACGCCGCTCCCGCCGACCGATTACGGCATGAAATGCAGATCGGCGGGAATGAATGACAATCAGAGCCGCATCAGCTGACGGAATGCCTTGATGTTGCTGCGACTGACCGGCACCTCGAACGGCAGGTCATGGAGCCGGATGAGATAGGTGCTGTTGAACCAGGGCACTATCTCGCGGATCTTGTTGATGTTGACGCAGTAGGAGCGGTGGCAACGAAAGAACCCCTCGGCAGGCAACCGACTGACGAACTCGCTGAGGGTCATGGTCATCACGTAGCGATCGGTACGGGTGTAGACATGGGTCAGCTTCTCGTCGGCTTCCGCGTAGTAGATCTGCTCGCAGGGGGTGACGATGATGCGCTCCCCCTTCACCAGATTGACGGTGCGGTTCTGTGGCGTCCCGGACTCCGCACCCTGGGGCTGGGACTTGCCCGCCAGTTCGAGCTTTTGCAGCAGATTGATGAGACGCGGCTCGTTGTAGGGCTTGAGGATGTAGTCGAATGCCTCCAGCTCGAACGCCTCCACCGCAAACTCCTTGTAGGCGGTGACGAAGACGATGTGGGGCGGATGGCTGGACTTGTGCAGGTTCTTGGCCAGCAGCAGGCCGTCGATGGCGGGGATCTGGATATCCAGAAACACCACGTCCACCTCGTGATCCTGCAGATACTTGAACGCCTCCAGCCCGTCTTCGAAGCTCGCCACTATCTCGATGTTGCTGTGCTGCCCCACCAGAAAGGCCAGCTCCTCGCGGGCCAGATACTCATCTTCCACAATGATCGCTTTCAGCATGACATTGCCCCCATAAGGAGCACAGGAGAGGCCAGCTCCTCCCGTATCAAACATTCGTCTTCCACTATGATGGCTTTCAGCATGGCATTGCCTCCTGATCAGGCAGATAGAAACAGACTTCGGTCCCCGGCTCCAGCCGCTTGAGGTGCAGGCCGTCGCCATAGAGCAGCTTGACCCGCTGATGCACGTTCATCAGACCGATGCTGCGGCTCTCCACCCGACCGGCGGCGACCCCGTCGATCACCGCCTGGCTGATGCCGTAGCCGGTGTCGCGCACCGCGACCCGGATGCCGCCCGCCAGCTGCTTCACCTCGATGGTGACCCGACCCGGCGCACTGCGGGGCTGGATGCCGTGCAGGATGGCGTTTTCCACCAACGGCTGCAACAGCAGGCTCGGCACCTGGATATGCACGTCGTCCACCTCGAACACCACCTCCAGCTTGTCGCCGAAGCGGGCCTGCTCGATGGCCACGTAGTCGCGCACCTGCTGCAGCTCCTCCTGGATGTCGATGAGGGTGTCCCCCTTGTTGAGGTTGTAGCGCAGGTAATCCGCCAGATTGGCGATCAACTGGCGTGCCTGCTGGGGACGGATGCGGATCAGCGACGAGATGGCATTGAGGGCGTTGAACAGGAAGTGGGGGTTGATCTTGCTCTGCAGCGCGGTGAACTCCGCCTTGCGGGTCATCTCCTTGAGCTGCTCGATGCGCGACACCTCCATCTGGGTGGAGATGAGCTGGGAGAGGCCGACCGCCATCTCCCGCAGCGAACTGGTGATGCTGTGGGTGCGGCGGTAGTAGATCTTGAGGGTGCCGCTGACGGCGCCGTTCTCTCTCAGCGGAATAATGATGACCGAGTGAAAGTCGGCCAGATGGTACTGGCGCAGATCGTTGTTGATGATGATCTGGTCGAGCAGCACCGCTTTGTGGGTCATGTCGCTGATGGCGTGGTGCTCGTCCAGCTCGTAGTAATCCTTGCCCACCCCCACATAGGCCAGCACGTCGCGGGTATCGGTGATGGCCACCGCATCGGCGCTGATCTCGCTGCGAATGATGCCGCACACCTGGCTAAGGGAGTGGCGATCGATGTTCTGGAAAAACGGTAGCGTCTTGTTGGCGATGTCGAGCGCCAGCTTGGCCTGCTTGGCGGCAATCAGCTCCTTCTCGTCGTCCAGGTCCTGCACCAGCTTGATGATGAGCCCGATACAGAGCGCCCCGGCGATCATCGGGTAGGCAATATGACTGACTATCTCCACACCTACCGCATGGGGCTCGGTCAGCTGCCAGATAAGCAGCATGGTCAGCCCCTCGCAGGCCATCCCCGCCAGGATGCCATAGAGCCAGAGCCGCGATTTGCGACAGCGCAGGTGCAGCCAGGTGGCGAGCAGGCCGGCGATGATGCTGGCGATGAGACAGGGAATGGAGGTGTGGCCATCCATGTCGATGAGGTAGCGGTGCAGCCCCGAGATGACCCCGGCTGGAATACCGACCCAGGGGCCGAACAGGATGCCGCCCGAGATGATGGCGATGATCCGCACGTTGATGAGGGCCCCCTCCACCGGAATGCCGGTGTAGGTGCTGAACACCGCGAACAGACAGAAGATGGCCGCCACCAGCACCAGTTCGGCCGGGGTATGGTCACGCTTCTGGAACAGCCGCTGGAACGGCCGGGTGCGGGTGAGAAGAAAGAGCGTCATCAGCATCAGCGCCGCCCGCTCAAACACCGCCAACAACATCATCTGATTTTCGAGCATGGCTCTCCTCCGTCAATGGCATGGCGCCAGGGGGCGGATCATACCCCTTATCTGCCGCCGACTCATGGGCGAATCCGGGGAGAGCGGTTCAGCTTTCGGGGAAAGCGCCGATAAGAGGAGGCCCTCGCCAAGGAGGGCCCAGTCCGACAAAGGAGATAACTATGTTTCAAAAAAGCATGGTGCTGGCAGTGATGATCGGTTGCAGCAGTGCCGCCGTTCACGCCAATACGCAGGTGAGCCAGCTGAACTGGCGGGCCACCGCCAGCAAAGAGACCAACATGGAAGTAGCGCTTACCCACCCAGGTCTCCAGGCCATCAATTCGGATCCGGCACAGGCTCCCGTCCAGATCCTCGCAGCTGACCTGGGCCACCCGGATTTCAACACCACCTATCGCTTGCAAGCCCGCGCACTCTACGGCTCCCTGCCACAGCAGGATGATCTCCGGATCACGCTGGCGCTCAACGGACAACCCCTCGAAGCAAGCCGCGCCCTCCCCCTGGCGCAGGCGACCCGCTATTACCTCAGCTATCAGGCCCCGTCAGCCAGACCGGACCAGGTGGGCGACGCCGCCTATGAGTTGATGGTGTACTGGCTGGGCTGACCACAGGATCCGAAGGCATGTTCCCATGCCTTCATTCCTCCCCGTCCATCACCTGTAGTTGGGTCGCCGCCAGCCGAACGACCTCGTACTCTTGCTGCAAACGGGCCAGCGCCTCGGGCAGCCTGGCCTGATCGAGCTCCCAGGATTCTATTTCGCTGCAGGTCGCCACCAGTTTCAGAGTGCCCATTATTCTGGCGCCCCCTTTCAGGCGATGTATGCGGTCGATGAACTGGCCAACATGCCCCTCCTCCGCAGCCCGTTGCAATCCCGCGATATCGTCGTCACTGGCCCGCACGAACTCGGCCAGCAGAGGCACCATCAGGGTCGACTGGTGTGCAGTCAGCGGCCCCAGATACCGCCGGATCTCCTCCATGCAGGCGGCCATCTCACTCTGCTCTTCCCGCTGCATGTGCCGACGCAGACAGTGATCGAGCGCCTCCAGTCCGACGGGCTTGAATAGACAGTCATCCATCCCTGCCGCCTGCCCTTCATTGATCTGCTCCTGCCGCGCATCGGCCGTCAGCCCGAGGATCACGGTGCGTCGCCAGCCGTGCAGCCGCTCCAGCTCCCGGCACTGACGAGCCAGCTCGAATCCGTTCATACCGGGCATGTTGAAGTCGGTCATGACAACATCGAACCTGGCTTCGATCAGCCGCCGCAACGCCTCTTCTCCCGACTCGACGGCCGTGGCGTCATGGCCCAGATAGGCCAGCTGCTGGCTGACCAGCAACCGGTTGGCTGGATGATCGTCCACGACCATGATCTTCAGTCGCCGCCCCGGCTCCACCACCGGCTCCTGTGCAGGCGCAGCGGGCATCGCCACGGCATTGGCCACCGGCAGCTTCATCTCGACACTGACCCGGGTCCCCTGCCCGGGCGTACTTTCCAGTTTCAAGGAGCCGCCCATCGTCTCGCACAGGGAGCGGGAGATCATCAGACCCAGGCCTGTACCCGACTGCTGGATTTTCTCGGGTTGGCTGGCCTGGCTGAAGGGCTCGAACAGCCTGGCCTGCTCGGCCTGATCGATGCCGATACCGGTATCCAGAATGGTGAGCTGCACGGTACACCAGCCATCGCTGACCCAGGAAGCCAGCGTCACCGTGACCGATCCGCAATCGGTGTACTTGATGGCGTTGCTGATCAGGTTGGAGACGATCTGCTTGTAACAAAGACCATCGATCTGCACCCAGGACGGATCGCCCGTGACGAGCTCCAGCCGCAGGCTTTTCTGCCTCGCCAGCGCAGTGAATACGGTGACGACCGACGCTGTCAGGGTCACGATGTCATGGGGCTCGGGGGCCAGTTCAAACCGGCCAGACTCGATCTTGGAAATATCCAGGATGTCGCCGATGAGGCTCAGCAGATCGCTGGCAGAGCCATGGGCAATGGCGAGGGAGGCCTGATCCTCCTCGTGCAGCCGACCCCGCTTGAGCGCCAGTTCCAGCAAGCCGATGATGGCATTCATGGGGGTACGGATCTCGTGGCTCATGGTCGCGAGGAAGGTGCTCTTGGCACGGTTTGCCTCCTGGGCCTCCTGGCTGGCCACCGCCAGCTCATCGAGCAGGCGTACCCGTTCGCTGACGTCAATCCAGCCCCCCACCCCCCCCTGCACATTGCCGTCCAGATCGTAGTAAGGCTGAACCCAGTGATAGACGTCGACCCCGCCCGTCGGCAGGCCCAGACGGTGATCCCCCTCCTGGGCGCGGCGGCTGTCACAGGAAAGCACCAGATCCCCGTGCAGGGGAGCAAGAAAAGGCCAGCGTGTTCGCGCGTCGTCCAGGCCCGTGCCGAGCAGACCGACCTTGGGCTCGCCAAGGAAGCTGGCATAGCTGCTGTTGCACAGCACCAGGATCCCGTTCAGATCCCGCGCATAGATGGGGTGAGGTGTCCCGTCCACCAGATCGGCGATGAACTTGAGCTGGGTGCTCAGCGCCCCCTCCACCAGCCGCCGCTCGCGGATCTGCTTGCGCAGGGACAGGCCCCACAGGCCAACCCAGAGGGTCAACAGCAGGATCAACGCGATAAAGACCCCGAACTCCTGAATCAACTCCTGCCAGGAGACACTCTCCTGTTTGACATTGACCCGCCAGCGGTTGGAGAGTCCTTCCAGCTCATCCGGCGGAATGATGGCAATCACCTTGTCCAGAATGTCCCGTAGTACGGGATGCGCGGGGGTGACCGCAAACGCGGCACCGATGGGGATGGAATCGAACAGCTCTCCCGTGATGAGCAGGCTGTCGGGGAATTTGCTGTTGACGTAGTACTTGGCCACCCGCAGCGGCAGTATGGTCACATCGCACACTTCCGCCGCCACACAACGCATGGCGTCTTCAATCGTATCGAACTGCCGCGACGTCAGCTTGCCGTATTCCGCCTCGATGGCCTGGGTCGAGATAAAGCCTCTGACCATGGCCACGGTGCCGGTCTTGAGCAGCGATGCAGGGGGGACCTCCCGGTGGCGCAGCCCCACCACATAGGAGAGGGGATCGAGGACAAAGGCCCGGCTGAACAGATAGCGGTTCCTGCGCTCGGCAGAGGGGCTCAACACCCCCGCATCCACCTGGCCACTATCCAGCAACTGGGTCATCTGCTCCGGTGTCTTCACTGGCACCACCTCGAGCTCCACTCCCAGCTTGGCTCGCATGACCTGCAGCAGATCGGCGACCACGCCGTGCATGGTACCGGTGACGTCATAGAAACTGAGGGGCGGGATGCCGCTGTTCACCGCAATCCGGATTTTCTCCCGCTTGCCCAGCCATTTCCATTGCTCGCGGCTCAGGTCGATCCTGCTGGCACCGATGGAGAGACCGCCCCCATTCCAGCGTTTGGCCACTTCCGCTCGCTTGCCATCGAGGATCTCCCCCAGCGCGATATCCATGATCCTCTTGAGTCGCCGCTCCTTGGGGTTGAGGGCAAAGGCAAAACCGGCAGTATCGATATAGAGCGGCTTCAATAATTGAATGCTGTTCTGATAGAACTTGTTGACGATGAAATTGCCGGAGATCATGTCCACCATGACGGCATCAACCTGACCATATGCCACCGCGGACAATGCACTATAGCGGGACGGGTATATTTTAATTTTGTAGTCCGACAGATAGCGCATGATGTCCATGAACGGCAAATAATACTCCGGCACGGCTATTGTTCTTATTTCTCGCTCTTTGACCTGAATGTTTTTATAGATGGCTGGATCGTCAGCAATATATTTGTCAGTCAGCAGAAGATGCTGTTCCCGCTCATAGGAGTTGGAGGTACTCAGCAGATCGATCTCCCCCCGCTGGAGCGCTTCAATGGCAGCCGCCCTGGAGGGATATCCCTTCACCAGGATCTCGATGTGCAGCAGATGGGTCAACATGCCGACGATGTCGGCCGTCACCCCTTCATAAGCATTCGCCCTCAGGGTGATGTCCATGGGGGGGTTGTCGGGTCTGGGCACCCCCAGGATCAGCCGCTCGCGCTCCTGCAACCAGCGCCACTCCTCCCCATGCAGCGGCAAGGGGCTGGCATCGAGGTATTCCCCGCCATCCCGCGAATAGACTTGCAGCAGGGGCTCTTCCGGTTCCCGGGCCGCCAGCGGCCACACCCAGACCAGCGCCAGCAGAAGCAACAGCAATTTCGCCCTGTTCACAGCAGTTTCTGCCGTCTGGCCAGACTGATCAGATCAACGATGTTGGTGATGTTGAGTTTCTTCATCAACCGGGTCTTGTAGGTACTGACGGTTTTCTCGCTCAGCAGCATGCTTTGGGCAATCTGCTTGTTGGCATGGCCCTGACAAATCTGCAGCAGCACGCTCATCTCGCGGGAAGAGAGGGTCGACAGCAGATCTTCCCGATCGACCGTATGGGCATGCCTGGCGCCGGCGATGACGTCACGGGGGTAATAGAGTTGCCGCTTCTCTATTTTTGCGATCGCATCCTTCAGCAAATACAAATCATCCAGCTTGGACAAGAACCCCTCGGCACCGGCTTGCAGGCACCGCACCATAATATGGTGGGTGGACTGTGCAGACAGCACCAGAATCTTGGCGCCAATATCCAGCATCTTGATTCTTTTTATCACTTCGATGCCATCAAGCTGAGGTATTCCAATATCAAGGATAACAATATCTGGATGAGTGTTCCTGGCCATGGCGATAGCATCGACACCATTATCCACTTCGCCTAAAACATGATGTTCATCCTGCTTCAACAACATGTTCACGGCCATTCTTATTGCTGGATGATCATCTACTATCAATACCTTCGCCATATATAGATCCGTTATTCAGCCCTGTCCGACGAGCATATTAACTACAAATCAAGCAACGACACCATACAGCCTGACCTTGTTTTCAAGATGTTAAATAAATATAAAAATGGCATTTTCAAGTTAATCATCATTATAGCTTCATTTATTTTTTATATATTTATCAATATATTGCATTTTATTTGCCTCGTATGGAACCTGGTGGTGGCCGAGCCCCCTCTCTCGTTGAATTCCCCTCCTTCCCGGCTTTTCCAGCCGGCCTCCACCCACGAGAAAAAGACCGAAAAAACATATAAATCAAATACATGGGAAGCTACAAGCCACTGAAAGAAAAAGAAAAAAATTTATTTTACAAGGGGTTCCCCCCATTCCCCTTTGGGATTTTTCCTACACACCATTCGGTCGATCAAGACAGATCCGATCGCTATCTTTGTCGACGAAAAAACAAGCTGGTCCGAGGAGAAGCCTATTCCAGGTCCGGCTGCCACGACTGGTCGAATCGTCGCCAACGTGGCAAGGCATGCCCCTGACGGGCAATGAACCAACCGGGTGGTCACAACCATCCAGAAGATATGTAGGAAATATCGTAATGAAGAAGACTCTGATTGCTCTGTCCGTGGCTACCCTGGGCTTTGCCGCCACCGCTCAAGCCGCCGTAGAAGCGTCTGCCGTCGCGACCTGGCAGGCCACTGCCAAGAAAGACACCACTTCCGAGCTGGTGGTCACCCCGCTCTCCAGCCTCTCCTTCCAATATGCCGAAGGGATCAAGGGGTTCAACACCGTCAACGGCCTGTTCGATGTCGCCATCAAGGGTGATGCCAGCGCGACCGACTTCACCCTGAAGGCGAAGAAGCTGAACGGCACCCTGAATCACCTGGGTGGCGACTCCACCGTCGATGTGGGCGTGCTGTGGGGCGGCGCACCGGTCAGCACAACCGCCTACACCACCCTGATCGACACCGCTGCCGGCATCACGGGGGGGAATCTGTCTCCTCTTGCCAACGGCTTCAAGAACGATGCCGAACGCGTCACGGCGCAGGGTTCCTTCACTTTCAACATTGAAAGCGCCACTGCCAGCGGCACCCCCACCACCTTTGACGCCCTGCCGGACGGCCTGTGGAGCGGTGAAGTCAACGTCGAGTTCGTAGCGAACTGGAGCTAACTCATCTACCGCATACCATTGAGGGCCCTGCGGGGCCCTTTGTTCTCTTAGGGGCACATCATGAACCTGAAAATTGCAGCGATCTGGCTGCTGCTCATTCCCGGTATCAGCCAGGCGATCAATGTCGGCGCCGTCACCACCTTCATCGATGCAGGCAGCCAGGAGGTCGCCAAACAGATTGAAAATGGCAGCGACCAGGCCAGGTTGGTCACGATCAGCGTGACACGCATCACCTCACCGGAAGAGGGAGGGCAGGAGATCCCCATGGAAGTCAGCGGCGAGCTGATGCTGTCACCCAGTCGGCTGATGCTGCCCGCCAATGCCAGAAACAACGTGAGGTTCTTTTACAAGGGCCCGCAGGATGACAAGGAGCGTTACTACCGCATCCGCTGGCTGGACACGGCGCTCTCCGTCGACGATCAGCGCAACGAACGCCGCCAGGCGGTTGCCACCACGTCAGCACAGATAGGCACCATTCTGGTGGTAACACCACGCCAGCACCGGTTCGCCTACGACCTGAAGGACGACACGCTCACCAACCAGGGCAATGCCTCCTATCGCACGGTAGCGTATGGCCCCTGCCTGAAAGGCGAGGAGCTGTGCAAGGAAACCTACTACGACCTGCCGGGCAAGCAGCGCCGGTTCAAGCAGGTCAACATGCGTGATCCAAAGAGCCACCTGGGACTCTGGCTGGGTCAGGAATTCGTCGTCATCAAGTAACCCCCTATCACGGTGCCGCCCCACCCTCTTGCAGGGTGACGGCTCTCGATCTCCACACCCGGAACCATGGTGCTCGATATGTTGAAAAAAGCCTGGCTGTTGCCGCTCTCCTGGCTGATTGCGATGTCAGCCTCGGCCAGCACTGCTGCCCCTCTCAAAATTGCCAACGTCATCATTCCTGCCAGTTTTGCCAAGGCGCTGGAAGAGGGGCTGGCGGTACCGGTACGCCTGCGATACACGGATGAGGACAACAGGATCGACACCCTGACCGACGACACCATCGGCAATGCCACCCTGCTGCTGCAAGACGGCAAGCTGCACTTGTTGCACCTTGATTTCAGTGCCGGCCAGCAGCAAGGCGTGCTGAACGATGCCCTTACCACTCTGCTCTCCAGCAAGCAAAGACGCACCTTTTCTGCCGATGGCGACTTACAGATCGATGCCGATGCCAGCATGCAGCTGGACCTCGTCGCCATGCTGCTCACCATCCGGGTGTCACGGGATGCCTTTGGCCAGGCGAGGCAATCTGACAACCGTGTCGCACTGACCCCGACGGTGGACACCCTGACGGGCGTACAGCGCTACAACCTGGGTTACTCCTTCATCAATACCCCCCAGAGCGGGCACCAGGACTCCAATTTCCTTCAACTGGAGAGTACCGTCGGGCTGGGCGCGCACCATGTCGCCGTGGATGCCTCCCTTTACAACCTGGGTGAGCCGGAGCAGAGCGGCGATATCTACCGCGCCATGTACGAGCGGGATCTCGATGATCGCCGCATCGCAGCAGGCATGGTCTCGACATGGGACCTGCAGACACTGGGGGTGGTGACGGGCCTGACCACGGGTCGCCTCTACGGCGCATCCTATGGCAACCAGGCGCAATCTCGAAAACAGACCACCAACGAATCGACCACTCCGGTGCAAGTCTTCATGCCCGCCAACGGCGAGGTCAGGGTCTATCGGGATGAACGCCTGATAGGCCTGCAAAACCTGGCGATCGGCAACCAGCACATCGACACCTCCGCGTTCCCCAACGGGGTCTACAACGTCACGGTCGAAGTCTATGTCGACGGCCGCCTGACCAGCACGACCACCCAGCGAGTCACCAAGCTGGGCGGCAATCAGGGCTTTACCCGGGAGTGGGGATGGCAATGGTGGGGAGGCATGATGGAGAACAGCCAGCACAGCGGCGATTCCCCCCTGCTCGGTCTGTCGCTGGCACGCTCGCTGGATACCCTTGATCTGGCGACGACCACCTATGCTTTCAGGGATGCAGCCGTCGGCGAGGCACGCGCAAGCTGGCAGGTCACGGATCGCCTCGGCACCCAGTTGCAAAGCATGCTGTCCACCGATCACTCCTGGCGGCTGGCGTCCAGCCTTTCCTTGCAAGCCCATGACAATGCCTCCCTGTGGGTCAGCCAGGAAAAACTGTATGCAGGCGATGCCCTGGGAGTGAGTGCAACCGAGCTCTACTCTGCCGGCATCACGATCAATCTGGGTGGCTGGGTCAGCGGCATGGGCCAGCTGACCTTCAACACCACGCACGACCGTCAGATGAACAGCGATCGCAGTTATGCGGATTACTACCAGCACCTCTATGCGGGCCGATACGGCAACCTCTCCATGCGCGCCAGCCTGCAGAGCGACAGTGGCACACTCAATGGATTCAGCAACAAGAGCATCACCCTGGACTACGCCATCCCGTTCGACAATCTGTTCAGCTTCGGCATGAGCAGCAACGAGCAGGGCCAGACCACGGCCAACCTCAACTATCAGAAGCGCATGGAGGGAGCCATCAACCTGGCCGCACTGAATGCCTCCCGCATGATGCACGGCAGCGACACACACAATATGGCGCTTTCCGGCACCCTGGGGTTCGAGAACAGGGTCATCGGCGGCACCATGACGCTGGGTCGCGGTCATGGCGGCGACGTGAATGGCAACCTGATTGCACGGGGTGCCCTGATCACCACGGAGAACGACGTGATCGCATCCAGCCGGAGCACCTCTGGTTCAGGCCTCATCATCAATACCGGCATCCACCGGGAAGGACAGATGCTCGCCAAGGTGAATGGACAGGACTACCCCCTGCAAGGGGAACAGACCTTCCTGGCGCTCCCGCCTTATCAGGAATACGAGGTGGAACTGCTCAACAGCAAGACGGGCAAGGACAGCTATGACATCAACACCGGCAAGCAGCGCTATACCCTGTTCCCCGGCAACGTCGCCACTCTGGATGCCGGCAGCAGCATCAAGGAGATGGTCACCGTGTTTGGCGTACTCAGGGCAGAAGATGGCTCGCTGCTTGCAAACGCCCGCATTGACAACCACATCGGCACCACGGTGACCAACGAGGTCGGCGAGTTCACCCTGGACGTGGACAAGGCCAACCCCATGCTGACTTTCCGCCGGGGAAGCGACTTCTGTGAAGCCGACCTGGATCTTGCACAACACATGGGCGCGGCCTGGGTCGGCATCGTGACCTGCCAGGGACTGCCCACCTACGCCATGGTGAGAGAGTATTGAACATGAACATCACACACAGATTGCTGCTGGTCATTGCACTTGGCGCCGGCTGGGCACAGCAAGGCAGTGCGGCCGTATCCAAAACCGTCTGGCCGAATGCCGCGCTGCGCCATTTCCTGTTTATTGAAAATCAGGAAGACAACAACCTGTTTGTTGCGCCGACCGATGGTCTGGATCCGCGGCTGACCGGCGCAAATGCCTGGACCTCGCTCAAAGGAAATGGTCAGGTGAGCCTGGCGTACGTTGATAACGGATACAACACCGATATCAACAACTGGAACGTCGATATGTGGGAAAACGGCCCTATTCGCCGTCCTTATGTCAACCAACGCTGCATCATGTCTTATACCCGTTGTGACCCCGACACCGCTGAGGCGGTCAACAAGCCGGCCGTCGTTGATGACTTGGGCTTTTTCGGTCTCATCGGGGCATCTGCCGGGTGGGGTCATGGCAAATTGAGTGCAAGTTTCTTTGATTATCTTCGAACCATGCCTGTCGGAGCTGTTTTGAACAGGGAGATGAACCTGTGCAGGACCACGCTCAAATATGACGCGGCAGCCGGTGAACGCTGCATCAATCAGAACAGCGGAAACTGGTATGTCAGAAACATGCAGCACAAGAAGGCCGGCCATCTTCGCTTCGTACAAACCAATGCAATAAGTGAAGTCATTGTGGACAGCAATGGTGTTCCTTATGTCTTGCCCGGTTCACAAGGTTGTGAGAATTACAGGCTGGGCACCCGAGATGGGATTTTGTGTCGTTTTCTTGATTACAACTTCAATGAAGATGGCAGTCAGAACTACACCGAGCCCTACATGTATACCAATGTCAAAAACAGCTCGCTGAATAGCGCCATTGGTTCTGCGGATCTGCAAATGAGCGCAGATTTGAAAAATTGGGCAAGCAAAGGCTCTCGCTACAACATCAGCTATTTAAGAGGACAGCCATCTGTTTATCTTTTCTTGTCCAGCAATTTCTTCAAACAAGTTGTAAGGCTGGGACTGCAAGATCAACTGACTCGCAGTCTGATCAACTTCAATATGAAGAATGGATATGCTCCCGAGAGTGGATACTATGAATTCAGCGGCACAACCGAAATTCATATAAAACCACGGGACTTCAGCGTATCCATCTTGTCTTCGGAGGGCGTCAGCAATCCTTACAGGGAGGGGCAGGTCGGGAAAGATATTCTGAGCTTCTCATACAATATCTCTGATAGCGGCCCCATCAGTGCCGATATGCTGGAAATTTCTATTTCACAGGACAGAGGGTCGCCTTATCGGGGATATTGCACTTTCTATCCGGCAGGCTCCTCAGCTCCTGAACAGGCCGTCCCCATCCCTACCAGGCTGGTATTCGATTCGGTGGCTCATGGCGCGGGTTCACGGCACGCCATTAGCTGCGATCGCACACCGGTGGATATTCGCACCCTCGGAATACAGGACAATCAACCACCGCAGGAGTGGAATGATCCCGTCAACGGCCAGGGCATCACCCGGTTTTACAAGCTGGCGCTGGAATTCGACCTGACCGATCCCATGGTGCAGCGCACCATGGGCGACGAGATGTGGGAAGGCGAGGTGGAACAAAGCGGCACCATCACCATCAAGGGGACCTGGCGCTGACCATGGAGTACAACATGCATCGTCTACTTTGGCCCTTGCTGGGCGGCTTGCTGGCCTCACAGGCCGCCGCCCTCGACATCGGCGCCATGACTCTTGCCATGGCGCCAGAGCAGGAGTTCATTACCAGAACCCTGACCAACAACAGTGCTTCACCCAAGCTGTACGACATACAGATGGAAAAAATCAGCGATCCCACGGCCAGAGGCAGAACACTGCCCACCGTCCCCGGTGAGCTGCTGTTTGCCCCCAGGCGCTTCACCCTGCACGCCAGACATGCCCAGAACGTCAAGTTCTACTACAAGGGGCCCGCCGATGACCATGAGCGTTACTACCGCATCACCTTCACCGAGTCACCGGCAGCCCAGGTGGATGAAGGCAGCCAGACGCAGCACCAGGGAACCGTCGAGGTGAAACTGGCCCTGCAGTCCATCCTGGTAGTGCGCCCGCGTCAGTCACGTTTTGCATACCAGTTGGACCCGGTACAAAGCGCCATCACCAATACCGGCAACACCTATTTCGAGTTCATGGTGAAACGGGGCTGCCAGCAGGCGGACAGCGAGGCGGACAGCAAGTACCTGCTGCCCGGGGACACCTACCACAATCCCCGGATCAATCAGCAGGGAAACCAGAAGCTCATCGTCTACCAGTCCCGCTTCATCCCGGTGGGCAAGGATTGCTGGCCAGACTAGGTGCCCGACACCGGACGGTCAGCAATCCCCAGGATCAGGAGGAGAGCGTCGCCAGCCTGGCCGCAAACCCCATGAAGAAGAGGCCGATAAGGCCGTTGCCGAGACGGGCCGCCGTCTGGCGCTGACGGAAGAAGCGGGCCATCAGGGTACCGCCGAAGATCAGCAGGGTCAGGTAGACGAAGCTCATGGCTTCCAGCATGCCAGCCAGCACCAGATAGGAGATCCAGGTGTGGGCATAGCTGAAGTCGATGAACTGCACGAAGAAAGAGACGTAGAACAGGATCGCCTTGGGATTGGTGAGGCTCAGGGTGAGGGCCTTGGTAAAATAGCGCTCACCGGGATCCATCTCGGACGCCGGTCCCGCCTTTTTGGCGATGAAGTTCGCGTGCAGGATCTTCACCCCCAGATAAAGCAGGTAGATGGCGCCCAGATAGCGCACCAGGGTAAACAGCAATGGGGTGGTGCGAATGAGGGACGCGATCCCCAGATAGGCGCAGAAAATGAGAATGGCATCGCCGACGAAGACGCCGAGGGCGGCGCGATAACCCGGGCCTATGCCGCGCACGGCACCGGTTCGCAGCACGTAGAGGGAGTTCGGGCCCGGGGCGATGATGATGAAGAAGAGACCGACCAGATAGGTCCAGACGTTGATGACACCCAGGCTTTCGAACATGTTCCCTCCATGGCGGGTGATGGGCCGGATAACGGCGGCAGGCCTTCTATACTAATCCGCCCCGCGCCAAGCACAAGATCTGACCTGCCATCCACACGCCGTCAGCATGAACGGCCTGCGCGCCACGCGAACGCAATCCGGGCGTTCGCCCACTTTGGTTATGTCCAGATGCGCCGGGATAGGGCATGGTAGAGGGAGTGATACCCCAGCCATGGACAAGACCTTGAGTACCGACACCCCGATCACCGCCCCGCCCGCGGTGGACAACCCGACTACCACCGCTTATCCGGTGATCGCCGCCATCAGCTTCTCGCACCTGTTGAACGACATGATGCAGTCGGTACTGCTGGCCATCTATCCCCTCCTGAAGCTGGGGCTCGATCTGTCGTTCACCCAGATAGGTCTCATCACCCTCACCTACCAGTTCACGGCCTCGCTGCTGCAACCCCTGATCGGCCTCTATACCGACCGCAGACCCATGCCCTACTCCCTGCCTCTGGGCATGGGCTTCACGCTGGTGGGGCTGCTCTACCTGTCGCAGGCAGGCAGCTTTGGCGCCGTGCTGTTGTCGGCCATGCTGATCGGCATGGGCTCCTCCGTCTTCCACCCGGAATCCTCCCGGGTCGCCCGCATGGCGGCCGGCAACCAGCCTGGTCTGGCCCAGTCTCTGTTCCAGATCGGCGGCAATCTGGGATCGGCCATCGGCCCCCTGCTCGCGGCGCTCATCATAGTGCCGAAGGGACAGGGCAGTGCCGCCTGGTTCTCGTTGTTCGCACTCATCGGGGTCATCGTGCTCAGCTTCGTCGGCCGCTGGTCCAGCCACCATGCCGCCAGCTTCCATCGGCGGATGAGGGCCCATGCTGGCACCGGCCTGAGCCGCCGCCAGATTGGCTGGTCACTGGCCATCCTCGGTCTGCTGATGTTCTCCAAGTTCTTCTACATGGCCAGCCTGAGCAGCTATTACACCTTCTACCTGATGGACAAGTTCCACCTGTCGCTGGAGAGCGCCCAGCTCTATCTGTTCGCCTTCCTGTTTGCCGTCGCGGCGGGGACAGTGCTCGGCGGGCCACTCGGCGATCGCATCGGTCGCAAGCGGGTGATCTGGATCTCCATCCTTGGCGTCGCTCCCTTCACCCTGCTGCTGCCCCACGTCGACCTGTTCTGGACCTCGGTGCTGTCGATCGTCATCGGCCTCATCCTGGCGTCGGCCTTCTCCGCCATCCTGGTCTACGCCCAGGATCTGGTACCCGGCAAGGTCGGCACCATTTCCGGCCTCTTCTTCGGCTTCGCCTTCGGCATGGGAGGGATAGGGGCCGCCCTGCTGGGCAGATTGGCCGATGCCACCAGCATCGAAACCGTCTATCAGGTCTGCGCCTATCTGCCCCTTATTGGCCTGCTGACCGCCTTCCTGCCCAATATCAGGAGAGGCTAGAGGCCAAGCGGCAACCAGCGACCGACCATAAAAAACGCGGCCTGAGCAGGCCGCGTCTGGTTCCATCACTCGGGCCGCCTGACACGGCCCGGTCCGCTCGGACTCATCCGCCGAGCCTCTTTGTCAGCACTCCAGCCCGACGACCGGGTCAACTGGAAGTTGTCACCCGAGAGGCCGCTGACGGGACCATTCACCGCAGGGCCGCGGCATTCCTCAGCAGTACTGGCCTGCCACCCAGCCCGACGACCAGGCCCACTGGAAGTTGTAACCACCGAGCCAGCCGGTCACATCGACCACTTCGCCGATGAAGTAGAGGCCGGGCACGGTGCGCGCCTCCATGGTCTTGGAGGAGAGCGCGTTGGTATCCACTCCCCCCAGGGTCACTTCGGCGGTGCGATACCCTTCGGTGCCGTTGGGCAGGATCTGCCAATCCCCCAGCAGGGTGGCCACCGCCTCCAGCTCCCGCTCGTTGTACTGGCGCATCGGCTTGCTCACCAGCCATCCCAGCTCCACCAGCTTGTCGACGAAGCGCTTGGGCAGCTCGCGCCCCAGCACGGTTTTCAGTTCCTGGGCAGGATGGGCCTGGGCCCAGGTCTTGAGGGTCTCTGGAATGTCGAGATCCGGCAGCAGGTTGATGTGGATCTTCTCCCCCGCCAGCCAGAAGGAGGAGATCTGCAGGATGGCGGGGCCGGAGAGGCCGCGATGGGTGAACAGCATGGCCTCCTTGAAGCGGGTGCCGTCCTCGGCGGTCACCGCCACCGGCAGGCTGACCCCCGCCAGATCGGCGAAGGCCTCCTTGTCGGCCTGATGCAGGGTAAAGGGCACCAGCCCGGCGCGAGTCGGCAACACGGTGAGGCCGAACTGCTCCGCCAGCTTGAAGCCGTAAGGGGTGGCACCGAGTTTCGGCATGGAGAGGCCGCCGGTGGCGACCACCAGCGACGAGCAGGCGATCTCCCCCTTGCTGGTGTCGAGCACGAAGCCTTCATCTGTCTTGCTGACGGTGAGGATCTCGGTCTGGAACTGCAGGGTCACGCCAGCCCAGTCGCACTCGGTCAGCAGGATGTCGACGACATCCTTGGCGCTCTCGTCACAGAACAGCTGACCCAGGGTCTTCTCGTGATAGCTCAGGCCGTGCCGGTCCACCAGATCGATGAAATCCTGCTGGGTGTAGCGCGCCAGCGCCGATTTGCAGAAGTGGGGGTTGGCCGAAAGGAAGGCATGGGGACCCGCCTGATGATTGGTGAAGTTGCAGCGACCGCCGCCGCTGATGAGGATCTTGCGGCCCGGCTTTTTGGCGTTGTCGAGCACCAGCACGGAGCGACCCCGGTAGCCAGCCTGGGCCGCACACATCAATCCGGCCGCCCCGGCACCGATCACCACCACATCCACCTGTTTCATCGTCACTCACCCATCAAAAGAAAAACGGCCCCTTTACCTTAAAGGACCGTCATTGTACCCGGCAGACACCAGCACAGCGGTACAAGGACACCTGCAAATAGAAAACGGCCCCTTTACAAGGGGCCGTCATTGTACTGACTGAACACTAAGTGTCCACGACTATCAGGCGTTGCCGTCCATGATGCTGGCCGGGGCGCCCTTGGCCAGCTCGGCCAGCTCCTTGTCGATGAAATAGAGGCCCTTGCCATCCTCGCCCACCAGGCTCAGACGGTCGACGATGCTCTTGAACAGCTTCTCCTCTTCGTGCTGCTCGGCCACGTACCACTGCAGGAAGTTGAAGGTGGAGTAATCCTGGGTGGTGAAGGCGACGTGGGCCAGACCGTTGATGCACTTGGTGATGTGATACTCGTGCTCCAGGGTGGTGCGGAAGATGTCACCTAGGGACTTGAATTCATGGGGAGGCGCTTCGATGGCCCCCAGCACCGGCATGGCGCCGGTCTCGCTCACGTAGGTGAACAGGCGCTCCATGTGCTGGCGCTCCTCGACCGCATGCTGACGCAGGAAGGTGGCGGCCCCCTCGAAGCCCTTATCCTCGCACCAGGCGCTCATCTGCAGGTAGAGGTTGGAGGAATAGAATTCAAGATTAATCTGCTCGTTCAACTTCTCGATCATGGCTTTGGCCAACATGATGATTCTCCACTGTGATTTGCCCACGATTGTCGCCACTGTTGCATCCTGACGCAACCAGAGACAACCGACGCACCCCGCAGTTGCGACGACTTTTCACCTCATCCTCTCCCCCATACGGTTATAGAGAAGCAAAGAAACATGGTGTAGGTGACATCAGCCATTATGATGGCGCCATTGATCGGGGAAAGGATTCAATGAGATTCATTATGGCACTGGCGCTGCTCTGGATGACCCAGTTGCAGGCAGCTCCCTCCTTGCTGAAAGAGGCTGAATTGCAGGCGGCGCGCGATCCCGTCGGCTATCTGCAGCGCCTCGACGCCAGTCCCCAGCAGGATATGGAACTGTTCTACGCCAGGTCCCTGGCCCAGGCAGCCCTTGGCCGCTATCCCCAGGCACAGCGCGACAATGCCCGCGCCCGCGGTCTGGCCAATGCCCAGCAGGAGACCCTTCGCCTGCTCGACTTCCGGTTGCAGCAGATTGCCCTGACCCTGGATGCCGATACGCCGGATCAGGCGCTCGAGCTGCTCACCCAGCTCTGGCCGGCGGTCCGGCATCACCCCAGGCAGGTCTCGGAGTGGCATGCCCTCAACGGGCTCGCCCTCTACCGTACCCAGCAGATGAAAGAGGCGATCCTCGAGCTCAAGACCGCCTATCACCTCAAGCAGAAAGAGCCGGGTTCCATCCTCTCCACCTTGCAGTGCGGCCGTCTGCTGATGACCCTCGGCAACCTCTATGCGGACCTCAATCTCTACCGTGAGGCCGAGACCTATTATCAGGATGCCCTCGGCCAGATGGTGCAGCTCAACGAACCCAACAGCCAGGCCATCATCCGGGCCAACATGGCCAGGCTCTACATCGACATGGGCCAGCCTGCCAGAGCCAGCCAGTTGCTCGATACCCTGCTGGCCACGCCGAGCCTGTCACCCCACTATCGCGCCATCGTCCTCGGCTACCAGGCCATGGTGTTCAACGCACGGGCGGACTGGCACTCAGCCTGGCGCAGCCTGGAGGAGGCACAAGCCATCTATGACAGGCTGGATAGCCCGCAGGCGGCCTCCCGTCTGACCGAGATCAGGGCAAGAACCCTGCTGGGTCGTGGCGAGAAGCAGCTGGCCCTGCAACTGCTGATGGAGCACACCGCCCCTCTCTCCATGGATGGTCGGGCGATGCAGGCCAGGTTACTGGCCGATCTGGGCCGCTACCCCGAGGCCTACGGGGCCATGACCCGCTACATGCAGTACTACAAGCAGCACTTCAACCAGACCCTGAGCCAGCACGCGGCCGCCTTCCAGGTCGAGATGGATCTGGCTCGCAGCGAGGCCAGCAATCGCGCGTTGCAGCAGGAAAACGAGAGCAAGCGCCAGCAACTGCTCTACCAGCAGAGTGCCCGCTACTACCAATTGCTGCTGCTGGTGCTGCTGGCCGTCGCCCTGATCCTGCTCGGGCTCACCACCCGCAGGCTCCACCGCAGCTCGCGCCACCTCTACAAGCTCGCCACCTTCGATCAGCTGACCGGGCTGCCCAACCGGCGCGCCCTGCTGGAGAGACTGGGTCAGCAGTGGCTGCACGAAACGCCCCTGACCCTGCTCATCATCGACATCGACCACTTCAAACAGATCAACGACAAGCATGGTCACCAGGCGGGGGATCAGGCTATCCGGCAGTTGGCCAGGGAGCTCAAGAGCTGGGCACCGGACCAGCAGTTGATCGGGCGCTGGGGCGGGGAAGAATTTCTGGTGGCCATGACCCAGGACGGGGCCACCTGCTGGCGGCTGGCGGAGCAGCTGAGAAGCCGGATCGCCTACCTGGCCGCCCCCCACATGACCATCAGCATCGGGGTGGCGGAACGCTCGACGCAGGATGACAGCCTGAGCCAGCTCATTCATCGTGCCGACATGGCCATGTATCAGGCGAAACGCCAGGGGCGCAACCAGACCGTGCTGGCCCAGTCTCCCCACCTTTCCCCTGAACTGGCCTGCAACGTCGCCTGATGGCCCCTCGTGCGGGTGTCAGGGCGCCAGCTCAGTGAGTGACGCCACGTTCACCGGCGCACCGTAATCCACCCCCGGCAGCTCGAAGCCGTTGAGCTGCATGAACTCCTGGCGCAACCCGGCAAAATCCCCCAGGGTGCGGAAGTTCTCCGGCGTCACCTTGGGCCAGAGTGCCGAGACGGCGGCCTGCACCGCTGGCTCAAGCTCGTGGTCATCCATCCGGATCAGCCGGTTGCCATCGGCGACGACCCCTCTGGGCCCGTACATCTTGTCGGCAAACAGCCGCTGCATCTGCTCAATGCAGCCCTCGTGGACACCACGCTCCTTCATCACCCCCATCAACAGGCCCAGATAGACAGGCAACACCGGAATAAACACGCTCGCCTTGGTCACCAGCGCCTTGCAAACCGACACCCAGGCATGACCGCCAATCCCGGCAAGTTGCAGGTTGATGGTCTCGGCGGTGGCGTGCAGGTGCTCCTTGGCATAGCCGATGGTGCCGTCTCTATAGAGGGGGTAGGTGGACTCGGGGCCGATATAGGAGTAGGCAACGGTCCGGGCGCCGGGGGCCAGGCAATCCGCCTGCTGCAATGCCTGCATCCAGCGCTGCCAGTCCTCGCCCCCCATCACGGTGACGGTGTCGCGGATCTCCTCCGGGGTGGCTGGCACCAGCGACTGCTGCACCAGCGCATCGTGCTCCAGATCCAGCCCCCAGCCTTGCAGCGGCTGGCCTGTGGTCTTGAGCACCGAGCGTACCTGTGTGCCATCCGGCATCACCCTGACTCCGCTCGCCAGCGAATAGACCACCAGATCCACCTGCCCGAGTCGCTGGCGGATGACGTCGATGGCCTGCTGGCGCATGGTGTCGGAGAAGGCATCCCCGATCAGGTTGACGGCGATGCGACCGGCTTGCTCCGCCGCCTGACGAAACCAGATGTTGTTGTACCAGCCAGCACTGCCGAGCCCCTTGTCGGAGGGACCCCGCTCGAACGAGACGCCCAGGGTATCGGCCCCGGCGCCGAAGGTGAGCGCGATCCGGGACGCCAGCCCGAAACCGGACGATGCCCCCAGCACCAGCACCCGTTTCGGCCCGTTGAACGGCCCCGCCGCCCGCACCTGTTCGATCTGTTGCAGCACGGCGGCGCGACAACCCATGGGGTGGCAATTGCGGGCAACACAACCCTGGATCTGGGGATGAATGATCATGAAGGACTCTCCGGTGCATCGGTGGGACATGAGAAACGGCCATGACAGCGTCACCCGGTTGCAGGTGAGGAGCCCTGGCCGTTTTGCCAAGGGAACTGGCTACAGCATAACCAAGGGGGGCGGGATTACCTTGATGTCGGACGGGATATGGGCTGGAAGAGGGCAGAAAAACAAAAGGGAGCGCGAGGCTCCCCAAAGCGGTATTCAGATGCTTTTTGTTGTTTTGTGTTCATTGCGAAGCACGGGCACATCCTATTCCCCCACCTTCCCGGGGGCAATAGCACGCCTGTGACCGGCGTCAAACTCCTGTTCAAAATATGCACTCCCCGGCCACCTGCACCTCTACGCCTTCCGGTTCGGGGTCAGGCAAATCCTGAAACTGTGGCGACGATGCCGTTTTAGTTTCAGCAGACATTGGTATAGTGGACCCAGGATCAGTGAGGAGAACTCCCATGAATGGAACCTATTACAAACACGTACTGGCCGCGATCGACCTGTCGGAAGACAACCGCAAGGTGATCGAGAAGGCGGTCGACCGGGCCCGCTCCAACGGCGCCAAGCTGTCGGTGATCCATGTGGATGTGGACCTCAAGGATCTCTACACCGAGATGATCGACATCGACATCGACAACGTGCAGGACCAGGTGATCGCCGAAGCGAAGGAGAAGCTGGAAGCCTTCCTCGCCTCGGTGGACTACCCCATCGAGAAGAAGCTGGTCATCTGCGGCGATCTGAGCGAGCGAGTCAACCAGGCGGTCAAGGACTACCAGATCGACCTGCTGGTGTGCGGCCATCGCCAGAGCTTCTGGAGCCTGCTCACCTCGAGCGCACGCCAGCTGATGAATACCGTGCCCTGCGACATGCTGGTCGTGCCCTTGCAGAAGTGATCGAACAGGCGTAGTGTGATTTGCCATGAATATGACCTCATTCAATCACAACTACTGGTGGTGCTGCTTCTAAACAGGCGGCACTGCTTTTCTATGTAAAATTTCCCAAAGAAAACACCGTGACCGCCGAGAGGCGGTCATTGTTTTCATCCCTTTGTCGCCTCCCGGCTCACCCAACTGGAGAGAGTGACATGCACAACCCCGTGATCCTGACCGGCGACCGCCCCACCGGCAAACTGCACATTGGCCACTACGTCGGCTCCCTGCGCCAGCGCGTGGCCGCCCAGCACCATTACCGCCAGTTCGTCATGATCGCCGATCTGCAGGCGCTGACCGACAACGGCCACAACCCGGCCAAGGTGACCGATCACGTGCTGGAGGTAATGGCCGACTACCTGGCCGCCGGCCTCGACCCGGCCAAGACCACTTTCTGCCTGCAGAGCGCCCTGCCCGCCCTCGCCGAACTCACGACCTACTACCTCAACCTGGTCAGCGTCGCCCGGCTGGAGCGCAACCCCACCGTCAAGGCCGAAATCCAGCAGAAAGGGTTCGAGCGCAGCCTGCCCGCCGGCTTCCTCGTCTATCCGGTCAGCCAGGCCGCCGACATCACCGCCTTTCGTGCCACTCACGTGCCGGTGGGCGAGGATCAGCTGCCCATGCTGGAGCAGACCAACGAGATAGTGCGCCGCTTCAACACCCTGGTGGGCAAAGAGGTGCTGACCGAGTGCCAGCCCATCCTGAGCGACACCGGCCGCCTGCCCGGCATCGACGGCAAGGCCAAGATGTCAAAGTCCCTTGGCAACACCATCGAACTCGGCATGTCGAGCGACGAGATCAAGCAGGCGGTGTTCGCCATGTATACCGACCCCAATCACCTCAAGGTGAGCGATCCGGGTCAGGTGGAGGGCAATACGGTGTTCGCCTATCTGGATGCCTTCCACCCTGACAAGGCCCTGGTGGCCGAGATGAAGGCCCACTACCAGCGCGGTGGTCTGGGGGACATGCGCTGCAAGCAGGTACTCAACGACTGCCTGCAGACCCTGCTTGCCCCGATGCGGGAGCGGCGCGAGGCCGCCATCGCCGACAAGCGCCAGCTGCTGCGCCTGTTGCAGCAGGGTACCGAGCAGGCCCGGGCCCTCACCGACGAGGTGCTGGCCGAGGTGAAGGGGGCGATGGGGCTGGACTACTTCTCCGGATTGGCGTGATCTGCCCCCTGCGGCGCGGGATGGCCGAGCGCATCCGCACCGTAGCGCTCCCTCGCCAGCCGGTGCAACAACCCCTTGAACCAGCCGATCGCCTCGTCATGGGCACTGAGCGGGTGGCCCGCCATCAGGTAGACGATGGGGATGGCGGGTTCCAGCTGGTGCAGGCGCAACGGATAGTGGCGACAGAAGTGGCGCCCGATCATCTCGGGCACCACCACCAGGTAGCGGCCGGTCGCCATCAGCGGCGGTACCGCCATAAAGCTCGGCAGCCTGACCCCCAGCTCCCGCTCCACCCCGAAACGGGCCAGCCAGAGATCCACCATGGCCTGGCTGTGGCCCCAGCTGGAGGTGTGGATATGGGGGCGGCTGACCAGTTCTCCCGGCCCCAGCATGTCGGGCAGAGCGCTGCCGAGGGGCGACAAACAGACCAGCGGATTGCTGAACCACTCCTCGCGCCACAACCGGGGCGAGAGATGGTTGGCACCGGCAAACCCGATCACCAAATCCAGTTCCCCCTTCTCCAGCTCCCGCTCGTAGTCGCTGTCCGCCAGCTCGCACACTTCCAGTCGGCAGTGGGGAGCCTGCTGCACCATCCACTCCACCAGCACCGGCACCAGGCCGTGCT
Organism: Aeromonas sp. 25-248; assembly: GCF_053005425.1. NCBI lineage: Bacteria > Pseudomonadati > Pseudomonadota > Gammaproteobacteria > Aeromonadales > Aeromonadaceae > Aeromonas > Aeromonas sp. 25-248. Next base: position 94,922 of record NZ_JBRKTB010000012.1, on the reverse strand, counting down.
CCACCGAGCCCGGGGTGGCGATGCGAAAGATCCGCCGGGCACTTGCCGGGTCGAATCCCTTGGCCTGACGCAGCCCCTGCTCCAGCATGGCCAGCGCCTGGCGCACCGGGCTCGCCAGCGCCTTGGCCCGTTCGGTCGGCATCATCTCGCGCCGACTCATCACGAACAGCGGGTCATCCAGCGCCTGGCGCAAGCGCCCCAGCGCATGGCTGACGGTGGACTGGGAGAGGTGCAGCCGTTCGGCGGCACGGGTGACGTTGCGCTCCTGCATCAGCATGTCGAACACGGTGAGCAGGTTGAGGTCGAGGCGGGAGAGGGGCAGTTCCATCGATATTGGCCATAGTTGAATGACGACAATTCATTTTTGGCATAGTAGCAGATTGCATAGAATGCGCAGGCGAATTACATCGGAGATTCAAATGCGTAGCTATCTGTTGTTGCTGGCGATCGGCCTGTTGTGGGGCTCCCAGTTCATTTTCATGCACCAGGCCGTGGCTGAACTGCCCCCCATCATGGTGGCCGCCGGACGCGCCCTGTGCGGCAGCCTGACCCTGGGTTTGCTCTGCCTGTTCATGCGCCTCAAGAGTGAACACACCCCGTGGCGAACCTATATGCTGATCGCCCTGCTCGACGCTACCATCCCCTTCATCATGGTGGCCTGGGGACAACAGTATGTGGACAGCGCCATCGCGGCCGTGGTCATGGGTTGTATCCCCTTTGTGACCATTCTGGCGGCACCCTTGTTTATTTCTGGTGAAAGAATCACCAAGGGCGGCCTCGTCTCCGTGATCATCGGCTTCGTCGGCGTGCTGGTACTGTTCTGGCCCAAGCTGACCAGCGGCATGAATGCCGGGCTGCTCGGTGCCATGGCCATCCTGTTTGGTGCCAGCTGCTTCGCCATCGGCCTGCTGATGATCAAGCGCTTCGCTAAGGACCATCCTGTGGTCGTGGCCCGCAACATCCTGATCTCCTCGGCCATCCAGCTGCTGCTGGCCGCGCCCTTCGTGGCCGACCTGAGCAACCTCACCCTGCCGAGCCAGCAGGCCATGGGCGCCGTCGCCATGCTGGGGATCTTCTGTACCGGCCTGGTCTACTTCCTCTACATGGCGCTGATCCAGAAGGCGGGCCCGACCTTCGCCTCCTTCAGCAACTACCTGGTGCCGCTGTTCGGCGTCATGCTGGGAGCCCTGTTCCTCGGCGAGCAGATCCAGTCCACCACGGGCGTGGCGCTGGCCCTGATCCTGGGTTCGGTCGCCCTCAACCAGTGGGCACAGCAGCGCCGCCAACAGCGGGAGGCTGCCCTATGTCAGGCATCCTGACCACCCTCTGCGGCGGTCTGGTACTGATAGCCGGCTGGCAGTATCGCCACCGGCTGGCCGGGGTGCTGGGTCTGCTGATGGTGCTACTGCCCTGGTTCTTCGACAGCAAGCTGCAAGCCATGCTGAACTATGCACTGAATGCCTGAAGACCCTCTCTGCGTGTGTGACGAGAGTGTATCTCTCCTGTTTTTGGGACCGTTTTAACAAAACCTCCGATTTGTCCCCTCTACCGGCGCCCTGCGCCGGTTTTTTTATCTCTGCGCCTCTGCTCCGTAGCGATAACTCAACCGCTCGTTCTTGCGCGGCCCCGTTATCTGCCAGGCGAGCAGGAAACCCTCGCCGGTTTCGGTCAGCTCGGCGCTGTAGTGATCCTGCCCGCACAGGTGAGGCTCGGCCGTGACCCAGTGCCCGTCCCCCCGGGGCAACAGCTCGAACAGCATCACCGGCTGCTCGTAGCGCAGGTGGGAGAGCATGATCCCCCGTGCGGTGCGCTGCCACCAGAAGCGGTTGTGCATGGTCAGCTCCCGGCCATGGGGCGTGGTGTAGCGACCCGTCTCGGCATACAGCCACCCCCCATGGTGATCGGTCACCACCACGGCACCCTCCCCGCGACCGCACCAGTCGGTGGCGGATCCGACCCCGTTGCTCGCCTCGAAGGCAAATGCTCCGATCTGTGACAACCCTTCCCATAAACGCTGGATCGCGCCTTCCAACTCGGCCATCATAGCGCCCTCCAAATTGACAACTGACGACAATTCAATCACATGAACTACTTGATAGGGGTTACCCTGCTCTGGTCCTTCTCCTTCAGCCTGATCGGGGTCTACCTTGCCGGTCAGGTGGATGCCTACTTCTCGGTACTGACCCGCATCGTGCTCGCCAGCCTGGTGTTTCTGCCCTTCCTGCGCCGTCGCTGGCTGCGCCCCGATCTGGTGGCCAAGCTGATGGCCCTCGGTGCCATCCAGCTCGGCATCATGTATCTCTTCTACTACCACTCCTTCCTGCTCTTGACGGTACCGGAAGTGCTGGTGTTCACCATCTTCACCCCCATCTATGTCACCCTGATCCACGACCTGCTGGAAGGGCGCTTCAAGCCTGTCTATCTGTGGGGGGCCCTGCTGGCGGTGCTGGGGGCGGCCGTCATCCGTTTCGACGGCCTGACCGAAAGCTATGTACTGGGATTCCTGGTGGTGCAGGGCGCCAACGTCTGCTTCGCCCTGGGCCAGGTAGGCTACAAGGTGCTGCTGGCCCGGGAGGCTGAGCAGCCGCCCCAGCTGGCGGTGTTCGGCTGCTTCTATCTGGGCGCCCTGGTGATCGCCCTGCCCGCCTGGTGGCTGCTGGGCAAACCTCAATATCCCACCAGCCCCCTGCAATGGGGCATCCTCTTCTGGCTGGGGGTCGGGGCATCCGGGCTCGGCTACTTCCTATGGAACAAGGGGGCGACCCTGGTCAGCAGCGGCGTGCTGGCCATCATGAACAACGCCTTGATCCCCGCGGGTCTGCTGGTCAATCTGGTGCTCTGGGGAAAGGATACCGACCTGCTCAGGCTCGGTCTGGGCGCCCTGCTGATGCTGGCTTCCCTCTGGGTTTGCCAGCGTCAGCAGGTCAGTGAGCGCTGACTGAAAACCATTGACGCTGATGGGTCCATCGGCGTCAATGGGTTCGCGGACAGTGACTGGCCGTCAGCCGACCACGGCGTTGTGTTCCCGCTTCGCCTGACCGTGGCAGGAGGCCAACCGGGCCAGCAGGTGATCGAGCTGCTCGGCACTCTGGCTCTGCACCAGGCCGATGCTCACGGTCACCGGACGCTGGGGCAGCAGGCTGGCGTCGGCGATCTCAAGACGCAGCCGCTCGGCAATCTCCAGGCCGCTCAACCGATCAGTCTGGGAGAGCATCAGGATGAAGCCGTCTTCGTCCCAACGGGCGAAGGGATCTTCCCGACGCAGCTCGCGGCGCACGATGCGGGCCAGCTTGGCCAGCATGGCGTCGCAGGCCGCCTCCCCGAACAACTGCAGGATCTTGCTGCGGTGATCCACGCTGAACTGCAGCAGACAGAAACTGCCGCTCTCGCTGGCCAGCCGTTCATCCAGCAACAGCTCGAAGTGGCTGCGGCTCTCGAGGCCGGTGAGGGGATCCGTGTCGTGGCGATCCTCCAGGGGCGCCATGGCGGCATCCAGATGGCGAACCACCCCCAGCAGTTGACCCCCTTCGTCACTACGGACCCGTTCCTCCAGCCGGATGTAATGGCCCTGATGGTGCAGGATGCGGTACTCGAGTCGAAGCCCGTTGCTGCGCCCTTGCTGGCAGGCCTCCAGGGCCTCTGCCAGACGGGGAGCATCATCCGGATGTACCCGATCCAGCCAGCCGAGATCTCCCAGCTCGCCCCCCTCCAGACCCAGCAGTTGCAGACAGGAAGGGTCCCGCCTCAGACCCTGCCCGGCCGACCAGGTCCAGATCCCGGCCTCTAACATCGCCATGGCCTGTGCCATCAGCGTCACCTCAAGGGGAGTGGTGACCTCAACCCCGGGAGTCTCATACCTTTCCATCACGCGCCTCGAAACCGGATCTGAATATCTGTCCAAGCAATCACACTCAATAAGTAACATTGGTGCTGGCGCCGAGCAACCGCGCCAGCATCGCTGGCCTCGCACCTCTCGCCCCCGGTGGTCCGCCATCAGCGGCCTGCCAGCCTCCAGCTACGAAGTGAAGCTCGACGTCACGCCACCTTGCCCTGATAGCCTGCCATCAGGGCCTGCCAGTTTTCCGGCACGAAGTGGAAGCTGGTGTGCAGTTGCGACTCCTTGTTGAAGGAGCGCAGCAACCGCTCCAGGTTGGCCTGCTGCCAGTTGCCGGGGGAGCGGATGGCTCCTTTGTCGAAGTCGATCACCCACACCTTGCCCTCCTTGTCGAGCAGCAGGTTGTGGCTGTTGAGATCCGCATGATAGACCCCTGCATCGTGCAACTGGCGCACCGTTTTGCCTATCTTGTGCCACACCTCACCGGCGATCGGCCCCTGCTTGAGCAGGGCCACCAGATCCTTGGCGCCGCGAATGCGCTCGATCAGGATGTCGGCCCGATAGAAGGGCCCCTGCTTGACCATGCGGGCCGCAAAGGGGCGCGGCACCGGCAGCCCCTGTTCACTCAAGGTCGCCAGCAGACGATATTCAGCCATGGCCCGGCTGCTCTCCACCCCTTCAAACCAGAACCGGTCACGCACCAGCTTGCCCACCATGCCGCCACGGTAGTAGTGACGCAGCACCAAGTGACGGGACTCATCCTTCACGAACCAGGTCACCCCGCGGCCGATGGAAGAGCCCACCACCTGGCGATGGGTCTGCCACCAGACAGGATCGAACAAGGCAGGGGAAGGGTCGCGGAAGACTCCGTCGGCATACCAGCAGACCTGGTTGTGGGTGGTGTGTGTCAGCATGATGAGAATTCCGGTCGATAGTGGGTGCAGGGCATCCATTCAGAAAGCCGTGCCGGTCGGGCAACCGGCGCAATTTTACAATCCACAGGGGAGTTTGCATAATGCCATCCATCCATTTTGCCATCGTTGCGCCACATCATGCCGCTGTTCCAAACGCCGCCCTCCTCCATCTGCATCCTGCGGCTCTCCGCCATCGGAGATTGCTGCCACGCGCTGGCGCTGGTACGCGTCATCCAGCGGGAGTGGCCCCAGACCCGCATCACCTGGATCACCGGCAAGATTGAGGCGACCCTGTTCGCCGATCTGCCGGGGGTCGAGGTCATTCCCTTCGACAAGAGCAAGGGGTGGCGCGGCTATCGCGATCTCTGGCAGACCCTCAAGGGGCGCAGGTTCGATGCCCTGCTCCACCTGCAGGCCGCCATGCGCGCCAGCATCGCCACCCTCGGCATCAAGGCCAAGGTCAAACTCGGGTTTGATCGGGAGCGCGCCAGCGACGGTCAGTGGCTGTTCACCAACCATCGAGTTCCCTCACCCGCCTCCCCCCACGTGCTGGACGGCTTTCTCGCCTTCGCCAAAGAGCTCGGGATAAAGGATCTGACCCCGGACTGGCAACCGCCCATCAGCGCCGAGCACCAGGCCTGGGCGAAGGAGAAAATTGGCGGCAAGCCGACCCTGCTCATCTGCGCCGCTGCCAGCAAGGCATTCAAGAATTGGACTGCCGCCGGCTATGCCGCGCTGGCGGATCACGCCGCAGACAAGGGCTTTCAGGTCTATCTGTGCGGCGGACCGGCCAGGCTGGAGCGGGATCTCGCCGCCGAGATCCAGCGCCTCAGCCAGAGCAAGCCGGCAGATTTGGTGGGGCAGACCAGCCTCAAGCAATTGCTGGCGCTGATTGGCGAGGCGAGCCTGGTGCTGGCCCCGGATACCGGCCCTGCCCACATGGCCACCCTGGTGGGAACACCCGTGATCGGCCTCTACGCCCACCACAACCCGGAGCGTACCGGACCCTATCTGTGCCGGGATTATCTGGTCAGCGTCTATCAGGAACTGATTGAGCAGGAGACCGGCAAGCCGCTGGCCGAGCTCGGCTGGCGCACCCGCCTCAAGGATGCGGACGCCATGGCCAAGATAAGCCGCGAGCGGGTCATCGCCGCCTTCGACCGCCTCTGTACCGACAAGCATCTTCTACCGACCCAGGGCAACTCGGAAATTCCGAGCCCTGGCGCAGGGATAATCTGATGGCCCGGCCCCGGCCCCGTGGGCAGAATGGCCCTCTATGCGGGTAACGCCCGCACAGCAAGCTACGGATATTTTGATCGGCTGGAATATGATTCCGGCCGTTTTTTTATCCGCCCCCATCTGCTAACATTCGCCGCCTTTACATCCTCCTGACTCTGATTCCTCCGCGCATTGCGAGCAACCGTCTCCCTTATCGGGCACAAGACGTCGGCCTCTGCTACAACCAAAGCGCGGATCATCGCTTAAAGGTACAGACATGGCGCAACAAGGCACTCTCTATATCATCTCTTCCCCGAGCGGGGCCGGTAAGTCCAGCCTGCTCAATGCCTTGCTGACCCAGCACAACGCCGCCGGCAAGATGCAGCTATCGGTCTCCCACACCACGCGCGCCACCCGTCCCGGTGAAGAGCACGGGGTGCACTACCACTTCGTCAAGGTGGAAGAGTTCAAGGCGCTGATCGAGCGCGGTGACTTTCTCGAGTGGGCAGAAGTCTTCGGCAACTACTACGGCACTTCCCGCGCCGCCATCGAGGCCTGCCTGGCGCAGGGCATCGACGTCTTCCTCGACATCGACTGGCAGGGCGCCCGCCAGATCCGCGAACAGATGCCTACCAAGTCCATCTTCATCCTGCCTCCCAGCCGCGAGGAGCTGGAGCGCCGCCTGATCGGCCGCGGCCAGGACAGCGCCGAGGTGATCAAGGGCCGGATGGAGAAAGCCATTGCCGAAATGGTGCACTATGACGAGTATGACTATGTCATCATCAATGAAGACTTTGAGCTGGCACTGTTCCAGCTCAGGGCCGTCATCGAGTGCCAGCGCCTGGAAATGCGTCAGCAACAGCAGGCCCAGCAAAACTTGCTGAAACAGCTACTGGCAGAGTAAGCCAAAAACAAGTAAACTTTTGCGTCATTTTTAAACACCGCTTTTTCAATCACAGAAAGCCCAAACACTGGAGTCCCGCATGGCCCGCGTTACTGTAGAAGATGCTGTAAAACAGGTAGGTAACCGTTTTGACCTGGTGCTGGTCGCCGCGCGCCGCGCTCGTCAAATCGCGGTACAAGGCAAGGATCCCCTGGTCGACGAAGAGAACGACAAGCCGACCGTGATCGCCCTGCGCGAGATCGAACTGGGTCTGGTCAACAACCAGGTGATGGATACTCAGGACCGCTACGAGCAGCAAGAGCAGGAAGCCGCCGAGCTGGCTGCCGTTGCTGCCATCGCAGAAGGTCGCGGCTAAGTCAGTCGCTTCCCATAGTCGGCGCCCGCCCGGGTGCCGGCTGTTCTCCCCATTTACAACCGCTCGAAAACCTCGCAAACTCGAGGGCATACCCTCAATTTCACGGATTGCCGTTTAACCGCTGCGGGGACTGTCTTGTATTTATTTGAAAATCTTAAAGAAATAGCCAGTTCCTACCTGCCACCCGAGCAGGTTGAGAAGCTCAGGCAAGCCTATGTGGTAGCCCGTGATGCTCACCAGGGACAGATGCGTTCCAGTGGTGAACCCTACATCACTCATCCCGTTGCCGTGGCCCGCATCCTGGGCGACATGCGCCTCGATCATGAGACTCTGATGGCTGCCGTGCTGCACGACGTCATCGAAGATACCCCTGTCACCAAGGACGATCTTGCCGAGCAGTTTGGCAACGCCGTCGCCGAGCTGGTCTCGGGTGTCTCCAAGCTCGACAAGCTGAAGTTCCGCGATCGCAAGGAAGCCCAGGTCGAGAACTTCCGCAAGATGATGATGGCCATGACCCAGGACATCCGGGTCATCCTGATCAAGCTGGCCGACCGCACTCACAACATGCGTACCCTCGGCTCCTTGCGACCGGACAAGCGCCGCCGCATCGCCCGGGAAACCCTCGAGATTTTCGCCCCCATCGCCAACCGCCTCGGTATTCACACCATGAAGAACGAGCTGGAAGAGCTCGGTTTCGAGGCGCTCTACCCCATGCGCTCCCGGGTACTGCGGGAATCGGTGCGCCGCGCCCGTGGCAACCGGCGCGAGATCATCGACTCCATCCAGAGCGAGATTGAGGGGCGTCTGCGGGAAGCCGGTATCGATGCCCAGGTGAGCGGACGCGAGAAGAACCTGTTCTCCATCTACAACAAGATGGAGAAGAAAGAACTGCAATTCCACGAAGTGATGGATATCTATGCTTTCAGAGTGAGAGTGAAAGACATAGACACCTGCTACCGGGTGCTTGGGCAGATGCACAGCCTCTACAAGCCGCGCCCCGGTCGCTTCAAGGACTACATCGCCATCCCCAAGACCAACGGCTACCAGTCCCTGCACACCTCCCTGGTTGGGCCCCACGGGGTACCGGTGGAGGTGCAGATCCGCACCGAGTTCATGGACCAGATGGCCGACAAGGGCGTCGCCGCCCACTGGGCCTACAAGCAGGATGGGGACAGCTCGGGCACCACGGCCCAGATCCGCGCCCAACGCTGGATGCAGAGCCTGCTGGAGCTGCAACAGAGCGCCGGCAGCTCCTTCGAGTTCATCGAGGGAGTCAAGACCGACCTCTTCCCCGACGAGATCTACGTCTTCACACCGGAGGGCCGCATCATGGAGCTGCCCGCCGGCGCCACCCCGGTGGACTTCGCCTACACGGTGCACACCGACATCGGTCACGCCTGCGTCGGTTCCCGGGTCGACCGCCACCCCTATCCGCTCAGCAGCCCGCTGCACTCCGGTCAGACTGTGGAGATCATCACGGCCCCCGGCGCCCGCCCGAATGCGGCCTGGCTCAACTTCGTGGTGACTACCAAGGCGCGCTCCAAGATCCGCCAGTTCCTCAAGAATCTGCGCACCGAAGAGTCCGTGGTGCTGGGCCGCCGCCTGCTCAACCATGCCCTCGGCGCCAAGAACATCGAAGACATCCCGGAAGCCCGCGTCAAGCAGGTGCTGGCCGACACCAAACACGAGAACCTGCAGGGGCTGCTGGCCGACGTGGGCCTTGGCAACGCCATGAGCGTCATGGTGGCACGCCGCATGCTCGGGGATGAGCTGCCGCCGGAAGAGCAACCCAAATCCACCAGCAAAAAGATGCCGATCAAGGGGGCCGACGGCATGCTGGTCACCTTCGCCAACTGCTGCCGCCCCATCCCGGGGGACGCCATCATCGCCCACATCAGCCCGGGCAAAGGACTGGTGATCCACCAAGAGTCCTGCCGCAACATCAAGGGCTACAGCCGCGAACCGGACAAATACCTGCCGGTGCAGTGGGAGGTGGACAAGGAGCAGGAGCAGGAATTCCGCACCGGCATCAGCATCGAGATCGTCAACCACCAGGGCGCCCTGGCGGAGCTGGCCAACGTGATTGCCGCCACCGGCGCCAACATCCACGCCATCAGCACCGAGGAGAAAGATGGCCGGGTCTATGTGGTCACCCTGCTCATCACCACCAAGAGCCGGATCCACCTCGCCAACATCATGCGCAAGATCCGGGTCATGCCCAACGTGCTCAGGGTGAGCCGACAGAAAAACTGAACACAGGCGGCGCAAGCCGCCTGCTGCTTTTCAAGAGATACCCAGGGCCCCATGCCGCAGGCCACCAGCCTTGTTGCATGCACCGGCCTCACGACATAGAAACCGACATGACTCCTGAACGCTTCAAACGCATTTCCGACATGCTGGCCCAGCGCCAGCTCGACCTGACCGTCTGCATGGAAGAGGTTCATAAACCTCACAACCTGGCCGCCATCGTGCGCACCGCCGATGCCATCGGCATCCACCGGGTGCACGCGGTCTGGCCCAAGAGCTGGATCCACAAGCGCAAGGGCACCGCCCGCGGCAGCCAGAACTGGGTGGACGTGAAGCTGCACCCGGACATCGGCAGTGCCGTGACCGAACTCAAAGCCTCCGGCATGCAGATCCTGGCGACCCACCTCTCCGATAGCTCCGTGGACTTTCGTGCCATCGACTACACCAAACCCACCGCCATCCTGGTGGGCCAGGAGAAGCACGGCATCGGCGAAGAGGCGCTGGCCCTGGCCGATCACCATATCGTCATCCCCATGGTGGGCATGGTGCAGTCCCTCAACGTCTCGGTGGCCGCCGCCGCCATCCTCTACGAGGCCCAGCGCCAGCGCGAACTGGCCGGCTGTTATCTGCGCGGCTGCCCACTCAGCCTGGAAGAGCAGAACACCATCTTGTTCGAGGGGGGCTATCCCGTCTATGCCCAGCTCTGCAAGGAGAAAGAGATGCCCTACCCCCAGCTCGGTCCGGCCGGCGAGATCCTGGCGGACGAACGCTGGTGGCAGCAGATGCAGCTGACGCGCAAAGGATGGGCCGCACAACAGGAAGAAGATGAATGGCAGGATCAGTGATGGAGAATCCGTTCGGCAGCTGGCTGGAATCCCAGGTCATACGGGATCATCTGACCAACCCCAATATCGAGGCCGGGGAGTACAGCTATTACTCCGGCTACTACCATGGCAAGCCGTTCGAGGATCATTGCGTGCGCTACCTGCTCGGCGATGGCTCGACGCGAGAGTCCTGGGACAGTGGCCAGTGGGGTAAGGAAGTTGACCGTCTGATCATCGGCAAGTTCTGCTCCATCGCCTCCGGCGCCACCTTCATGCTGGCGGGCAACCAGGGTCACCGGATGGACTGGGTATCCACCTTCCCCTTCGATGCCGCCCGCTTCGGTGACGGCGTGCAGGACGGTTTTCTGCGCAAGGGAGACACCCGGATCGGCAACGATGTCTGGATCGGCTCGGAAGCCATGATCATGCCCGGCATCACCATCGGCGATGGCGCCGTCATTGCCACCCGGGCCGTGGTCACCCGGGATGTGGCCCCCTACTCCATAGTGGGCGGCAACCCGGCCAAGCCGATCCGCCCCCGCTTTGACGAGGAGCAGGTCGCCATGCTGCAAGCCATGCAGTGGTGGGACTGGCCGCTGCCCAGCCTGCAAGCCGCCATGCCCCTGCTCTGCTCGAACGATATCACTGCGCTCTACCACCACTGGCGCGAGGAGCTTGCCCGATGAAACCTGCCTCCCTTTCCCTGCTGGCCCTGACCCTGTTTTCTGCCGGAGCCCTTGCCGTGAACAATCCTTACCAGCTGACCACTGAAGCCGACGTTCCCGCCCTCTATCAGCAGACCCTGCCCGACTTCTGGCGCCAGCATGCCGTCGAGGGGGAGTTCCAGGGCAAGGACGGGGTCACCCTCCGCTATGCCGCCCTGCGCCAGCCCAAGATCGATCGCGCCATCCTCATCGTCAACGGCCGGGTCGAGAGCTACCTCAAGTATCAGGAGCTGGCCTGGGATCTCTGGCGCCAGGGTTACAGCCTCTACCTCATCGATCATCGCGGCCAGGGAATGTCAGACCGCATGCTAGCCGACAAAGAGAAGGGGTATGTCGACCAGTTCGACGACTATGTCGCCGATCTCAAACAGTTTCATGACGAAGTGATTGTACCGGACAAGCCTGCCAAGCTGTTCCTGCTGGCCCACTCCATGGGGGGGGCCATCTCGGCCCGCTATCTGGAACGCTGGCCGAACGACATCCAGGCGGCGGTGCTCTCCTCCCCCATGATGGGCATCAACCTCGGCGGCCTACCCAAGTGGCTGGCCAAGGGGTTGGCGGCCACCATCGGCACGGTCGGCGGCTGGGTGGGCGAGCCCCCCTACGGCCCGGGTCAGGGACCCTATGAGGATCACGGCTTTGCCGACAACGAGCTGACCCACAGCACGGCGCGTTATGAGGCCTTCCGCCAGATCTACGAACAGCATCCCCAGGTCAGGCTGGGGGGCGCCACCGCCCACTGGATCCATCAGGCCATCACAGGGTCGGACGCGGCCGTGGCCGACGCCGGCGCCATCAAGACGCCGCTGCTGCTGCTGCAGGCCGGTGAGGACAGCGTGGTGGACAACGCCGCCCAGGAGGCCTTCTGCGCCAAGGCCCAATGTGAAGGGAGCAAGCCGCTGCGCATCGACGGGGCCTGGCACGAGCTCTTCATCGAGGCGGATCCCCAGCGCCAGGCCGCGCTCAATGCAACCCTGGCCTTCTTCGCGCGCTACTGACGCGACCAGAAGGGGCTGGTTATTTTTTGGATCCCTAAATAAATGGGGTGACGGCAGACGCTGGGGTACACTCCCCCGGCGTTCAATTGAAGTCGAGGTAATGATGTTCAAGGTAGTTGTGTCCGATCTCGATGGTACCCTGCTCAACGGGCAGCACCAGATCTCCTCCCGCACCCGGGATACCCTGCACCGTCTGGTCGATCAGGGCGTCAAATTCGTGGTCGCCACCGGCCGCCATCACGTGGACGTGCGCAGCATCCGCGATGCGCTGGGGCTGGATATCTACCTCATCACCTCCAACGGCGCCGTGGTGCACGACAAGCAGGACCAGCTGGTCTACAACCAGGCACTGCCGGCCACAGTGGCGGCCGAACTGATCGCCCTCGAGCGCGACCCCTCCATCCACATCAACGTCTACTACGGCGACGAGTGGCTGGTGGAAGAGGAGCTGCCCTGGTTGCTGCAGTTCCATCACGACTCCGGCTTCAGCTACCGCCTGGCGGATCTGGCCAACCACCCGAAGGACAGGGTCAACAAGGTGTTCTACATCGGCGACCACGACAAGCTGCTGAAGATAGAGGCGCACCTCAACCAGCAATATGGTGATCGGATCAACGTCACCTTCTCCCTGCCTGACTGCCTCGAGGTGATGCACGCCGGCGTGCACAAGGGCAATGCCGTGCGCGCCGTGCTGGAGCAGCACGGGCTGGAGATGTCCCAGGCAGTGGCCTTTGGCGATGGCATGAACGACTTCGAGATGCTGAGCATGGTGGGCCGTGGCGTCGTCATGGGCAACGCCCACGATCGCCTCAAACAGGCCCTGCCAGAGCATGAACAGACCCTCACTTCCGATGAAGATGGCGTTGCCGTCTATCTGGAGAAACTGTTCGCCTCCCAGACCCGCTGATACGGTACTCCCGTCGCGGATCGAAAAAGGGTGGCCACATGGGCCACCCTTTTTGCTTCTCGCTCTCTTGTCACCACGTCAGTGCCGGGTGCATCAGACGGTTCAACAGCGTGCCGGATGGCGTCCACTCAAAGCTCTGGTTGGCGCCGCCATAGCATTCGGCGAGGCGCAGGGGGACGGCCGGCTTATGACGGCGACCCGCCACATCCAGGCACAGTGACACCTGCCGATTGAACAGACGATCCCCCTGCCACTGCCATTGATGGCTCTCCTCCCGGCACGCCTCCATCCCCAGACCATCCTCCCCTTTGGCGACCAGGCAATCCCCGGCCAGTTGCAGGGCACCGACATCCCAGCTGAATGACTGGTTCGATTGCTGATCGCAGGGCTGAGTCAGCAGACGGCCCTGCTCGCTCAGGGTCACGCAGAAACCACCACTGGTCACCAAGGTGGCCTCGAGTTCGGCCTTTGGCTTGGGGGCGGCGCCCATCAGAAGATCTTCCGGTTTTGGCTGCAGGGCGCAGCCGCCCAGCAGCAGTGCGGCCATGGCCAGCACGGAGAGTTGAAGAGAAGTGATATGGTGATGCATAGGCCTTGTATCTGGTCCGTGCCCGAGCGTCCCCTGTCTCGCGGCTCCGGGCCCCAGCATAGCGAACTCGTGGCGAACAGGCGCCTGAAGAAGTGTAAAAAGACGTGACAGGAAAAAGCAGAAGAGAAACGCCAAAAAGCAAAAACCCCGCCTGAGCGGGGTTTTCAAATGTGGTCGGTGATAAAGGATTCGAACCTTTGACCCTCTGGTCCCAAACCAGATGCGCTACCGGGCTGCGCTAATCACCGAAGGGGTATTCCAAAAACACAAAGATGACCATCTGGTCATCCTCGTCATACAGCAAGTATGGTGCGAAGAGAGGGACTCGAACCCTCACACCCGGGGGGCACTAACACCTGAAGCTAGCGCGTCTACCAATTCCGCCACCTTCGCGTACCTGACAAGCTGTAAAATGGGGTGGCTGATGGGGCTCGAACCCACGACAACCGGAATCACAATCCGGGACTCTACCAACTGAGCTACAGCCACCACAGCTGTTTTCGTTCTTCAACACGCCCGTTTAACCGGCGCACTTTTGATGGTGCGCCCGACAGGATTCGAACCTGTGACCTCTGCCTCCGGAGGGCAGCGCTCTATCCAGCTGAGCTACGGGCGCTACGCTGTCGAACGGGGCGCATTATTGATGATGATGCCGACCTTGTCTACTCTTTTTTTGACACAAAGAATCAAGTGCCTGTTTTTCAATCACTTCCGACCCTTTTCAACTATTTTTGTTTTGTTCAGGCTGGATCCAGCAATTCCCCACTACTTTTTGAATCCCTCACCCCATAGGGTCAAAGATGATGGGCAATGCTTGACTTGCCTTTGCGCCCACCTAGAATGAATGAACGTTCATTCAGTCGTTGACCTCTGATAACCATGGATAAGAAAGAACGCATTTTCGAAGCAGCTCACGAGATCCTCGGCGAGCAGGGCTTCTACGGCCTTTCCATTGCCGTGGTCGCCAAGAAAGCCAAGGTGGCGGCAGGTACCATCTATCGCTATTTCAGCGACAAGGATGACCTGATCCGCCAGCTCTATCAGCACACTATCCTCAAGTTTCATCCCCTGGTCATGGAAGGTGTGCAGATAGAAGAGGTGTCCTATGAGCAGTATCGACGCCTCTGGCTCAACATCGATGCCATCTTCACCAGCTACCCCAATGCACTCAAGTGCAAATTGCAGTACGAAAGTTCTCCATTGGGGGCTGAATTGGAGCGGGATCCGGTCATAATGGCGACGTGGGCGCCACTTGAGCGCTTCTTTGAGCAAGGACGCCAACAGGGACTCTTCATCGATCTCCCCATTCTGGTGTTGCAAGCATTGAGTCTGGATTGCGTGGCCAACCTGGCACAGCAGCGCCGGGTTCACGATTTCGAATTGACGCAGGAACAGCTGGAGACGGTCATCCGGGCCAGCTGGAATGCCATTTTAAACCCTAATGTTTCCATCACAGGAGCCTGTTCATGAAAAAGTGGATGGCCATCATGTTGCTGATAGCACTCGCCCTGTTTGGCAGTGTCATCGGCTTCAATATGTTCAAGCAGAAGAAGATTGCAGAGTTCATGGCCAATCGGCCCGAGCCCGAGTTCCCTGTCACTGCCATGGTCACCAAGGCGCAGGACTGGGTCCCCACCATTGAAGCCATCGGCTTCATCGAGCCGAACCAGGGGGTCACCCTCTCCAGCGAGCTGTCAGGCACCATCGACAGCATCCGGTTCGAATCCGGGGCACATGTCAAAGCGGATCAACTGCTGCTGAGCCTGGACTCCAGTGTGGAAAAAGCCAATCTGAACTCCTCCCAGGCCAGGCTGCCGGCAGCCAGGGCCAAGTTCGAGCGCTACAAGAACCTCTATCAGAAGAACTCCATCTCCCGGGACCAGCTGGATGATGCCGAGGCAAGCTACCGCTCCCTGGAGGCGGACATCGACAGTCTGAAGGCCACCATCGCCCGTCGTGAGGTGCGAGCCCCCTTCAGCGGTGCCGTGGGCCTGCGCAACGTCTTCCTCGGCCAGTATCTGGAACCGGGTACCCAGATTGTGCGCCTGGAAGACACCAGCGTGATGCGCCTGCGCTTCACCGTGCCCCAGACCGACATCTCCAAAATCACCCTGGGACAGACCATCAAGATCAACGTGGATGCCTATCCCCAGACCCAGTTTGACGGCCAGATCACGGCCATCGAGCCCGCGGTCAACTATCAGAGCGGCCTGATCCAGGTGCAGGCAGACATTCCGAACAACGACGGCCAGCTCCGTTCCGGCATGTTCGCCCGCGCCAGCATCATACTGCCCACGGTGAAAGACCAGATCGTGATCCCGCAGTCCGCCATCTCCTTCACCCTCTATGGCGAGAACGTCTACGTCATTCACGAGGCTGACGGCGTGAAACGCGCCAAGCAGGTGGTGGTCAAGGCAGGTGAGCGTCGCGGCAACGATGTCCATGTGCTGTCCGGCATCAAGGCTGGCGATCAAATCGTGCTGTCGGGTCAGGTTCGCCTGAGCAACGATACCAAGGTGCACGTGGTCGAGAACGATGCCCTTGCCGTTCCGGCACAAACCCCGATGCTGTAAGCGCGGAGAGCTGCGATGCGATTTACTGACATATTCATAAAACGGCCTGTGCTGGCGATCTCGCTCAGCTTCCTGATAGCCCTGCTGGGCTTCCAGGCCATCTTCAAGATGCAGGTGCGTGAATACCCCGAGGTGATCAATACCGTCATCACGGTCAACACCAGCTACTATGGCGCCAGTGCGGACCTGATCCAGGGCTTCATCACCCAGCCCCTGGAGCAGGCGGTCGCCCAGGCCGACAACATCGACTTCATGACCTCCTCGAGCCAGCTGGGCAGTTCCACGGTGACGGCGTACATGAAGCTCAACACCGATCCGAACGCCGCGCTGTCCGACATCCTGGCCAAGGTCAACTCGGTGCGTTCCCAGTTGCCCAAAGAGGCGGAAGACCCTTCGGTCACCTCCTCCACCGGCTCCACCACGGCGGTGCTCTACATGGGCTTCACCAGCCCGGAGCTCAACTCCAGCCAGATCACCGACTACCTGGAGCGGGTCATCAAGCCCCAGCTGTTTACCGTGGGCGGGGTCTCCAAGGTGGATCTGTATGGCGGGGTCGAATTCGCCCTGCGGGTGTGGCTGGATCCGGCCAAGATGGCCGCCTTTGACCTGACCTCAAGCGACGTGATGACGGTGCTCAACAGCAACAACTATCAATCCGCGACCGGCCAGGCCACCGGCTATTTCACCCTGTTCAACGGCAACGCCGAGACCCAGGTCGGCAACATCGAAGAGCTCAAGCGTCTGGTGGTCGCCACCCGCGACAGCAAGGTGATCCGTCTCTCCGACATCGCCAAGGTCTCCCTGGAGAAGAGCCACGACATCTATCGCGCCAGCGCCAACGGCCGCGAGGCCGTGGTTCTGGCCATCAACGCAGCCCCGACAGCCAACCCCATCAACATCGCCCACGATGTGCTGGAGCTGCTGCCGAGCCTGAAGCGCAACATGCCGAGCACCATGCAGGTGAACGTCCTGTATGACTCCACCATCGCCATCAACGAATCCATCCACGAGGTCATCAAGACCATACTGGAGGCGGCCGCCATCGTACTGGTGGTGATCACCCTGTTCCTCGGTTCGTTCCGGGCGGTCATCATCCCCATCATCACCATTCCCCTAAGCCTCATCGGCGTGGTGATGATGATGGACATGTTCGGCTTCTCCATAAACCTCATGACCCTGCTGGCGATGGTGCTGGCCATCGGTCTGGTGGTGGATGACGCAATCGTGGTGCTGGAGAACGTCGACCGTCACATCAAGGAAGGGGAAGAGCCGTTCCGGGCCGCCATCATAGGTACCCGGGAGATCGCCGTGCCCGTCATCGCCATGACGGTCACCCTGGCGGCGGTGTATGCGCCCATCGCCCTGATGGGGGGCATCACCGGCTCCCTGTTCAAGGAGTTCGCGCTGACCCTGGCGGGCGCCGTGTTCGTCTCGGGCATCATCGCCCTGACCCTGTCGCCCATGATGTGCGCCAAGATGCTCAGGGCCAACGAGGAGCCCGGCAAGTTCGAGCGTACCGTACACGATCTGCTGGACCGGATGACGGCCCGCTACGACGCCATGCTCCATGCCGTGATGCAAAAGCGCATCGTGGTCATCCTGTTTGCCGTCATCGTGTTCGCCAGCCTGCCGCTGCTGTTCAAGTTCATTCCGAGCGAGCTGGCCCCGTCCGAGGACAAAGGCGTCATGGCGGTGCTGGGGACGGCACCTTCCAACGCCAACCTGGACTACATCGAAAACACCATGGCGGACGTGAACAAAGTCCTGGACGACCAGCCGGAGATCGCTTACTCCCAGGTCTTCTCAGGGGTGTTCAACTCCAATCAGGCGTTCGGTATCGCCTCCATGGTGCCCTGGAGCCAGCGTGAAGCGAGCCAGAAAGAGGTGCTGGACCGGGTCGCCGGTCTGGTGAAGGACATCCCCGGGATGGCCATCACCACCTTCCAGTTCCCGGAACTGCCGGGGGCCTCGAGCGGTCTGCCCATCCAGTTCGTCATCACCACCCCGAACAGCTTCGAGAGCCTGTTCCTGATCGCGGGTGAGATGCTGGCGGCAACCCAGGCCAACGGCCAGTTCGTCTATTCGGATCTCGATCTGAACTACGACTCGGCCACCATGAAGATCAGCATCGACAAGGACAAGGCGGGTGCCTACGGCATCACCATGCAGGACATCGGCATCACCATGGGCACCATGATGGCGGACGGTTACGTCAACCGTATCGACCTGGATGGCCGCTCCTACGAGGTGATCCCGCAGGTGGAGCGCAAGTTCCGTCTCAACCCCGAGTCCATCAAGGGCTACTACGTGCGTGCCGCCGACGGCAAGTCGATCCCGCTGGGCAGCCTGATCAAGATTGAAGTGAAGGGAGAGCCCCGTGCCCTGCCCCACTTCAACCAGCTGAACTCCGCCACCATCGGCGCCGTGCCGGCACCTGGCGTGGCCATGGGGGATGCGATCAACTGGTTCAAGGCGACCGCGGAAGAGAAGCTGCCCCAAGGCTATCGTTACGACTTCATGGGGGAAGCCCGCCAGTTCGTGACCGAAGGGAATGCGCTCTACGCCACCTTCGCCCTGGCCCTGGCCATCATCTTCCTGGTGCTGGCGATCCAGTTCGAATCCGTGCGTGACCCGCTGGTCATCATGGTGTCGGTGCCGCTGGCCATCAGTGGCGCGCTGATCGCCCTGGCGTGGGGCATGGCCACCATGAACATCTACTCCCAGGTCGGTCTCATCACCCTCGTCGGTCTGATTACCAAGCACGGTATTCTGATCTGCGAGGTGGCGAAGGAGGAGCAGCTGCTCCATGGTCTGAACCGGATGCAAGCCGTGATGCAGGCTGCCAAGGTCCGTCTGCGCCCCATCCTGATGACCACGGCGGCGATGATCGCAGGCCTTATCCCGCTGCTCTATGCCTCGGGTGCGGGGGCGGCACAGCGCTTCAGCATCGGCATCGTCATCGTGGCGGGTCTGGCCATCGGCACCCTGTTCACCCTGTTCGTGCTGCCGGTCATCTACACCTTCCTGGCATCCGAGCACAAGCCGCTGCCGGAATTCGACGAATCCATCCCGGCAAAAGCCAAGGGCGGTCACTGATCCCAGCCCACACAAACAAGGCCCCGAAAGGGGCCTTATTTTTATCCATTGGATGACACACGACATAAGTCCATGAAGCAGTTAAACTAAACCGCACTCAATCCAGACCGCAAGGACGCCATGTCAGGAATCTTCTCCAAGGCCGTCGGCCTTAACGGACTCTCTTATCGTCTGCTTTCCTACATTCTGATCTGCAGTACGGTGCTGGCACTGCTCATCACCGTGCTTCAGCTCGCCTGGGACTACAACAAGGATGTGACCGTCATCGAGGCCAGCATCGGCCAGATCGAGGCCTCCTTCCTGCAACCCATCTCGGCCAGTCTCTGGAATCTGGATGAAGAGCAGGTGAAGGTGCAGATCGAGGGCATCATGAACCTCCCCAACATGCAGTTCGTCATGGTCAAGGAGATGCTGGGCAATTCGGAAGTGCCCCTGCTCACCCAGGGGGTGGAGCAGCCCCAATACGACATCTCCCGCGAGTTCACCCTGAGCTATCAGGGGGAAGTGGTCGGCAAGCTTTTCGTCGCCGCCTCCCTGGAGCAGGTCTACCAGCGCCTCATCGAGAAATCCGTGCTGATCCTGGTCAGCCAGACCATCAAGACCCTGGTCGTCTCGTTCTGCATCCTGGTCATCATCTACTATCTGGTGATCCGTCATATCAACCGCATCGTCAGCTATGCCCAGAAACTGAGCCTGGATCGCCTCGCGGTGGAGCTGACCCTGGAAGGTCGGCCCCTGCCCCGCAAGTCCCCTGACGAATTCGATACCCTGGCCGCCACCCTCAACCAGATGCGCACCCGGCTGAACGACGAGTTCACGGCCCGCCATCAGGCCGCCGATCAGCTCCAGCAGGAGCGGGACTTCTCCGCCACCCTGATCAACTCCGCCAACATGGTCATCTGCTGCATGGAGCCGGATCTCAACATCGCCAGCATCAACCCGGCGGCCATCCTGCTCACCGGCTATCACCACCAGGAGCTGTTGCAGCACAACTGGCTGGATCTCTTCGTCAGCAAGGAGCAGCGTGACGAGCTGGCCGCCACCCTGGCCGATCAGGGCGCTCTGGAGGACAGGGAGATCACCATGCACGACCAGCAGGGCAACGAGCTGGTACTGCAGTGGACCTTCGCTCCCTTCTACGAGGGGCCTAACCTCAAGTACCTGATCGGCTTTGGCTATGACATCACCCCCCTCAAAAAGGTCGAGCGGGAGATCACCCTGTTCAACGAGCAGCTGGAAGGCAAGGTGGCGGAACGCACCCGCAGCCTGAGCGATGCCAACGACCAGCTGGGCAAGGCCTATGACGATCTCAAGCAGGCCCAGCAGACCCTGGTGGAGTCGGAGAAAATGGCCTCCCTCGGTTCCCTGGTTGCCGGCGTGGCCCATGAGATCAACACCCCCATCGGCATCAGCGTCACCGCCTCCTCCTACCTGCAGGAGCGGGTGGCCGACTTCAAGCAGCATATCGAGGCCAAGCAGCTCTCCCGCACCTACCTCAACGAATTCACCCAGAATCTCGACGAGTCGATGCAACTGCTGCAAGGCAACCTGAGACGCGCCTCCGAGCTCATCGCCAGCTTCAAGCAGGTGGCAGTGGATCAGTCCTCCGAGGCCCGCTACAACTTCAGCCTCGCCGACAACCTGCATCAGGTGGTGGTCTCCCTCGGTTACAAACTCAAGAAGGCCCAGTGCGAGGTGGACATCCAGTGCGATCCCAAGCTGAGCATCTACTCCTTCCCGGGCAGCTTCACCCAGATCTATTCCAACCTGATCCTCAACTCCATCCATCACGGTTTCGATGGCTGGGACAGGCCCAGAAAGATCACCATCCAGGTGGCGCAGCAGGGAGACGAGCTGGTCATCGACTACAGTGACAACGGCCGCGGCATCCCCCCGGAGATATTGCCGCGCATCTTCGATCCCTTCGTCACCTCCAAGCGGGGACAAGGTGGCAGCGGGCTCGGCACTCACATCATCTACAACCTGGTGGTCCAGCTGCTGCGCGGCCGCATCCACTGCGCCAGCGAACCGGGCCAGGGCGCCCAGTTCCACATTCGCCTGCCCATCCAGCAGAACTGAGCACCGGCTCTTGTGGGCCGGCCGCTTTGTCCCCATCATGCTGTGACTGCATTCTTAACGAGCGGAGAACCTCGCAATGGCACAGCATTTTGACTACATCGCCATCGGTGGCGGCAGCGGCGGCATCGCCTCGGCCAACCGGGCAGCCATGTACGGCAAGAAAGTCGCCCTGATCGAAGCCAAAGAGCTGGGTGGCACCTGCGTCAACGTCGGCTGCGTACCGAAGAAGGCCATGTGGTATGCAGGCCAGATCGCCGATGCCCTGAAATATGGCGCCGACTACGGCTTCGACACCACGCTCAACCACTTCAGCTGGGCCAAGCTGGTCGAATCCCGTCAGGCCTATATCGGGCGCATTCACCAGTCCTACCAGAACGTGCTGGGCAAGAACCAGATCACTGTCATCAAGGGCTTCGCCCGCTTCGTCGACAGCCATACCGTCGAGGTGAACGGCGAGCACTACAGCGCCGATCACATCCTGATTGCCACCGGCGGCCGCCCCGAAGTCCCGACCATTCCGGGCGCCGAACTGGGTATCGACTCCGACGGCTTTTTCGACCTGCAAAGCCAGCCCAAACGGGTTGCCGTGGTGGGTGCCGGCTATATCGCCGTGGAGATCGCAGGCGTGATGCAGGCACTTGGCTCCGAGACCCATCTGGTGGTGCGCAAGC
Source organism: Aeromonas sp. 25-248 (assembly GCF_053005425.1). NCBI lineage: Bacteria > Pseudomonadati > Pseudomonadota > Gammaproteobacteria > Aeromonadales > Aeromonadaceae > Aeromonas > Aeromonas sp. 25-248. The sequence goes on along the minus strand of NZ_JBRKTB010000012.1, from coordinate 72,987 downwards.
ATGCGCCGCTGCGCAACTTCGACCCCATGATCCACGAGACCCTGGTGGAGATCATGGCGCAGGAAGGGCCCAAGCTGCACACCCACGCCATTCCCAAGGCCGTCATCAAGAACGCCGACGACAGCCTGACCCTGCAACTGGAAGATGGTCGCCACCTCACCGTGGACTGCCTCATCTGGGCCATCGGTCGCGTGCCTGCCACCGACAACCTCAATCTGGCTGCCACCGGCATCACCCTGGACGAGAAGGGCTTCATCCCCACCGATAAGTTCCAGAACACCGCCGTCGCCAACCTCTATGCCGTCGGTGACAACACCGGCCGCATCCAGCTCACCCCAGTGGCTGTCGCGGCAGGCCGCCGCCTCTCGGAGCGGCTGTTCAACAACAAGCCGGGCGAGCACCTCAACTACGATCTGGTGCCGACCGTGGTGTTCAGCCACCCGCCCATCGGCACCATCGGCCTGACCGAGCCGGAAGCCGTCGCCGAATACGGGGAAGATCAGGTGAAGGTCTACCGCAGCCAGTTCACCGCCATGTACTCGGCCCTGACCCAGCATCGCCAGCCCACCCGGATGAAACTGGTCTGCGTCGGGCCGGAAGAGAAGGTAGTCGGCCTGCACGGCATCGGCTTCGCCATGGACGAAATTCTGCAAGGCTTCGGCGTCGCCATGAAGATGGGGGCCACCAAGGCGGACTTCGACAACTGCGTTGCCATTCATCCGACCAGTGCGGAAGAGTTTGTGACCATGCGCTGAGTGAAAAGTGGCAGCAGAAACGCCATGGCCTGATTCGGCAACTGCATTTCTCTTCACAGCCAACCAAAGCAGAAGAGATAGTCATCATATGCTGATTGACGGCACAGGGAGGGAAACACTGGGAACAACCTTGATAACCGTGTTTCCCTCCCATCACGAGATAAGGTGGATGGGAATGAAAAAAGACATGAAAAGGACACCGACTTGAGGCCGGTGTCAGGTGATAACTAGATCTGTACAATAACGACAATCATAAAAACTGTTTGTTTTTCCAATGAAAGCCTTGGCAATAATCAATTTTAACTTTTTCACATGCATTCAGATGCTGAACGGTCTCAACACCTTCAATTAAAACATAATCGCTTACACGCCGACAACGATCCACACCACGCTTCAAGCCTCTATGGTCATGACAAAATGTCCATAACACTTTTTTATCTATCTTAATTCCATCCCAATAATTAGAAGATACATGTGATGACGATGATTCTCCAAAATTACAATTAAAATCATCAAGCCAGATCTGATGACCATGATATCTCAACAGCTCTAAATTACGCGGCTCAAAGGTGCCAATAGACTGCGCTGATAAATCTTGATAATCGACTTCAAGTGCCAGTTTACACTGGCTATGTTTGCACAACCATTCAATAAATGAGCGATCAGATATAGATGTGGCTCTGATATTGACGAAAAAACGCTTCTTCTTTGAAGATACGTCCACCCGACAAATATGATTGATTTGGTTAACTTGACTTTTAACCAAATCAATCACATCACCATCACTCATCTCAGAAAAATACTTCTCAACATCATCACACTTTTCTATAGTAGAGAGGACCTCATAACCAACCTCGCGACCATTATTAATATTTATTATCGGCTGATAGCGACTCTTAAAAAGAGATTTATTAAGCTTGATAGACGCTGCGACAGCTTTGTTTTGTAAAAAAATAACATTCATAATAGTGCAATCTCAATTGTTTAAACTCCTTGCAGTGTCCATTAAACAAACAGCCGTGATCAACAAATGATTTATGACAATAAATAATGAAATTAAATGATGGGGTCGCACTCAACTAAAGAATGCGACCAAATACAAACAGCTATCTAGTTGAAACAACTATCCCACCAAAAAAATCTATGTAGTAAATTCCTTCATCCAATTTCAATGCATAAACAGCTGAATCTTTATTTGCAAAATCACTCAGCATTTTAAGAGAAGAGGTGTTCTCCGTTACTGATGATGTATCAAACGACACAACGTTCTTAGCTTTTATCATCCAGACATCCCATGAATCACTTCCTATTATTTCTTTTCTCATATTACCCGAGGCAGTGGTATTGAGAACCTCATGCCCTTTATAAGAAAAGCTGAAGTCTGCATAAAAGAATCTATATCTATTATCCGATAAATCCAAACTCTTGTCTGTGTTCAATGTCAGTGACAATGTAAATAACATTTCACGGTTTGTTTTTACATCAGAAAATGTACTCCGACTGCAATCAGAAATTACGTCCGAGTTGAAAACCTTCACGGTTGAGTTCTTATTGATATGCACGCTACCCTTAGGGGGAAGCTCAATATTATCAACTGAGTCAACTCCAAACTCTTCCAGTAATGCACACTTCAATATTTCGACTGGTTCGATCTCGTCTGAAATAAAAAGCTTTTTGATTTTTGTTTCATCCGTATCATTGACATGCATTAAAGAGATGACGTTCGGAGAAATACCTACATATACTTTTCCATCTACAGTCTTATCTAAATTACTGATAATATTTTTAACATCGTCAGATACTTTTCTGTCTAGCCCAACGGGTGTTAAAACAAGAAAATTTTTTATAAGTGATTGATTTACACCAACATAATAGTCATTTTTTATTCCATCACCAGCATTTGATTTAAAATAAAAATGCATAAACACTAAAATAAATGAAAATAATAAAGCACACCCATAAATATATATTCTTTTTTTTGTGGTTAGACGTGTCCATAAACTGGGCGATGAATAACCAAGGCGTTTCAGTTTTGCTTCTGGTTCAGGCTGGATCGCTTCATCTTTACTTATGAAAATGGGGTTATCGAGCATACTCTTGCTATCAAAGTGATACTCTACGTGATATTCAATATCATGCACACCATCAAACATCATATTTTTTTCATAATTCTCATCTTCTCCTGATGCGCTCTCTTCAAGAAAAGCGACCGCATCAGCCAGAATATATCCGACTTTAGGTACCGTCTTTATTGCATCAGTTTCCCCCAAGACATCAAATTTACGACGAAGCAATAAAATGATGCGATTCAAGTGACCATCTGTACCTGACGCATTCGGCCAGGCATGTTCAAATAAAAACTGTCGTGTCACTGTAGTGGCTTGATGTTGACACAGTAACTCAAGCACCTCACTTTCCTTGCTACTCAGTCTCAAGTCATGACCATCTATGTTACCTAAAGTATAAAGATGGGGGTTGAATGTGATTTTTCCGGCGATGACATAACGAGTCATAAGTAACCTCTGTGTGGTTCAATCTTAACTGGACTTGAACATTTCAAATTTCCCTGTATAAAATTACGATACTTTATGAAAAATTCAAAAGTTATTTTTTCTGAATAAGCGAAAAGGAGGAAGGGAAAGTGATGAGGTTAAAATGAGGGAGAAGGAATTTTAGATACAGTAGCATGGTTGGACATTAGTTAGCATCCAACCATTTACAAAAATTTGATGTCTATGTGATGTTACATATAGTTGATGACTAGTTTCACACCCCATTCGACCTGACCGGCTTGCTCAAATGTCGCATCTATATCCAGCCCCAGGAATGTCTTCTTGTTACCACCTTGAACTTCACCTTCAAAGGGGAGCGACTGACCATCATCACGGGTAATCAACACTCGCCCCTCATCAAAAGTCAACGCCCCATTCGGAGAACCAACAACAGATAAACTATAATACGCGGAATTGTTGCAGCTCACTTCAATCCCCTGTGTTCTACGTCCATTACTCCCGACTTTGATTGGACCGAAATCCACAACAGAATCCCTAAGCAGAGCCTCACAAACCAAGTCAAATGGGGGCACAGTTGCAGTACACTGTCCATAAGGAAAAGCCCAAACCCGACCATCTAAGGAGGGCTTCTTATCAGTTCCTGCTGCCACCCAAGCTGCCCAACACTCACCAACCCCAGCTGGAGCACATTCTCCAGAGTGTGAACCTCTCGCTGGGTCAACATAGTTGCTAACGGTACCAACTTCTGGTCGTGCGGAACCAAATATTGCTTTATTAACACTATCGATCGCTTGAGCAACGGTTGTGTTATAGGAACCTGAAAGACCTGTCCCGCCAGCTAAATAGGGGTCAACCCCACCAGACGAGAAATGTCGATGTGATTGTGGGCTCCACAACCCATAGCCAGTAAGCTGGTTTTGAATGACTGTATCATCCAGCTCTACAGCTTGGTAGGTCATATTAGCGATTGAATAACTACTACAGCTCCCACCAAGTACAAACTCATAGGAAAGTACGGCTGGAACTGTTCTAGCCAGCAATGGGGTAGACATCAATAGTGTCAGAGTCGCTGAGCCCCAAAATAAACCTGAAGATATGCATTTTAATTTCTTTGACATCAGACATACCAGGATGAGGAATGTTGGAATTTTCATTAAATAGAACATATCCCCCCCTCGAAGCGCTGTCTTACACCTTCACACTTACCACGACAAAAATACGCCAAAAACGATTCAACTCGATTACTCATAACTCACCTCAAACTGACCAGAGGCAGAAAACTCCCCAGGTTTTATTTTCTCAAGCGTTCGTCTAAGATATGAATGGAATTTCAACTCTGTAGACCCTGGATTCAAAGATTGTCCTGCAGTCATCTGCCCAAGGGTTATATTTCCATTACCATCCTTCAGACCGACTTTAAACCCACATTCACTGCCATCACATTGTGTATTCAGCAGGTCACTTGTATTCCCAACTTGAGAAAATGTCACCTTGGCTGTTTGAGCTACCGAGAGTTCACAGTCCTCCAGCTGAATAGAAAATGGTACTGGTTCGGTTTCACTCCCTATGCTTGAGAAATCTTGAGCATTGATAGTACCCATCAGCACCGATAACATATTTCCATCGCCCAAGACGATATTGCATGGGCTCTCTATCACATTACCTGTAATAGTGAATTCAAGCAGTTCTGCCTTCACATTGGAGGTATTAGCTAATACGCAGAGCAGTGAAAAGACAGACGACATTAAACTTCGTTTAATACCTATCATGACTCACCCTCCTATACTATAAGTGCATTAATGTTTGACATCAGGATCGATATCACAAGATACCCCAGGACAAGAAAACTGTAATTTTCGTCTTGCACCAAAGTCATCAACATAGGTCAGTATAGGTCTGACCCCTAATTGCTTGGGTCCCAGATTCAATATATGACTGGTTCTTGGCGCCAACATCACCGCTTCGAAACGCTTTGATGCTTGTACACCTTCTGCCGAGTCAGCTTCAGTTAGAGTAATAAAGTATGGGGTGGGATTTTCAATGCGATACTTATCCAACTCCTTATACAGCTTAAGTTTTTTTTGCCAAACAACCTTGGGTTCGTTCTTTTTCGGTATCAGGGAAGAAGGGCGATAGAAAAACTTAACTCTTGTTTGCAATGCCAACTGCAGCGTATTTGGTTTATCACTTTTAGGTGGAATCTCTCTCACATTAAAATAAAACAAAGACTCCCGATCTTGAGGTAATTGCCTAACGTTAGGAAGTGCTTGAATTTTCAACATACTCTGTGAATCCGCTTCTAAACGTTGGATCGGTGGTAATACAACAAAAGGACTATCTATTTTTTTCCCCTCACTGTCCTCAAGCCAAGCCTGAGCCAAATAAGGTAGTGATTTATTAGTATTTATAATATGCAAACTGATTGAGTCGCCTTGACCAGGGAAAATTACTCTTGTTCTGTCAATCGTGACTGCTGCATCCGCGCCGCCAGATATTACCAATAGCAGAATAGTGATTGATGTGAATATGTGTTTCATAAACTTATCTCTTTAAATATAAATAGAAATGTCATAGACATAGAAATTTCAGGAGTTCATTTTCATCGGGTAGCTTAGTTGGTACTACCACTGAACAAGTTTTTTCTCCCCAACTAACAGATAAGGTTTCACCCTTATTCAAGCCAATCAGATACGCCACTCCGTCATCGGATACCATACCCATTTGTTGCTTCTTTTCGTTATAGATAACAGCCGAAAAAGGAGCATACTTGCCGTTAGCCTGCGTGATCTGAGTTAATCTTTTCGCTCCAGAGAGCATATCAAAGTGATGGAAACCTATAGCCCCTTCCGTGAGAGTACCTGTTTTGACTGGGCTGCCTATGTACTCAACATCACTTCCAAGCTCATTGACATCAACGCTAATCGAATGACGATAATAGCTGCTAAGATCTGCCAATACTGCTTTGCCGCTAACATTGGTCTTTACTGATGGACCTGAACCTTTGATTGGTATATCTGCAGCACCATCAGTATCAACCATCATTCTAGTACCACCTCTTGTGCCATTTCTATGCAGAGCAGTAGAACCATCAGCTATTGCTGTGACACCACCATACATGGATAATCCCAAGCCAGTAGAAACATCAGGTTGATGGTTAAAGTTAGCCGATATTGAATTATTATCCCCTACATGGGAATAAAAGCCACTCAACACACTGTCATTATTGGATGAAGCACCAGCCGTTAATGAGTATGTGTTACGGTCATCGATTCTGTCCATATAAGAAACATTATGCATAATATTTGCGTTGTTCTTATTAAGGCTATAACTGACTCTTGCAGTCTGTCCTAGCATGGCATTTATAGAGACATACATTCCATTGTCAATGACTCCATTTTGCTCGGAACGATATCCTGTCATTGATACAGATAGATTTTTCCAGTCAAGCAAGTCAAAGTGACTTGAGACAGATACACTGATACGCTCTCTATCTGCATTATCCCAATATGACTGGTGAGTAAAATCAACATATGCCCCCAAATTCAGATCTCTAAATTGCTTGCTTAAAATGACTGAATACAATTCTTTCGAATTACCGGAATACGCCTCATATGTAGAGGGCTCATTAAGCAGCATTAGATAATCGTTCATGTTGAGAAAGTCTTCCTCAGAAAATCGATATGCAGCAAAAGTTATCTGACTATCATAATCTGAAAAGCTTTTTGAATAATTAACCCTGTATGAATTACCAGACTTGGTGCCGTTGTCTGGGACGCTGGCCCAAGAGCGCGTAATATCAAATGAAATAGCGCCGATCTCGAAAAGATCTCGCCCAACCCCCGCGACCAAGGAGCCATAGCCATTACTCAACAATCCACCGCCGAATACCGAATATGTATTGGAAACCCCCATTGACAATTCACCACTAAAAAACTCGGGCCCATCAATTCTATGCTCCCGATAACTTGAAGTGGCCTTACCCGCTGCCAATTTATATCTAACAGTGCCTGGTCTTGATAAATATGGAATAGATGCTGTGTTAACTTGAAAGTTTTGCTCTGTTCCATCTTGCTCTTCAACACGAACATCCAGGGTACCACTAACCGACTGGTTTAAATCTTGAACACGAAATGGACCTGCAGCAACTTGAGTCTCATATAAAACTCTTCCATTTTGACTGATGACAACTTTGGCATTCGTCTTTGCGATACCAACGACTTCAGGTGCATATCCTCTCAAATTTGGTGGCAACATGTTCTCATCGGTTACCAGGGATGCGCCTAAAAATTGGAACGAATCAAAAACAGATGTGCCCAAATCAATCTCACCAACAGTCAACTTGGCTGTTAAATCTGGTATTGCCCGATATCCATATACCCTGTTAACAGTAAAGTCATTATTATTCACGCCCGCAGAGCTATGTGGATTATACATACCGTTCCAATCAGCTCTCCAGCGCCATGCACCGGTGTTTATTCCTGCAACTCCATAAGCACTTACATCTGTTGAGTCGCCATTTTGATATCTATTGTTATATCTAACATTGATACCGTAATCTATAATTACACCATTGACACCATTATCCCAGTTAGAAGGCAAGTCCCAGTTTTTATAGGTATTCTGCATATATTCCTGTGGAACAGAAACATTCAAAGAATAATTATTAAGTGTACCTTTAGCTACGATACCTTTTAATACATCCAAGTTGTAACAACCTTTGCCATCCAAACTGGATAATGCAATATCCAAATATTTATTTTTTAACCCTATAGAGTGAATCAATTCTGATGAATAGCAAATTTTGGATGAGTTATCTTCAGATTCAATATAGTTTACATCCTGCTCACTTATCATTTGTGCATTGACCACCAACTTCATGTGATAAACACCAGGATAAATGAATCCGGAATTATTGAACTGAGAGAAGTCGATGTTTTCCCTATCTATTACATCAACAAGATCTAAATTAAAGTCATATCCTTCAGCCTTAATCACTCCATGATGCATAAACAGCCAGCACAATAATAGAGATACAAACCTAAGATAATGACCCATATAAGTACTTCTTCTAGGCAAATGATTTAAAAGACATAAGCCTATAAAGGCTTATGTCCATACTTAAAAATATCTTACTGATAAGACATTTCAAAATTTGCTGTGGCAGTGAACTCACCCGGAGTGATGTCTTTTGCTGCTGTGACCTTTGACGTTTTAACCAGGCGAGCCCCGAATTGAAGAGTGTTATCACCGGCATACAGATCAGCCGGATCAGTGTTAGTGCCCAGCACAATTGCTTTACCAGAGGCGATATCAGTCAATTCAATGCCAGCGCCAGCAGCAGTACCCTCGATAGCCAGAGCGTTTCCACCAGTTTCAGCACTATTACCGGTAAACTTAACAGATACTTTCTTTGCAGCCTCGGCGGTACAACCTTCCAGTTCAATATTGAAAGGAATAACTTTGGTATTACCCTCTGCCAACACTGCTGATGACACCAGCCCCATGGGAACTGTCTGATCAGCAGTGTCAGGAGTAATGGAGCATGGAGAATCAATAATAGTGCCCACGAACTCCACCTGACCCAGATCAGGTTGGGTTGGCAGCAGATTATCTGCAGCAATAGCAGCCCCGCAAGTAACAAAAGAAAGAGTCAGTGCCAGCGCATGTTTTTTAAACATTTTCAAATACCTTATACAAATGTATGTTGGAGCCAATATATATCGACTCATCCGACAAGAAAGCAAAGCACGTTGCACGTTGTTACAGCTTTAGCTTTTTTTTGCGATCATGTTCGCTTTCTGGGCAAAAGAATATCGGCAAGAAATGTTTTCATCAAAATATATAAAAAAACATTGCGTTATGTATAAAAACGCCATAAATCAACAAGTTATATAAAAATCGTGTTTGGTGTATTTTTTTTCACAAAAAAAACACATCAAACAAATAAATTATAAATGGTCAACTTAACTTAAATTGTAAACAAAGATAGTCTGATTATGATTAAAGAGGGGTGCTAATTGTAACTGGCTGTTATCAAGTAGGCTTGGTTGGTTTATGAAAAAGTGATAGTTGATAGCCAAAGTATTTTAAATATACTTTTAGTTTATGAAGATTGGTCTTGGCTTTTGGCTTTTGGCTTTTGGCTTTTGGCTTTTGGCTTTTGGCTTTTGGCTTTTGGCTTTTGGCTTTTGGCTTTTGGCCGTATAGTAGTCTGCAATGAAAGCATATATAACTCAACTGGATTAAACTGACAACGTGGTTATCAAGCCATTACAAAGAAACTAGTTGTCATTATTTAACAATAAGAGTGTATTTGCACCAAGCCTAAACTTTTAACCCTCCCCCCAATAAAACCAAATTTACACCCCTTATTAATATGATCTTTTCTATTACCAATTATCCCTATGAAAAATGAGAAGCACATTTAAATACCAACCTCCTTTAATTGTTTTTGAATCACATACATTCAATAGCATCTGTCCACCACAGAAAGGAAGACCCATTATATAAACCACACTAAGCTGAGCTGCGTTTCTCAAGTGGTTGAAAACGACCTCTCACTTCATAAAACTCCATTAATTTACAGATAAAGCATTTATTTTCTTCAAAAAACGTAAATGTGCCTCTTTAGAGGACCATTTGATGACTGCACACTCCTTAGCCTGAATCTCGAACACGTTGAGAGCACCACCTAATATCGGGAAGACTGTTCCCCCTAATCCTGGCTGGTTTTTTACCCGCCGGCAAAACCCGCCTTCTTTACGCCGATTTTACGCCCGCTCCCGGCCGCTTTATGGCGCCTTTACGCCCGTTTTACATACCCTTTCAGCGTCAATGAGACCTATGGGATCGACACGGATATGCATCGATCCCTGACGCTAATTACCTCAACGGAGTCGTTATGAATTGGCTATATCTGCTGCTGGTCCTCGCCCTCGCGGGTTATCTGCTGCGCGCCCTTGCGCGCACCCATGAGTGAGGAACCGGATATGTGGCAAGAGATCATCTATCCCGTCGCGTTCGTGCTGCTGGTGCTGCTGCCGGCGCCTCTGCTTGGCAACTACCTGTATCGGGTGTTTGAAGGCAAGAGTCGCTGGCTGGCCCCGCTTGAGCGCGCCACCCTGGCCTGCTGCGGCACGGACGGGCGCGAGCAGGACTGGAAGTCCTACGCCCTCAGCCTGCTGGCCTTCAACGGCACCGGTTTCGGCCTGCTGTTCCTGATCCTGATGGCGCAGGGGCTGCTGCCCCTCAACCCGCAGCAACTGCCAGGGCTGAACTGGCAACTCGCCTTCAACACCGCGGTCAGCTTCATGACCAACACCAACTGGCAGGCCTACTCCGGCGAAGCCAGCCTCTCCTACTTCAGCCAGATGGTGGGGCTCACCACCCAGAACTTCGTCTCCGCCGCCACCGGCGCCGCCGTCGCCATCGCCCTGTTTCGCGGCATCGCCCGCCAGCAGACCACCCACCTCGGCAACTTCTGGCAGGATCTGGTGCGCTTCTGCCTCTACGTGCTGCTGCCGATGGCGCTGATCCTGGCGCTGCTGCTGGTATGGCAGGGGGTGCCCCAGAGCCTGTCGGCCTACCTGCCGTTCCATGCCCTGGAAGGTCAGGAGCAGCTGCTGCCGCTCGGCCCGGCTGCCTCCCAGATCGCCATCAAGCAGCTCGGCTCCAACGGTGGCGGCTTCTTCGGCATCAACTCGGCCCATCCGTTCGAAAACCCCACCGCCCTCTCCAACTGGCTGGAGATGGTCGCCCTGCTGACCCTGGCCGCCGCCATGGTCTGCACCCTGGGCCGTTACGTGAAGGATCTGGCCCATAGCCGCGCCATCCTCATCGCCATGACCATCATGCTGGTGCTGGGGCTCTGCCTCGCCATCGGCCAGGAGCTGAAGCCGGATCCCGCCCTCGCCCACCTCACCAGCGAAGCCGGCAACTGGGAAGGCAAGGAGAGTCGCTTCGGCCCCGTGCTGTCCAGCATCTGGGAAGTGGCGACCACCGCCGCCTCCAACGGCTCGGTCAACGCCATGCACGACAGCTTCACCCCCCTCGGCGGCATGGTCGGCATGATCAACATGCTGCTGGGTGAAGTGGTGTTCGGCGGCGTCGGTGCCGGCATCTACGGCATGATGCTGTTCGTGCTGCTGACCGTGTTCCTGTGCGGCCTGATGGTGGGGCGCACCCCAACCTATCTGGGCAAGCGGCTCGGCATCACCGAGATGAAGTGGGTGGTCGCCAGCATGCTGGTGATGCCGGTCGGGGTATTGGTGATCGGCGGCATTACCCTGCTGATGCCGAACTCCGCCACCGTCATCGGTCACGATGGCCCCCATGGCCTGTCACGACTGATCTATGCCTACGCCTCGGCCGCCGGCAACAACGGCTCCGCCTTCGCCGGCTTTGCCGCCGCCGACAGCTGGCAGTGCATCGCCATCGGGCTGGCCATGCTGCTCGGCCGCTTCGGCTACATCATCCCCGTACTGGCCATCGCCGGCCAGCTGGCCCGCGCCCCGCGTCAGGAGCGAAGCGAGGGGGACTTCCCCGTCAGCGGCCCGCTCTTCATCACCCTGCTGATCGTCACCGTGCTGCTGATGGGGGGTCTCTCCTTCCTGCCGGTGCTGGCGTTGGGCCCGGTGGCGGAACACCTGAGTCTGCTGGGAGGTGCTTTCTGATGCTGCACACCCGATTGATCTGCGTGACCAACTATTCGATGCAGGGAGCTTTCCAATGAGCAAGTCCGCTTCAATGAGCACCGACACCATTCAGGTGAAGGGCAAGAAACAGAAATCACAGATCCTGCAGGCCATGGTGGAAGCCCTCTATCGCTTCAACCCCAGGGCGCTGTTTGGCAGCCCCATCCTGTTCACCCTCTGGCTGGCGGCCGTGATGGCGACCCTGGAGTCGCTGCTGGGGCAACCGCTCTCCAGCGTCGCCCCTTCGCTGGCCTGGCAGCTGACCGCCTGGCTCTGGCTCACCCTCTGGTTTGCCAACTTCGCCGAAACCCTGGCCGAGGGGCGCGGCAAGGCGCGGGCCGACAGCCTGAAGGCCGGCATGAGCCAGCTCAAGGCACGTCGAGTCACCAGCCCGCAGGATGACAAGGGCGAGTGGGTACCGGCCACCAGCCTGCTCAAGGGCGATCTGGTGCTGGTGCGCAGCGGCGAGATGATCCCGGCCGACGGCGAAGTGGTCGCCGGCATCGCCTCGGTCAACGAGGCGGCCATCACCGGCGAATCCGCCCCCGTCATCCGCGAGTCGGGCACCGATCGCAGCGGCGTGACCGGCAACACCACCGTCGTTTCCGACCAGATCTGGGTGCACATCAGCAACAACCCGGGCGAAAGCACGCTGGATCGCATGATTGCGCTGGTGGAAGGGGCAAAGCGCCAGAAGACCCCCAACGAGATGGCGCTGGACGCCCTGCTGGTGGGGCTGACCCTGATCTTCCTGCTGGTGGTGGCCACCCTGCCCTGGTTCCTCGACTACAACGGCACCCAGGTGCCCCGGCTCTATCTGCTGGCGCTGTTCATCACCCTGATCCCGACCACCATCGGTGGCCTGCTCTCCGCCATCGGCATCGCCGGTATGGACCGGCTGGTGAAGCTCAACGTGATCGCCAAGTCGGGCCGGGCGGTGGAAGCCGCCGGCGACGTGCGTACCCTGCTGCTGGACAAGACCGGCACCATCACCTTCGGCAACCGGATGGCGGACGAGCTGATCCCGGCCCCCGGCGTGGATCCCTCCCTGCTGGCCCAGGCCGCCATGCTGGCCTCGCTCGGTGACAACACGCCGGAGGGCAAATCCATCCTGACCCTGGCGGGCAAGAGCCACACCAGACCGAGCCAGCTGGAGAGCGACATCATCATCCCCTTCAGCGCCGAGACCCGGCTGAGCGGGCTGGATCGCAACGGCCATCGCTATCGCAAGGGGGCGGTGGACGCGGTGCTACGCTACCTCTCCCTCGATCGCAAGGCGGTGCCGGAGCTCATCCTAAAATCGGTGGACAACATCGCCCGCCAAGGGGGTACCCCGCTGCTGGTCTGCACCCACGAGAAGTTGCTGGGGGTGGTGTACCTCAAGGACATCATCAAGCCGGGCATCAAGGCCCGCTTCCAGACCCTACGCCACATGGGGATCCGCACCGTGATGATCACCGGTGACAACCCGCTGACCGCCGCCGCCATCGCCGCCGAAGCCGGGGTAGATGACTTCATCGCCGAGGCGACGCCGGAGAAGAAGCTGGCCTACATCCGTCAGGAGCAGGCCGACGGCCGGCTGGTCGCCATGTGCGGGGACGGCGCCAACGACGCCCCAGCGCTGGCCCAGGCCGACGTAGGGCTGGCCATGAACGAGGGGACTCAGGCAGCCAAGGAGGCGGGCAACTTGGTGGATCTCGACTCCAACCCCACCAAGCTGCTGGACGTGGTGCTGGTGGGCAAGCAGCTGCTGGTGACCCGCGGCGCCCTGACCACCTTCTCCATCGCCAACGACGTGGCCAAGTACTTCGCCATCCTGCCGGCCCTGTTCATCGCCGCCTATCCGCAGCTGGGGGCGCTGAACCTGATGCAGCTGGGCAGCCCGGAGAGCGCCATCCTGTCGGCCATCATCTTCAACGCCCTGATCATCGTCGCGCTGGTGCCGCTGGCCCTGCGCGGGGTCAGCCTGAAGGGAACGGCGGCCAGCCTGCTGCGCCGCAACCTGCTGATCTACGGCGTCGGCGGCCTGATAGTGCCTTTCATAGGTATCAAGCTGATCGACCTGGTCATCACCGGCCTGGGGCTGGTGTAACGGCATTACCGGATGCGGGGCAGGCCCGCATCCACCCAACGCATTTGGAGCAAGAAAATCATGATAGCAATCAGAACCCTGCTGACCCTGACCCTGCTGCTGGGGGTGGCATATCCGCTGGCCGTCACCGGGCTGGCCCAGCTGCTCTTCCCCTGGCAGGCCAACGGCAGCCTGCTCACCAACGCCAAGCAGCAGGTGGTCGGCAGCGCCCTGCTGGCCCAGAAATTCGAGCGGGCCGACTACTTCCACTCCCGCCCCTCCGCCAGCGATTTCGCCACCATAGGTGGCGGCGGAAGCAACCTGGGGATGAGCTCGCCCCTGCGGGCCGAGTTTGCCGCAGCTGCGGCCAGGGCGCAGCCGGAAGCCAGGGTCCCCGCCCTGCTGACCCGCTCCGCCTCCGGCCTCGATCCCCATCTGCCCCTCGATGCAGCGCTGGCCCAGGTGGATAGGGTCGCCGGGCAACGGGGGCTGGATCCAGTTCAGTTGACGGAGCAGGTCAAGTCGGCGGCACAAGCTGGTATCCTTGGCCCGCAGGTGGTCAACATTCTCCAGTTGAACCTGCAACTCGATCATCAAAAGGGCGCCTGAGGGCGCTCCTTGCCGTTCGGGAAGGCTCCCTTTCGACAACGGGGACAAGCATGAGCAATGAGGTCACGGCCGCAGTTCGGCCGATGCAACGGGAGCACGGGGATGCGTGATGAAGTGAGGGCAGACGCCCTGCTGGCGAGCCTGGAGCAGGAGCACAGGGGCAAGCTGAAGGTGTTTCTCGGCGCGGCCCCCGGCGTCGGCAAGACCTACGCCATGCTGCAGGCGGTGCGGGAGCAGGCCAGGGAGGGAGTCGACATCCTGATCGGGGTGGTGGAGACCCACGGCCGCCAGGAGACCCTGGCCCTGCTCGACAAGCTCGCCATCCTGCCGCGCACACTGCACCTGCACCGCCAGCAGCGGCTGGAGGAGATGGATCTGGACGGCCTGCTGGCGCGCAAGCCCGCCATCGCCGTGGTGGACGAGCTGGCCCACAGCAACGCCCCCGGCAGCCGCCACGAGAAGCGCTGGCAGGATGTGGAGGAGTTGCTGGGCGCCGGCATCGACGTCTACACCACCCTCAACGTGCAGCACCTGGAGAGCCTCAACGATCTGGTGTGGCAGCTGACCGGGGTCAGGGTCAAGGAGACCCTGCCGGATCAGGTGCTGCTGGAGGCCGACAGCCTGGTGCTGATCGACCTCCCCCCCAAGGAGCTGCTCGGCCGCCTCAAGGAGGGCAAGGTCTATGTGCCCCACCAGGCCAAGGCCGCCCTGCAGTCCTTTTTCTCTCTGAACAACCTGACCGCCCTGCGGGAGCTGGCGATGCAGACCGCCGCCAGCCACGTGGAGGGAGACCTGCAGTTGCAGTGGCAGGCGGCTGGCAAGACCACACTGCCGCTGCGGGGCAAGCTGATGGTCTGCATCGGGGATGAGCACGGCGCCGCCCTGGTGCGTTACGGCCACCGCTTCGCCCAGCGCAGGCAACTGCCCTGGCTGGTGGTGCACATCGACAGCAGGGGGCAGCGCTCCCCTGAGCTGGAGCAGGCGCTGGCCCTCGCCTCCCAGCTGGGGGCCAGGGTGCTGACCCTCTCCAGCCCGGCCGTGGCCGATGCCCTGCTGGAGACCGCCGAACAGCAGCAGGTCTCCCAATTGCTGCTCGGCAAATCCCGCAACCCGCCCTGGCGTCGATCCCTAGTACAGCATCTGCTCAAACAAGCGCAGGGATTCGAGATCACGCTGGTGGATACCGAGAAGCGCAAGCCCGGTCTGACCCTGCCAACGGCAGGCCCGGGTGAGCTTCGCCAGAGCCTGCTGGCGGTGGCCATCATGGGGGGGACCTCGGCCGCGGTCTGGGCCCTCTCCCACTGGCTGCCCCCCGCCTCCCTGCCCATGCTGTTCGTGCTGGGGGTGCTGGCCACCGCGCTCACCACCAGCCTGGTCCCCGCCATCCTGGCCGCCGTGCTGGGATTCGTCGGCCACAATCTGCTGTTCACCTTCCCCTACTTCTCCCTGAGCGTGGCCAGCCACAGCGACCTGCTCACCCTGTTCGTGCTGCTCATCGTCGGCATCGCGGCCGGGCGCCTCGCCTCCCGCCAGCGTCAGCAACTGGTCAGCCTGCGCGAGACCCAGCAACTGGGCAACGCCCTGCTCTCCCTGAGCCAGGGACTGGCCACCGCCAGCAGCCCGGTGGACGTGCTGAGACAGGGAACCCAGGCCATCGCCCTCGCCCTTGGGCAGCCCGTGTTCGCGCTCGATGGGGATTACCAGTACCGGGCCGGTGACACCCAGACCGGGCCGGGCCAGACCGACAAGGCCGCCATTGACTGGTGCCTGGCCCAGAAGCAGAGCGCCGGTGCCCATACCGCCACCCTCAACGCCGCCGAGGCCCAGTATCATCACCTCGGCGATGACCTGGTGCTGGGCATCCGGCTGGCCAGTCCGCTCACCTCCGCCGCCGAGCACCAGCTGCAGGCCCTGCTCACCGATATCCGCGCCGCCCTGGCCCGAATCGATCTCAACGAGCGGCTGGCGGACAGCCAGTTGCAGGCGGAGACCGACCGGATGCGCGCCGCCCTGCTCTCCTCGGTCTCCCACGACCTGAAGACGCCGCTCGCCACCATCATGGGGGCCGGCAGCACCCTGCTGGAATACGGGGACCGGATAAGTGCGGAGGACCGCATCGAACTGCTGCACTCGGTGCAGGACGAGGCGCGCCGCCTGCACGGCTATGTCCAGAACCTGCTGGACATGACTCGCATCGGCTCACCGGACTTCCAGTTGAAACGGGACTGGGTTGACCTGGCTGACCTGGTGGAGAGCGCCCGCCGCAGACTCGACTCCTCCTGGCGCCAGCACAAGCTGCTGGTGCACTTCGATCAGCAGATCCCCCGGCTCTATGTGCACGGTGCCCTGATCGAGCAGGTGCTGGTCAACATCCTCGACAACGCCTCCCGCTACTCGCCGGCCGGCACCCCCATCGAGTTCAAGGTGATGCTGGCGGACCCCGACCTCATCATCGACATCATCGATATCGGGGTCGGCATCGCCGAGTCTGATCGGGACAAGATCTTCAATCTGTTCTACACCCAGCCGGTCGGCGACTGCGGCAGCCGCGGCACCGGGCTTGGCCTCGCCATTTCCCGCGCTATGATAGAGGTCCACGGCGGCCGCATCTGGGCATTCGCCGGCCCCAACGGCAACGGCACCTGCATGCGCATCTCCCTGCCGCTGGCCCTCAACGCACCGGCGGCCTGATGGTCGCCGCCCTTTTCAATCAGCAAACGGGAGGCTGAATGGCTCACATACTGGTCATCGACGACGAGGCGGCCATCCGCCGTTTTTTGCGGATCAGCCTGATCGCCGAAGGACATCAGGTGAGTGAGGCGGTCGGCGTCACCGAGGGGATGGCCCAGTATCGCCACCTCAACCCCGACCTGGTGATCCTGGATCTGGGCCTGCCGGACGGTGATGGCATCCAAATCCTGCACGCCATCCGCGAGCACCACGCCAATCCCGTGCTGGTGCTCTCGGCGCGGGACTCAGAACAGGAGAAGGTGCGGCTGCTGGATGCGGGGGCCAACGACTACATGAGCAAGCCGTTCGGCGTCGGGGAGATGATGGCCCGTATCCGGGTGCTGCTGCGCCAGCGAGTCGGTGCCACCAGCGGCGAATGCCGCCACTTCCCCCACTGTGGCCTGACCCTGGACAGCAGCAGCCACAAGGTGACCCTGCAGGGCGAGGAGATCCCCCTCTCCCGCAAGGAGTTCGCCCTGTTGCAGGCGCTGGTGTGCCACCCCGGCAAGCTGGTGCAACAGACCCAGCTGCTCATCGACATCTGGGGGCCAAGCCACAAGGAGGACACTCACTACCTGCGCATCGTCATCGCCAGTCTGCGCAAAAAGCTGGGAGATAACCCCCAGCAACCCACGCTGATCGAGACCGAATCCGGTATCGGCTACCGCTTTATCGGCAGCTGATGTTGCAGCAAGAAGCTGGGCGGCAACATTCCCAGCAACCCACCCTGATCGAAACTGAAGCCGGCATCGGCTACCGCTTTATCGGCAGCTGATGTTTCACGTGGAACGACGCCAACCGCAGCACAGGGCCAGCAGACCGCATCCCCCGAGCAGCAGCCCGAGATCCTGCAAGCTGGCTGCAACCGCCAACCCCAGGCTGAGCAGCAGGTAGTAACCGAGCCCGAACAGGGCCCCGGCACTGCCCGCCACCTCCCGATAGGCCAGCAGCGCCTGGCTCAGCACATTGGGGATCGCCAGCCCGAACGCCACTACCACCCCCATCATGGGCAGCAGGAACCAGAGCGAAGTCTGACTGGCCCACACCAGCCAGCCGGACCCCAGCGCCAACGCGGCAGCGAGCCGGATCAGCGAGGCAGGCGACCAGCCACGCCCCAGCAGGCGCTTGTTGAGCAGGCTGCCCCCCAGGGTCGCCAGCGCCAGCAAGATGCCGGAATAACCAAACTCGCCCGCACTCAACCCCAGCCCGGCAAACAGGAAGGGAGCCAGACTGTAGTAGCCGAACAGCATGGTGTTGAACAGCGCCACCAGGGCAGCGCTGCGCCACAAGCCGGTATCACGCACCATCCGGCAGGCCAGCGGCCAGAGTGCGACCCTTTGGGTGATGGCCGGGCGGGTTTCCGGCAGTTGCCAGCAAGCCATCAGCAACAAGCCGATTGCCAGCGCCAGCAGGGCGCCGAATACCCCGACATAACCCAAGCCATCAGCAAGCAGGCCACCGCTCACCAGCCCCAGTACCGGGCTCAGGGAGAGCGCGATGCCCATCACCGAAAAGACCCGCGCCAGATCACTGCCCTGATAGCTGTCACGCAGCATGGTCTGGGTCACCACGGAGCCCACGGCGGCGCCGAAGGCCGCGATGACCCGTGCCAGCAGCAGGGTTTCAAATTGAGTGGCCAGCAAAGCCAGCAGAGTACCGGCGCCATAGGTCATCAGCCCCGCCAGCATGGCGGGACGCCGCCCGACCAGATCGCACAGTCGGCCCCAGCAGACCACGCCCGCCGCAAACGCCAGAAAATAGACCGACAGGGTCTGGGACGCCTGCCCCTCGCTCACCCGAAACTCAGTGGCGATATGGGTCAGCACCGGGCTGTAGATGGTCTCCACTATCTGGGGAAACATCATCAATCCGACCACCAGCCAGCGCGGTGGCAACCTGTTGTTCATGACACACCTCCTTCACAAGAGGTCGCCATTCTAGAGAGGGATAACTTGTCCGATTACAATAAGGCGGACTATAAACAGCAAGAATCGGACACATGGCCTTTATTCTTCCCGATCACCCCTTTGATCCGGACCAGCACGACGGCAGCGCCATCGGTATTGCCGCCGCCCTCGGCTGGCACGACTCCGGCCGCCATCAGCACCAGCGCCACCAGCTGCTGTTCGCCCAGGCAGGCTGCATGACCATAGAGCTGGACGATCAGGTCTGCCTGCTGCCGCCGACGCGAGCGGCCTGGTTGCCAGCGGGTCTGCCCCACCGGGTGTTGATGCGCGGAGTTGTGGCCTATCGCTCCCTCTACTTCCAGCCGGAGCCCGCGTTGCCAAACGAGATGGCGGTGCTGGCGGTCAACCCGCTGCTGCGGGAGATCATCGAGCGGATGGCGCTCTGGCCCTGGGACAAGCCGGAAGCAGAGCAAACCTGCACACTGGCATTATTGAAAGAAGAGCTGGCGCAAGCGCCGCGAGAATCCTGGCAGTTGCCGCTGCCGTCAGACGGGCGTCTGACCGGCTGGCTGCAGGAGATAAAGCGGGGTGACACCCTGCCCGATCGGCTCAACCGGCTGGCCGAGCGGGTGGGTGCCAGTGACAAGACCATAGGCCGCATCTTCATGCGGGAGACCGGCATGAGCTACCAGGCCTGGCGCCAGCAGTGGCGACTGCTGCGGGCCATGGAACTGCTGGCCGAAGCCGAGCCCATCAGCCGGGTGGCCGCTGCCCTGGAGTTCGCCAGCGACAGCGCCTTCATCGCCTTCTTCAGGCAGCACACGGGGCAGACCCCCTTGCGCTACCTCAACTCTCGGGATGAGTCGCATCGGCCGAGCTCGCCTCCACCACCAGGGTCTCCAGGGCCAGCGGCTTGAGGTTGTGGATGGCCTCTGCCACCACGTCATGGGAGGCCTGCTGCTGCAAGGCCAGCATTTCCTGCTGCAGGGCGGCGCTGTCCAGCTCGGGTCTGGGGTTCTCGGCGGCCATGGCATTCAGGCTCAGGCTGCTGGCAATCAGGGTAGCGATCAGGATCTTCATCTGGCGTGCTCCGGTGTGGTTGAGATGACCAGATAGCTATTCCAATAGTTGTGCCAGATTTATAACAGCATGATTTTATTGATATAAATAATTTTTTGATGCTGTCATTCCCCTTCCTGAATCGAATGTTGGTTATTTTAAAACCTATAAATGGTTTTTTTTACCACCTCCATCATGGCAACCCTGTTCCACGTGAAACGCCCCGTTTTTTTGATCGACACCCGCTTTTGAAGTGAGCTATGGTGCTAGCTCCCCCCTTAACTGACTCTGGATTTGCCACCGAATGGAATTCTCCTTGTTCGGCGAGAAGTTCACTCGCCACGCCGGTATTACCCAACTCATGGACGACCTCAATCAAGGGCTGCTGAATCCCGACGCCATCATGCTGGGAGGCGGCAATCCGGCCCCCATCCCCGCCATGCTGGAACGCTTTCAGGCCGAGGCCAACACCCTGCTCGACAACGGCGAACTGATCAAGGCCATGGCCAACTACGATGGCCCCCAGGGCAAGGACAGGTTCACCAAGGCGCTGGCGACCCTGCTCAGCAAGGAGCTGGGCTGGGAGATCTCCGCCCGCAACATCGCCCTGACCAATGGCAGCCAGAACGCCTTCTTCTATCTGTTCAACCTGCTGGCCGGCGAGTTCGCCGACGGTCGCAAGAAGAAGGTGCTGTTCCCCCTGGCCCCCGAATACATCGGCTATGCCGACTCGGCCCTCTCGGACGATCATTTCGTCGCCTACAAGCCCACCATCGAGAAGCTGCCCGACGGCCAGTTCAAATACCACGTGGATTTCGAGAGCCTGCAGGTGGGCGACGACATCGGGGTGATCTGTGTCTCCCGGCCCACCAACCCCACCGGCAACGTGCTCACCGACGAGGAGATCGAGCACCTCGATCAGATCGCCCGTGACAAGGGGATCCCGCTGCTCATCGACAATGCCTACGGCGTGCCCTTCCCCGGCATCATCTTCAGCGACGCCAAGCCGTTCTGGAACGCCAACACCATCCTCTGCATGAGCCTCTCCAAGCTCGGCCTGCCGGGCACCCGTTGTGGCATCGTCATCGCCGACGAGAAGATCATCCGGGCCATCACCAACCTGAGCGGCATCATCAATCTGGCGCCGGGCAGCCTGGGTCCGGCCATCACCATTCCGATGATCGAGAGCGGTGACATCATCACCCTGAGCGAACAGGTGGTGAAACCCTTCTACCAGCAGAAAGCCACCTTCGCGGTCCAGCTGCTGCGCGAGGCCATTCCGGATCCGCGCTTCCACATCCACAAGCCGGAGGGAGCCCTCTTCCTCTGGCTCTGGTTCGAAGACCTGCCGATCCACTGCCAGGAGCTGTATGAGCGACTGAAGGCGAAGAACCTGCTGATCGTGCCCGGCCACTACTTCTTCCCCGGCATCGACGACCCCGAGTGGCGCCACAGCCAGGAGTGCATCCGCCTCAACTATGCCCAGAGCGAAGATCTGGTGCGTCGTGGCATCGCCATCCTGGCCGACGAGATCAACGCCCTCTACGCCGGTTGATTCCCCCTTCGGCATGAAAAAAGAGGCCTGCAGATGCAGGCCTCTTTTCTATCAGGTGGTCAGCGATGTTGTTTAACCGGGAAGTGCCAGCTGATCGGGTTTGCCGATGGGGATGGCACGGGGCTTGAGCGCTTCCGGCAGCTCCCGGGCCAGCTCTATGGTCAGCAGACCGTGCTCCAGCCTGGCCCCCTGCACTTCCACGTGCTGGCTCAGCTTGAAGGCGAGCTCGAAGTCCCGCTCGGCGATCCCCTGATGGAGGAATTGGCGCTCGCCCATGGTGGCGACCTTGCGCCCCTTCACCTTGAGGGTGCCATTTTCGGTCTCCAGCTCCAGCTCATTGCGATCGAAACCGGCCACGGCAACCGTGATGAGGTAGCTGTCGTGATCCCGCTTTTCGATGTTGTACGGGGGGTAGGCCGAGGTCTTCTGATCGAACAGGCCTTCCAGCTCGCGGGCCATCCGCTCGAAGCCGACGGCATTGGAATAGAGATGAGAAAAATCGAGGTTACGCATGATCCTATCCTTCTATAAAGCAACAGGGTTTACTCTCCACGGGCCCGCCATCGGCACCCGGGAAACATCAGCAATGCAACGAGGTCAGGCTGTCAGCCGTTGATCTCGATCTTGCGGGGCTTCATCGCCTCGGGCACTTCGCGCACCAGGTCGATGTGCAGCAGACCGTTCTTGAGGTCGGCCCCCTTCACCCGCACGTAGTCGGCCAGCTGGAAGCGGCGCTCGAAACCGCGTTCGGCGATCCCCTGATAGAGGTAGTTGCGCTCGGTGTCGGCCTGCTTGCTGCCCTTCACCGTCAGCAGATTTTCCTGGAAGCTCAGCTCCAGCTCTTCCTGGGTAAAGCCCGCCACCGCCATGCTGATGCGGTAGTCGCTGTCACCCAGCTGCTCGATGTTGTAGGGGGGATAGCCGGCATTGCCATTGCTGGCGGCAGATTCGATGAGAGTGGCCAGACGATCGAAACCGATGGCAGAACGATAGAGCGGAGAAAAGTCGATAGAACGCATAGTATTACCCTCTTGTGAGCGATAACGGATTGTTTGCCCTCCTGATGGACGGGCGCCTGGTCGAAACCTCTGTCGAGCGTTCCGGCCTTGTTATCTATATAGGGGCCAGCATTTGGCTTTCAAGGGGTAAAAACAAAAGAAATGCAGGCCATCAAGAATGGCCCGATTAGATCGATAATAGGCCTGCGGGCCACTCATGATCCGTCCCTCATCCCTCCATACTGGCCGTGTCCCCAACGAGAAACCGGAGCACGCCATGAAGATTACCCAGGTTCGCAACGCCACCCTGCTCATCCACTACGCAGGAACCCGCTTCCTCATCGACCCCATGCTGGCCCCCAAGGGGAGCTACCCCGGCTTCGAAGGCATGGCCAACAGCCATCTTCGCAACCCCCTGGTCGATCTGCCGCTGCCCATGGCGACCCTGCTGGAGGTGGATGCGGTGATTGTCACCCATGACCATCTGGATCACTGGGACGATGTCGCGAAAGCGAAGATCCCCAAGCACCTTCCCCTGTTCGTGCAGCATCAAAAAGATGCCGACACCATGAGGGGATGCGGCTTCGAGGATGTGCGCCTGCTGGGCGAGGTCGGCGAGTTCGCCGGCATCCGCCTGCAACAGACGGAAGGCCGACACGGCAGCGATACCATCATGGCCCTGCTGGGGGATCGCCTTGGCGAGGTCAGCGGAGTGGTCTTCTCCCATCCCGCCGAAAAGACCCTCTATCTGGCCGGCGACACCGTCTGGAATGCCCAGGTTGAACAAGCGCTGCACCGGCACCAACCCGAGGTCGTCGTCCTCAACTGCGGTGATGCCCAGGTGACGGGTCTGGGCGCCATCATCATGGGCAAGGAGGATGTGGCCGCCGTCTATCAGGCCGCCCCGCAGGCCACCCTGATCGCCAGCCACATGGAGGCGGTCAATCATGCCCTGCTGTCCCGGCGGGAGCTGCGCGACTACCTGGACAGCCAGGGGATGGCCGCCCGGGTACGGGTGCCCGAGGATGGCGACATCATGGTGCTCTGAGCGAGGGGCCGGGCACCACATGGCTCTTCGGCTTTCTGTTGCTGCCCCGTATGATGGGGATCCGAGTGCAAAGGAGTTTGCCACCATGCCCCGTCCTCTCATCGTCGCCGTCATCACCTTCGATCGCTTCAGCCCCTTTCACTGCTCGGTGCCCTGCCTCATCTTTGGCGACAAGATGATGCCGGGCCAGTCGTTGTTCGAGCTGAGACTCTGCGCCGGGGATGACACGCGGCAACCCGCCTCCTCCCAGGGCTTTCGCATGGAGGCCGACTATGGCCTGGAGGGTCTGCTGGAGGCGGATATCATCATCATCCCCTTCTGGCGCGATCCGGCCGAGCGCCCCGCCCAACCCCTGCTCGATGCCCTGGTTGCCGCCCGGATCAGGGGAGCCCAGATCGTGGGGCTCTGTCTCGGCACCTATGTGCTGGCCTATGCCGGCCTGCTGGACGGGCGCGGTGCAGCCACCCACTGGGAATTTGAGCAGGAGTTCGTCCAGCGCTTCCCCCGGGTGCGGCTCGATACCAATGCCCTCTACGTCGACGACGACGGGCTCATCACCTCGGCTGGCACCGCCGCCAGCCTGGACTGCTGCCTCTATCTGGTTCGCCAGCATCACGGCAGCCAGATTGCCAACAAGCTGGCCAGGCGGCTGGTGGTGCCTCCCCACCGGGAGGGTGGCCAGGCCCAGTTCATCGAGCAGCCGGTACCCGCCACCACCCGGGATGCCAGGATCAACCAGCTGTTCGATCACCTGCGCCTGCACCTGGCCGCGCCCCACACCCTGGACAGCCTGGCGGAACATTGCATGATGAGCCGACGCACCTTTAGCCGCCGCTTCCAGCTCGCCACCGGTCTCTCCCTCGGGGAGTGGCTGATGGCGGAGCGCCTGCGCCGCAGCCAGACGCTGCTGGAGTCCAGCTCCCACACCGTGGAACGCATCGCCGAACTGGTGGGGCTCGGGTCCGCCACCATATTGCGCAAGCACTTTCGCGCCCGCTTCGGGGTGTCGCCGCGGGAGTGGCGCCGCACCTTTCGCGGTGACAGAGTCTAGGTCCCTCATGTTTCACGTGGAACGCGCCCTCTTCCCTGCCCCAGAAAACAAAAAGCCGCTCACGAGGAGCGGCTTTTGATGGTTGTCGGACCGTCTGATTAGACGTCGAGGTTGGCAACCCGCAGGGCGTTGGTCTCGATGAAGTCGCGACGGGGCTCTACGGCGTCACCCATCAGGGTGGAGAAGAGCTGGTCTGCGCCGACCGCGTCGTCGATGGTGACACGCAGCATGCGACGGGCTTCCGGATCCATGGTGGTTTCCCACAGCTGCTCCGGGTTCATCTCCCCCAGCCCTTTATAGCGCTGGATGTAGATGCCACGCTTGCCTTCACCCATCAGCCACTCGACCGCTTCAACGAAGCTGGCGACCGGCTTCACCTTCTCGCCACGCTTGATGTAACCGCCTTCCTCGATCAGGTTGGCGATCTCCTTGCCCAGGGAGACCAGCTGACGGTACTCGGAGGATTGCAGGAAGTCATAGCTCAGCGGATATTCACGGTCGACCCCGTGCTGGCGTACCACGGCGTGGGGCACGAACAGGCTGCGCTCCTCGTCGCGGCGTACCTGCATCTGGTACTGGATACCGTGGTTGCTCTCGTTGAGCACGGCTTCCATGCTCTGGCACCAGGTCTGCAGATCGCTCTCGCTGGCCAGCAGGGTTTCGTTCAACTCAGGCTGATAGATCAGCTGGGTCAGCACGGCTTCCGGGGCGCGGCGGGACATGCGGGTGATGAGGTGAGTCACGGCGCGATGCTGGTTGACCAGACGCTCCAGCGCCTCGCCACCGATGGCCGGGGCAGACTCGTTGACGTGCAGGGTCGCACCGTCCAGCGCCATGGCGGTCTGGTACTGCAACAATGCATCTTCGTCTTTCAGGTACTGCTCCTGCTTGCCCTTCTTCACCTTGTAGAGCGGCGGCTGGGCGATAAAGACATAGCCACGCTCGATGATTTCCGGCATCTGACGATAGAAGAAGGTCAGCAGCAGGGTACGGATGTGCGCACCATCGACGTCCGCATCCGTCATGATGATGATGTTGTGATAGCGCAGCTTGTCCGGGTTGTACTCGTCGCGACCGATGCCACAGCCCAGGGCGGTGATCAGGGTACCCACCTCCTGGGAGGAGATCATCTTGTCGAAACGGGCCTTCTCCACGTTCAGGATCTTGCCCTTGAGGGGCAGGATGGCCTGGTTCTTCCGGTTGCGACCCTGCTTGGCGGAGCCGCCAGCAGAGTCCCCTTCCACGATGTAGAGTTCGGAGAGCGCCGGGTCTTTCTCCTGACAGTCCGCCAGCTTGCCGGGCAGACCGGCGATATCCAGCGCGCCCTTGCGGCGGGTCAGTTCGCGGGCCTTGCGGGCCGCTTCACGGGCACGGGCCGCATCGATGATCTTGTTGACCACGATTTTGGCGTCGCCCGGGTTTTCCAGCAGGAAGTCGGCCAGCTTCTCACCCATGGCCTGTTCCACGGCGGTCTTCACTTCGGACGAGACCAGCTTGTCCTTGGTCTGGGAGGAGAACTTAGGGTCAGGCACCTTGACGGAGATAACGGCAATCAGACCTTCACGGACGTCGTCACCACTGGCGGCGGACTTGGCCTTCTTGCTGTAGTCCTCCTTGTCCATGTAGTTGTTCAGCGTCCGGGTCAGCGCGGTACGGAAGCCCACCAGGTGGGTACCACCATCCCGCTGCGGAATGTTGTTGGTGAAGCAGTAGACCCCTTCCTGATAGGCGTCGTTCCACTGCATGGCGACTTCGACACCGATTCCGTCCTGCTCTGTGGTGAAGTGGAACACCTTGGGGTGGATCGGGGTCTTGTTCTGGTTCAGGTACTCGACGAAGGCCTTGATGCCCCCTTCGTAGCAGAAGTGCGCCTCGCGGCCATCACGCTCGTCCATCAGACGGATGGAGACGCCGGAGTTGAGGAAGGAGAGCTCGCGCAGACGCTTGGCCAGGATCTCGTAGTGGAACAGAGTATCGCTGAAGATGGTCGGGCTCGGCCAGAAGCGGACTTCGGTCCCGGTGCCGGTGCTGTCACCAATCTGCTTGAGGGGTGCCTGCGGCTCGCCCAGGTGATAGGTCTGCTCGTAGACATGACCGTTGCGGCGGATGGTCAGCAGCAGCTTGTCGGAAAGCGCGTTCACCACGGAGACGCCCACACCGTGCAGACCGCCGGACACCTTGTAGGAGTTGTCATCGAATTTGCCGCCGGCGTGCAGCACGGTCATGATGACTTCGGCGGCCGAACGACCCTCTTCCGGGTGGATGTCCACCGGAATGCCGCGACCGTTGTCGCGCACGGAGACGGAGCCGTCGGAATGGATCTTGACCTGGATATCGGAGCAGTAGCCAGCCAGAGCCTCGTCGATGGAGTTGTCGACGACCTCGAACACCATGTGGTGCAGGCCCGATCCATCGTCCGTATCGCCGATATACATCCCCGGGCGCTTGCGGACCGCATCCAGGCCCTTGAGCACCTTGATATTCGAGGAGTCGTAAGTATTTTCACTCATAGCTTACTCTCTGCCTTCTCTAACGTTTCGGAGATCTTGCCTTGTTCCACGTGGAACAGCTTGCAGTCACTCGCATCCATCATGTCTGCGAGCTGACCGGTATCGATGGCGGTGATGAACACCTGGGACGCGCACTGCTTCAGCCTTGCGGCCAGCAGACGACGTTTGTCGACATCCAGTTCAGAGGCAAAATCATCAATTAAAAAAATACAGCCGCGGCTGCTATGTTGATTCAAATAGAGCCCTTGGGCCAGCCGCATGGCACAGACCAGCAACTTCAGCTGACCCCTGGACAAAATATCCTGCGCGGGCACGCCGTTCGCCTTGAGCCGCACGTCCGCCTTCTGCGGACCGACCCCAGTGTACCCCAGCGAACGATCCCGTTCGAACCCCGCCTCCAGCAATGCATCGAGGGGAGTGTCTTTTTCCCAGCCTCGATAGAATCCAAGACTGATATCGAACTCCGGCAGAAAATCTGCCGTCATCTCCTTGATCAGGGGCGTAATGGCCTGACAATAACTGGCGCGAAACCCCGCCAGCTCGCCACCCAGTCGCACCAGCTCCTGATCCCAGAATGCCAGTTGACGATACTGGGTGCTCTGGCGCAGCAAGGCATTGCGCTGCTTCAGCAGCCGACGCACCCGCCCCCAGAGGGAGAAGAAGGTCGGCTCCTGATGGAAAACACCCCAGTCGAGCCAGGCCCGGCGAGCCTGGGGCCCACCGGTCAGCAGGCTGAAACCATCGGGGTGGATCAACTGTACCGGCAACAGCTCCGCCAGATCGGCCAGGCGCTGGGCCTGGGCACCGGCGATCTTGAGCTGGGTTTCGCCCCCCTTGTCCTTGGCAAGCCCGATGGGCACCTGACGCCCCTCCAGCTCGCACTGGGCAAACAGGGTAAAGGCCCGCTCGCCCTGGCGGATGACCCGCCCGGTCAAATGGGTACGAAACGAGCGGCCGAGACCAAGGTAATGAATGGCTTCCAGCACGCTGGTCTTGCCGCTGCCGTTGCTCCCGACCAGGATATTGAGGCCGGGAGACAGCGCGAGACTGGCGTGCTGAATGTTGCGAAAGTCGCTGAGCTGGAGTTTGACCAGGGACACGACTAGATCCGCATCGGCATCACCACGTACTGGGCATCTTGGTTCTCAAAATCCTCAATAATGGCGCTGCTGATGGAATCGCTCAGGCTGATCCGGATTTGGTCACATTTTAACGTATTCAACACGTCCAGCACATAGGAGACGTTGAAGCCGATCTCCATCTCGCCAGCGGCGTATTGTACGTCAAGCAGCTCTTCGGCTTCTTCCTGTTCCGGGTTGTTGGCGGTGATGCGCAGCAGGTTTTCCTGCAGATTGAGACGCACCCCACGGAATTTCTCGTTGGAGAGGATGGCGGCACGGGCAAAGGCCTGGCGCAGATCCTCGCGACCGGCGATCAGGGCCTTGTCACTCCCCCGGGGGATGACGCGGCGCCAGTCCGGGAAACGGCCATCCACCAGCTTGGAGGTGAAGATGAAGCCATCCAGAGCGGCACGCAGGTTGCTGCGGCCCACTTGCAGCCGTACCGGCTTGTCTTCCGCTTCCAGCAGGCGCACCAGCTCCAGCACCCCTTTGCGCGGCAGGATGACCTGATGATCGGGCAGCGATTCCCCCACCACCTCGCGGCGGCAGGTGGCCAGCCGGTGACCGTCCGTCGCCACGGTACGCAGGCCGTGACCTTCGCTCTCGAACAGCATGCCGTTCAGGTAGTAGCGCACGTCCTGGCTCGCCATGGAGAACTGGGTCGCGTCGATGAGTTTTTTCAGCTCCAGCTGGCTGATGTCGAACTCGAGCACGGATTCCCAATCCTCGATGTTCGGGTATTCGGTCGCCGGCAGGGTCGACAGGTTGAAGCGGGAGCGGCCGGAACGGATGATGAGGCGCTCTCCCTCGGTGCTGAGGCGGATCTCCGCCCCCTCCGGCAGACCGCGACAGATGTCCAGCAGCTTGCGCGCCGGCACTGTGGTGCGGCCATCCTGGCTGTCGCTGTTGAGATAGACCTGTCCGATCATCTCCACCTCGAGATCGGTCCCGGTCAGCGACAGCAGGCCATTGCTGACATCGAGCAGGACGTTGCCGAGGATGGGCAGGGTCGGCCGGCCACCCAGGGCACCGGACACCAGTTGCAGGGGACGTAACAGGGCCTCACGGCTAATTTCGAGCTGCATCTGTGCTCTCCGTTGTTATTGGGAGGAAAGGATTCGGATCAGGCTGGAACATGCAATCTGCATCTGTGCACTCCGTTCCGTTATCAGGAAGAAAGGGTACGGATCAGGTTGGAATAATCTTCCTTGATGTCGTGACTCTCTTCCTTCAGCTGCTCGATCTTGCGGCAGGCATGAAGAACCGTGGTGTGGTCACGGCCACCAAAGGCATCCCCTATCTCAGGCAAGCTGTGGTTGGTCAGCTCCTTGGCCAGCGCCATCGCCAGCTGGCGCGGGCGGGCAACGGAACGGGAGCGACGCTTGGAGAGCAGATCCGCCAGCTTGATCTTGTAATACTCCGCCACCGTCTTCTGGATGTTGTCGATGGTGACCAGCTTCTCCTGCAAGGCCAGGAGATCGCGCAGCGCCTCGCGCACGAAGTCGATGTTGATGGCGCGGCCGGTGAAGTTGGCATTGGCGATCACCCGGTTGAGGGCACCTTCCAGTTCACGGACGTTGGAGCGAAGTCGTTTGGCGATGAAGAAGGCCACTTCGTCCGGCAGGTGGATCTGGTTCTCGTCCGCCTTGCGCATCAGGATCGCCACCCGGGTCTCCAGCTCGGGCGGTTCGATCGCCACCGTCAGGCCCCAGCCGAAGCGGGACTTGAGACGATCTTCCACCCCGTTGATCTCTTTCGGATAACGGTCCGAGGTCAGGATGATCTGCTGGTTGCCTTCAAGCAGGGCGTTGAAGGTGTGGAAGAACTCCTCCTGGGAGCGCTCCTTGTTGGCGAAGAACTGGATGTCATCGATGAGCAGGGCATCGACGCTACGGTAATAACGCTTGAACTCTTCAATGGCGTTATTCTGCAGCGCCTTCACCATGTCCTGCACGAACCGTTCGGAGTGCATGTAGATGACTTTGGCGTCTTTCTTGCGATCCTTGATGGCATTGCCAACGGCGTGCAGCAGGTGGGTCTTGCCAAGGCCAGTGCCGCCATAGAGGAACAGCGGGTTGTAGGCACCACCCGGATTGTCGGCCACCTGACGGGCGGCCGCACGGGCCAGCTGGTTGGACTTACCCTCGACGAAATTCTCGAAGGTATAGTTCACGTTGGTGTTGCTCTTGTGGTTTGGCTCGGGCTTGTTTTCGGCCTTGTTTTCCCAGCTCTTGGGAGAGTTATTCACAGGATCGACACCACGGGCCGGCGCCCTGGCGACCGCGACGGGATGAGGGCGATTGCCGATATCAAAACGCAGGGTGGGAGCGTCGGCTCCGCACAGCTCGTTGATGATGCCGTTGACCCGGAGCAGGTACTTGTCGCGTACCCAGTCCAGAACGAAGCGGTTCGGTGCATACAGGGTCAGAGTATTGTCACTCAACTCCGCTTGAAGCGGCCGGATCCACATGCTGAATTCTGCCGAGGGCAACTCATCTTGCAGCCGGTTAAGGCACTGCTGCCATAGCGAAGCAGTCACTCTAGACTCCCGTCAATTGATTAAGTAAAGACCGGCTATTCTACGTTTTTAGTGGCCGGATCTCCAGTTGCTGCCGCACGGATCCAGCAAATAAGATCCTTGACTTTCAAGGATCCAACGCCCCAGGATCCCATTTCATCCCCAAAGTTACCCACAGCCGGATATCGGCAATGTGGACAGAATGGCGCGCTGCAACCATAGTTATTTTATATAACCAAATATCATTTATTTTTTATATTTTATTCCAATAACATCAGCGCCAACCCGTGATTACAACTAAAAATACTGCACTACAGAGAGAGGAATCCCCATGAAATCCACCATCAAACTGATTTCCGGCGCCGCCATTCTGCTGGCCAGCCTGTCCGGCCAGGCCATCGCCCAGGAAACCATCAAGGTCGGCATGTCCGGCAAATATTTCCCGTTCACCTTCGTCAAGCAGGACAAGCTGCAGGGCTTCGAGGTGGACATGTGGAACCAGATCGGTGAGCGCACCGGCTACAAGGTCGAGTTCGTGACCGCCAGCTTCTCCGGCCTGTTCGGCATGCTGGAAACCGGCCGCGTTGACACCATCTCCAACCAGATCACCATCACCGACGAGCGCAAGGCCAAGTACGCCTTCTCCCAGCCCTATGTCTATGACGGTGCCCAGATCGTGGTCCGCAAGGGCAACAACACCATCCACGGCATCAAGGACCTGGAAGGCAAGAAGGTCGCCGTCAACCTGGGCTCCAACTTCGAAGAGCTGCTGCGCAAGAACGACCCCAACAAGAAGATCGATATCCGTACCTATGACTCCGCCTTCGAGCAGGATGTCGCCCTGGGCCGCATCGACGCCTTCGTGATGGACCGCGTCTCCACCGCCCAGCTGATCAAGGAATCCAAGCTGCCGCTGCAACAGGCCGGTGCACCGTTCGAAACCATCGAGAACGCCCTGCCCTTCCTGAAGACCCCGGAAAAGCAGGCCGTGCTGAAGAAGGTTGACGATGCCCTCACCGCCATGCGCAAAGACGGCACCCTGACCAAAATCTCCGAAAAATGGTTCGCAGCGGACATCACCAGCAAATAAATGATGGAATTTGACCTCGAGTACACGCTAGGGCTGTTTCCCATCCTGCTCAAATACCTGGGCACCACGATGGAAATGGCCCTGTGGGGATTCGTATTGGCACTCGTACTGTCGCTGATCCTGGCGATAGTACGGGTGTTTCGCGTTCCCGCACTTCACTGGCTGGCGATGCTGTATATCTCGTTCTTCCGGGGTACACCGCTGCTCGTCCAGCTGTTCCTGCTCTATTACGGGCTGCCGCAGCTCTTCCCCATCTTCGTGGGGATGGATGCCTTTACCGCCGCCATCATCGGCCTGACCCTGCACTTCGCCGCCTACATGGCCGAGTCGATCCGGGCAGCCATTCTCGGCATCCACAAGAGCCAGATGGAAGCCGCCCTCAGCATCGGCATGAGCC
Organism: Aeromonas sp. 25-248; assembly: GCF_053005425.1. Lineage (NCBI taxonomy): Bacteria > Pseudomonadati > Pseudomonadota > Gammaproteobacteria > Aeromonadales > Aeromonadaceae > Aeromonas > Aeromonas sp. 25-248. Next base: position 40,362 of record NZ_JBRKTB010000012.1, on the reverse strand, counting down.
GGCTGCAGGCGATGCAGCGGATCATCCTGCCCCAGGCGGCCCGCATCGCGACACCATCGCTGATGAACTACTTCATCGACATGATCAAGAGCACCTCTCTGGCGTTTACCCTGGGAGTGGCGGAGATCATGGGCAAGGCCCAGATGGAAGCGGCCTCCTCCTTCAAGTTCTTCGAGAGCTTCATGGCGGTGGCGCTGATCTACTGGGTGGTGGTCATCTTCTTCACCCGCTTGCAGCATCTGCTGGAAGTGCGGCTGAACCGTGCTTATTAAAGGAGGCCTGTCATGATCAACCTAACGGGTCTCTCCAAGGCCTATGACGGAAATCAGGTGCTCAACGGCATCGATCTTGAGGTAAAGAAGGGGGAGATTGTCGTCATCATCGGCCCCTCCGGTACCGGCAAGTCGACTCTGCTGCGCTGCCTCAACCTGCTGGAAACCCCGGATGCAGGGCGGCTCGTCATCGATGACCTTGCCGTGGATCTGGCCAAGGCCAGTGACCAGCAGGCCATCGAACTGCGCAAACGCGCCTCTTTCGTGTTCCAGAACTACGCTCTGTTCGCCAACAAGACGGCGCTGGACAACATCGCCGAGGGGCTGATCACCGTCTGGAAGCAGCCGAAGGCGGAGGCTCGTGCCACTGCCCTGGGCATCCTCAAGGACATCGGCCTCGCCGAGAAACAGGATGCCTACCCGGCCTCCCTCTCCGGCGGCCAGCAACAGCGCGTCGGCATCGGCCGGGCCATGGCGGCCCACTCCAAGGTGATCCTGTTTGACGAGCCCACCTCCGCCCTCGATCCCGAGTGGGTCGACGAGGTGCTGGGCCTGATGAAGCAGCTCGCCCGCCAGCACCAGACCATGGTGGTGGTGACCCACGAGATCGAGTTTGCCCGTGATGTCGCCGATCGGGTTATCTTCATGGAAGGAGGGCGGATCGTGGAGCAGGGCCCGCCGGATCAGATATTGGTCGATCCGCAGGATCCCCGTACCCGGGAGTTCCTGCGCAAAGTACTTAAATAGCTCTCTCTTTGGCGGCCTGGCCGCCTTTTTTCTTGAGGGATCCTTGTTTAACCCCGGGTTGCCAGTATAATTCGGGGCCCTTGATCCTCCGGATCCTGCCAGATTATCCCGCTCGGTCGACGAACGGGGCGAGATGGAAAGGAACGGCGGATTGACGAGAAGCTGAACTCTGTTTAGAATTCGGCCTCTTTTGCTAGTCGTCACACGCTATAGCTGGCGCGTCGGCTAAGTGTGACAATCAAAACTGTACAGAAATACGGAATCGAATCATGAAACGTACTTTTCAACCGTCCAACCTGAAGCGCAAGCGCTCTCACGGTTTCCGCGCTCGCATGGCTACTGCCAACGGCCGCAAAGTTCTGGCCGCTCGTCGTGCCAAGGGTCGTGCCCGCCTGGTAGTCTAATGCCTACCCAGCACACCTTCTCTCGGGAGTTACGTCTGTTAACTCCCGAACACTTCAAACGCGTTTTCGCCGAGCCTGTCCGGGCCGCTTCTCCGCAAATTACGCTTCTTGCTTGCCCCAACTCCCTCGAACACCCCCGTCTTGGCCTCGCCGTGCCCAAAAAGGCGCTCAAGCGTGCCGTCTGGCGCAACCGTGTAAAACGAGTGGTTCGGGAAAGTTTTCGCCTCAATCAAGCCAATCTGCCCGCTATCGACATCGTCGTGATCGCCAAGGGTGGCGTGAAGGAGATGGACAACGAAGCGCTGTTCAAGTTACTGGAAAAGCTATGGCGCACTCTGTCACGCCGTTGCAATGGGTAGCAATCAAACTGATACGCCTGTATCAGCTAATCATTAGTCCCCTGCTCGGGCCGCGCTGCCGTTTCACCCCGACTTGTTCCCAATTTGCGATAGAAGCAATCCGACTTCACGGTTTCATAAAAGGCGTTTGGTTAGCCAGCAAACGTCTATTAAAATGCCATCCCTTATCCGAGGGTGGTTATGACCCGGTTCCGCAACCAAAGCGAAGAAACTGAAGACTATGGAATCACAACGCAATTTACTCCTGATCGGTTTGCTGTTCGTGAGCTTCTTGCTCTGGCAACAGTGGGAGTCCGACAAGGCTCCGAAGCCGGCCCCGACTACCGTGGCCCAAACCGAACATTTCGTACCTGAAGCCGGTCAGACCGGTGATATTCCTCAGGTTTCCGAGCAAGCAAATGGTAACGCCGCGCGCAAGCTGATCACCGTCTCCTCCGACGTGCTCAAATTGACCCTGGACACCCAGGGCGGTGACATCGTCTCTGCCGAGCTGCTGGCCCACAAGCTGGAAGAAGGCAAGGAACAGCCGTTCACCCTGCTGACCAGCCAGCCTGCCCACCTCTATGTGGCCCAGAGCGGTCTGGTCGGTCGCAATGGTCCGGACAGCCAGGCCCAGGGTCGTCCCACCTATGAAGCCGCCCAGACCAGCTATCAGCTGGCTGACGGTCAGGATCAAGTCGTCGTTCCGATGACCTGGACCGACAGCAAGGGTGTGGTCTTCACCAAGGAGTTCGTGCTCAAGCGCGGTGATTACGCCGTGGGCGTCGACTACAAGATCGACAACAAGTCTGCCGAGCCGGTCCAGGTACAGTTCTACGGTCAGCTGAAGCAGACCATGACCACGCCGAAGGATCAGGAAGGTCATGCCATGGTGGCCAGTGCCTACCGTGGTGGTGCCTTCTCCAGCGAAGACTCCCGCTACAAGAAGTACACCTTCGACGAGATGAAGGATGCCGACCTGAACAAGACCACCCAGGGTGGTTGGGTCGCCATGCTGCAGCACTACTTCGTCTCTGCCTGGGCCCCGAATGCCAACGACACCAACAGCTTCTACAGCCGCGTGATCCCGGGCAAGGACCAGGCCATCATCGGCTACAAGGCGCCGCTGGTTGACGTCGCTGCTGGCCAGCAGGCCGAAGTGAGCGGCAAGCTGTGGATCGGTCCCAAGCTGCAGGATCAGATGGCCAAGGTGGCAAACCACCTGGATCTGACCGTCGACTATGGCTGGCTCTGGTTCATCGCCCAACCGCTGCACTGGCTGCTGACCGTGTTCCACGGTTTCGTCCAGAACTGGGGTCTGGCCATCATCATGCTGACCCTGCTGGTGCGCGGCATCATGTTCCCGCTGACCAAGGCCCAGTACACCTCCATGGCCAAGATGCGCATGCTCCAGCCCAAGCTGGCTGCGCTCAAGGAACGCTTCGGTGACGATCGTCAGAAGATGTCCCAAGGCATGATGGAGCTGTACAAGAAGGAGAAGGTCAACCCGCTGGGCGGCTGCCTGCCCATCCTGGTACAGATGCCCATCTTCATCGCCCTCTACTGGGCACTGATGGAGTCTGTCGAGCTGCGCCACGCGCCGTTCGCCCTGTGGATCACCGACCTGTCGGTGAAGGACCCCTTCTTCGTGCTGCCAATCCTCATGGGTGCCTCCATGTGGTATCTGCAGAAGATGAGCCCGACCACCATCACGGACCCGATGCAGCAGAAGGTGATGCAGTTCATGCCGATCATCTTCACCTTCATGTTCCTCTGGTTCCCGGCAGGTCTGACTCTGTACTGGCTGGTGAGCAACGTCATCTCCATCATCCAGCAGACCATCATCTATCGTCAGCTGGAGAAGAAAGGCCTGCACTCACGCAACTGATGCGCAGCCCATCTTTCCTGATGACAAAAGAGGCGGCCTTCGGGCCGCCTTTTTTATTACAATGTCCCCCACCCTCTTACTCATTCAGCCAACCAGCGAGTCAAGCAAGATGACAACAGATACCATCGTGGCCCAGGCCACCGCCCCCGGCCGTGGCGGCGTCGGCATAGTCCGCGTCTCCGGCCCTGCCGCCGAGCGGGTCGCCGAGATAGTGCTCGGCAAGCTCCCCAGGGTGCGTTATGCCGAATATCTGCCGTTCAGGGACGAGCAGGGCCAGGCGCTGGATCAGGGCATCGCCCTGCTGTTCAAGGCCCCCAACAGCTTCACCGGCGAAGACGTGCTGGAGCTGCAGGGCCATGGTGGCCCCGTCATTCTCGACATGCTGATCCGCCGCATCCTGCAGATCGACGGCATCCGCCCCGCCCGCCCGGGCGAGTTCAGCGAGCGCGCCTTCCTCAACGACAAGCTGGATCTGGCCCAGGCCGAGGCCATCGCCGATCTCATCGAAGCCTCCAGCGAGCAGGCCGCCCGCAGCGCCATGCACTCCCTGCAGGGGCAGTTCTCCGGCAAGGTTCAGCAGTTGGTGGAGAGCCTCACCCGGCTGCGCATCTATGTGGAAGCGGCCATCGACTTCCCGGATGAAGAGATCGACTTTCTCTCCGACGGCAAGGTGGCGGGTGACCTCTACGCCATCATGTCCGAGCTGGACGACGTGCGCGGCGAGGCCAAGCAGGGTGCCCTGCTGCGAGAGGGGATGAAGGTGGTGATCGCCGGTCGCCCCAACGCCGGCAAATCGAGCCTGCTCAACGCCCTCGCAGGCCGCGAGTCCGCCATCGTCACCGAGATCGCCGGTACCACCCGCGACGTGCTGCGCGAGCACATCCATCTGGATGGCATGCCGCTGCACATCATCGACACCGCGGGCCTGCGCGATACCCAGGACAAGGTGGAACAGATCGGCATCGAGCGTGCCTGGGCCGAGATCGAACAGGCCGACCGGGTGCTGTTCATGGTGGACGGCACCACCACGGATGCCGTCGATCCCCACGACATCTGGCCGGAATTCGTTGATCGGTTGCCAAAAAACATCGGCCTCACCGTGGTGCGCAACAAGGCGGACCTGACCGGCGAGGATCTGGCACCGAGCCAGGAGCAGGGCCACGCCGTCTATCGCATCTCCGCCAAGACCGAGCTGGGGCTGCCCGCACTGCGCGAGCACCTCAAGGCCTGCATGGGCTTCCAGGGCAATACCGAGGGGGGCTTCATGGCCCGCCGCCGCCACCTGGACGCACTGGAGCGTGCCGCCGAACGGCTGCTGGTAGCCAGGGAGCAGCTTGAGGTCTATGTGGCTGGCGAACTGGTGGCCGAGGAGCTGCGCCTGGCCCAGGAGTCCCTGTCCGAGATCACCGGCGAGTTCAGCTCCGACGATCTGCTGGGCCGCATCTTCTCCAGCTTCTGCATCGGCAAGTAAGCCCGCTGAGCAGGCAATGAAAAGCCCGGGTTCATCCCGGGCTTTTTTTGTGCGCTTTTCATCCACCAACCTAGAGGCGGCGCAGGCACCACATGAAGTAAGCACCCCCTAACAGGGTGGAGACCAGACCGACGGGCACCTCCTGGGGAAAGAGGATTTGCTGGCCGATCCAGTCCGCCGACACCATCAGCAAAGCACCACAGCCTGCGGCGCCGAGCAGGTGCCAGCGCGCCCTCACCAGCCCCATCAATCTGGCCAGGTGCGGCGCCAGCAGACCGGCAAAGGAGAGCGGGCCTATCACCATGGTGGCACTGGCGGTGAGCACGGCCACCAGCAGCAGGATGGTGAGCTGGGCACGGCCGAGATGGATCCCCAGAGCCGTCGCTACCGCCGGCCCCATGGGCATGATATCGAGCCAGCGGCTCACCAGCAGGCAGGCAGCCAGCATCAGCAGCGCCAGCACCACCAGGGCAAGGGCCACCGGCTGGGTGACGTAATAGGTGGAGCCGGACATCCAGGAGAGCAGTTGCTGCACCCGCAGGTCGCCGTTGGCCAGGGCGATGGCCTGCAACGGCTCGAACAGCGCCGTGATGGCGATGCCAGACAGCAGTATCCGCTCCGGCTGGAAGCCGTTGCGCCGGTTGATCAGCACCAGCAGCAACAGGCAGGCGAAGGCGCCCACCAGCCCCCCCAGCAGCATCATGGGCAGCGGCAAGGCGGGCAGCAACAGGGCCGCTGCAATCACCCCCATGAAGGTGCCACCGCTCACCCCCAGCAGTTCGGGGCTCGCCATGGGGTTGTTGCTGACTCGCTGTAACAGGGTGCCTGCCAGCGCCAGCAACACGCCTGCGGCACCCGCTGCCAGCGTGCGCGGCAAGCGCCACTCCAGCTGGGCCTGCCACCGCAGCCAGCTCGGCCAGCCCCATCCGCCCATCCCCTGCCCAAACAACAGGGAGGCGATCACCACCGCAGCCAGCCCCAACACCATCAGACCGACAAGGCGAGTCGGCGCCGGATGGCGGGCCAACAACAGGGAGGAGTTCGCCTTAGGCGCACTCTGCTTGATGCCAAGACGCGGGATCAGCCAGAGCAGCAGCGGCGCCCCCAACAGGGCCGTCATGGCGCCGGTCGGGATCAGCACAGGCCAGAACCGGCTCAGGGTCTGCAGCAGCAGATCGGTGGCCGCCAGCAACAGGGCGCCGAGGATGGGTGCCCACAGCAGCCGCTGGGCCAGTTTTCTGACCCCCAGCAGCCGCACCATGGCGGGCGCCGCCAGCCCGATAAAACCGATCAGCCCCACCACGCTCACCACGCAGGCGGTGACGAACACGGCGAGACCCAGACCAGCCAGGCGCAGATGCTTGAGGGAGACCCCCAGGCTGCGTGCGCTGGCATCGTCCAGCTCCAGCACTGCCAGCGGGCGCACCAGCACCACCGCCAGCATCGCGGCCAGCAGCAACCGTGGCAGCAGATAGCCGACGCCGCTCCAGCTGTTCTGGGCCAGAGATCCGCTCCCCCACACCAGCAACCCTTTGAGCTCCTCCTGGAAGAACAGCAGCAATCCCATGCTGATGGCGGCCAGATAGAGGTTGATCACCAGCCCAGCAAAGACGATGACCACGGGATTGAGCTGGCGGCGCCAGGCCAGGGCGAAGACCAGCCCCATGGCCAGGCTTCCCCCGGCCATGGCGATCCACTCCCGCCCGATCAGCAGCCAGGAGGGGGCGAGCAGGGTCACCATCATCAGCGCCAGCTGGGCGCCGGAGGCCACCCCCAGGGTGGTGGGCGAGGCCAGGGGATTGCGCAGCACCTGCTGCATCAGGGTACCGGCGAGCCCGAGGGCGGCACCGGCCAGCAGGCAGATGGCTAGGCGCGGCAGCCAGCTGAAATGAACCACCGCCTGGCGGGCATCGTCCAGCTCGGGGGAGAACAGGGCCTGCCACCAGAGCGCCCCCGGCAGTTGACGTGCCAGCTCGGCGCAAGCCAGCCCCAGTGTCAGCACCAACAGGCAGAGACCCGGGCGCAGCAGGGGCGAAGAAAGAGAAGAGCTCATTGATTTGATCCCCCGGTTGCACTGTGGACAGCCTGCTCCCGCAGGGCACCGTCCAGCAGGGTGGCGAAGCGGCGGGCCGCCAATATGCCACCAAAACTCCATGTCGCAGGCAGATGGATCACCGGATTGTTCTGTACCAGCGGGAGATGCTGCCACAATCCAGGCTCCTGAAGTTTTTCACCAACTCCTACGGGCACGGGGTCCACCACCACCAGCCTGGCCTCCGGCATCCCGAGAAACTGCTCCAGGCTCGCGACCGAGAATCCCCAGGCATTGGTCTCTCCCTGCCAGGCGTTGCGAAGGCCGAGGCGCTGCATCACTGCCTCGAACAGGCTGCCATGGCCAAACACCCGCACATGGCGCTCATCGATGAATTGCACCACCAGCAAGGGGGGCAGATCGGCGGGCTGCGCCGCCTGCATCTGTGCCAAATCCAGCTCCAGCGCGGCGAGCTGGCGTTCGGCCTCAGTCTCTTTGTTGACCAGGGCGGCTATGGTCAGGGTCGCTTCCCGCAGTCGCTGCCACAGATCGGTACCCGGTTCATACAGGGCGATGGAGTGCACCGGCGCGATGCGGGAGAGGGTCGGCGCCAGGGGGGCCGCCAGCGGCGAGATCAGAATAAGATCCGGTTTGAGCTCCGCCAGCAGTTCCCGGTTGGGTTGGGCACGCAGCCCGATATCGATCACCTCGGCAGGAAGCTGGGGTTCACCGACCCAGGCGCGATAGGGGGGCACATCCCCCACCGCCATCGGGGTGACCCCCAGAGCCAGTAGGGTCTCGGCTATGGTCCAGTCCACTGTGGCGATGCGGGGCGTGGCGCTGGTGGCGGTGACAAGTTGCCCGGCCTCCCCTGCCAGGGGCAGCAGCAGACTGAGCAGACAGGGCGCCATCTTCAATAAACGGTTCAAGAGCGGCCCCCGGTCAGACGATGGCGATGGCGTGGTCATGGGCCGGATGGCGAATGACCTCCATGGGGATGCCATAGATAGCGTTCAGGGTCTCCCCTGTCATGATCTGTTCGGGCTCGCCGTGGGTCAGCAGACGGCCGGAGTGCAGCGCCACCAGCCGATCGGAGAAGCGGGAGGCCATGTTGATGTCGTGAATGACGATGATGACCCCGAGGTTGAGCTGGCGGCTGAGCTGCTTGACGAGCGTGAGCACCTCCACCTGATGGGCCACGTCCAGGGCGGCCAGTGGCTCGTCCAACAGGATGAAACGGCTCTCCTGAGCCAGCAGCATGGCGAGCCAGACTCGTCCCCGCTCACCGCCGGAGAGGGTATCCACCAGCCGATCGGCAAAGCGTTCGGTGTGGGTCAGGGCGATGGCCCGCTCCACCTGACGGTGATCTTCCGCTCCCATCCGGCCCAGCAGGCCGCGCCAGGGGTAGCGCCCCATCTCCACCAGTTCGCGGCCGAGCAGGTTTTCGGCACTCGGCAGGTGCTGGGGCAGATAGGCCACCTGACGGGCAAACTCCCGGTTGCCCCAGGCAGACAACGGCTGGTCATCGAACAGGATCTCCCCGCCGCTGTGGGGTTGCTGGCGCGCCAGCAGCTTGATCAGGGTCGATTTGCCCGACCCGTTGTGGCCGATGAGGCCATAGACCCGACCTTGCTCGAAGCGAAGGCTGGTGGGGTGCAGCAGCGTGCGGTCATTGACCGCGAAGCTGGCGGATTTCATCTCGAACATAAGCAATTCCTGTGCTGGCTTGCTGCCAGTCTCATCGGTGCCAGCATCAGGCCGGCACCTTGCCATCCAGATGGGCGACCGCATCCCGGCTCACCTGCTCGCGCTGCTCGCCGGTCAGTTCGGTGAGGCGGCCCTGGCGCATCTCCAGCAGGCGATCGGCCAGTGAGAAGTAGTGATCGTCGTGGCTGATGGCGATCACCGTCTTGCCCATCTCCTTGAGACGCGGCAACAGCACCTGATAGAAGATGCGGCGGAACTGGGGATCCTGATCCGCGGCCCACTCGTCGAACAGCATCACCTCCCGCTGCTCTGCCAGGGCCAGCAGCAGGGCGACCCGCTTGCGCTGGCCCTGGGAGAGGTCGATATCGGCGATGAAGCCATCCTCGATGGCAAGCTTGCTGCCCATCTGCAACCGCTCAAGCCACTCGGCGACCAGCGCCTCTTTCGGCTCGGGCCCCAGCAAATGCTGGAACAGGTGGTAGTCGGTGAAGATGGCGGAGAAGAGCCCCAGATAGCCGTTGCGATCGGTGACCGGCTCCCCATCCAGCAGGATCCGGCCAGAGACCGGTTGATAGAGCCCGGTCAGCAGCATGGCCAGGGTCGACTTGCCGGAGCCGTTGCCACCGATGAGGAATATCTGCTCCCCCCGCTCGATCACCAGATTGATGGGGCCCACGGAGAAACCGCCCTCCCCCTGGTAGTGAAAGCTCACCTGCTCCAGCTCGATGCGCTGCCAGGGGCGAGGCGCAGGCGGCAACGGGAACGCCTCGTCCGGCTCCGCCAGATTGAGGGCAGCTATCTTGTCGAACGCCACCTGGGCGGCGATCAGGGTCGGCAGGGCTCCGATACCTTGCAGCAAGGGAGTGCGCAGGAACAGCAGGGTTAGGGCGAAGGTGGCGGCCACATTGGTGTTGGCCCAGCCCAGCCCGTTGGCCAGGAAGAAGACCAGGCCGATGGCACCCAGCATCATGATGTTCGACCAGTTCACCGCGCTCAGGTGGTAGGTATCGGCGCGGATGATCTGCTCCCGGTAGTCCCGGGCATTCTGCTCATAGAGCTGGTGGTAGACGAAGTGGGCACGCTCGCGGTTGAGCGCCAGCTCCTTGCTCCCGGCGATGATGGACTGGTAGTTCTGGTAGAGCCTGTCTTCGGCCTGGCGCATATGCGCCAGGTGGCGATAGACCCGGTTCACCAGCAGCCAGCCCACCACCATGGTCACGGTGACCCAGAGGGCGGTAACACCGAGCAAGGCGGGAGAGAGCAGGCCAAGGTAGATGATGGAGCCCAGGGTGAGCACCAGGCCCTGTACCAGCTCCGGCAGGCGCACGAAGGCGATGGTGATCTGACCGATGTCGCTGGAAAGGGAGGCCAGGAGCGGCCCCTGCCCTATTTGACGCAGACGGGCGACGTCGGTATCCAGCAGTTGCTTGAGCAGGCGGCCACGCAACCGGTAGACGAAATGGTGACCCAGGGTGGTCAGGGCCAGTTGGGATCCGAGCGTGATCACCAGCAGCAGCAAGACAAGGCCGACAAGCTGACCCAGGATCGGCAGCGGATCCCCGACTGATTCGATAAGTGATTGATTGATGAAGGCAATGACGCCTATCCCGCTGACAGCACTCAGCAGGCTGAGCAGGGTAATGGCGATGAAGGGCCAACGGTATTGGCGATAAACCAGTGACAAGAGTTCCATGACAGGCCTGTAGATGAATGGAAGGAGGGCGGGAGCCTTCGCCCCCGCCCGGCCTGTCGCTTACCAGCGGTAGTTGACGGTGCCGACTATGCTGCGCGGCTCGCCGTAGTAGCAGTAGTAGTCGCAGCTCGCCACATAGGTGTCGTTCAGCAGGTTGTTGACGTTGATCTGGGCACGCCAGTTCTTGGCAAAGTCATACCCGATCATCGCATCCCATACGGTGTGTGCAGGTACCTGGGCGGAACCATAGATGGGGGTGTAGTCCGCATTCACCGCGCCGATGCCGACGCTGGAACCCACGTAGCGCACGCCGGAACCCAGCTCAAGACCGGATATCGGGCCCTGCTGCACCTTGTAGTTGCCCCAGAAGGAGGCCTGGTGGCGCGGGATCAGGCTCGCACGACGATCGCCGTTGCCGGTGTCGTTGGTCTTGGCATCGGTATAGGTATAGGCAGCGGTCAGGCGCAAGGCCTCGGTGGCCTGCACACTCCCCTCCAGCTCGACCCCCTGGGAGGTCACTTCACCGGCCTGGGTCTGCTGGCCGGAGCCGGTAGAGACCAGGGAGTTGGTCTGCTCCAGATCGAACAGCGCCAGGTTGATGTAGCCATCGAGGAAGCTGGGTGCGTACTTGACGCCGGTCTCGTAGAGCTTGCCTTCCAGCGGCTTGTAGGAGTTGCCGGTGTTGGGGTCTATCCCCGGCAGCACTTCGAAGGATTCCGCATAGGCGAAGTAAGGGGAGAGACCGTTGTCGGCCAGGTACATCAGGCTGCCGGAGAGAGAGAGGTTGTCGTCGTACTGTTTCTCGTTCTTGCTCTTGGCTTCGCTGATGTTGTGGGTTTCCACGTAATCGAAACGACCGCCCGCGGTCAGCAGCCAGCGATCATCCCAGCGGATCTGGTGCTGGGCATAGAGGCCGCTCTGGCCCTTGGTGCTCTTCTGGTGGGTCGCGGTGGATTCATCAAAACCGGGGAAACCGCTGTAATCCGGGTTCATGGTGTTGATGGCGCCCATGCCATAGTTGTCGGCTTCCTGGCCTTCATTCACATGGCGCTGCAGATCCACCCCCAGCAGCAGGGTCTGCTCCGTGCTGTCGGTGTTCCAGTAGCCCACCATCTGATTGTCCATGGTGGCGCTCTTGGTATCCCCATCCCGGTAGACCAGGCCGCGGTAGGCGGTGGTGCCTTCATAGGTCGGGAAGATGTAGGTCTGGCGCAGCAGCAGATCGTTGTAGTTGAAGCGAACGTTCTGCTTGAACTCCCAGGTCTGGTTGAGCTGGTGGGCCAGCTCGTACCCGGCGGAGATCTGGGTATTGCGATTGCGATCGTAATCCGGCTGGCTCAGGTTGGTGGAGGGATCGATCTGGCCGCCGGAGGTATTCAGGGTGCCGTAAACCGGGAAGAAGCCGTTGGTCGGCACCCCTTCATCGTGCTTGAAGCTGGAAAGCAGCGTCAGCGTGGTGCGATCCGAAATATCCAGGGTCACGCTCGGCGCCAGATAGGCGCGCTCGTTGTAGGTGCCATCCAGCACGCCGTCCCGCTCGTTGTAGAGGGCCACCAGACGATAACGGCTGTTGTCGGTAAGGGTGTCGGAGACATCCACCCCGACCTGGCGCAGATCCCGGTTGCCCAGTTGCAGGTTCACCAGTCCCTGCGGGGTCGCGGTCGGACGCTTGCTGATGGCGTTGATGACGCCTCCGGGAGGGGCTTCGCCATACAGAATGGAGGCCGGGCCTTTGAGCACTTCCACGCTCTCAAGGCCGAAGGGTTCCGGGGTCCAGACATAGTAACCGGTGCTGAACAGGCGGTTGCCATCCAGGTAAGAAGCCGCATCGAAGCCGCGCACCTTGAACCAGTCAGCATCCGTGTCCGAACCATAGGACTGGGACAGGACGCCGGAGCGATAGCGTAGGGACTCGTCGAGCTTGAGTACGGCGTGCTGGTCCAGCTCTTCGCGATTGACCACGGAAACGGCACGGGGGGTCTCTGCCATGGGGACCTCGACCTTCATGGCGGTCCCGGTCACGACCATGGTTTCGCCCGCCTTGGGCAACTCTTTATCCGCCTGTTCCGCCGCCAACACGGGCAGGGACGCCAGCAGACAGGAGAGCGGCAGCAGCTGTGCGCCTCTCTTTCGCATCACGGCATTCGGGGTATTTTTTTGCGCAATCATATAAGTGTCTCAAATATCAATAAGTTATGTTTGATTTCTTATTATGGGTGCCCAATTGGACCGGTCAGCCCGGCGCCTCAGGCGAATAAAGCAGCGCCATGCTACTACAGGTGCCGTGATCGAATCGATTCAATAATTGCTAATCATTTGCATCTGCATTGTTAATTGATGTTTTGAAGTGTCGTTTGACAACGAAAGGTGCGATGAGGTCACAACAGGCGGAAAGAAGGCAGCATGACGGCCACGAGACCGGTTTTGGCTGCAAAAAAGTGGGCAGGATCCTTATCCCCAAGCTTTATCCATATTTATCCACATGCTTTGGCGGTAAGATCCCCCCTCTTCACTTTTTCGATGACATCAGGATCCATTCCATGGCCAAACTCAACCTCGTCGTCGGCTCCATGCTGGGGGCCTCCGAATATGTCGCAGATCATGTGGTCGGCCTGCTTGAACAGGCGGGCCACCAGGCGGAGATCCACAACCCCGCCAGCCTGGCCAGGATCCTGACCGAGCCAGGAGCCATCGTGCTGGTGGTCACTTCCACCCATGGTGCGGGGGATGTACCCGACAATCTGCAGCCCTTTGCCCGGGATCTTGCCGAACAGCAGCCGGATCTCGCCGCCTTCAAGTACGGAGTGATCGCCCTGGGGGATCGCAGCTATGACACCTTCTGCCAGGGCGGCAAGACGCTGGATCGGCTGCTGGCCGGGTGCGGTGCCAGCCGACTGGGGGATCTCCTGGAAATAGACGTGACCCAGCACGAGATCCCCGAAGATGCCGCAGAAACCTGGATCCACAACTGGATGACCTTGATCGGCTGATCAGGGCCAGGGAGATCCGGTCACGACCTCCGATCTCCCTGGTTATCCCCAGATCCCTATCCACCAGGTTATTAACAGGTGGATCCGGATAAGTTTTTCCCGAGAGCTCCCCACATGAGCTCGGATAATTGTGCATAACTTAGGTGCTAAGCTCTGCAAAACCTATAGTTATTCATGTATTAGATCTTGCCGACCATGTATTTGTGTATAAAAATCCATGTTATCCCCCCGTTCGCCCCCTCTGGATCCAAGCTTTTCCACAAGCAGCGATCGACCTTAACCGAATGATCTTTATGATCAAAAATGCCTTATCAACAGAAGTCGCGGATCCTAATAAAAGATCCAATAAAAGATCGATCTAAAGATCCTTAAGATCTATTTAACCGCTCCCTGATCCATACTGATCCTGAAGTAGACGTTCCCCTCCGGATGCTAAACAGATAGAATGATCCGCCCTTCAGACCAGGCAAACAAAGATCTTCAGGCGTGCAGATCAAGGTGATCCCCAATGCAATACCATGAACAATTTGATGTGATCGTCGTCGGTGGCGGTCATGCAGGAACCGAAGCAGCAACAGCGGCAGCCCGCATGGGTCTCAATACCCTGTTGCTCACCCACAACATAGATACGCTGGGGCATATGTCCTGCAATCCGGCGATCGGCGGGATCGGCAAGGGACACCTGGTCAAGGAAGTCGACGCCCTTGGCGGGATCATGGCGCAGGCCATCGATCTCGGCGGGATCCAGTTCCGCACGCTCAACTCTTCCAAGGGCCCTGCGGTGCGGGCTACTCGTGCCCAGGCGGATCGCCTGCTGTACAAGGCTGTGGTGCGTCAGACCCTGGAGAACTACCCGAACCTGAAGATCTTCCAGCAGGCCTGCGACGATCTGGTCATGGACGGGGATCGCGTCGCCGGGGTCGTTACCCAGAGCGGGATCCGCATCAGCGGCAAGACGGTCGTACTGACCGTTGGCACCTTCCTCAATGGTCTGATCCACATCGGCATGGAGAACTACAAAGGGGGCCGCGCCGGGGATCCTCCCTCAATTGCCCTCGCCCAGCGCCTGCGTGAAATGCCGCTGCGCATCGATCGCCTCAAAACGGGCACGCCACCACGCATCGATGCACGCACCGTCGATTTTTCCGTGATGCAGCAGCAACATGGTGACGATCCTCGCCCGGTCTTCTCCTTCATTGGCAACGCCAGCCAACATCCGCGCCAGATGCCTTGCTACGTGACCCATACCAATGAGCAGACCCACGAGGTGATCCGCAACAACCTGGATCGCAGCCCCATGTACGCCGGGGTGATCGAGGGGATAGGCCCGCGCTACTGCCCGTCGATCGAAGACAAGATCACCCGCTTTGCCGACAAGACGGCGCACCAGATCTTTGTGGAACCGGAAGGCCTGACCACCCACGAGCTCTACCCGAACGGGATCTCCACCAGCCTGCCGTTCGACGTGCAGGTGCAGATCGTCCGGTCGATCCGTGGCTTCGAGAATGCCCATATCACCCGCCCTGGCTACGCCATCGAGTACGATTTCTTCGATCCGCGGGATCTCAAGGCCAACATGGAGAGCAAGTGCATCGAGAACCTCTTCTTCGCCGGCCAGATCAACGGCACCACCGGCTATGAAGAGGCCGCTGCCCAGGGCCTGATGGCCGGTCTGAACGCGGGCTTGCGCGCCCAGGGCAAGGAAGCCTGGCACCCACGCCGGGATCAGGCCTACATGGGCGTGATGATGGACGATCTCTCCACCCTGGGAACCCGCGAGCCCTATCGCATGTTCACCAGTCGTGCCGAATATCGCCTGCTGCTGCGGGAAGACAACGCGGATCTGCGCCTGACCGCCATCGGCCGCGAGCTGGGTCTGGTGGACGATCATCGCTGGAGCCTGTTCAATGCCAAGGTGGAACAGGTGGAGCAGGAACGTCAGCGCATGCGCTCGACCTGGATCCACCCGCAGCATCCGTCTCTGGAGGCCGTCAACGCCCTGGTCAACACTCCCCTGACCCGGGAGCAGAGCCTGGAAGAGCTGCTGCGTCGCCCCGAGGTGACCTACGATGCCCTGATGGCCATCGAGGGGGTGGGGCCTGCATTGACCGATGCGGCTGCCGCGGATCAGGTGGAGATCCAGATCAAGTACGCCGGTTACATCGAGCGTCAGCACGACGAGGTGGAGAAACAGCTGCGCAACGAAAACACCCTGCTGCCGCTGGATATGAACTACCGCGACGTGAACGGTCTTTCCAACGAGGTGATCGCCAAGCTCAACGATGCCAAGCCAGAGACCATTGGTCAGGCGTCCCGCATCTCCGGCATCACCCCTGCCGCCATCTCCATCTTGCTGGTGCACCTGAAGAAACACGGCCTGCTACGTAAAACCGCCTGAGGAATTCCCCGTTGGACAACATGCTGCAAAGATTGAACGGCCTGCTCATGCAGGCCGGAATTGTTATCACCGAAACCCAGAAGACCCAGTTGGTGCAGTTGGTCGAGTTGCTGCACAAGTGGAACAAGGCTTACAATCTCACCTCGGTGCGAGATCCGGACGCCATGCTGGTCAAGCATATCCTCGACAGCCTGGTGGTGAGTCCTCACCTGCACGGTGAACGCTTCATCGATGTGGGAACGGGTCCGGGTCTGCCCGGACTGCCGCTGGCCATCATCAATCCGGACAAACAGTTCGTGCTGCTCGACAGCCTGGGCAAGCGGATCAACTTCATCCGCCAGGTGATCCTGGAGCTGGGGTTGACCAATGTGACCCCCGTCAAATCCCGGGTGGAGGAGTATCAACCCGAGACCGGATTTGATGGTGTACTGAGCCGGGCTTTCGCCTCCCTGGAGGACATGCTGAGCTGGTGTCATCATCTGCCGTCACCCGAGGGCAGCTTCCTGGCGCTCAAGGGACAATACCCCGAGCAGGAGCTGGCACAGTTGCCTGACAGCATTCGTCTGGTTGCCACCCACAAGCTGGTGGTGCCGGAACTGGAAGGCGAACGCCATCTGCTGGAGTTTAAAGCCATCCAGCCCGAATAGGGCCGCCGCATTCATTTAGGGGACAGTGTGGGAAAAGTCATTGCCATAGCCAACCAGAAGGGTGGAGTGGGTAAAACCACCACCTGTGTGAATCTGGCCGCCTCCATGGCCGCTACCCGGCGCAAGGTGCTGGTGATCGATCTGGATCCGCAGGGCAATGCCACCATGGGCAGTGGCGTCGACAAGTACGATGTCGAGCGCACCGCCTATGAACTGCTGATCGAAGATGCCCCCATCGGCGAGGTGATCATCCCCGAAACCTCGGGAGGCTATCACCTGATTGCCGCCAATGCCGACGTGACCGCGGCAGAAATCCGCCTGATGGAGTTTTTTGCCCGCGAGATCCGCCTGCGCAACGCCCTGGCCTCGGTCAGGGACAAGTACGACTACGTCTTCATCGACTGCCCGCCTTCTCTCAACATGCTGACGGTGAACGCCATGGCCGCCGCCGACTCCGTGCTGGTGCCCATGCAGTGCGAATACTATGCGCTGGAAGGGCTGACCGCCCTGGTGGACACCATCAGCAAGCTGGCAGCCGTGGTCAATCCGGAGCTCAAGATCGAAGGGGTGCTGCGCACCATGTTCGATCATCGCAACCGGCTGGCCAATGATGTGTCCGATCAGCTGAAACAGCATTTCGGGGACAAGGTCTATCGCACCATCATTCCCCGCAACGTAAGACTGGCGGAGGCGCCGAGCTTTGGCGCGCCAGCCATGCACTATGACAAATCATCGGTGGGGGCCAAGGCCTATCTGGCCCTGGCTGGCGAGATCCTGCGCCGCCAGGAACAGGAGTCCCAGCCGCTCACCGCAGATCGAGAGAGCATATGACGCCGAAGAAACGTGGGCTGGGCAAGGGGCTGGACGCCCTGCTCAGCACCAGCACGGCCGCCCGCCAGAAACAGGTGATGAGCGACCAGCGCACCGAACAGGCCATGGCCCCGACCAATCAGGGGGAATTGCGCAAGCTGCCGGTGGAGTGGCTGCAGTCCGGCAAATACCAGCCGCGCAAGGACATGTCCCAGGATGCGCTGGAGGAGCTGGCCAACTCCATCCGTGCACAAGGGGTGATCCAGCCCATCGTGGTTCGCTCCATCGGTGAAAACCGTTTCGAAATCATTGCTGGTGAACGCCGCTGGCGCGCCTCCCAGCTGGCCCGTCTCGAAGTGGTGCCCTGCCTGGTCAAGGATGTCGCCGACGAGGCGGCCGTCGCCATCGCACTCATAGAGAACATCCAGCGTGAAGATCTCAACGCCATCGAGGAGGCCGTCGCCCTCCAGCGCCTGCTGACGGAGTTCGAACTGACCCACCAGCAGGTTGCCGAGGCGGTGGGCAAGTCCCGCACCACGGTCACCAACCTGTTGCGTCTCAACCAGCTCAACGAGGACGTGAAGCGCTTCGTGGAACACGGCGACCTCGACATGGGGCATGCCCGTGCCCTGCTGGCCCTGAGCGGCCAGGCCCAGTCAGAGCTGGCCAAACTGGTGGCCCAGAAGGGGCTGACAGTGCGAGATACCGAGAAGCTGGTGCAAAAAGCACTGGAACCGGCAAAAACCAGGGTTGAACCCGTCCGCGATCCGCAGTTTGGTTATCTCGAGCGCCAGATTTCTGAAAAAATTGGCAATCAGGTGCAACTTCAGCCGGGCAAGAAAGATAGCGGCAAGTTAGTAATAAGTTACGATAACTTGGCAGATTTGGACCGGGTATTGGGCTATTTTGGCCTGTCAGAATCGTGATTTTTACGCTTTTTGTAGTAATAAAACATCCATTACTTTCGATATGAACATAACCTTAATTTCGCGCGGAAAGCCGCAAAAATTAAGGATTTTTGCCATGTTGCAATAGCCGTCTTCACGGGTATAATTTGACCGGCTTTTCGAGCTGTGAACCTGGGGTCTTCGGATCCC
Source organism: Aeromonas sp. 25-248 (assembly GCF_053005425.1). Taxonomy (NCBI): domain Bacteria; kingdom Pseudomonadati; phylum Pseudomonadota; class Gammaproteobacteria; order Aeromonadales; family Aeromonadaceae; genus Aeromonas; species Aeromonas sp. 25-248. Next base: position 21,868 of record NZ_JBRKTB010000012.1, on the reverse strand, counting down.
GATTTTTTACAGTTCTGTAATGTTCAGGGGTAGGTTGGTGAAGCAGAAAATAGCCTTGGAAGGTTTGACGCTGGCCTTGGCTATGCTCGTTTGTCAGCTGGTCCTGATCCTGGCGATCGCCACCGTCTGGTTTTATCAGGCGGGAGAGTTCGCCGGACAATCCTCTCTCTACGGAGGGGGGATGTACTGGGTTCCTCAAGCCCTGTTCACGCTCTGGGTTCTGCGCCGCAAGGTGACGAAAGAGAGCGTAGGCCTGGTTTTGCGGGACTTTTATGGTGGGGCAGGGATTAAGCTCATTACTACAACAGGACTTTTCGCCCTGCTGTTTGGCGCCGGGATTGAGGTCGACACCGCCTCGTTCTTCGCCACTTATATCCTCGCCCTCGTTGTACAGTGGATAGTTTCATTCACGCTTAACAACCACTATTAGGAAAACTCATGTCTGCAACCGGAGAAGTCCTGACTCCTCAGGGATATATCTCCCACCACCTGACCCACCTGCAAGTAGGGTCCGGGTTCTGGACGGTGAATATCGATTCCATGATATTTTCCGTCGTGCTAGGCGCCCTGTTTATCTGGTTGTTCCGCAAGGTTGCCGTCAAGGCCACCAGCGGTGTGCCCGGTAAGCTGCAGTGCTTTGTGGAGATGCTGGTCGAGTTTGTGAATGGTAACGTCAAGGACATCTTTCATGGTCGCAACAAGGTCATCGCACCTTTGGCCCTGACGGTGTTCGTGTGGATCTTCCTGATGAACTTCATGGACCTGATCCCCGTTGACTTTATCCCTCACGCTGCACAGTTGATGGGTGTTCCCTATCTGCGTGTGGTTCCCTCTGCTGACGTTAACATCACCATGTCCATGGCTTTGGGCGTGTTCTTCTTGATCCTGTACTACAGCATCAAGGTCAAGGGTATCAGCGGGTTCGTGAAGGAGCTGACGCTTCAGCCTTTCAACCACCCTGCTGCCATCCCGGTTAACTTCATCCTTGAAACCGTCACGTTGATTTCCAAGCCTGTTTCATTGGGTCTGCGACTGTTCGGCAACATGTATGCTGGCGAACTGATCTTCATCCTGATTGCGGGTTTGTTACCCTGGTGGTCACAGTGGATCCTGTCCGTGCCTTGGGCAATCTTCCACATCCTGATCATCACTTTGCAGGCGTTTATCTTCATGGTTCTGACCATCGTCTATCTGTCGATGGCGCAGGAAGACCATGGTTGATGCAACTCAAATAATCCTTTTTATACAATCAATTACATCTAAATAAATGGAGATCCTCATGGAAAACTTGAACATGGACCTGCTGTACATCGCTGCTGCAATGATGATGGGTCTGGCGGCTATCGGCGCCTCCATCGGTATCGGTATCCTGGGTGGCAAGTTCCTGGAAGGTGCAGCTCGTCAACCTGACCTGATCCCTGTTCTGCGTACCCAGTTCTTCATCGTGATGGGTCTGGTGGATGCGATCCCGATGATCGCCGTTGGTCTGGGTCTGTATGTGATGTTTGCGGTTGCCTAAGTCATTACGACTCACGCAGAACCCATTAACTAACTAAAGAGGACATCGGCTGTGAATATCAACGCCACCCTCCTCGGCCAAGCAGTTGCTTTTTTCATCTTCGTAGTGTTTTGCATGAAGTACGTATGGCCGCCGCTGATGGCTGCCATCGAAGCCCGTCAGAAAGAAATCGCTGACGGCCTCTCTTCTGCAGAGCGTGCCAAGAAAGATCTGGAGCTGGCCAAGGCCAACGCCACCGATCAGCTGAAAGAAGCCAAGCTTCAGGCTGCTGAAATCATCGATCAGGCCAACAAACGCAAGGCCCAGATCATTGATGAGGCCGCTGTCGGAGCCCAAGCTGAGCGGGAGAAAATCCTGGCTCAGGGCCGTGCAGAGATCGAAGCTGAACGTCATCGTGCCAAAGAAGAACTGCGCAAGCAGGTTGCTGCTCTTGCCATCGCGGGTGCAGAGAAGATCCTGGCACGCCAAATCGACCAGGCTGCCAACAGCGACATCGTCGACAAACTGGTAGCAGAACTGTAACGGGAACGGGGCTATGTCTGAACTGACTACAATCGCTCGCCCCTACGCCAAGGCTGCTTTCGAGTTTGCCGTTGAGCACAAGGCGGTTGACCAATGGCTGGAGATGCTCGATTTCGCCGCTCAGGTGGCAGAAAACGAGACCATGCACAGCCTGGTAAACGGCTCCGTTGCTGCCGAAGAACTGGCAAAGCTGTTTGTCGGTGTCTGCGGTGAGCAGCTCAACGAGCACGGTCAGAACCTGATCCGGGTGATGGCCGAGAATGGTCGCTTGGGTGTGCTGCCGGCGGTCGTTGCCGAATTCGTCGCGCTCAAGGCTGAACTGGACAAAGAAGTTCAGGCTGACGTGATTTCGGCGATCGAACTGACCGACCAGCAGAAAGCCAATATTCAGGCTTCTCTGGAACAACGTCTCGCGCGCAAAGTGAAGCTGAATTGCAGCACAGATGCGTCCTTGATGGCCGGTGTGCTCATCAAGGCCGGTGATCTCGTTATCGACGGCACGGTCCGCGGTAAGCTGGATCGCATGGCCGATGCGCTGCAATCTTGATTGGGGTATTAGAGCATGCAACTGAATTCCACTGAAATCGCCGAGCTGATCAAGCAGCGCATTGCGCAGTTTGATGTCAAAAGCGAAGCGCGTAACGAAGGTACCATCGTTTCTGTAAGCGACGGTATCATTCGTATCCACGGTCTGGCCGATGCCATGCAGGGTGAGATGATCGAGCTGCCGGGCAACCGCTTCGCTCTGGCATTGAACCTGGAGCGTGACTCCGTTGGTGCCGTAGTAATGGGTCCCTATGCCGATCTGGCCGAAGGGATGAAGGTAAAGGGTACCGGCCGCATTCTGGAAGTGCCGGTCGGTCGTGGTCTGTTGGGCCGGGTGGTCAACACCCTGGGTCAGCCGATCGACGGTAAGGGTCCGGTAGACAACGACGGCTTCTCGCCGATCGAAGTGATCGCCCCGGGCGTTATCGAGCGTAAGTCTGTTGACCAGCCAGTCCAGACCGGTCTGAAAGCCATCGATGCCATGATCCCTATCGGTCGTGGCCAGCGTGAGCTGATCATCGGTGACCGCCAGGTTGGTAAGACCGCCATCGCCATCGACACCATCATCAACCAGAAAGATTCCGGCATTAAGTGCGTCTACGTTGCGATCGGCCAGAAGGCCTCCACCATCGCCAACGTGGTGCGCAAGCTGGAAGAGCACGGCGCCCTGGCCAACACCATCGTGGTCGTGGCTTCTGCCTCCGAAGCGGCTGCTCTGCAGTACCTGGCTCCCTACGCCGGTTGCTCCATGGGCGAGTACTTCCGTGACCGCGGCGAAGACGCACTGATCATCTATGATGACCTGTCCAAGCAGGCCGTTGCCTATCGCCAGATCTCCCTGCTGCTGCGCCGTCCGCCTGGACGTGAAGCTTACCCGGGTGACGTCTTCTATCTGCACTCCCGTCTGCTGGAGCGTGCTGCTCGCGTCAACGCCGAGTACGTAGAGAAGTTCACCAACGGTGCCGTGAAAGGCCAGACCGGTTCCCTGACCGCCCTGCCGATCATCGAAACCCAGGCCGGTGACGTCTCCGCGTTCGTTCCGACCAACGTGATCTCCATCACCGATGGCCAGATCTTCCTGACCTCCCAGCTGTTCAACTCCGGTATTCGTCCGGCGGTTGACCCGGGTATCTCCGTATCCCGTGTGGGCGGTGCTGCTCAGACCAAGATCGTCAAGAAGCTGTCCGGTGGTATCCGTACCGCGCTGGCCCAGTACCGCGAACTGGCGGCATTTGCCCAGTTCTCTTCCGACCTGGACGATGCCACTCGCAAGCAGCTGGATCACGGTCAGAAAGTCACCGAGCTGATGAAGCAGAAGCAGTACTCTCCGATGAGCGTGGCCCAGCAATCCCTGGTGCTGTTCGCCGCCGAGAAGGGTTATCTCGCCGATGTCGAACTGAGCAAGATCGTCGACTTCGAAGCCGCTCTGCTCTCTTACGCCAATACCCAGCATGCCGAGCTGATGGCTGAAATCAATGCCAAGGCCGACTACAACGACGCGATCGTTGGCAAGCTGACTGCGTTGCTGGATGACTTCAAGGCAACCCAGACCTGGTAAGCGTGTGTGGCAGCGCAAGCTGCCACCTGATGGAGAGAAGAGATGGCCGGCGCAAAAGAGATACGTAACAAGATCGGGAGTGTGAAGAACACTCAGAAGATCACCAGCGCTATGGAAATGGTGGCAGCGAGCAAGATGCGCCGTGCGCAGGAACGCATGTCTGCCAGCCGTCCGTACGCTGAAACCATGCGCAAGGTGATCGGCCATATCGCTCAGGGGAACTTGGAATACAAGCACCCCTACCTCATCGAACGTGAGGTGAAGCGAGTGGGTTACATCGTCGTCTCCACCGACCGTGGCCTGTGTGGTGGTCTGAACATCAACCTGTTCAAGGCTGCCCTCAATGATATGAAGCAATGGAGCGCGAAAGGTGCCAAGGTTGACCTGGCATTGATCGGTAACAAGGCCTCCAACTTCTTTGAACGGCACGGCGCCAAGGTGAAAGCCCACGTCTCCGGACTGGGTGACAACCCGAGCGTCAATGACCTGATCGGTTCAGTGAAGGTCATGCTGAAGGCTTACGACAACGGTGAGATTGACAGGCTGTATCTGGTGTACAACAAGTTCGTCAACACCATGGTTCAGCAACCAAAAGTCGATCAACTGCTGCCTTTGCCCGTAACAGAAGACAGCAAGCTCGCCAAGAAGCACCACTGGGACTACCTCTATGAGCCGGATCCCAAGCAACTGCTGGATACCCTGCTGATTCGCTACGTCGAATCCCAGGTCTACCAGGGTGTGGTAGAAAACTTGGCAAGTGAACAGGCAGCCCGAATGGTTGCCATGCAAGCCGCGACTGACAACGCCGGCAACCTGATTAACGATTTGCAACTGGTATACAACAAGGCCCGTCAGGCCAGTATTACCCAGGAGCTCACAGAGATCGTTTCCGGTGCTGCTGCGGTGTAAGGCAAGGGTTATCAAAGGTTTAGAGGATTTGACATGAGTAACGGTTTCATCGTCCAAATCATCGGCGCTGTGGTGGACATCGAGTTCCCGCAGAATGCCGTGCCCCAGGTGTACGATGCACTGAAGGTTGTCAGCGAAGGCCAAGGCCAGGGTCTGGTACTGGAAGTTCAGCAACAGATCGGCGGCGGCGTCGTGCGTTGCATCACCATGGGTTCCTCCGACGGTCTGCGTCGTGGGTTGGAAGTAGTTAACAGCGGCAAGGCCATCCAGGTACCGGTCGGTACCTCGACCCTGGGCCGTATCATGAACGTACTGGGCGACCCCATCGACGAGAAGGGTCCGATCGGCGAAGAAGAGCGTTGGTCCATCCACCGCGAAGCCCCCAGCTACGAAGATCAGTCCAACAGCACCGAGCTGCTGGAGACCGGCATCAAGGTTATCGACCTGGTATGTCCGTTCGCCAAGGGTGGTAAGGTTGGTCTGTTCGGCGGCGCCGGCGTAGGCAAGACCGTCAACATGATGGAGCTGATCCGTAACATCGCGATCGAGCACAGCGGTTACTCCGTGTTCGCCGGTGTAGGTGAGCGTACCCGTGAGGGTAACGACTTCTACCACGAGATGATGGAGTCCAACGTACTGGACAAAGTATCTCTGGTTTACGGTCAGATGAACGAGCCGCCCGGAAACCGTCTGCGCGTGGCGCTGACCGGCCTGACCATGGCCGAGAAGTTCCGTGACGAAGGTCGTGACGTGCTGTTCTTCGTGGACAACATCTACCGTTACACCCTGGCCGGTACCGAAGTATCCGCACTGCTGGGCCGTATGCCCTCCGCAGTAGGTTACCAGCCGACCCTGGCCGAGGAGATGGGTGTTCTGCAAGAGCGCATCACCTCCACCAAGACTGGTTCCATCACCTCCGTACAGGCCGTTTACGTGCCTGCGGATGACTTGACCGACCCGTCTCCGGCGACCACCTTCGCCCACCTGGATGCGACCGTCGTACTGTCCCGTCAGATCGCGGCACTGGGTATCTACCCGGCCGTTGACCCGCTGGACTCCACCTCCCGTCAGCTGGATCCGCTGGTGGTTGGCAAGGAGCACTACGAGACCGCTCGTGGCGTTCAGACCGTACTGCAGCGCTACAAGGAGCTGAAGGACATCATCGCCATCCTGGGTATGGATGAACTGTCAGAAGAAGACAAACTGACCGTAGCCCGTGCCCGTAAGATCGAGCGTTTCCTGTCCCAGCCGTTCTTCGTGGCCGAAGTATTTACCGGTTCTCCGGGCAAATACGTGCCGCTGAAGGAAACCATCCGTGGCTTCCAGGGCATCCTGAAGGGCGAGTATGACGATCTGCCGGAGCAGGCGTTCTACATGGTTGGCGGCATCGACGAAGTCGTCGAGAAGTCCAAGAAACTGTAAGCCTCGATAGGAGGGCCCATGGCTGAGATGATCTCCTTTCACCTGGATGTGGTGAGCGCCGAAGGAAAACTGTTTTCCGGTCGCGTGCAATCCGCCCAGGTATCAGGCTCCGAAGGTGAGCTGGGTCTCCGCCACGGTCATGCTCCGTTGCTGACTGCCATCAAGCCGGGCCTGGTCCGCTTGATCAAGCAAAATGGTAGCGAAGAGGTGCTGTACATCTCCGGCGGCATGCTGGAAGTACAACCCGAAGCCGTGACCGTGCTGGCCGATACCGCCATTCGCGCAGACGATCTGGATGAGGCGAAAGCCCAGGAAGCCAAGCGTCGTGCCGAAGAGCGGATCAACAGCTCCCATGGTGATATCGACTATGCTCAGGCGTCTGCCGAGCTGGCCAAAGCGATGGCCCAGCTGCGGGTTATCGATATCGTCAAAAAGAATTACCGCTAATCACGGTGATGCAAAAAGCGACCTTCGGGTCGCTTTTTTTTTGCCCGTTGGATAGACTCCGCCCAGCATTTCCACCTGTTTCAAAGGCTAGCTATGTCTCTCAACGTCGTGATCCTGGCTGCGGGCAAAGGCACCCGCATGCGTTCCTCCCTGCCCAAGGTGCTGCACCCCGTTGCCAGCAAGCCCATGGTCTCCCATGTGATCGAGACCGCCCGCCAGATCGGTGCCGAACAGCTGCACCTGGTCTATGGCCACGGCGCCGAACTGCTGAAGGAGCGGATCCAGGCATCCGACCTGAACTGGGTGCTGCAGGCTCAGCAACTGGGGACCGGCCATGCCGTCGCCCAGGCCATTCCGTTCTGGCATGACGAAGACGACGTGCTGGTGCTCTACGGCGATACCCCGCTGATCCAGCCCGAGACCCTGCAACGGTTGCTGGCCGCCAAGACCGACGATGGCATGGCGCTGCTGACCGTGGTACTGGACAACCCGACCGGCTATGGCCGCATCGTGCGGGAACACGGTCAGGTGGTCGGCATTGTCGAGCAGAAGGATGCCAACGTCGAGCAACTTGCCATCCGCGAAGTGAACACCGGCGTGCTGGTGGCCAACGGTGGTCAGCTGCGCAGCTGGCTCTCCCGCCTGGACAACAAGAATGCCCAGGGCGAGTTCTATCTGACTGACGTCATCGCCATGGCCCATGGGGATGGTTGTGCCATCGCCGCCGTCCACCCTGACAGCACCATGGAAGTGGAAGGGGCCAACAACCGGGTGCAGTTAGCCCAGCTTGAGCGCAGCTACCAGCAGATGCAGGCCGAGAAGCTGATGATCGCTGGCGCCACCCTGCTCGATCCGGCCCGTTTCGATCTGCGCGGCACCCTGGAAATCGGGGAGGAGGTGGTGATCGACGTCAACGTCATCATCGAAGGCAAGGTGGTGCTGGGCAATCACGTGCGCATCGGTGCCGGCAGCGTATTGAAGGATTGCGTGATCGGCGACCACACCGAGGTGAAACCCTACTCCGTCATCGAAGGTGCGCAAATTGCCGACCAGTGCTCGGTCGGGCCCTTTACCCGCCTGCGCCCGGGTGCCGTGCTGGAGCAGGATGCCCATGTCGGCAACTTCGTCGAGATGAAGAAGGCTCGGCTGGGGGTGGGCTCGAAGTGCGGTCATCTGACCTATCTGGGTGATGCCGAGATCGGAGCCGGGGTGAATATCGGTGCCGGCACCATCACCTGCAATTACGATGGGGTGAACAAGTTCCAGACCATCATCGAGGACGATGTCTTCGTCGGCTCCGATACCCAGCTGGTGGCGCCGGTGCGGATCGGCAAGGGGGCGACCCTGGGGGCGGGTTCCACCATCACCAAGGATGTGGCGGAAAACGAGCTGGTGATCACCCGGGTGCCCCAGCGCCACATTCCGAACTGGGCTCGCCCGGTCAAGAAGAAGTGATGCCCGATCAATGAAATGCAAACCGGCGCCCGAGGGCGCCGGTTTTTTTGCTTATGGCTGATGGCTGGTGTCACTGGTCGATGGCTGGGGGGCCGCCCATGCGGTGGCGGAGGGACTGTTCTCCATCACCTGATACCAGTCGAGCTTGCGAGTCAGCCCCATGACCAGCGCCAGGGTGGCGAACAGCAGCAGGGCGCCGAGCAACAGGGCTGTCTCCTCGGCCTGCAGCAGCCCGAACAGGATGGCGTAGACCAGCCCCAGCAGGGCGGCGAATCCCATGCCCTGTTTTGGGCCGCCCAGCACATGGCTCAGGTAGAAGCCGTTGAGGGCCACACTGGCCAGGGCGGCAATGAGATAGGCCCAGGCAAAGCCGAGATGCTCGGTCAGCGCCAGCAGCACCAGATAGAAGATGGCCAGCCCCATGCCCACCAGCGCGTACTGGATGGGGTGTACCCGCAGCCCCTTGAGCAGCTCGAACATGAAGAAGCTGATGAAGGTGAGGCCGATGAACAGCAGGGCATATTTGGCGGCCCGCTCGTTCAGCTGATAGTGATCCACCGGTTGCACCAGGCTGACGCTGAATGACGGCAGTTTGGTACCGGCTCCCTTCATCATGCGGTTGAAGCGGCTCTCCATGTCGGTGGCGAACCAGCTGGTCTGCCAGCTTGCCTCGAACCCTTGATCCGCAAGGGTGCGTTCACCGGGCAGAAAGTCGCCGAGAAAATTGGGATGGGGCCAGTTTCCGTTCAGGTGAAACCGGCTGTCCTGTCCGAGCGGCACCACTTCCAGCGCATTCATGCCTTGCAGATCCAGCTCGATGTGAAAGCGGCCATCTTCGTCTGGCAAGGCGTCGAGCGGGGCATGGATCCCCACTCGCCCGTCCCCCAGCTGGGCGCCAGGGGCAAACGGGATGCGTTGCTCCCCCCATTGCAGTTCGGGTACGCGGCTGATGCCCCGGGCATCGGAGAGGATCAGGCTGAGATAGGGTTTGCCCGGCACCAGGGCGGGATCCGCCGGGTCGAAGCTCAGGTTCGGGTTACCGGCCACCAGCCCCTTGTCAGCCAGGCTGGTGGGCATCAGGCCGGAGAGGGAGAGGCGACTGTGATAAATCTGGGCCTGATAGATACCGAGCTTGCGCGGGGTCACCTCCATGCTGGCCCGCACATCCAGCCTCTTGGGCAGCAGGTAGCGATAGACCTGCTCCTTGCGCACGAAATGTTTGCCATCCTGCTCGACGGTGACGGCTCGGGTATAGGGCTGCACCAGTACGGGCCCCATCAGGCGCTGTGGCCCGCTGTGGCTGGCCATGATGCTGTGAATGGCCTGATTGCGATAGGCCTGGCGCTCCCGATTCAGCTCCATGATGGCGTGAACCGGGATCATCATCAGCAGGCAGAGCAACAGCAGCAGGGCGATCTTGTGGGTGAAAATCTGTTTGACCATGACACGTCTCCTTGTTGTTGAACGGGAGTGTGCCGGGGTCGCGTGAAGGGAGGATGGGGCAGTGTGAAGCGGTGGTGAAGGGGGATAAAAAAACCGGCGCCAGGCGCCGGTGTTGCTGGCATCAGAGTGTCTTCAACCGGGCCGGCAGGGCGGCGAACACCTCCTCCCTGGCCCTGAGGGAAGCGAACTGCTTGCCCGGCTTCTGGATAACGGTGTGGACGAAGATGAGCGTCTTGTCCTGTTTGCTGGCCCAGCCGACGAACCAGCCGATCTGCTGCTCCCTGTCCAGGCTGCCATCCAGCAGCTTGGGGTAACCCATGCCGGTCTTGCCGTGGATCTGCCAACCGTCGATGTCGGGCTGACGCATCAGGTTGGCGGTATGGCGCAGGGTCTGGGCGGAGACCGGCAGCTTGCCGCTCACCATCTTGCCAAGGAAGCGGGCTTGCTCCTGGGGGCTGATGGCGAGGCTGGCGCTGAGCCAGGCCTGGGTCAGACCGTCGTGCTTGCCCGGGTTGCCTTCGAGATCCCGGTTGCCGTAGTCGAAGCTGTCCACGTAGTGCTGGAAGCGAGCCTCTCCCAGCCACTCGGTGAGGCGCTGCGAGTACCAGATGACCGAGAATTGCATCCAGCTGCTCGGGGTGGTTGTCTGTTTCCACTCCGGCAGGAAATCAGGATCACCGGCCTTGAACGGCAGGGCCGGCAGCTGTTCATCCACCAGAAAGCCGCTGTCATAGCCCATCAGTGCCAGCGGGATCTTGAAGGTGGAGGCCGGGGTCAACTGGGCGGCACAGTCCCCCTGGGTGCTGACGGGTTTGCCGGTGCTGTCGGCAAACAGCATGCAGCCAGAAGCGGCGCTGGCAGGCAGTGCACAGAAGAGGCCGGCGGCAAGCAGACCGGACAACAGCATACGGGGCATATCTATCTCCTTGATTAATATGAATGCGCATCGACGGGGACGGTCGTCATCGAGGAGGTGCAGCTTAGCCCGGCTCTGTGTGCTTGGTGTGAAGTGTCCTCAGTTGCCGGGCAGCCACAGTGTGGCCAGCACCCCCCCGCCCGGCTGATTGGCAAGAGCAAGATGGCCGCCATGCTGGCGTGCCACCTCCATGGCAAAACTGAGCCCGAGGCCGCTGCTTTTTCCCTTGTCCGGCCTTGGCAGGGAGTAGAAACGCTCGAAAATCCTGGGCAGCGCAAAGTCGGGAATGCCTGGACCCTGATCCCGCACCCGGTAGCAGTAACCCCCCTCCTCCATGGCGCCGCTCAGCACCAGGGTGCTGCCGGCGGGGGCGAAATCGAGGGCGTTGTCCAGCAGGTTGCCAAGGGCCTGCTCCACCAGCAGGGGATCCCACTTCTGCTTCTGACTTTCCCCCAGCTCGGCGTGCAGGGCGATCTGGCGGCGCTGGGCCTGGATCTGGCGGGCGTCGAGCACCCGTCTGCCCAGCCGGGCCGGCTCAACGGATTGTCTGTCCAGCCCCTGCCCTGATTCGAGGCGGGCGAGTTGCAGCATGCGTTCGATCAGCTGCTGCATGCGAGCCGTCTCCAGATTGATGTTGCCGATAAAGCGCTTTGCGATGTCCGGCGGCGGCGCCTCGGCCAGGATCTCCCCCGCCCCGCGAATTGCCGCCAGCGGGCTTTTGAGCTCGTGGGTCAGGCTGTGGACATAGGCCTCGATATAGGCCTTGCCGTACAGTTGGCGGCGCATGGTCTCCAGGGAGTGGCCTAGCCTGTCCAGTTCGGGGCTGTAGAGGCGCGGCAGGCTGGCGGGCTGACCCTGGCTGATTGCATCCGCATAGTGCACCAGCTTGCCGATGGCGCGGTTGAGCCACCACACCAGCAAGGCGCCGATGAGCAGCGAGATGAACAGCAGCAGGGCCGCCCCTTTCAGCAACTGGTGTTCGCTGCGCTCTATCATGGGCTGCAGGGTGCTGTTGGGCTTGGCGACGGTGAGGGAGCCGAGGATGCCATCCCCTTCCCGCAGCGGGGCGGCCACGTGCATCACCGAGCTGGCGGGATCGTCGGGGTCGCTGCGGGTGCTGCGGGCGCCATATTCGCCACGCAGGGTCAGGTAGACGTCGTTCCAGCGGGAATAGTCCTTGCCCAGATCCACCCCGTCCGAGTCGTAGACCACCCTGCCTTTTGCGTCGGTCACATAGATGCGGTACTCCGCCTGCTGCTTGAGGTGGCCATCGATGAGGGCATTGATGGGACTCTGGTTCAGGCGGGCGAAGGCGCTGGCCAGCCGACCATTCGCCATCTTTCCTTCCTGCATGTCGTCCAGGGCCAGGGGGGCCAGCATCTGGGCCATGTCCACCAGGGTATCTTCGGTGGCGCTGCGTACCCCGGGCTTGATCTCCTCGACGAAGATCTCCAGCACGAACCAGGCGGCCAGGGCGAAGATCAGCACCAGGCCGCACAGCAGTTGCAATCCGATTCTCATCTCATCCCCCTGCCGATGCCCGGCCACCCTGAGTTCATGCCAGCTCCAGACTGTAGCCCAGCCCGCGGTGTGTCAGGATCAGGTTGGCGTCAGGGTCCCGCTCTCGCAGCTTGGCTCTCAGGGTCTTGATGTGGGTGTCGACGGTGCGATCCAGACTCTCTTCCGCATCCTGCCACACCAGATCCATCAGCTGCTGGCGGGAGTAGACCCGACCCGGCGCCTGCATCAGGGTCTTGAGCAGCAGGTACTCATAGCGGGTGAGCGTCAGGGGCTGGCCCAGGAAGCAGATTCGTGCCCGCTCCTCGTCCAGGGCGAGTGGCTGTATCGGCTGGTAGGGGGCGGGCTGACTGCGGCGCAGGATGACCCGCACCCGGGCGCACACCTCACGGGGCGAGAAGGGTTTGGCCACGTAGTCGTCTGCCCCTATCTCCAGCCCGATCAGCCTGTCTATCTCCTCGCTGCGAGCGGTGAGAAACATCAGGGGAATATCGGTCAGTGCCCGCACCCGCTTGCACAGTTCGAAACCGCTGATGTCCGGCAGCCCCACATCCAGGATCAAAAAATCCGGTCGCGTCTGTTCCAGTCGCGCCAGCAACGGCTGACCGAGGGGGAACCACTCCACCTCGAAACCATCGGTCTGCAGGGCATAGATCAGGGTATCGGCAATGCTGGCTTCATCTTCCACCAGCCAGATGAGTCGTTTTTGCATGGCGTCCTCGTCGCAAATCGGTTCCTCATTCTGGCATCGAACCAAATCGGATCCTATTTGCCGTTTGATTTTTCCCGAAAAGGCATTAATATTTCGCCATTCTTTCGAATCGAAACTTACAAATGACCAAACGCAACACACAGCAGCGCCGTCACACCATAGTGAGTCTGGTGCAGGAGCAGGGGGAAGTCAGCGTCGATGCCCTGGCCAAACACTTCGCCACTTCCGAGGTGACCATCCGCAAAGATCTGGCGGTGCTGGAGACCGGTGGCCTGTTGCTGCGTCGCTACGGCGGTGCCGTTCCCCTCCCCAGCGAGATGGTGGTGGACAGCAACCCGGAACAAGTTTCGAATCGAAAGCTGGCCATTGCCCGCGCCGCCGCCGAGCGGATCCGCGATCACAACCGCGTCATCATCGACAGCGGCAGCACCACCAGCGCCATGATCCCCATGCTGGGCAACAAGCGCGGCCTCATCGTCATGACCAACTCCCTCAATGTGGCCGGTGCCCTGCGTGAGCTGGAAAACGAACCCACCCTGCTGATGACAGGCGGGACCTGGGATCCCCATTCCGAATCCTTCCAGGGGCAGGTGGCGGAGCAGGTGCTGCGCTCCTATGACTTCGACCAGCTCTTCATCGGAGCCGACGGCATCGACCCGGAGCGGGGCACCACCACCTTCAACGAGCTGGTGGGCCTCTCCCGGGTCATGGCCGAGGTGTCGCGGGAGGTCATCGTCATGGTTGAGTCGGAAAAGATCGGCCGAAAAATCCCCAATCTCGAGCTGCCCTGGTCCGGCATCCATACCCTGGTGACCGACGAGGGGCTGAGCAATGCGGCCAGAGAACAGATTCAGGCCAGGGGGATCACGCTGATTTGCGCCCCCGTGGCCGTGTGATTTGAACAAACCATTATCCAACCGAATTAACGTCTTACGTTTCAAGGAGAAGTCTATGTGTGGCATCGTCGGGGCCGTCGCCCAACGTGATGTGGCTGAAATCCTGGTAGAGGGCCTGCGCCGTCTGGAATACCGTGGCTACGATTCGGCCGGTGTCGCCGTGTTCAGCGCCAACCAGCCGCTGCAGCGGGTGCGTCGCCTCGGCAAGGTGGCCGAACTGGCCAAGGCACTGGAAGAGCAGTCCGTCCACGGTGGTACCGGCATTGCCCACACCCGCTGGGCTACCCATGGCGAGCCGTCCGAGCGCAATGCTCACCCCCATGTCTCCGAGCATATCGTGGTGGTGCACAACGGCATCATCGAGAACCACGAAGAGCTGCGGGAAGAGTTGAAGGCGCTGGGCTATGTGTTCAGCTCCGACACCGACACCGAAGTGATTGCCCACCTGATGCACCACGAGCTGAAATCCGCCCCCAGCCTGCTGGCGGCCATGCAGGTCGCGGTCAAGCAGCTGCGCGGCGCCTACGGCACCGTGGTGATGGACAGCCGTGACGACAGCCGCGTGGTGGTGGCCCGCTCCGGCTCCCCCCTGGTGATCGGCCGCGGCATCGGCGAGAACTTCATCGCCTCCGACCAGATGGCCCTGCTGCCGGTGACCCGCCGCTTCATCTTCCTGGAAGAGGGCGATGTGGCCGAAGTGACCCGCCGCGACGTGCACATCTTCGATACCAACGGCCATGCCGTGGTACGCGAGGAGCTGGAGTCCGAGCTGTCCCACGATGCCGGTGACAAGGGCGAATACCGACACTACATGCTCAAGGAGATCTACGAGCAGCCCAAGGCCATCACCAACACCCTGGAAGGCCGCCTGGGCAGCGATCACGTGGTGGTCGAGTCCTTCGGCAACGGCGCCCGCGCCATCTTCGACAAGGTCGAGCACGTCCAGATCGTCGCCTGCGGCACCTCCTACAACTCCGGCATGGTGGCCCGCTACTGGTTTGAAGAGATCGCCGGTGTCTCCTGCGACGTGGAGATCGCCTCCGAGTTCCGCTACCGCAAGTCGGTGGTACGCCCCAACAGCCTGCTGGTGACTCTTTCCCAGAGCGGAGAAACCGCCGATACCCTGGCCGCCCTGCGGTTGGCCAAGGAGTCCGGTTACATGAGCTCCCTGGCCATCTGCAACGTACCGGGCTCCTCCCTGGTGCGTGAATCCGACCTGGCCTTCATGACCCGGGCTGGGGCAGAGATCGGGGTGGCGTCCACCAAGGCGTTCACCACCCAGCTGGCCGGTCTGCTGATGCTGGTGGCCTCCGTCGGTCACTGCCGTGGCAACCTGAGCGCCGCCGCCGAGGCCGAACTGGTCAAGGCGCTGCAAGCCCTGCCTGTGCGTATCAAGGAGAGCCTGGCCCTGGCCAAGCAGATCGAGACTCTGGCCGAAGAGTTTGCCGACAAGCACCACAGCCTGTTCCTCGGTCGTGGCAGCCAGTACCCCATCGCCATGGAAGGGGCGCTCAAACTCAAGGAGATCTCCTACATCCACGCCGAGGCCTATGCCGCCGGTGAGTTGAAGCATGGCCCGCTGGCGCTGATCGATGCCGAGATGCCCATCATCGTCGTGGCGCCGAACAACGATCTGCTGGAGAAGCTCAAGTCCAACGTGGAAGAGGTGCGTGCCCGTGGCGGTATCCTCTATGTGTTCGCCGATGCGGACGCCGGTTTCAAGAGCGACGAGACCATGCGGGTGATGAGCCTGAACCACGTGGAAGAGATGATCGCGCCCATCGTCTATACCGTGCCGTTGCAGTTGCTCTCCTACCACGTGGCCCTCATCAAGGGCACCGACGTGGATCAGCCGCGCAACCTGGCCAAATCCGTGACTGTGGAATAAGCCGTCGCCGGAAATGAAAAAAGAGCCGCATTGCGGCTCTTTTTATTTTGGCAAAACAGACTACGACAGCCGCAGGTTGGTGATGGTGACGTCGTCCAGGGAAGGCACAATGATGCCGCTGGAGATGCTCTTGGCGATCGCCTGGTTGCGGTTGCGCGAGTCCGTCTTGTTGGTGACCTGATTGAGGTGGAAGTTCACGGTTCGCTCGCTGATGCCGAGGATGGTGGCGATCTCCCAGGAGGTCTTGCCCTCGCTGGCCCAGAAAAGGCACTCCTTCTCCCGATCCGACAGCTCGGCCAGGTATTTCATCAGGTCTGGTCTGGCCTTGATGAGGGTCAGGGCCGAGTTGAAGATGTAGCTGGCGCAGAATGACAGCAGGGGAACGTTTTCAAACATCAGATCGGAATTGGACTTCTCCTTGCTGATGAAAGAGAGGATGCCGTGTTCCCCCTGCGGCGTGTGCAGCGGGAAGGAGACGCCGTTCCTCACCCCGAAGTCGGCGGCCAGGTTCATCACCTCCCTGCTGGCGCTGGGCAACCAGGGGGCATCGCAATCGAGCTTGTTCCAGAAGATGGGCTGGGTCTGCTTCAGTCCCAGGAAGACGACCGGATCCTGGGTCAGGTAGTGCCGTTCCGAATAGGCATCAAACCAGCTGGTGGGGCAGTTGTTGAACAAGGCCACATGGGATTTCTGCATGCTGATGGGGAAAATAATCAGCAAACGGAAGTAATCAAACCCCATCTGATGACTGAAGCGCTCCAGTTGTTGCTGGATCTCGCTGGTCTTTTTCGCCTTGGTGAACCGATCTATGTGTTCCCAGATCGCATCGTTAAACATGTAAGTCTCCTTTTTCGATCACTTATCTTGCTGATCGAAAAGACATTTTTTAGTTATTTAAAATGGTGTTGCGACTACCAACGCCAGTTATTCCCGTACTTGTCTAAAAAGTATCCTGTTTTTTCGGCCAGAGGCCAAGAAAATCATCTGATTGCCAGTGACCCTACTCTTTGAGACAATGAGAATAGTTATCATTGTTAAGATTTATATCATGAACAAGTTTTGGGGTTTGGCCTTGTTACCACTGTTAGTCCACTTTGCTGCTGGCGCCGACGAGCTGGTTGCACCGGCACTGAAAAACAGCATCGCCGCCGGGAAAGCCTCCCAGCTGCGTGTGGAGAAAGCCGCCGATGGCGCCGTCGCCGCCAGGATTGAGCTGCAAAATGCCCAACTACAACTGCGGGATCTGGAAGCCTACAACCGCTACATGCAGTCTCTGGTGGCCGATCAGCAAAACGAGCTGGGCAAGCTGAACCAGCAGTTGGAGGCGGTACAGGAGACCAGACAGGGGCTTGTCCCCCTGATGCTGCAGATGCAAGCCGATCTGGAACAGCTGGTACAGGATGACATCCCGCTGCGCAGGGAGGATCGTCTGGCGCGGGTTGCTGCCTTGAAAGCGACGCTGGCCAGAGCCGATGTGAGCGAGGCGGAGAAGTTCCACCAGCTATTGCAGGCCTATCAGATTGAAGCCGAATACGGCAGCAGGCTGGACCATTATTCCGCCGAGCTGGTGCTGGATGGCGCACCGCGCCGGGTCGACGTGCTGGCACTGGGCCGGGTCTCCCTGCTGGCGATGACCGCCGATCGCTCCCAGGCGTGGCGCTGGTCTGCCGAGCACAAGCAGTGGCAAGCCCTCGACGGCCAGTGGCTCTCCCCCATCGCCGAGGCGCTGGAAATGGCTGCCGACAAGAAGGTTCCCCAGTTGTTGAATGTCCCCCTTTCCGTCAGCCGTGGTCAGGAGGCCCAGTCATGAGCGTCACCATGAAGTGGTTACCCCTTGCCCTCGCGCTCTCTCTGGGCACCACAGCCGCCGTGGCCGAGGAAGCCTGGCAGCAGCAGGAACAGGCCCGTGAGCAGAAGGCTCAGCAGGATCTGGCATCTGTCTCCAGGGAGCTGAGCAGTGCCCGTGCCAAGCTGGCCGAGGCCCAGCGCCTGAGCAAGGAGCTGGCCAGTCAGTTCGCGGCCAATGAAAAGCAGCTGGTGGAGCTCAATACCCAGTGGGAGCAAGCCTCCGGCGACATGAACGACATCTTTGCGGTCACCCGTCAGGGCGCCAGCGATGCGGTCAAGTTGCTGAGCGAATCCGCCGTCGAGGGCCAGTATCCTGATCGTCTCGCCCCGCTGAAAACCATGGCACAGGATAAACAGGTGCCTGATCGCGCCGCCCTTGCCCTGCTGCCAGCCACCTTGCTGCAGGAGATCCGCGAATCGGGCCGGGTTGCCCAGTTCAACGGCAAGGTGCTCGATGCCCAGGGCGTTGCCAGCGAGCAGACGTTGACCCGGATCGGCAGCTTCGCCCTGCTGGGCGATGCGGGTTTCTTGCAACCGGAGGCCGAAGGCCTGAGTCCGGTGCTGGGCCTGCCAGGCAGCGTGCTTTCCGCTGTGGCCGCTTATCAGGGTCAGGAGGGAGAAGCGTTGCCGCTGGATCCCTCCCACGGTGTTCTGCTCGATATGCTGGCCCAGGCGCCCACCTTCTGGCAGCAAGTCCAGCAGGGCGGCCAGGTCGGCGCCATCATAGTGCTGCTGGCAGCCATCGGCCTGGGGATCGCTGGAGTACGGCTGTGGAGCCTCTCTCGCGAACTGGGTCGGGTTCGTCGCCAGCTCAAGAGCGGTGAATATCATGCCGGCAACGCCCTCGGCCGGGTGCTGACGGTGGCTGACAAGCATCCAGAACTGAGCATGGAGACCCTCGAACTGCGTCTGGATGAGGCGATCCTGCAGGAGACCCCTCGCCTGGAGCGCGGCATCGGCATGGTCAAGGTGATCGCGGCCATCGCCCCCATGCTGGGTCTGCTCGGGACAGTGACCGGTATGATCGGCACCTTCCAGGCCATCACCCAGTTCGGTACCGGCGATCCCAAGATCATGGCGGGCGGCATCTCCATGGCCCTGGTCACCACGGTGCAGGGTCTGGTGGCGGCCATTCCGCTGATCCTGGCCCACAGCCTGTTGCAGTCCCGTTTCACCGAGCTTTCCAACGTGCTGGAACAGCAGGTGGCCGGGATCCTGGCCGAGCGGGCCGAAAGCAATGGTGACAGGGTGGAGCGGGTAGCATGATGCTCGACATCTGGCAGCAGTTGCAGAGCTTCATGGGCCGTGGCGGCCCGGTGCTCTGGGTCATTCTGGCCTTGCTGGTGCTGATGTGGATTCTGATGATCGAGCGGCTGCTCTACCTCAACCTGGGGTTTGCACCGTTGCAGCGTGAGCTGCTGGGCCGCTGGCAGGCGCGTCGCGAGCGTCACAGTTGGCACGCTCGCGCGATTCGCGGGCGCTGGCTGGCAGAAGTGGAGCTGGCGCTCAACCGTCATCTGATCTTCATCCGCACCCTGGTGGTGCTCTGCCCCATGCTGGGGTTGCTGGGTACAGTGACCGGCATGATAGGCGTATTCGATGCGCTGGCTGCGGCCAACCGCTTTAACCCGGAGAGCATGGCGGGCGGGATCTCCCGCGCCACCATCCCCACCATGGCAGGCATGGTGGTGGCCCTCTCCGGCGTGTTGTTACTCAGCCGGCTCGAGAGTCAGGCCAAGCGTGCGCTGGCCAAGACCCGGGACGGCCTGCGAGAAGAGAAGGTAATGCAATGAGACGGCAATCCAAACGCCAGCGCGATGAAGTGCAGATCGACATGACCCCCATGCTGGATATCGTCTTCATCATGCTGATCTTCTTCATCGTGACCACCTCCTTCGTGCGCGAAGCCGGGCTTGAGGTACACAGACCCCAGGCCAGCCAGGCCAAGGCGCAGAAATCGTCCAGCATCATGCTGGCGATCGGCGCTCAGGGGCAGATCTTCCTCGACCGCAAACAGGTGGATGTGGAGCGGGTGCAGGCCACCCTCGCCAGACTGTTGGCGGAGCAGCCCGAGGCAAGCCTGGTGATCCAGGCGGATGAACGGGTACCCCACGGCAAGGTGGTGCGGGTGATGGATGAAGCCAAGGCGGCAGGCATCGCCAACATCGCCGTGGCGGTGGCACCGAAATGAAACACAAGTTGATGAGCCTGGGACTGGGGATCGCCCTCAGTCTGGGCATCCTGCTGTTCATGGCCACCCTGGTGGAGCCGCCCGGAGGGGAGAAGGCGACCACAGAGCAGAAATCCATCGTCATCAACATGCAGAACGAGGTGACCGAGGTACAGGTGCGTGAGCGGCCGGTACCCCAGGAGCCGGAACCCCTGCCGGAGCCGCCTGCCGCGCTGGCCTCGACACCGATGCCCATGCCGGCGGCGGCCCCGTTGCCTTCGGTACAACCGAGCCTGGATCTGGTCTCGACTCTGAGTGCGGTACAGGTCTCTGCCCCTGGCGTGGCGACCAGTCCCACTCCGGTCGCGAGCGGCAATTTCCATGGTCAGCAGCAGGGCGCTGGAATCGGTGCCGGTGACCTCTTGATGCCACTGCAACGGGTTGAGCCTGTTTATCCCTACCGGGCCCAGCAGGCCGGCATCGAGGGGTCCGTGACCTTGCGTTTCAGCGTCGATGCCGATGGGCGGGTACAGGATGTGGAGGTGGTCGAGGCCAAGCCGAAGCGCCAGTTCGAGCGAGCGGCCATTCAGGCGATCAACAAGTGGCGCTATCAGCCGAGGCCGGGCGCCACCGACAAGCTGGTGCAAGTCATCACGCTCAAATTCAAATTGGAGTCATAACCATGTTGCGGATCTGGATCTGTCTGCTGGCCCTGGTCAGCCAAGCCTGTCTGGCGATGGAGGTGAGCCCTCATTTCTCCCGCCAGCTGGAGCCCGTGATGAAGCTCTATCAATCCGGCCAGTGGCAACAGGCCCAGAGCAAGGCGGCTGTGCTCAAACCCGGTTCCGAGGCTGAGCACGCCTGGCTGGCGCAGTTACAGGCCTCTCTGGCCGCCAACCTGCAGCAGACCGCGCAGGCGAGTCGCTACGTGGAGCAGGCTCTGGCCTATAAAGAGTGGCCAGAGCAGCAACGACTTCAGTTGTTGCGTCTGCGAGGGGATATCCAGGCCCAGCAATCCAACTGGTCCGGCGCCATCGCCAGCTACAAGGCCGCATTGGCCATCAAGGCTGACGATGCCTTGCGTCTGCGCTTGGCTGGCCTCTATTACCACAACAAGCAGTACGGCGAGGCAGCCAGCCAGAGTGAACAACTGTTGAAGAAAAGCTGGCAGAAGCAGGCGGCCATCATCCGCCTCTCCGCCCTCACTGCATTGCAGCGTTACGGCGTGGCTGCGGATCAGGCCGAAGAGTTGATCCGCCGCGAGCCGAAAGAGAGCAAGTGGTGGCAGCAGGCTGTGTCGCTCAATCTCTCCGCCAAGCGTGGTGATCGAGCGCTTGCACTGCTGCAAACCGCCATCGACCGTCAACTGATGGATGATGCCACCGCCCGCAACCAGCTGATCCGCCTGTATGCCTGGCAGGGACTGCCCTATCGTGGTGCGCGTATGCTGGAGTCTGCCATGGCCAAGGGGGTGATGAAGCAGAACGCCGAGAATCGCCAATTGCTGGCCCAGTTGTGGGAAGGGGCACGTGAGTGGCCGAAGGCTGTGGACAGCTGGCAGCTGCTTGCCCGGGAACATGCTCATCCCAAGGCCGCCATGCGTGCCGCCGAACTGCTGCTGCAACAGGGCAAGACGGATGCGGCCATGACCCAGCTCGTGGCCATCAAGTCGGTGAAGGGAGAGCAGGGCAACAGAGCCAAGGCCCTGCTGGTGCAGGCACACCTCAATAAAGAACAATATGCTCAGGCGCTGGTGTTGGCTCGCGAGCTGCAACAGCAGAACAACTGGCAAGACAGGGCGACCAGCTGGGTCAACTACATTCAGGCCCAGACTGACGGTATGAACAAAAAAGCGGCATGAAACTGGGGTAAACTCTCATTTCATGGGGTTTAGCCTGCTTTTTCAGCAAACGAGCGCATTTTTACAAAAAGCTCTTGTCATCGCGGCGCGGCTCCCTATAATGCGCCCCTACCAGCACGGCGGACTACGCCAACCTGATGAGCCAGCTTTCTTGCGAAGTGGGCGCCGAAAGAAAAGCGAAAACAACCGCTTGACTTTCGAAGTGAGGAGCGTAAGATGCGCCTCCTCAACGCGATAA
>NZ_JBRKTB010000011.1:0-144506 GCF_053005425.1 Aeromonas sp. 25-248 | reverse complement strand
TTCCAGTCTGGAGACCCTGCCCCCCCACGCCTGCTGGCCCCGGTTCTCCCTCCCGGGCCCGCCCCCCGAGGACCCCGCCTCAGCCCCCCCCCCCCACCCGCCGACACCGAGGAACTGAGATGACGTCCCCCTCCCGCCCCCCGCTCTATCTGGTCGACGACGACGAGGCCGTGCTCGACTCCCTGCGCTTCATGCTGGAGAGCTGCGACGAGCGGCAGCTGTTCAGCTTTGCCGATGGCGAGCGCTTTCTGGCAGAGGTCGATCTGCACCAGCCCGCCTGCCTCATCCTCGACTGCCGCATGCCGGGGCTCTCTGGCCCCGAGGTGCAGCAGCGGCTGAAGGCGGCCCAGAGCCCCATCGCCATCCTCTTTCTCACCGGCCACGGCGAGGTGCCACTGGCGGTGGAGTCCCTCAAGCAGGGGGCGGTGGATTTCTTGCAAAAGCCGGTGCAGCTGGCCCCCCTGCTCGCCGCCATCGAGCGGGCCGAGCAGGCGACGCAGGCGGCGGCCACCCGCCTCACCCAGCTGGCCGCCTTTGAGCGCCTCACCCCGCGCGAACGCCAGTTGTTGCAGCTCATCGCCCGGGGCCACAAGAACCAGCAGATAGCGCAGGATCTCTGCATTTCGGTTCGCACCGTCGAGGTGTGCCGCGCCAGCCTGATGAAACGCCTGGCGGTGAACTCCCTCGCCGAGATGCTGCTGCGCTACGCGCAGGTGAACGAACACCCCTGAGTGGCCTGCAACCGTACAAAACGGGCCGAGATCACACATTTGGCGCTTCGATGGCGGTAGAGTGCCCTCTTCTCTTCACCAGGATCGCCCGGGTCCTGCGCCTTGTTTCGAGGACACATCATGGAACTGCTTCTGCTCAGCAACGGTAAAACCACAGAACACCCCGGCCTGCTCGGCTGGGCCCGCGACCGGGTGCAAACCCTGCTCGCTCGCAACCAGGTCAAGCGCATCCTGCTCATCCCCTACGCGGTGATCCGCAGCGACTGGGATGCCCGCGCCCGGGAGCTCACCGAGAGTCTGGGGGTGGACGCCATCAGCATCCATCACTTCGACGATCCGGTGGATGCCATCAACCGGGCCGACGCCATCTTCATCAGCGGCGGCAATACCTGGCTCCTGAACCAGCGGCTGCACGAGTATGGTCTGGTGGTCCCCATCCAGCGTGCGGTGCGCGAGCGGGGCGTGCCCTATGTGGGCTGGAGCGCCGGCTGCAACGTGGCCACCCCCAGCATCCGCACCACCAACGACATGCCGGTGTGCAGCGCCGTGGTGCTGCCTGCGCTGGGGCTCTTCCCCGTGCAGATCAACCCCCACTATCTGGACGCCAGCATCAGCGGCCACATGGGGGAGACCCGGGACGAGCGTCTGGCCGAATTCTGCGCCATCAACCCGAGCGAATCCGTGGTGGCCCTGCGCGAGGCGAGCCTGTTGCAGATCGGCGGCGAGAGCATCGAATACTGGAGCGCCCGGGGCGAGACTTTCAAGATCTTCAAGCACGGCGAGCCCATCCGGGAATACGGGGACGCTGCGCCTCTGGCAGCGCTCACCCCCTTCACGCCGGCACGCTGATCCTGCCAAACGACAGAGGGATGGCCTGCGCCATCCCTCTTTCTTTGTTGCTCGCCCCTTCGTGATTCACTCCAGAATGGCCATCTCCTCCCGAGAGCCGCTGCGCCCGGGAGCCCTCAGCAACACCACCAGCGGCACGGCGCACAGGCTGACCCACATCATCAGGCGAAAATCCTGCAGGTAGGCGAGCAGGCTGGCCTGCCGGGTCACCTCGCCGTTGATCATGGCCAGCCCCTTCGGCGTCATCAGCTCCGCCATGCCCCCGCCCTGATGCAGGTTGACATTGAACGGGGTGATGTAGGCGGCGAACGCCTCGTGGTTCATCTGGGATCGCTGGGCCAGATAGGTGATCACCACCGAGATGCCGATGCTGCTGCCGATGTTGCGCACCAGGCTGAACAGCGCCGTCCCCTCGTTGCGATAGCGCGGCGCCAGGGTCGCAAAGGTGATGGTGGAGAGTGGCACGAAGATGAAGCCGAGCCCCAGCCCCTGGATGATGCCGGTGCGCACTATGTCCCAGCTGCCGATGTCCGTGTTGAACAGGGTCATCTCCCACATGGAGAAGCTGGTGAGCAGCAGCCCTGACAGGATGAGGTAACGGGCGTCCACCCGGCCCGACAGCCTGCCCACCAGCATCATGGCAACCATGGTGCCCACCCCGCGCGGGGCGAGCAGGTAACCCACGTCGATCACCGGGTAACCCATCAGCCCCTGCATGAAGGGAGGCAGCAGCGTCATGGTCGCCAGCAAGATGATGCCGACGATGAAGATGAAGAGCAGACCGACGCTGAAGTTGCGATCCCGGAACAGGGCCGGTTCTATGTAGGGGTGCGGGTGGGTGAAGATATGCACCACGAAGAGGTAGAACGCCATCACCATCAGGGCGGTCTCGATGACGATCTCGGGGCTGGCGAACCAGTTTTGTGACTCCCCCCTGTCCAGCGCCATCTGCAATGCCCCTATGCCGAGACTCAGCAGGGCGAAGCCCAGCAGATCGAAGCGGCGGCTGGCATCGATCTTCGTCTCCTCGATGAAGGCGGCAAGCCCGAACCAGGCCAGCAGGCCGAACGGCAGGTTGATGTAGAAGACCCAGCGCCAGTTGTAGTACTCGGTGAGCCAGCCCCCCAGCGACGGCCCCAGGATGGGACCCACCATGACCCCTATCCCCCAGAGCGCCATGGCAGAGCCGTGCTTCTCAGGCGGATAGGTGTCCAGCAGCACCGCCTGTGAGAGGGGCACCAGGCTGGCACCGAAGATCCCCTGCAGCAGGCGGAACAGCACTATCTGATCCAGGCTCTGGGCCGCGCCGCACAACATGGAGGCAACGGTAAAGCCCGCCACCGACCACATGAACAGCCTTTTGCGGCCAATTCTTGCCGAGATGAAACCGGTCAGCGGCATGAAGATGGCGGCCGCGACTATGTAGGAGGTCAGCACCCAGGAGATCTGATCCTGGGTGGCGCCCATGGCCCCCTGCATATGGGGCAGGGCGACGTTGGCGATGGTGGTGTCCAGCGCCTGCATGATGGTGGCCAACATCACCGACAGGGTGATGAAGCCACGTCGGGAGCTCTGATCCACCCCCTGATGGCTTTGCGTCGTCATATTAACCTCAGAATGACCAGCCCAGCAGGCTGCGTTTGTGGCCGGTGTCTATCTTGGTGATGGCGCTCAGGCCAGCGCGCAGAGTAGGCCCGGAGGCCATTTCGTCCAGCTTGATGCGCACCGCGACTCGCTGGGCGATCTTGACCCAGTTGCCGGTGGCGTTCTGGGCCGGGATCACCGAAAACTCGGAGCCTGTGGCCGGGCTCAGGCTCTCCACCACCCCGGTCCAGTGCGCATCGGGGTAGGTATCCACACTGATGTCCACCTTCTGGCCAGGTTGCACATGGGTCAGCTCTGTCTCGGTGAAGTTCGCCTCCACCCAGGGGGTGTCGGTCTCCACCAGCATCATGGCGGTCATGCCCACCAGACTGTACTGGCCGGGCTTGGGCAACTGGCTGGCGATGCCGTTGGCGGGGGCATAGATGGTGGTGCGAGCCAGATCCAGCCTGGCCTTGGCGAGCTCGGCGGCGGCCTCCTGATAGGCGGGCTGCTGCTCCACCGGCAGGTTGACGTCGCCGTTCAGGGAGGCCTCTATCTTCTTGAGCCCCTCCTCCAGCGCCACCTGCTGCTGGGCGGTCTGTATGGTGAGCTGGCGGGCATCGTCGTAATTGGCGGTGGAGGTGAAGTGCCTGGTCACCAGATCCGCCTGGCGACGCTCCTCCTTCAGGGCATAGGCATGGCGGGTGCGGGCCACGGCGATCTCCGCCTGCTGGCCGCGATAACTGGTCTGCAGCGCCACCAGATCGGTGCGCACCTTCGCAAGTTCCGCCTCGGCCTTGGCCACGGCCACCCGGAAGGACTCCTGATCCAGCTCGAACAGCGGCTGGCCGGCCCGGACCTGCTGGTTTTCCTCGACGAACACCTTGGCCACCCGGCCCAGCACCTCGGTGCTGATGGGAACCTTGTCCGCCTTCACATAGGCGTTGTCCGTCTCCACATAGCGCCCGCCCTGCAGGTAGATAACCCCCGCCCCGATCAGGGCCAGTGCCGGCACCACCACCAGCAACAGCAGGCGGGTGCGGCGCCGGTTGGCGGCGGGACGGGAGGAAGAGGGGGAATCAGTGGTCATGATATCGCTCCACGTTGGTTGGCATCACAGGAAAGCATCAGAGGTGGCCGAGGTTGGCACGCAGGATCTTGAGGGAGCGGCACAGCGCCTCGGTCGCCTCCTCCCCCAGCTCGCCGATGGCCCTCTGATGCACCAGATCGGACGCCTGTTTGATCATCGCCAGATAGGGGGTGGCCCCTTCGGTCAGATGGAGCTGATAGGCACGCCTGTCATGGGGGTCGCTGCGCCGCTCCACCAGGCCGCTCTCCGCCAGCTGATCGAGCTGACGGGCCAGGGTGATGGGCTGGATGTCGAGCCGCTCCGCCAGCTCCACCTGGCGGATCCCTTCGCTGCGCGCAATGTGAACCAGGGCTCTTGCCTGGGCCAGGGTGAGGCAGCTCCCCTCCAGCTGCTGCTGGAACTGGCGGCGCATCAGACGCTGGACGTCGCCGATGAGAAAGCCAAGGGTGTCCGGTTGTTTGTTCATGATATGCAACCTATATAGTAAGCTTCACTTATTATATGCAAAGCGTATCCATGTGCAAGCTGGCCCCGGCCGCCGTTTGGGTTCATGCTGGGTGCCACCACCTCAACGGCAGGAGACACGTCATGGATATCAGGATGGAGCGGGACAGCCTGGGGGAGATAGCCGTCCCGGCGGACAGGCTCTGGGGGGCCCAGACCCAGCGCTCCCTGCATCACTTCAACATCTCGGGGGAGCGCCAGCCCATGGAGATCATCCATGCCCTGGCCCGCATCAAGTCCGCCTGTGCCCGGGTCAACCACGCTCTGGGGCTGCTCCCCGCCCGCAAGGCCCAGGCCATCATGGCCGCCGCCGACGAAATCCTGCGCGGCCTGCACGACGCCGAGTTTCCCCTGATGGTGTGGCAGACCGGCTCCGGCACCCAGACCAACATGAACCTCAACGAGGTGCTGGCAAACCGGGCCAGCGAACTGCTCGGCGGCCCCCGGGGGGAAGCGCGGCTGGTGCATCCCAACGACGAGGTAAACAAGAGCCAGTCCAGCAACGATGTCTTCCCGAGCGCCATGAACCTGGCGGCGGTCACCGCCATCACGCAGCGGTTGCTGCCGGCCCTCGCTGCCCTGAAACAGGCCCTGTCAGGCAAGGCCGCCACCTTCGACCACATCGTCAAGATTGGCCGCACCCATTTGCAGGATGCCACTCCCCTCACCCTGGGCCAGGAGATCTCCGGCTGGGTCGCCCAGCTCGAACAGGGGGAGCGCCATCTACGGGCCGCCCTGCCCCATCTGTGCGAGCTGGCGCTCGGCGGCACCGCCGTGGGCACCGGCCTCAACTGCCCTCCCGGCTTTGCCGAGGCGGTGGCCAGGACCCTGGCTGAGCAGACCGGCCTGCCGCTCATCAGCGCCCCCAACAAGTTCGAGGCCCTGGCGGCGAGTGACGCCCAGGTTCACGCCCACGGTGCCCTCAAGACGCTGGCAGCCTCCCTCATGAAGATCGCCAACGACGTGCGCTGGCTGGCGAGCGGCCCCCGCAGCGGGCTGGGGGAGCTGCTCATCCCCGAGAACGAGCCTGGATCCTCCATCATGCCCGGCAAGGTCAACCCGACCCAGAGCGAGGCGCTCACCATGCTGTGCGCCCAGGTGATGGGCAACGATGTGGCCATCAACATCGGCGGCGCCAGCGGCAACTTCGAGCTCAACGTGTTCAGGCCCATGATCGCCCACAACTTTCTGCAGAGCGTGCGGCTGCTGGCTGATGGCATGCAGAGCTTCCACGACCACTGCGCCGTCGGCATCACCCCGAACCAGGCCAGGATCGACGATCTGCTCTCCCGCTCCCTGATGCTGGTGACGGCCCTCAACCCCCATATCGGCTATGACAAGGCGGCCGAGATCGCCAAGCGGGCGCACCATCAGGGACTGAGTCTGCGGGAGGCGGCCATTGCCTCGGGCCACCTCAGCGCGGAGCAATTCGATGCCTGGGTGATCCCCGGCGACATGGTGGGCCGCACGCCATAAGGCAGCGCACTGCACGGCAATCCCATGCCCGGGGCATACCAGCGCAGGTGGCGGGCCACAGCAAATAGGAACCGTGATGGGCAATAAAGATGAAAAGGGCGCCATGGCGCCCTTTTCATTGCAGATCTGCCGTCAGGTCTTGCTCTGGCAGTTGAACATCCAGTGGGTGCCGAATTTGTCCACCAGGGATCCGAAATAGTCACCCCAGAACATCTCCGCCAGCGGCATCTCCACCTTGCCTCCCTCGGCCAGGGCCGCGAACAGGCGATCGGTCTCGCCTCGGCTGTCCGGCTCCAGATTGAGGTAACTGTTGTTGCCCTGCACCAGGGTGAACCCCATGCTGGCCGGAGCATCCGTGCCCATCAGCACGTGTCCCCCAAGGATGGGCAGGGCCACATGCATCACCAGCTCCCCGTCTTCCTCCGATAGAGGGGGCTGGCCCGGGCAACCCGGGGACTCCTTGAACCTGTGGATGGGGCCGCTGAAGTCACCGCCGAACACTTCGCGATAGAAGAGGAAGGCAGCCTCCGTCTCCCGGGCAAAATTGAGATAGGTACTGACACGCGCCATGGGTTTCTCCTTGTCACCGATAGCTGGCCCCTGTGGCCAGCTAACAGCATAGAAGAGCACGGGGCTCTGTCAGGTGGCGATCCGGTCCCCCTCCCCGCATGGGGAGCCGTGATCACAGCCCCACCTCGGCCTAACCTCCAAA
This sequence comes from Aeromonas sp. 25-248, assembly GCF_053005425.1. Lineage (NCBI taxonomy): Bacteria > Pseudomonadati > Pseudomonadota > Gammaproteobacteria > Aeromonadales > Aeromonadaceae > Aeromonas > Aeromonas sp. 25-248. Next base: position 137,560 of record NZ_JBRKTB010000011.1, on the reverse strand, counting down.
AGTGCAACCACATTTGCAATGGGTTGCACCTCACATCAGCATTCATAAGATGCATTGCCAACCCATTAATAATGCTGTGAAAAGCGGACAAGCAGCTGGTTTGAAAGGAGCCTGATGGAGACCGGATTCATGGAAGAATTCAACAATGTAACCAATACATTAAAATTTCTTGCTTGAAGGTTGCACCTGGTTGCACCATCATCAGCGAAATTTAACCGTCCGGTAATATTGTTACCTTCTAGACACAGGAAGTCCCATGGCCACTACCACCCTCGGCGTCAAACTCGATGAAGCGACCCGCGACCGCCTCAAACAGGCTGCGCAGACCCTGGATCGCACTCCCCACTGGCTGATCAAGCAAGCCATCTTCACCTATCTGGAGCAACTGGATCGCGGTCTGACCCCGCCCGAGCACTCCGGGCTGGCTGCCGCCGCCGGGGAAGAGGCCGTCGAGACCCTGACCGAGCAGGGCATCCAGGTCTTCCTCGAGTTTGCCGAGAGCATTCTGCCCCAGTCCGTGCTGCGGGCCGCCATCACGGGGGCTTATCGCCGCCCCGAGACCGAAGCCGTCCCCATGCTGCTGGAGCAGGCTCGTCTGCCCAAGGAGAAGGCTGACGCGACCCAGAAGCTGGCCATGGGCATCGCCGAGAAGCTGCGCAACCAGAAGAGCGCCAGCGGCCGTCAGGGCCTGGTGCAGGGGCTGCTTCAGGAGTTCTCCCTCTCCTCCCAGGAAGGGGTGGCCCTGATGTGCCTGGCGGAGGCGCTGCTGCGCATCCCCGACAAGGCGACCCGGGATGCCCTGATCCGCGACAAGATAAGCGGCGGCAACTGGAGCCAGCACCTGGGCCAGAGCACCTCATTGTTCGTCAACGCGGCCTCCTGGGGTCTGCTCATCACCGGCAAGCTGGTGGCCACCCACAACGAGGCGGGCATGAACAGCTCCCTCAAGGGACTCATCGGCAAGGGGGGTGAGCCGCTCATCCGCAAGGGCGTCGACATGGCGATGCGCCTGATGGGTGAACAGTTCGTCACCGGCGAGACCATCGCCGAGGCGCTGGCGAACGCTGGCGGCATGGAGAGCAAGGGGTTCCGCTACTCCTACGACATGCTGGGGGAAGCGGCCCTGACCGAGGAGGACGCCAAACGCTATCTGGCCTCCTACGAGCAGGCCATCCACGCCATCGGCAAGGCCTCCCACGGTCGCGGCATCTACGAGGGGCCGGGCATCTCCATCAAGCTCTCCGCCCTGCATCCGCGCTACAGCCGCGCCCAGTACGATCGCGTCATGGAGGAGCTCTACCCCACCTTGCTGGGCCTGACCCAGCTCGCCAGGCAGTATGACATCGGCATCAACATCGACGCCGAGGAGGCCGATCGCCTGGAGATCTCCCTCGATCTGCTGGAGAAGCTCTGCTTCGATCCGTCCCTCGCCGACTGGAACGGCATCGGCTTCGTCATCCAGGCCTACCAGAAGCGCTGCCCCTATGTGATCGACTACGTCATCGATCTCGCCAAGCGCAGCCGTCACCGCCTGATGATCCGTCTGGTGAAGGGCGCCTACTGGGACAGCGAGATCAAGCGCGCCCAGCAGGAAGGGCTGGAAGGCTACCCGGTCTATACCCGCAAGCCCTACACGGACGTCTCCTACCTCGCCTGCGCCCGCAAGCTGCTGGCGGTGCCCGAGGCCATCTATCCCCAGTTCGCCACCCACAACGCCCATTCGTTGTCGGCGATTTACCAGCTCGCCGGTCAGAACTACTACCCGGGCCAGTACGAGTTCCAGTGCCTGCACGGCATGGGTGAACCGCTCTACGAACAGGTGGTCGGCAAGGTGGCCGATGGCAAGCTGGGTCGCCCCTGCCGCATCTATGCTCCGGTGGGCAGCCACGAGACCCTGCTCGCCTACCTGGTGCGCCGCCTGCTGGAGAACGGGGCCAACACCTCCTTCGTCAACCGCATCGCGGACAACAACATCTCCCTCTCGGATCTGGTGCAGGATCCGGTGCAGCAGATCGAGCAGATGGCCGCCCGTGAAGGGACCCTGGGTCTGCCCCATCCGCGCATCCCCCTGCCCCGGGATCTCTACGGCGAGGCGCGCCCGAACTCCGCAGGTCTGGATCTCGCGAACGAGCACCGCCTGGGGTCCCTCTCCGCCGCCCTGCTCGCCAGCACCAACACCGCCTATCAGGCCGTGCCCATGCTGGGTTGCGACACCGAGGCGCCGACCCAGTTCCAGCCCGTGCTCAACCCGGCGGATCACCGCGATGTCGTCGGTCAGGTGAGCGAAGCCACGGTAGCGCTGGTGGACAAGGCGCTCGCCTGCTCCCTCACGAGCGGCCAGATCTGGCAGTCCACCCCGCCAGCCGAGCGGGCCGCCGTGCTGGACAGGGCCGCCGATCTGATGGAATCCGAACTGCAACCCCTGATGGGCCTGCTGGTTCGCGAATCCGGCAAGACCTTCGCCAACGCCATCGCCGAGGTGCGCGAAGCGGTGGACTTCCTGCGCTACTACGCCGCCCAGGCGCGCAACCACTTCGCCAACGACACCCACAGGCCGCTCGGCCCCGTGGTCTGCATCAGCCCCTGGAACTTCCCGCTGGCCATCTTCAGCGGCCAGGTGTGCGCGGCCCTGGCCGCCGGCAATACGGTGCTGGCCAAACCTGCCGAGCAGACCCCCCTCATCGCGGCACAAGCGGTGCGCATCCTGCTGGAAGCGGGGGTACCCGCCGGAGCGGTGCAACTGCTGCCGGGCCGTGGTGAGACCGTGGGTGCGGCGCTCATCGCGGACGAACGGGTGCGCGGCGTCATGTTCACCGGCTCCACCGAGGTGGCGGGCATCATCTCCCGCAACCTGGCCGGTCGCCTCGACGCCCAGGGCCGCACCATTCCCCTCATCGCCGAGACCGGCGGCCAGAACGCCATGATCGTCGACTCCTCCGCCTTGACCGAACAGGTGGTGATGGATGTCATCTCCTCGGCGTTCGACAGCGCCGGTCAGCGCTGCTCCGCCCTGCGAGTGCTGTGCGTGCAGGATGACGTGGCGGATCGGGTGATCCGGATGCTCAAGGGCGCCATGGCCGAGTACAAGGTCGGCAGCCCCGAGCACCTCTCCACCGACATCGGTCCCGTCATCGACGCCGAGGCCAAGGCCAACATCGAGCGCCACATCAAGGCCATGGGCGACAAGGGGCGCAAAGTGCACCAGATCGCCCGCACCCAGGGGGATGCCTGCAGCCGCGGCACCTTCGTGCTGCCGACCCTGATCGAGCTCGACAGCCTGGACGAACTGGGACGCGAAGTGTTCGGCCCTGTGCTGCACCTGGTCCGCTACCCGCGCACCCGGCTCGGGGAGTTGCTCGAGCAGATCAACGGCAGCGGCTACGGCCTGACCCTGGGTGTTCATACCCGCATCGACGAGACCATCGCCCAGGTGGTGAACGTGGCCAAGGTGGGCAACCTCTACGTCAACCGCAACATCGTGGGCGCCGTGGTCGGGGTGCAACCCTTCGGTGGGGAAGGGCTTTCCGGCACCGGTCCAAAGGCCGGCGGCCCGCTCTACATGTATCGCCTGCTCGGCGCCCGTCCCCAGGAGGCGGTGGCCAACCAGCTGCACCAGGAGTCCGGTGCCCTGCATGCCGAGGCGAAAGCCCCCCTCGTGGCCCTGCGCGGCTGGGCGAGCAAACAGGATCCGGCCCTCGCCGCCCTGTGCGATCACTACGCCGCGCTCTCCCAGAGCGGCCGTACCCAGCTGCTGACCGGCCCCACCGGCGAGCGCAACAGCTACAGTCTGCTGCCCCGGGAACGGGTGCTCTGTCTTGCCCAGGAGAAGGCCGACCTGCTGGCCCAGCTAGCCGCCTGTCTGGCGGTCGGCAGCCAGGTGCTGCTGCCGGACGATACCCAGACACGCTCCCTGCTCTCTTCCCTGCCGACCGAGGTGCGGGATCCCATCGCGCTGGTGGCGGACTGGGCCACGGGGGAGACGGACTTCGATGCCCTGCTGCACCACGGCGACTCGGATCAGTTGCGGGAGGTGAGCAAGCTCGCCGCCGCGCGCCAGGCAGCCCGTAACGGCGCCATCATCGGTGTGCACGGCCTGCATCGCGGCGAGACCGACATCCCGCTGGAGCGCCTGCTCATCGAGCACGCCCTCTCGGTCAACACCGCCGCCGCCGGTGGCAACGCCAGCCTGATGACCATAGGCTAAGCGCCACATAGTGACGGAGACTCAAGCCCCGCCGATGCGGGGCTTGTTCTTTCGTCTATGGGACACGCCCATGAAAAAGGCCGCCCCTGTCGGGGCGGCCTTTTTGTTCTCCCTTCTCCCCTCGCGGGAGAAGGGTGGGGGATGAGGGGCGACTCGCCTACACGTACTCCATAAAGACGCGGGAGGTGAGCTTGGTGATGAGCTCATAGGGAATGGTGCCGATCTGGTCGGCCACCCGCTCTACCGGCAGCCCTTCCCCCCAGAGCACCGCCTCGTCGCCCGCCTTGTCGGTGGCGCCGGGACCGAGATCCACCGTGGTCATGTCCATGGAGACGCGGCCCACCAGGGGCACGATGCGGCCATTGACCAGCACTGGCGTGCCGTTGGGGGCCATGCGCGGATAACCGTCGCCATAGCCGATGGCAATCACCCCGAGCCGGGTATCGCGATCCGACACCCAGTTGGCGCCATAGCCTACCGGCTCGCCCGCCTTGTGATCCCGCACTGCAATCAGTTGTGTCTTGAGGGTCATCACCGGCTGCAGGTCGTAATCGGCCGCCACCGTATTAGGGAAGGGGGAGACGCCGTAGAGGATGACGCCGGGGCGGATCCAGTCGCAGTGGGAATCCGGCCACGCCAGGATGCCTGCCGAGTTGGCCATGGCGCGCTCGCCCTTGAGCGGCGTAGTCAGCTGGCTGAACAAGTCGATCTGCTCGCGGGTGGTGGGTTGCTCCAGCTCATCGGAGCGGCTGAAGTGGGTCATGACGTTGAACGGCTGCACCACGTTCTTGCACTTGCCGAGGCGCTCGATAAAAGCGGGCATCTCCTCGGCCCGTACCCCGAGGCGGTGCATGCCGGTGTCGAGCTTGAGCCAGGCCACCACGGGGGCAGGCAGCTCCGCCTGCTCCAACGCTTCGAGCTGCTCCCAGGTGTGCACCGCGGTCTGCAGGTTGTTGGCCGCCAGCACCGGCAGGTCGGCGGCGCTGAAGAAGCCCTCCAGCAGCACGATGGGCTTGACCACGGCGCAGGAGCGCAGCATCAGCGCCTCTTCGATGCGGGCCACCGCGTAGGCGTCCGCATCCACCAGGGTGCGGGCGACTGGCAGCAGGCCGTGGCCGTAGGCGTTGGCCTTGACCACGGCAATGATCTTGCATTGGGGGGCGTGGCGTTTGACCACGGCGAGGTTGTGGCGCAGGGCCGCTGTGTTGATCTGGGCGATAGCCGCTTTCATCTGTTTTCCCTTACGAGGGCATGATAATCAGGCACCGGGTGGTGTCAGCCCTCAAATCTCATCGTCTAAGGCCGGACCGGCAGAATTGTCGAACCGGGAAAACTGTTTATGGATGCCGGGAGCAGGCTCCCGACTTAGTAGTCATCGTCAAACGCCGGGCCCGCGTAGTTGTCAAAACGCGAGAACTGACCCTGGAAGGTGAGCCGCACTCGTCCTATGGGGCCGTTACGCTGCTTGCCGATGATGATCTCGGCGATCCCCTTGTCGGGGCTGTCGTCGTGATAGACCTCGTCGCGGTAGATGAACATGATCAAGTCCGCATCCTGCTCGATGGAGCCGGATTCCCGCAGATCCGAGTTGACCGGGCGCTTGTCGGCCCGCTGTTCCAGGCTTCGGTTCAGCTGGGAGAGCGCCACCACGGGGCACTGCAGCTCTTTCGCCAGCGCCTTGAGGGAGCGGGAGATTTCACCGATTTCCAGAGTACGGTTGTCAGACAGCGCCGGCACCCGCATCAGCTGCAGGTAGTCCACCATGATCATGCTGATGCCGCCGTTGTCCCGCGCCACCCGACGGGCACGGGAGCGCACTTCGGTCGGGGTCAGGCCGGAGGAGTCGTCGATGTACATCTTCCCCTTCTCCAGCAGCAGCCCCATGGTGGAGGAGAGCCGCGCCCAATCCTCGTCGTCGAGCTGGCCGGTCCGCACCTTGGTCTGGTCGATGCGCCCCACCGAGGCGAGCATACGCATGATGATCTGCTCGGAGGGCATCTCGAGGGAGAAGATCAGCACCGGCTTGTCGGCGGTGAGGGCCGCGTGCTCGCACAGGTTCATGGCAAAGGTGGTCTTGCCCATGGAGGGACGGGCGGCGACGATGACCAGATCCGAACGCTGCAGGCCGGCGGTCATCTTGTCCAGATCGTTGTAGCCGGACGACACGCCGGTCACCCCGTTGTGGGGGGTCTTGAACAGCTCTTCAATCTTGTCGACGGTCTGCTCGAGGATGAGCTTCAGGGGCTGGGGGCCCTCGTTGGCGCTGGTGCGCTGCTCGGCGATCTGGAACACCTTGCTCTCGGCAAGATCCAGCAGATCGTTGGAGGTACGGCCCTGGGGCTCGTAGCCCGCTTCGACTATCTCGTTGGCGACCGAGATCATCTCCCGCACCACCGCCCGCTCACGCACGATCTCGGCGTAGGCACTGATGTTGGCGGCACTCGGGGTGTTCTTGGCGATCTCCACCAGATAGGCGAAGCCACCGGCCTCTTCCAGTTGCTCGGAGCGCTCGAGCTCCTCCTGCAGAGTGATGAGGTCGATGGGGTTGCCCGCGTTGGAGAGGCGGGTCATGGCCTGGAAGATCAGGCGGTGCGGGCGGCTGTAGAAATCCTTGTCGATCACCCGTTCGGCGACCCGATCCCAGGCCTCGTTGTCCAGCATCAGGCCGCCCAGTACGGACTGTTCGGCCTCAAAAGAGTGGGGAGGTACTTTCAGCTGTTGTGTCTTGGCGTCTTTTTTCGCCGTCACTTGCTCTGCCATACACATAAAAACCGCAGCGGGAAGGGGACGGGAATTTTACAAAAGAAACCCCGCCATCGCGAGTGCTAATACGTCCCGTCATCGCATCCGGCGACAAGACGGGACCCAGGCCTCGTCAGCGTCATCCACTTCTGCGCCGCAGACCTGCCTCACAGTACGAGAAAGGGCCAGACCAGGGTCTGATCTTTCGTTCTTGCTCTTTGTTTGTTGCGCAGCCTGCGCACCGAGCGACTCGGCCGTCTGTGTTTCATGGGCGCCTCCCCTGTCGGACGACTCAATCTGTTCATGAATAATTCATGCCATCCGTGATAATCATACCCGCAAGCTGCAACACAAAAAGGGACTGGCAGCCTGCCATGCGCCTCGCTGAGCTTGCACAAGCAGAGCATGCCCCCACCTACATGAGAGTGAAAGAGTCAAAATGAAAAAGATGCTGACCCTGTTTGCCCTGATCCTGGCCATTGGCCTTGGGGCACCCATCGCCGAGGCCAAGAAACTTGGTGGCGGCAAATCCTTTGGCAAGAGCTACAAGACGGCTCCGGCCCAACCTGCAGCCAAGCCGGTCGACACCAAGAACCCGACCGTGGGCGCCCAGGCACCCAAGAAAGGCGGCATGATGGGCGGCCTGCTGGGTGGTCTGCTGGCCGGCGGCCTGTTTGCCTACCTGCTGGGCAGCGGCGCCTTCGAAGGTCTGCAAGGGATGGACTTCCTGCTGATCGCCCTGCTGGCACTGGGCGGTGTCTTCCTGTTCCGAGCCCTGCGCAGGAACAAGGCGGCAACGGCCCAGCCACAGACGGCCTATGCGGGCTATCAACCGCCCCAGAGCGCGGCCCCCCAGCAGTTCGAGCAGAGCCACAGCGCCCCGCAGGCCACCGGTTTTGCCGACAGCGACGTGCCCTTCCGTCTGCCCCCGGGCTTTGACATGAACGGCTTCCTGGCCGGTGCCCGCGATCACTACCGCACCCTGCAAGAGGCCTGGAACAAGAACGACCTGGAGAAGATCCGCGAGTACGTGAGCCCCGAGCTGTTCGAGCACCTCAAGGCCGAACGCGCCGAGCTCTCCGGTGAGCAGCACACCGAGGTGATGTACGTGGACACCCAGCTGGTCCGTGCCGACTACGGCAGCGACTGGGCCCAGGTGAGCGTGCGCTTCAGCGGCCGCTACATGGATCGTCAGGAGCAGGTCGAGGAGGATATCAAGGAGGTGTGGCACCTCGAGCGTGATCTCGCCAAGGACAATGCCCCCTGGCATATCGTCGGCATCGAGCAGCTCTAAGGTTCAACCGACCCATTTCATCAAGGCGACCTCAGGGTCGCCTTTTTATTGCCCTCAGATCGTGTCATGCCCTATTTCGAGGCAGCTTCCCGTGGCCGGATATATTTCCCGAGAGACACAGCTGATGACATTGAAAATAAAAAGAGAGGCAGCCATGGCTGCCTCTCTTTTTTATTGGCTCGGGGTGCAGAGATTATTTGCAACCCTCTACCGAGGTGGAGTTGATATAGCTGACCTCGCCGGCCGGCTGATAATCGGCGACCTGGATGGTCTTCTTCGCCGCGATATAATCCTTCAGCACACCGGCATCCACCAGACCGGCATTGATGGTGTCGATCTTCGGATAACCGTCACCACCGGCCGCGCTGAAGCTCGGGATGGAGAAGCTGTAGGTTGCTGCCGGATCGAAGGCCTTGCCGCCGATGGTGGCGATGTCCACACTCTTGGCTTGGCAATCCACCGTCATCTTGATGCCGCCGAACTGGGCATAGCCACCGGTATTGGCGGTCTTGGTCGCGACCTGACCCAGGTAGGTCAGCAGCTCGTTGCCGCTCATGGTCGCCTTGTTGACGGTGTTGCCGAACGGATGCACGGTCAGCACGTCACGGTAGCTGATGTCCCCTGCCGCGATGGAGGCACGCACCCCACCGGAGTTGACGATGCCAAAGTCGGTGCTCAGCTTCTCGGCGGTCGCGGTGGTGATGAGACGACCCAGGTTGGTCTGCTTGTTGCGCACGTTGGCGCGCTCACCGTCCAGTACGCCATCGGTGGCACCGATGACCACACCCAGCTCCTGCTGTCCCTTCTCCTGATAGGTGAGCAGGGTGTTGTAGAGCTCGGGATCCTTGACGATCTCTTCCTGAATGAAATCACCGTCCGCGTTCTTCAGGTTGACCGGGATCAGATCGTACTGGGTCAGGGTCAGCTTGCCATTCTGATAGTCAAACTGGGCACGACCCACATACTTGCCCCACTCGTGAGCCTGCATGATCCAGGTGCCGTTCTGCTGATCCGGCTGGCAATCGTCGCCCGGCTTGAAGTCGGCGTACTTGTCCGGGGTGCCCGGCTCCATGCAGACCGGGTTCTGGGAGTGACCACCGATGATGGCGTCCAGGGTGCCTGCCGGCAGCGCACGGGCCATTTCCACGTCACCCGGTGCGTTGCTGCCGTGCTGACCATTCTCGTAATGGCCCATGTGGGTGATGGCAAGAACCAGGTTCGCCTCTTTGTTGTCGCGGATCTGCTTGCCGAGATTGGCGGCTTCCGTGGTCGGATCGCGGAACTCCAGGGTCTGGACGTTGTTGGGATCCACCAGCTGGGCGGTGTCCTCTGTGGTCAGACCCAGCACGGCGACCTTGAGGCCGCTTTCCAGCTTGAACACCTTGTAGGGATCGAAGTAGCGCTTGCCGCTCGTCTTGTCATAGATGTTGGCGGAGATCATCGGGAACTGGGCCCACTGGCGCTGTTTCTCGAGGATGGTCAGGGGGTTGTCGAACTCGTGGTTGCCCACCGCCATGGCATCGTAACGGATGCTGTTCATGGCCATGAAGTCCGGCTCTGCATCCTGCAGATCCGACTCTGGCACCCCGGTGTTGACGTCACCGCCGGAGAGCACCAGCACTTCGCTGCCCGCCGCTTTCGCCTCGGCACGCAGCCGCTCGACCAGGGTCTTCTGGGCCGCCATGCCATATTCGCCCTTGTCGTTGTGCCAGAAACGACCGTGGGTATCATTGGTATGCAAAATGGTCAGCTTGCAGACATTTTCGGTGCAGGGGGCGACGCTGTCGTTGCTTGAGGTATTGCAGCCGCTCAATGCGGCAAGCACTGCCAGTGCGATACTTCCTTTGACAAATTTATAATTCATTTCCATATCACCTTGTTATTTTGTTATTGGACGACCCTATCCAGGATCGGGCGGTAATATAACAAACAACATGTGACGGTTTTTCATCGGCGACTCACAAATTCCGCCAAATGTGATCATCCACGCAACCTGTTTCCCCTATTTGGAACAGAGGCCCCCACTCGCAGAGCAATTTCCCCCATGATGGCAGCCCGCCGGTAACGGTTATGGCATACTGCCCGCCAATCAATGCCAAGGAGTGCCTGGAATGGCCAAGTACGACAAAATTTCCCCCGAAACCCAGCAGGAGGCGATGAAGATCGCCCGTGCCAACCAGAAGCCGGGGCAGACCAAGGAGCAGACCCAGCTCATCGCCCAGGGGATCCAGAAGGGCATAGACGAATACAAGAAACAGATGAAGGCGAAGGCCCGCGAGGCCAGCCGCCAGAAGAAACTGCAAGCCAAAGCCAGGCACTCTTCCCAAGAGACGTCGGAAGAGGAGAGCGAAGCCGAGGTCATCGAGCTCACCCGCCAGCACCCGCTGCCCTGGATCCTGCTGGTGCTGAGCTGGCTGGTATTTGCCGTGCTCTGGTTCTGGTTCCGCTGATCCTGCCCAGGCAAACCTTTGCCCTGCGATCCGCTTCACAGCCCGGGCGCGGGGGACTGGTCATTCCCCACCAGGACTGCCTACACTCTGCCCCCCTTGTCAGGAGACCCTCATCATGAATCCGGCCCCGCTCTATCTGCTGGCTCCCCTCGCCCTCTTCCTCGTGACCCTGGTGCTCTATCGCATCTCGCCACTGCGGGCGGTCGCCGCCGGCCATGCCCGCTGGTTTATCCTGCCCGCCTTCACCCTCTTTATCCTGCTCATCGTCATCAATGGCAATGCGGATCCCGCCCTGCGAAGCCCTGCTTTCCACTGGCTGATGCCGGGGCTGGGCTTTGCCCTGAGCCTGTTCCCTGCCCTGCCCAAGGCACTGGTACCGCGCCTGGCTATCAAGGAGGGAGCCTTTGCTGCCCTGGGTCTGATGCTGATGAGCCTTGCCATGGTCTACTGATCGGCAAACGCTGGCGTCACGATGGCGCCAGCCCCCCTTCTTGTACAAAGAATGGCCTTCAGGCATCTTGGTGGGCGGATAACCGGCATGGAGGCCAGATGAACAATCCGCCCGATTTCATGGCGCTGTGGGATTATCAGGATCCCGTTGCCAGCGCCCAGCGTTTCCAAGCACTGCTGCCCGAGGCGCGTGCCACCAACCTGCAATGGGAGCTGGAGCTCCTCACCCAGATAGCCCGTACCCATTCGCTGCAACGCCAGTTTGCACAGGCGCACCAGCTGCTCGACGAGATAGAACCCCGCCTCACCGAGGCGACTCCACGGGCCCGCCTGCGCGCCTTGCTGGAGCGTGGCCGCACCTTCAACTCCGCCGGGGACAAGGTCAGCGCCAAAGCCCTGTTTGAACAAGCCTGGCAACTGGGAGAGCAGCACGAAGAACACTATCTGGCCATCGATGCGGCCCACATGGTGGCCATCGCCGCCCCCCTGGAGGAGCAGAGCCACTGGCACCAGCTGGCGATGACCCTGGCCGAGCGCAGTCACGACAAGCGGACGCGAGGCTGGCTCGCCACCCTCTATAACAATCAGGGCTGGACCCTGTTCGAGCTGGGTCTCCTCGACGAGGCCATCGCCTGTCAGCAAAAGTGCCTGGCCTGGCACGAGCAGCACAACAACCAGGGCAAAGCCTTTATCGCCCGCTGGAGTCTGGCGCGCCTGAGCCGGGCCCAGGAGCGCCATGAACAGGCCATGGCCGAACTGGCGCAGTTGCGCGACGACATGGCCGCCGCAGGCACCCCCGAGGATGGCTATGTGTTCGAGGAGCTGGGGGAGAATGCACTCGTGCTCAATGATCCCGCGGCGACCGAGTACTTTGCCCGCGCCTGGTTTCTGCTGTCACAGGATGGCTGGTTCACCGCCAACGAGGCAGAACGACTGGCCAGGCTCAAGCTGCTCGCCAAACTCTGATAAGCGTGCGGGGCGACCAATTGGCCGCCCCGCACATCAGCATGTCTGCCCGGGAGCAGAGGTGACGGCTCAGGCCGGACTCGCCTCTTCCCAGCTCTGCTTCTTGCGATAAATCGTGGAAGGGCTTATTTCCAGCAGGGCCGCCGCCTTGGGGATGTTGCCGTCACAACTGGCGATGGCCTGCTCGATGGCCTCCTTCTCCACCTGCCAGAGCGGACGGACCTGCCTGCGAACGACGACGGATTCTGACTGGGGATCCGCGATCCCGACCGCAGGCTCCGGGGCCAGGGTACGCCCCCCGTTGAGGGGAGGTGGCAGGATATCCGGGCTCACCAGCTCGCCATCGTTGAGCACCACTATGTTGCGCACCACGTTTTGCAGCTCGCGCACGTTGCCGGGCCAGGGATAGTCGAGCAGCACCTGCACTGCGTCCGCATCAAAATCCCTGAACCGCTTGTTCTCCTCACCGGCATAACGCAGCAGCAACTCCCGGGCCAGCAGCAGGATGTCCTCTCCCCGCTCCCTCAGGGGGGGCAGCGCCAGCGGGATCACGTGCAGGCGATAATAGAGGTCCTCGCGAAAACGCCCCGCCTTCACCTCCACCAGGGGATCCCGGTTGGTGGCGCAGACGAAGCGCACGTCCACCGTCTCCAGCTTGCCGCTGCCGACCCGCTGCAGGGTGCCGGTCTGGATGAAGCGCAGCAGCTTGCTCTGCAGGTCGAGATCCATCTCGCAGATCTCGTCGAGGAAGAGGGTGCCGCCGTCCGCCAGACTGGCCGCCCCCTTGCGATCCCCTTGGGCACCGGTAAACGACCCCTTCACGTGGCCGAAGATCTCGCTCTCCATCAGGTCATGGGGAATGGCGGCGCAGTTGAGGGCGATGAAGGGCTGATCCCGACGCGGGCTGCACTGGTGGATGGCCTCGGCGCACACCTCCTTGCCGGTGCCGCTCTCGCCAGTGATGAAGACGGTGGCCTTGCTCGGCGCCGCGCTCTCGATGATGCGATAGACCGCCTGCATCGCCATGGAGGCGCCGATGAAACCGGCAAAGGAGCTGCGCTCGAAGTTTTCCCGATACTGGGCCACCAGCGAGCTGAGCTGCTGGTGCTTCAGGGCATTGCGCGCCGTGGCGCACAGGCGCTTGCCATCGAACGGCTTGGTGAGAAAATCGAAGGCCCCGAACCGCATCGCCTCCACCGCCACATCCACCGAGCCGTGAGCGGTGATCACCACCACGGAGCAGGGCAGCTGCCGCTCCGTGATCTGCTGCAAGATGTCCATGCCGGACATGTCGGGCAACTCCAGGTCGAGCAGCACCACAGGGGGCGGGCTTGCCAGCAATTGTGCCAAAGCCTGCTGGCCACAATCTGCCAGCTGCACCTCGTAGCCATCCTGGGCCAGATACTGCTCATAGACGACCGCCAGACTGCGGGTATCTTCCACCAACAGGACACGGGGTTTGCTTTCAGCCACGAGATCCATCCTTGCGCTTGATTTTGTTGTCTATTCTGGGGGCTAGCCGCCACACACTCAAGACGGCCTCATCGCTTTATCCGGGGGATTGCGACAATACACAAGCAAAAACGGCTCCCTGGGGAGCCGTTTTTATGGTGCTTTGAGCTTATTTCTTGGCGTTGTCGCCATCGGCAGCCGGTTTTTCGATGGCCAGCAGCTCTACGTCAAATACCAGCACGGCGTTGGCCGGGATGGAACCTGCACCGTGCTCGCCATAGGCCAGCTTGGACGGCAGGAAGAACTTGAACTTGGAGCCGACCGGCATCAATTGCACCCCTTCGGTCCAGCCCGGGATCACCTGGTTGAGCGGGAAGGTAGCCGGCTCGCCGCGATCGACGGAGCTGTCAAACTTGGTGCCGTCGGTCAGGGTACCGGTGTAGTGCACCTTGACGATGTCGGTGGCCTTCGGCTTGGCGCCGTCACCCATCTTCTCGACCTGATATTGCAGGCCGGACTCGGTGCTCTTCACGCCCTCTTTCTTGGCGTTGGCAGCCAGGAACTCTTCACCCTTCTTCAGGTTTTCCACGGCATCCTTGTCGGCCTTCGCCTTGGTCAGCTCGTTGATCTTGGCGTCGTATTCCTGCAGAACCTTCTGGATCTCCTCGTCGGTCATCTTGGCTTCTTTGCCCAGACCGTCGGTGACACCCTTCAGGATCACGGTGTTGTCCAGCTTGATGCCGAGCTCCTGCTGGCGCTCCAGGGTATTGGCGATATAACGACCCATGGAGAGGCCGATCGCATAGCCGGATTGCTCTTCAAAGCTCTTGGCCTCAGCCTTGGGGGCCTCTGCCGGCTTGCTGGCTTCTGCCTTGACCTCTGCGGTGTTGGTCGCAGCAGGTTTCTCATCTTTTTGGCAAGCAGTCAGACCGACGGCAACCGCCGCAGCCAACAGGGACACCTTCAGAAAATTGTTCATCAGTTTCTCCAAAACTCTAAATACCGCTCTCGGTTCCTTCGTGAAATGAGAGGTTTATCGTGATAAGCGCCTTATACTAACGCCGTGATCGCAGGTAACGAAAGCATGAGACAGGAAAAATGATCAAAAGTGCCATTTATCTCATCGGTATTTGCCTGATGCTGACGGGGTGCGAACAACGCTCACTTCCCAGCCAGCAGATCCACCTCGCCAACCAGGGTCTGCTGAGCGCGGATCTCGCCAGTTCCGGCAAGCTCGCGCTCGTCTCCAGCCTGGGTCAGGGCACTGTGGTGTGGGATCTGGAACAGGGCAAGGAGCGCTGGCGCTGGCGCCAGAGCGACGACCAGGAGGAGTTCGTCACCCTGACCCGCTTCTCCCCCGATGACAGCCATGCCATCACCGCCACCCAGCACACCTTCGCCATCTGGCGCTTGCAGGATGGCCGCTCCCAGGGCTACTACTCCCTGCCAGAATCCCCCCTGCGCGATGCGGCGATCTCGGCGGATGGCCGCCAGGTGCTCATCGGCCGTGAAGACGGCAAGGCGGAAGTGGTCGACACCCAGACCGGACGCCGGCTGCAATTCCTCGGCCACACCGAACAGGTCAACACGGTGGATCTCTCCCCCAATGGTCGCTATGCCCTCACCGGCGGCAACGATTACAGCGCCTATCTGTGGGACACCCGCACGGGCCAGGTGGTGTGGCGCTTCAACCACGCCGGGCGAGTCGTGATGGCGAGACTGGATCCGTCCGGACGTTTCGCCTTCACCGCAGACAGTCGCCAGGCCAGCATCTGGGATCTCAAAACCGGCAAGGAGCACAGCAGGTTGCAATATGATCACCGCTTCGAGGTCTACACCAGCGCCCGCTTCGCCAACGGCGGCAACTGGCTCATCACCGGCGCCCCCTCCCGCCAGCTCACTCTGTGGCAGGTGAGTGACGGCCAGCCGTTGCAGAGCTGGCGCGTCTCGCCCCATCCCAAGGTGAAACCGCCGAGCGCTGTGGTCTATGGCGTGGCTTTGCGCGACAATGACCACCTCGTCAGTGCCAGCTCCAGTGGCCTGGCTGAAATCTGGACTATCAAGTAAGGACCAAAAGGCCCATGAGTCAGCAACTAAACGAACGCCTCGAAACCCTGGAAAGCCGCCTCGCTTTTGCCGAATATACGGTGGAGCAGCTCAACGACGAGGTCACCACCCAGGGTCGCGAGCTGGACCGGCTCAAACACCAGATCCATCTACTGGTGGATAAATTGCAGAGCGTACAGCCGAGCCAGATCGCCAGCATGGCCGAAGAGACGCCGCCACCGCACTACTGATGCGTGCCAGCCATAAAAAAACCCGCGCCATGCGCGGGTTTTTTTATCATCGACCAGGCCGTGATCAGTGCTGATGGCCCTTGCCACCACAACCGCCACCACCGCAGCAACCACCGTGACCGTGATCGTCACCGTGATCGTGTGCATGGTTGTGACCGTGGCCACCACAGCAGCCACCGTGGTCGTGATCGTGATCATGGCCGTGATCATGGTCATGACCATGATCGTGACCGCAGCCACCGGCGCCGTGCACATGGCCGTGGGCCAGCTCTTCGGCGGTCGCGGCACGCACGTCCTTGATCTCGACCTTGAAGCCCAGGGTCACGCCAGCCAGGGGATGGTTGCCGTCCACCTTGATGAACTCCTCGGACACCTCGATGACGGTCACCGGGCGGTGACCATCGTCGGTCTCGGCCACAAAAGTATCCCCTTCAGACACTTCCATGCCGTCGAACAGCTCGCCGGGCACTTCCTGCACCAGATTCTCGTCGTACTCGCCATAGGCCTGGTTCGGCGTCAGGGTGACGTCGAACGCCTCGCCCACGCTGCGACCTTCCAGCTCGGCTTCGAGGCCGGAGACCAGGTAACGGGTACCGTGCAGATACACCAGCGGCTCTTTACCGACAGTGGTGTCGATGACTTCACCGTGTTCGTCGGTGACCGTGTATTCCAGCGTAACCACGCTCAGGGGAGCTACTTTCATGTCAGGGATCCTGCGGATAGAAAAAAACGGGCTCAGAATACCTCAAAAAGGCAGACAAGCATATGGTCGGCCCGGCTTCAGCGTGATGAAAAAGTCATCAACAGCGACCAGCCTGACCGGCGTACCATCACCTTGAGGCATGGCACTCACTCGGGACGAAACACCCCTATCACCTGCTCCGCCTCGCGCGTCGCCTTGTCCACCTGCTCCTGGGTCTGCACCTGGGTATCCCCGCACTCGACACAGGTCACCTTCTCGACTCCATGCTCCATATACAGCATCATGGTGTCCATCTTGCCGCACGCCGGGCAAACCGCCCCGGCAATGAAGCGCTTTTTACGTCTGGTTTCCATTTTTGTTACCTCCAGGCAGCATCATATCAGGGTTTTTACATGCATCACGCCATCGAATATCAGCATTTTTCCACTTCCACCCTTCAGGTCGGCCCCCGCAAGCGCTCCCCCATGGGCCAATTGCTGCGCGTCACCCAGGGGGCGGCGCTGCTGAAATTGGGTGCCCATGAGCTGCTGCTGACACCTGGCAGCCACTTCTGGCTCTGTGCCGATGCCCTCGCCGCCTTCACCCCTCTGGCTGACTGCCAGCATGATCTGCTGGCCTGCTCCGTGCGGGTGCCCCAGCCCGCCCAGGCTGGCTGGTTGCAGGCAAACCCGTTGATGGACGCACTGCTGGACAGCCTAGCGGCCTGGTCACGCCCCCGAGACTGGCAAGGCCCCTATGGGCAGCGACTGCAAGTGGTGGGGGATGAGTTGCATGGCTGCACCATCTCGTCACTGGGGGATCAGGCACTGCAAGATGCCTGGCAAGCCCTGGCCAGAGCGCAGCCGGATAGCGTGGCTGCCTGGCAGACCCTGCTGGGCACTCGCGGTCTCGAGGGCCCGGACGCCCAGGCACTGCAGGATCAGTGGCAACTGTTGCAGGGGATTCGCCTGCTACGAAGCGGCAGCACACCGTCACAGGTGGTGAACAGGCTGGGTTATCGGGATGAAAGCGCGCTGGCCGAGGCTCATCTGCAATGGCTCGGGGCGCCCCTCTCCCCTCAGCCGTCCGCGACCCGATAAGAGAGGCATAAAAGGATGGCAAAAGAAATCCAGTTTTGCGGCTCACCGCCGCTAACAACAAAGGAGTCATTCATGTCACCATCCTTTATGCTGAACACCCGATTGACCGTCACCGACTAGATCAACAGGACATCCGCCATGACGAGCAAGGCCAACCAATCCCAGGGCATGTTGCTGTTCCACCTCTCTGCCAGACAATCCTTCGCCATCGGTACCCTCAAGGTGAAGGAGATCGTGCCCTACACCCAGCTCACCGCCCTGCCACAATCCCATCCCACCGTGCTCGGGGCCGCCAGCATGCGCGGCACCACCATCCCGGTGATCGACATGGCAATGGCCGTGGGCTACCGCCCCATCACCCGGGAGGAGATGCCCCACTGCTTCATCATCATCACCGATTGCCGCCGCACCCTGGTGGGCTTTCTGGTGCGGGGCATCGACAAGATCACCGAGTGCAACTGGCGTGACATCGAACCGCCCCCTCCCTCCTTGGGACAGAACGTCTTCGTCACCGGTGTGACCCGGGTGGGAGATCAGTTGATCCAGTTGCTGGATGTGGAACTCATCCTGTCGCGGGTCTATCCGGACGATCCCAGCCATCTCTACCCCGTGCTGACCGACGTGCAGCGCGAGCGGCTCAAGCCGATGCGGATCCTGCTGGTGGACGACTCCTCCGTTGCCCGTCGCCAGCTCATGGCGGCGCTCGATTACATCAATATCCCCTACGAGGTCTGCACCAACGGACGCGACGCCCTCACCCTGATGCAGACCCGGGTCTCCCAGGGCAAGCGGATCGACATCCTGGTGAGCGATATCGAGATGCCGGGGCTGGATGGTTACGAGCTGGCCTTCGAGGTCCAGAGCGATGCCAAGCTGGCGGGAGCCTACATCATCCTGCACACCTCCCTCTCCAGCGAGATCAGCGTGGAGCGGGCCCATCAGGTCGGCGCCCACGAGGCGCTCACCAAGTTTGAAGCCAACGAACTGATCCAGGCCATGCTGCGCGGCGCCGAGCACCACGATCGTCTGCTGGCCTGATGTCGCGGCGAGCCAAGGGCTCGCCGCCCCCTTTTCCTCCCTGCTCTTCCGAGTCGTTGCATGTTGACAGAAAGCCACTTTCACGCCCCCTGGTGGGCCCGCAACCCCCATCTGCAAACCATTTTGCCCAAGTGGCTGCGCCGCTCGCCTGCCCGCTTCATCCAGGAGCGCTTCGAACTCCCGGACGGCGATTTCGTTGATCTGGCCTGGAGCGGCGAACCCGGCCAGGATGAACAACCCCTGGTGGTGGTGTTCCACGGACTGGAGGGGAGCATTCACTCCCACTATGCCAAGGGGCTCTTTGCCCACCTGCAGCGGCAAGGGAACGAGGCGGTGCTGATGCACTTTCGGGGGTGCAGTGGCGAGCCGAACCGGCTGCTGCAGGCCTATCACTCAGGCGCCATCGAGGACGCCCAGGCGGTGATTGCCGAGCTGGGGCGGCGTTTTCCTGGCCGTCCCCTGGTCGCCATCGGCTATTCCCTGGGGGGCAACATGCTGGTCAATCTGCTGGCGCGGGCCTGCCCGGCACCATTGAAGGCGGCGGTGGTAGTGTCGGCCCCGCTGCAACTGGCAAGCTGTGCCGATCGGGTCAATCAGGGCTTCTCACGGGTCTATCAGAACTACCTGCTGCGCACCATGCGAACCAACCTGCAAAGCAAGATCCGGCGCCAGAGCGCGGCACGGGCGCGCTGGCAGCCGGCCCAGATCACCCGCATCGCCACACTGAGGGAGTTCGACGAGCTGGTGACGGCACCGCTCCATGGTTTCAAAAGCGCCGATCACTACTACCAGACCTGCTCCGGCCTGGGCCTGCTGGCCCGCATTCCCATCCCGACCCTCATCATTCACGCCGCCGACGATCCCTTCATGACCGATGCCGTCATTCCGGCGGCGGAGCAGCTCTCCCCTCTGGTGCGCTACGAGCTGAGCAGACAGGGCGGCCACGTGGGCTTCCTGCACGGCTCCCCCTGGCGCCCCCGCTTCTGGCTGGATGAGCGCATCAGCCAGTGGTTGCGGGAGCAGACTCAGGGTGCGAGCCGGTAACCGTTGCGCCCCTCTTCCTTGGCCTGATAGAGGGCACTATCGACTCGCTCGAGCAACATGACGAGGCTCTCCCCGGTTCGCCACTGGGCTATCCCCTGGCTCAGGGTGAGGTGGGGGGAAACGTCGGAATCCTCATGGGGCAGAGCCCTGGCCGCCAGAGTGGCGCGAATGCGCTCCGCCACCTCCTGGCCACCGGCCAGCGTCGTCTCCTGCAGCAACACCACGAACTCCTCTCCCCCGTAGCGCGCCACCAGATCGCCGGGCTCCCGCACACTCTCCTCCAGGCACTCGGCCACTAGGATCAGGCACTCATCCCCCGCCTGATGACCATAGCGATCGTTGTAGCGCTTGAAGAAATCCACATCGAGCAGGATCACGGTGAGCGGTACATCCTGGGTGGTGCCTTGCGCAATGGCACGCTTGCACGCCTGATCGAAGTGGCGACGGTTGGCTATGCCGGTCAGGGGATCCCGGTTGGCCATGGCATTCATCTTGTTTGCCAACATCAGGTTGTCGTGTTCCCTTGACACCGCAAGCTCGAACCAGCCGTTGAGCATGCGCCGCCCCGTCTCCAGCACCACCAGCAAGACCCCGACCACGATGGTGTTGACCAGAACAAAGGGCTCAGGACTCCAGGAGGCTCTCATCAACAAGAACAGCAGGGGGACCGACACCAGTGCGTAAAACAGCCGCACATCGCAATACGCGGCGACGAGACCGGTCAGCAGCAACAGACTGACCATGTTGAAAATGAAACTGAAGCCTCCCTTCAAGTCGACGATCGAGATGGTGTAACCCACCATGGCCCAGGCTAGCCCCCAGGCCAGGGCACAGACGCACAGGGACACCAGCCAGATGGCATGGGATTGACGGGAGAGCCAGCCCCACCCGAGCGGCAGCAGCAGGCCAACACCTATCATGGCAAAGAGCTGCCATTTGTATGACCAGGGCAGGTTGCCGACCAGTACCAGGTGTGCATCCCGATAGATGTAGAAGCGGGTCAGCAGAAATACGAGGGCGATGAGATTGATGACCCAGTACCAGCGCAAACCGGCGCTCAGGGCGCGGCGGCGGGCATCGAACAGGTGCTGTTCGAATTGACTGGAGGGTCGGCGTGCGTCAATGGATTGCATAGCACCCCTCGTCCAAAACGAGACAAATCCCTTGCGCTTGCCGACCAGACACCGACAATATCCGCAACCCACTGAGTGAAGATGAAATCATGATTATCCCCTGGCAAGAACTGGAGCCGGACACCCTCACCAACCTGCTCGAACACTTTGTGCTGCAAGAAGGCACCGAATACGGTGAACAGGATGTCAGCCTGACCGACAAGGTCGAAGCAGTCAGGCAACAATTGCTACAAGGTAGCGCCGTGCTTGTCTACAGCGAGCTGCACGAAAGTGTCAATGTCGTCCCAAAGACTCATTTAAGCAAGTCACCCACTGACGACTTCCCCCAAGCGTAACGCGGTCACGGCTTATCGGGCGGCTCACCCCGCCCTCCCCCTATCCAACTCGCACCATCAGGCCGCATGGCCAGTTCGCCATCCAGAAGCACCTATTCCAACGTACCCGGAGCACAGGGCAGCCCTCGTTCATCGCTATTGCCGGGAAGCGTGGTAGCTGCAGGAGGATGACGGCGCACTTGACCGCACTTTGGGCCACCCCTTATAACGGAACTACCAAGGAAGAGAGAATTCTATGTCCGCCAAGCATCCCATCATCGCGGTCACCGGTTCGTCCGGTGCCGGTACTTCCACCTCCACCAACGCCTTCCGCTCCATGTTCCACCAGCTTGGATACAAGGCGGCCGTGGTCGAGGGGGACAGTTTTCACCGCTACACCAGGCCCGAGATGGACGTGGCGATCCGCAAGGCCCGGGAGCAGGGGCGGCATATCAGCTACTTCGGCCCGGAGGCCAACGATTTCGGTCTGCTGGAGTCCTTTTTCCAGGAGTATGGCCAGAGCGGCACAGGTCAGTACCGGCGCTATCTGCACAGCTTCGACGAGGCAGTGCCTTTCAACCAGATGCCTGGCACCTTCACCCCCTGGCAGGATCTGCCCGGCGAGACGGATCTGCTGTTCTACGAAGGACTGCATGGCGGCGTGGTCACGGGGGAGCACAACGTGGCGCGGCACGTGGACTTTCTCATCGGCGTGGTGCCCATCGTCAACCTGGAGTGGATCCAGAAGCTCATTCGCGACACCTCGGAACGCGGCCACTCCCGCGAGGCGGTGACCGACTCCATCGTGCGTTCCATGGACGACTACATCAACTTCATCACGCCGCAGTTCTCCCGCACCCACATCAACTTCCAGCGGGTGCCGACCGTCGATACTTCCAACCCCTTCAGCGCCAAGGTGATACCCAGCCTGGACGAGAGTATGCTGGTGATCAGGTTTCGGGGCATCAAGCAGGTGGACTTCCCCTACCTGCTGTCGATGATTGACGGCGCCTTCATGTCCAGGATGAACACCATCGTCGTGCCGGGTGGCAAGATGGGCTTCGCAATGGAACTGATCCTGCGCCCCCTGATCCAGCAACTGATCGAAACGGGCAAGATCACCTGAGCCAAGGAGCTTAACGATGCGCGCTGCACTTCTCTCATTCATGCTGGCAACCCTGCTGGGGGGTTGCAGCTCCGGCCCCGCCGCACCCACGGTCGAAACAAGCACCATGGTGGTTCGCCCGGCGGAGCATTGGACCTACGGGGCGACACCACGCTATGCGCTGGCCGAACAATTCCAGTATGCGGGCAACAGCGCCGCGCCCTGGCTCGAGCCGGTACAGCAGGCCGTCATCCGGCAGCTGGACGGCAAAGGCTGGCGCAGCGTTCCCCTGGATGAGGCCGACGTCTGGGTCGCCATCGGGGTAGCTGGCAGCCAGGACATGAGCGATGGCGAGATCTTCTCCCGCCTCGGCATGACACCGGGCCTGAACGCCGCCACCAATGCCCGCAAGGGGACCCTGGCCATCGTGCTGCTCGACGGGCATAGCCAGAAAGCGGTGTGGAGCAGCGCCATCCAGCTCGCCAGCGACGTGCCTGTCGCAGAGGAGGCCCGTGGCCAGCTTAGCCAGCAACTGGCCGCCCAGTTGCTGGGCTCGCTACCGTCAGACTGATGTCTCTTTCAACAAAAACGGCCTGCTTCACGCAGGCCGTTTTCCATGCACGCCGTGACGGCATCAGGGTCACTTCAACTCGCAGGTCAGCTGGGTCACACCGCTCTTGACCAGGGTGGCCTGCTTGTCCTGACGGGAGAAGGTAGTCACCCCATCGGAATAGCTGGCAGTCTCTTTGGGCGACTCGATGCGCCCCAGCTTGTGATAGACACCGGCATAAGGGAACTGCACCATGTCGGCCTGGGCATCATAGGTGATGGCCAGCAACTCTTCCCCGCACTGATACTGGCTGTATTGATACTGGGTCGGCTGCGGCATGCTGCAGGCGGCCAGACCGAACAGGGGAAGCAACATCATCATTTTTTTCATCGCACTTTCCTTATGTCATGGCGTTATCGACGGGACAAACTATAGCGGTCAACCCTCAAGAATTTGATAACTATGGGTAATTTCTACCGCTTTTTCCAACATCAGGGAAACTGAACAATATTTTTCCATGGACAGATCCACCGCACGGGCGACCTGCTTCTCCGCCAGACTCTTGCCGGTCACCACGAACTTGAGGTGGATCTGCTCAAATACCCGGGGAACGGTATCGGCGCGGGTCCCTTCCAGTTCGACATGGCAGGCAGTCACGGATTGACGGGCCTTCTCCAGGATGGAGACCACATCGATGGAGCTGCAACCGCCGACAGCCAGCAGGATCATCTCCATCGGGCTGGCACCTTCACCCGGGTTGGCGCCATCCAGGGTCACCTGATGACCGGACTCGCTCTCCCCCACAAACTTCATGCCTTCCACCCAGCTGACCTTGGCTTTCATCTCTCACTTTCCTCTCAATGACGACGGTTCTAACGCCCATAGCATACCTCAAGCCGGGGTCGAGTGGCACATGCGCCAGGATCTTGCCCGTTCCCGGCGATAAAGCCCCGTTTGTGGCGACAGCAGTCTCTCCTGCGAAACGGACGACGACCCAAAGGGAAATAGATCGAAATCAACATCCGACCTCCTCTTCTTGCCTAGAATGCCCCGGACGACGCAGCAGATGGCGGCTCACCGGTGGACGGCAAAACCCCAAAGCCTTGTCAGCACAGGCAAAGGCTCTTATTCTACTGCGACCAAAGAGTAAGGAATGGCAAGCTTGGCAACTTGCCTGGACGCACAGTCCATAAAAATGACACTACAGAGGAAGTCTCATGATCATTGGCAAACCGCAAAGCGATCCCACCCTTGAGTGGTTCTTGTCGCATTGCCACATTCATAAGTATCCCGCCAAGAGCACCCTGATCCACGCCGGTGAAAAAGCGGAAACCCTCTACTACATCGTCAAGGGCACCGTCGCCGTCCTGATCAAGGATGACGAAGGCAAGGAGATGATCCTCTCCTACCTGAATCAGGGAGATTTCCTGGGCGAGATGGGGATGTTCGAAGAGAACGAGAATCCGGAGCGTTCCGCCTGGGTACGTGCCAAAGGCGCCTGCGAAGTCGCCGAGATCTCCTACAAGAAGTTCCGCCAGCTGATCCAGGTCAACCCGGACATCCTGATGCGTCTATCCGGTCAAATGGCCAAGCGCCTGCAGCACACCAGCCAGAAGGTTGGCAACCTCGCCTTCCTGGACGTGACCGGCCGCATTGCCCAGACCCTGCTCAACCTGGCCAAACAGCCGGATGCCATGACCCACCCGGATGGCATGCAGATCAAGATCACCCGCCAGGAGATCGGCCAGATCGTTGGCTGCTCCCGTGAAACCGTCGGCCGCATCCTCAAGATGCTGGAAGAGCAGGAGCTCATCTCCGCCCACGGCAAGACCATAGTGGTGTTTGGTACCCGCTGACCGGGTTCCGCCGACGGCGCCCGCACAGCGCCGTTGGATAAAAAGGCTGCCCATGGCAGCCTTTTCCGATCCTCTCCCCTATAATCCCGAACGCCCCGCCGTCATGGCCTTCGCCAAGAGAACTCCTATGCACCTTCAATGCCCCCTTTGCCGTAGCCCCCTGCACCTTCATGCCGCCTCCCGCGGGGTCTATTGCGACAACAAGCACCACTTCGATCCCGCACCGGAAGGCTATCTGGACCTCATCCCCGGCAAGAAGAACCCCAAGGACAGCGACAGCCGGGCCCTGCTGCGCGCCAAGCGCCGCTTCCTGGAACAAGGCCACCAGCTGCCTCTGGTGGACGCCATGGCGAACCTGCTCGCTCCTCTTGGCGAGCGCGAGCTTGTCCACCTCGGCTGTGGCGAGGGGTACTACTGCCGTGCCCTGGCTGAGCGGCTGCCCGGCTGGCAGGTCGGCGGTTTCGATCTGGCCAAGAATGCCATCTTCGCCGCCAACAAGGCGCAACCGGAAGGCCAGTTCGTCATCGCCGACCCGGCGCGCGCCCCGCTGCTGCCTGGCACGGCCCAGGTGCTGCTGGTCAACGACCTCAAGGTCAAGACGGAACTCCTGGTCAGCTGGCTGGCGCCGGGCGGCTATCTGCTCCACGTGCAGCCAGGCCCTCGCCATCAGTGGCAATTGCGCGTCAGCCTCAATCCGGTGAGCATGGAACATCCCCTGAGCTGGCCCGCCCTCACCGGGCTTGTCAGTGTTGCCCAGCAACGCGCCCAGTTCAGTACGGCGCTGGATCAGGGCCTGCGCGAGCACATTCTGGAGACCAGTCGCCTCGGCTGGCGTGCCAGCGGCGAGCAGCGCCACGCCTTCACCCACCAGGGGCCCGACGCCCTCGAGCAGGATCTGCTGCTCAGCCTGTGGCAAAAACCGCTGTAAACCGGTGACAAACCATGAAAAAAGGCCCTGACGGGCCTTTTTGACAAAGCGAGTGCGCCTTTCCCCTGACAGGAAGAGACACCCGACCACGCAGCAAGACAAAAATGGGGCCCTCGGCCCCATTATTCATCACGGCAGATCAGTTGCAGCTCGCCGCGCCCTGATCGACCCAGACGGCGGCCTTGCCGGGTTCATCGCCCTTGGTCCAGTACTGGGCCTTCCACTTGCGGCCGTTGTGGCTGGTGACATCACCGCCGTTGTAGACCACTCCGGCATCCCAACCCAGTTGCACCTGGCTCACCAGTTTCCACTGATCAGCGGTGCGGCTCGGCTCGTTGCCCTGGGTCCAATACTTGGCCTGCCACACCAGTTGCTTGTGGCTCACCTTGTCATTGGTGTTGTAGACGGTACCTGCACTCCAGGCCGGGTGGTTGGCTGCATCCGGATCGCTGGCCTCGCAGCCACCACCTGTACTGGCCGGCTTGACGGTCAGGCGGGTAACGGCTGTGGCATCCAGCGCCCCGTCGGTGACCACCAGGGTCAGATCGTATGCCGTGTCACTGGTCACGTTCGAGCCCGTGACCACCAGGGTCGCGCTGTCCAGACCGGTGGCGCTAAGACCGGCCGGCACTGTCCACTGATAGCTCAAGGCATCACCATTGGGGTCGGAAGCGGTGGCCTTGATGCTCACCTGCTTGCCGGCCTCGACGGTCGCACTGGCCGGTACGCTGACCACGGGGGGCAGGTTCGGCTGCGGCGCCTTGTTGGTGACCACCACCTGATCCTTGGCCGAGAGCCCCTGATCGTCGGTCACGGTCAGCTCGAACACCAGATTGATGTCGCTGCTGACGGCATCCAGTACCACACGGGCCTTGGCCTGGGTGGCATCCAGCAGGCTGGCCTGGGGTCCGGAGACCTGTTTCCAGCTGTAGGTCAGCGCCCCGTTTTCCGGATCGTGGGAGGCACTGCCGTTGAGGGTCACCTCGGCCGGGCCGGTGGCACTCAGATCGCTGCCGGCATTGGCAACCGGCGGCTTGTTGACCGGCGGCAGCGTACCCTCGCCGTGGCCCAGCCCCTCGTGCATGGCGTTGAGGATGTCGCCGTTGTCCGCATCAATTTCCCAGGCGAACAGACCGCCGAGCTGGTTCGCCAGCACGTACTGCCCCTTGGCCTTGACCGAGCGGTCGTTGTCGAAGGTAATGAGGTCACCACTGCTGGCCTTGAAGACATAGGGGGCCTCGGCCGACTCGTCATAGCCCTGCTCCCAGCCTGCGCCCATGCGGTTGTTGACGATGTCGCGGTAATCCACCACGCCATTTTCCCAGGTACCGCTCACCGGTCCGGTGGCGGTGCCGGTGAAGGGGTTGCCGGCCTGGTAGTTCTTCACTCCGGTCCAACCACGGCCATACATGGCCGCCCCCACCACAATCTTGCCCGGTGTCACCCCCTGACCCAGCAGCGCCTTGACGCCCTTGTCGGTGGTGTACTTGGTGGCCGGATCCCAGCTGGAGGCAAAGAGGTTGGTCTGGTGGGCCAGATTCGTCAGGTCGAAGGCGCCGCTGAAGTCGTAGCTCATCAGGAAGATGTGGTCCATGTACTGCTGGGCCGCCTGATAATCCACCTTGGCAATCTTGTCACCGCCGGCGCTGATGGCCGAGGTCAGCTCATACTGGCGGCCGGTCTCGGCTTCCAGTTCATCGAGCATGGCTCGCAACTCCTTCATCAGCACCACATAGGTGGCGCCGTCATTCGGGCCGCCCAGGCTGGGGTTGGCCCCCTGTCCGCCCGGGAACTCCCAGTCGATGTCCACGCCGTCGAAGAATTTCCAGGTCTGCAGGAACTCTTTGACCGAGGCGACGAAGGTATCGCGCTTGGTCTTGTCACCCAGGAAATAGAAGGGATCGGAGAGGGTCCATCCACCGACAGACGGCAGGATCTTGAGGTCCGGGTGGGCCTGTTTGAGGGCCATCAGGTTGCCGAAGTTGCCCTTGTAGGGCTCATCCCAGGCGCTGAGGTTGCCCTGGGACATCTGGATCGCCGCCCAGGGATCATGGATGGAGACCTTGAAGTCTTCGCGGCCCGCACAGGAGCGCTGCAACGCCTCGAAGCTGCCGGAGATCTCTTTAAGGCTGTCGTTGATGCCGTTGCCACCGCAGATGGGGGTGAAGCCGTAGAGAATATGGGTCAGGTTCTGGGCCGGGATCTTGTCCACGGTGAACTTGCGACCATAGACACCCCACTCCACGTAGTAGGCCCCCACCACCTTGCCGGACTTGTTGGCGTAGGGCTTGTTGTTCTCCTTGAGGGGCGCATTGAGCGGCGCCAGGTGGCTGCCGTCGGTATCGGCGACCATCAGCTCCTTCTTGTCGGAGAGGGTGCAGCCATCGGCGTTGCACAGGGCCACCTGCATCTGGTAACGCCCCCCTTTGGTGACCTTGAAGTTGGCGGTACCCGCGGCGGAGGCCGGGCCTGACCACACCTCCTTGCCGTCGAGCAGTACCTTGGCGGTCTGTCCGACGTCACCGGACCAGAGGTTCCAGGTCACGCTGACGGGAGCGCCATCCTTGTGGACGGTCACCAGCTGGTTGTAGGCCGAAGCAGCCTGATTGACTTCAACGATGGCAAACTTGGTGGGGCCGGAGCCAATGGTGGGTTTGCCCGGGGCAGCGGCGAAGGCGGAGGTAGTGCAAAGCCCCCCGACCAGAAGCGCCAGCAGGGAAAGTTTTGGACTTAACATATTTGAACTTCCTTATTTCGTTATTGGAATTAACAACGAAAAAGGCAACGCAACCTGCCAGGTAACGCAGACAACATCGCAACCATGGCTTGGCCCATGGACGATACAACCTGTGGTGGCCCCGCTATCCTAGGTACGCAGACCCTTAGACCGGAAGCTTTGCGTCCCGGACTTTCATCCGGTTTGCCTTTTTGCACAACTTGATTTGCGACAAAAATAATCGCCGAATGACTATAGAGGAGAGTCGCCCGGGTGCCACCTGCCAAAAGTGACACCCAACAAGACTCAATTATCACCAAACTCGGCAAATGGCGACGAAAGAGGCACCATCATCGCCGATCATGGCGCCTGGATGGCATCAAAAAAATGTTCAGCCAATGCTGGATTCTGTGAGACCAGTCACTGAACCGGCATCAGTAGGCTGTTCATCAGGGCGCGCAGCTTGAGAGGTTTGACCGGTTTGCTCACGTAGCCAAAGCCGTGCTCACGGATCTGTGCCTGCAACTCGCTCTTGCGATCCGCACTGATGATGATGCCGCCGATACCGTTGCCATGGGCCAGCCTGATCATGTGCAACGCCTGCAACCCGGTCTTGCCGTCATCCAGGTGATAGTCCGACAGCACCAGCGCAGGCAGGAAGCCGCCGCCGATGATCTCTTCCGCCTGCTCCAGGCTCTGGGCACAGCGCACCTCGCAGCCCCAGCGTCCCAGCAGCGAGGCCATGGCGATGAGGATATCCTCCTCGTTGTCGATGCAGAGGATCCTGACCCCTTCCAGCTGGCTGTCTCGCAGGGCCGGGGTCGTCACCTGGCTGGGGATGACGGGCCGGGTCGCGAGGTTCAGGGTGATGGCAAAGACGGACCCCGCTCCGGGCCAGCTGCGCAGGGAGAGCTGATGACCCAGCACCAGCGAAATGCCGCGGGCGATGGCGAGCCCGAGGCCAAGCCCCTGCTCCCTGGCGGTGCGGGAGTGATCGAGGCGGGAAAACTCGTCGAAGATCGCCTCCTGCTTGCCCTCCGGGATGCCGGGGCCGTTGTCCCACACCTCGATGCGCACCTTCTCCCCCATGCGGCGACAGCCGAGCAGCACCCGACCGCCGGGGTTGTAGCGAAATGCGTTGGTGAGGAAGTTCTGCAACACCCGCCGCAGCAAGCGCACATCGCTGTAGACCGCAAGGCGGCTCTCCACCACGGAGAACTGGATCCCACCGGCCTGGGCCAGCACGCCGAATTCCGCCTTGAGATTGTCCAGCACATCGCTCAGGGCGAAATCGAGCTTCTTCGCCTTGAACTTGCCCGCCTCGAGGCGCGAGATGTCCAGCAGATCCGTGATGAGATCCTCGGTCGCCCCCAGGGCGTCGTCGATGTGGCGAGCGATACGGGCCGGTTCGTCCTCCGGGGGCAGCATCTCCAGCAAGGAGGAGGTAAAGAGCTTGGCCGCGTTCAGCGGCTGGGTCAGGTCGTGGCTCACCGCCGCAAGGAACCGGCTCTTGGACTGGTTGGCCCGCTCCACCTGCTGGTTTACCAGCAGCAGTTGGCGGTTGAGTTCGGAGAGCTCGTGGGTGCGCTCGGCCACCCGCGCCTCCAGGTGCTCGTTCGCTTCCCGCAGCACCCGCTCCGCCGCCCTGAACGGGGTGATGTCGGTGAAGGTCATGACAAAGCCCCCCGCAGGCATGGGGTTGCCCTGCATCTCGATGACCCGGCCATCGGGACGCTCCCGCGCCGAGACATGGGGGCTGCCACGCTTCATGAAGGCAACCCGCCGCGCTACCTGGGCCTCGATGTCTCCCTGGCCGCACAACCCCTGTCCGGCGTTGTAGCGGATGATCTCCTCGATGGAACGGCCCACCTGAATGAGACCGGGGGGATAGGAGAACAGCTCGATGTAGCGTCGGTTCCAGGCCACCAGCCTGAGCTCCCTGTCCACCACGGAGATCCCCTGCCCCATGTGTTCGATTGCCCCCTGCAACAGGCCGCGGTTGAAGCGGAACATGTCGGAGGCCTCGTCCACTATGGTGGCGATCTCCTCGAGCTGCATGTTGCGTCCCTGCAGGGCGGAGGCCAGCACCAGGCGGGCGGACGAGGTACCGAATACCCCCGCCAGCAGTCGCTCCGTGTGGGCGATGAGCTCGGCGGAGGCCTGCATCTGGGGCGCCAGGGTGCCTCCCCGTTCGCCCGCGAAGCGGCCGAAGGCCCGCTTGACGCGGCTGGAACCGACGAAGCGGGCCGCCAGCATCTCCAGCTCCTTCACCGAGACCCGCGCATGATAAAGCGCCGAGGTATCCCGGCTCGTCTTGCCGACGAAGTTGGCTGCCTGCAGCCGCTCACTCACCGCCGCCCGTGACAGCAGGGAGCCCGCCACATAGCCGGCGAGGTTGAGCAGAAGACTCAGGAAGAGGCACCAGGCCCCCAGGCTCAGATCCCGCACCGCCGGCCAGTCTGGGGGCGCCAGCAGGGCTTCGAGAGGGGAGCCAGCCAGCAGTCCGCTCTCCGCCAGCAGGGTCACGAACCAGAGGCTGACCCCGAGGGCGAGCCCGAGATAGACGCCCTTGCGATTGCCATGACGCCAGTACAGGCCGAGCAGCAGGGCCGGTGCGAACTGGGCCACGGCCCCGAACGAGAGATAGCCGATGCGCGACAGACTGGTGAGATCCCCGAGCCAGAGATAGAGCGCCCAGGCCGCCAGCAAAATCAGCAAGATGGCCCCCCGACGCACCTGCAGCAGCAACCGCATCAGGCGCTCGTCCCGCCCCTGTTGCCAGACCCGGCGCAGCAGGACCGGCAACACCAGATCGTTGCTCACCATGATGGCCAGGGCGATGGTGCAGACGATCACCATGCCGGTGGCCGCCGAGGTGCCGCCGAGAAATGCCAGCATCGCCATGCCGTCGAATCCGAGGGACATGGGGAGGCTTATCACATAGGTGTCCGAGGCCATATCTGCCCCGACCCACTGCTTGCCTGCCAGCGCCAGCGGCCAGATGAAGAGCCCCATCAGGAAGAGATAGAGGGGGAAGATCCAGCGGGCCCAGTGCAGATCCTGCCCCTGGTTGTTCTCCACCACGGTCACGTGAAACTGGCGCGGCAGGCAGATGACGGCGCACATGGCGATCAGGGTGTAGATGGCGAGCTCCAGCAGACTGCCCGGCGTCACCGCCACCACCGCATCGAGGAAGTCGCCCGCCACCAGAGTACGCGCCTCGCTCGGTCTGGCGATGATGAGCCAGAGCGCAAAGCCCCCCACCGCCATGAAGGCGAGCAGCTTGACCACGGACTCGAAGGCGATGGCCACCACCATGCCCCTGTGGTGCTCGGTGGCATCCAGGTTGCGGGTGCCGAATAGAATGCTGAACAGGGCCAGCAGCAGGGTGACCCCCAGCGCCAGCTCCGCCATGTTGCTGGTGGGACTGACCCCCGTGCTGTTGGCCATCAGCAGATCGAGCCCGGTGACGATCGCCTTGAGCTGTAGCACCAGATAGGGAAGTATCCCCATGACGGCGATGAGGCTGATCACCATGGCCAGGCGCTGGGACTTGCCATAACGGGCGGCAATGAAATCGGCGATGGAGGTGATGTGCTCGCGCTTGGCCACCAGGATGAGGCGGGCCAGCAGGCGCCAGCCAAACAGAAACACCAGCATGGGGCCCAGGTAGATGGGCACCGGCGACCAGGGGGATTCGCTGGCCTGGCCCACGGTGCCGAAGAAGGTCCAGGAGGTGCAATAGACCGCCAGCGACAGGCTGTAGAGCAGAGGCTGCCCCTTGGGGCGACGGCGCTTGTTCTTGTCCGCCACATAGGCGATGAGGAACAGCAAGCCCAGATAGGCGAGCGACAACCCGATCAGCAGCCATCCTTGGTGCATCTCTCTACTTCCCTTGTCCAGATAAGTCGGAGGCCTGCCGCGCCAGAGACCGGCAGACCTGTGTCATCGGCCCTGTTCAGGGCTCTCTTCACGCAGCCGCAACACGAAGACCGGCAGCACTACCAGCACCATGATAAAGAAGATGCCGCCTCCCAGCGGCTCGAACAGCACGCCGCAGATCGCCATCAGGGCCGCCACCGTCATGCCAAGGCCCAGGGCCGCATAGAGCGCCTGGGTGGGGATCTGCTGCTCCGCGGGCAACTGGCGGGTCATGAAGCGGATGGCGCCGAGGTGACTGACGCAGAAGGTGACCCCGTGCAGCAGCTGGCCGAGCACCAGCACCGCCAGGTCGGTAGAACTGCCGAGCAGCACCCAGCGCACCACGCAGCCAAGGGCCCCTACCAGAAACAGGGTCTGGGCGCCGAAGCGCTGGAGGAAGCGCTTGTCCGCGGCGAACATGGCGATCTCCGCCACCACTCCCAGAGCCCAGAGATACCCGATCAGGGTGCCGCTGTAGCCGGCGCTCTTCCAGTAGATGGCGCTGAAACCGTAGTAGGCCGCGTGGCTCCCCTGCAGCAGGGCGGTGATGAGCAGGAAGCGGCGCACCGGGGCCGACCTGAGCGTGACGAGCAGCGAGGCCTTGGCCCGCTCCCCTTGCAGCTCCTGGGGGGCGGGTCGCAGCGGCAGCAGGCTGAGCCCCAGCATGATCAGCAACCCGGCCACCATGGTGTGCAGCACCCAGTCGCTGCCAAAGTTGCCCACCAGGGCCCCCACCAGGGTGGAGGCGACGATAAAGGCAAAGGAGCCGCACAGCCGCACCTTGCCGTAGTCGAGGTGGGTCTGAACCACCATGCGGGTGGCAAGCGCCTCTCCCATGGGCATCAGGGTCGGGTAGATGAAGTTGGCCGCGAGGGTCAGCACCACCAGCCACCAGAGGCTGTGGCCCAGATAGAAACCGAGGAAGGCCAGCAGACTCAGCAGACAGAGCAGCCGGGTGACGGGCAGCAACTGGCCGGCCCCCTTGACTCGCCCCATCACCATCAGGTTGCCGGCAAAGCGGATGGCCATGCCCACCCCCAGCAACAGCCCTATCTGTTCAGTACTCACCCCGATGCCTTCCAGCCAGAGCGACCAGAACGGCAGGTAGGCGCCATAAACGAAGTAGAAGGCGCCAAAAAACAGGGCTAACCAGGAGAACGCGGGCATAGAGGCTCGGGCTGCATGACAAGGGGCACAAATGATAACCGATTTCGGGACGGGGATCCCCAGGCGGCATGACAGATAAAAACCATAAATATCAATAAAGTTGAACCTTTGTCACATCCCCCTGTCTATTGGGTAACACCGCTTCCTGATGAGTGTTGCAATCCTTCCACCCGCCCCTAGCGGGTTTCTTTTTTGCAGACGCCGACCTTCATGACAAAAGGGGCCCGAGGGCCCCTTTTCCTTCATGCTGGTCGACGACCATCAGAACACGTACTTGACCCGTGCACTGAGGTTGCGGCCAGGCTCGGTCTGCTTGCTGGTATCCGCGGTGGCGGCAAGGCCGGTGATGCTTTCGTAGCTCACGTACTCCTTGTCAAACAGGTTGAACACCCCCACGTTGAGCTGCAGGTCCTGCACCGGCTTGAACTGGGCATAGAGATCCACCACTCCCCAGCCTGCGCTCTTGATGTTGTCGTTGCCTCGCGCATCCTTGCCCACCTTGTCCATGTCGTCGGCAAAGCGCAATGCGGTGTTGATGTTCCAGTTCGGCTGCTCCAGACGCACCCCGACGCTGCCGTTCAGGGGGCTCAGGCTGTTGATGTAGTTGCCCTCGCCATCCTTGCCCTCGATGTAGGCCAGGTTGCCCCAGACGTTGACCAGCTCGTTCAACCAGTAGTCCGCCTTGGCCTCGGCCCCCTTGGTGGTCGCCTTGTCCAGGTTCTGGTACTGATAGAGGGCGGTACGGCCTTCGGTGCCCACGGCCGTCAGCTCGATGAAGTCGTCGAACTTGTTGTAGAAGGTGGCCACTTCATAGCTGAACCCGCCACGGCTGCCGCGCACCCCCAGATCGATGCCGTCGCTGCTCTCTGGCTTGAGGTTCGGGTTGGGCTCGATGCGATAGCCATACGCCTGGTGGTTCAGGGTGGAGAAGGCGTTGTCATACATGGGCGCCTTGAAGCCGTGGCTGTACTGGGCGAACAGGTTCGCCGCCTCGTGCGCCTTGAATACCAGCCCCAGCTTGGGAGAGAACTCCCCTTCGGAGATCTTCTTCATGTTCTCGCCGGTGTAGGCGGGATCCTCGTCCGGGGTCATCTTGTAGTAGTCGTAACGCACGCCCGGGGTCAGCACCCAACGCTCGCCGAACTTGATCTCGTCAAAGGCCCAGAGCGCACTGCGCTCGCTGGTGGTGGAGGGGAAGCTCAGCTCGTTGTAGCCGACGAAGTCACCCGGAACGGTCGGCCCCTTGAAGCGGGTACGCTCGTTGTCGGTATGCTCGTATTCCAGGCCCCAGGCCAGACGCTGGCTGGCGAGCGCCTTGTTGAACTTCACCTGGGCGCCCAGGCTCTCCTGCTCGAAACCGTTGTGATCCAGGGAGTTCTTGGTCACATAGGGGTTGCCCGGCATGACCGGATACTTGGACGAAGCGTACTGATCCAGGGTCTGCTTGGCGCGGCTGTAGTAGATCTTGCTGTCCACGCGATCCGCCCAGGGGGCGTTCAGGGTGAGGCCATGATCCAGTACCAGGGAGAGGTTGTCGGTCTCCTTGTCGGTAATGGGCTGGTTGAAGACGGAGCCCGCCTTGGTCAGATCGATGGCATCCGGATCCTGCCCCTCGGTGAAGTAATCCACCGTCAGTTTCAGGAACTGATCATCGGAGAGATTCCACTTGCTCTTGAACAGCACGGCCTGGCTGACGATGTCGAACTCGTTCTTGTCGCCGTCATAATTCTGGGTGACACCGCCATCGCGCCATGTGTAGCGCAGCAGGTTCTCGACTTCCCCGGTGCGCAGCGCCCCCGTGATGCCGGCCATTCTCTGGTGGCTGCTGGAGGCATAACCCGTGGTCGCATCCAGATAGCTGTCGCGGCCCTTGAGGAAGTCGCCAGCATCCTTGGTGGTGATGGCAATGACGCCTCCCAGAGCATCGGAACCGTAAGCGGCGGAGGCCGGCCCTTTGGCCACTTCCACCTGCTTGATCATGTCGGTGTCGAAGTAGGTCTGACCCACGCCGCCATTCTTGTAGGCATCGTTCTGGCGCACACCGTCCTGCACCACCTTGACCCGGTTTTCGCTCATGCCGCGAATGGTGAAGGTCTGGGCATCTCCAGCGCCTCCCTGCACGCTCACCCCGGGCTCATAGCGGAACAGAT
Organism: Aeromonas sp. 25-248; assembly: GCF_053005425.1. Lineage (NCBI taxonomy): Bacteria > Pseudomonadati > Pseudomonadota > Gammaproteobacteria > Aeromonadales > Aeromonadaceae > Aeromonas > Aeromonas sp. 25-248. The sequence continues at coordinate 102,001 of NZ_JBRKTB010000011.1, read as the reverse complement.
CGGCGACGTTGCTGACGACCTGCTCTTCAATCTGCGCCGAGGTAATGACGGCGATGGGACCGGAAACATCTTCCAGCTTCTGTTCCATCCGGGAGCCGCTGACGACCATGACTTCATCGGCTTTCTTGTCTGCGGCGAAAGCGGGGGAGATCAGCCCGGCCGCCACGGCGAGGGCTATCAGGGAGGGGGTGTTGTTGTGCGCCACTGCAAAGTCCTTATTGAGAATTATTATCAAGCGGGAGGCATATTACCCCGCCAGAGACAAAGATCAATAATAAAGTGAATCATTCTCATTTCACTTTATCATCATTCCCCCTTACACTGGCGCCACTTTTTCGCTCGCCATGCCGCCATCCCATGGTGCAGCCTTTTCCCATCCCCTGTTTCTTGAGTGAGTAACCATGATCCGACGACTCCCCCTGCTCGCCCTGCCCCTGCTGCTGGTCGCCTGTGCCACCACGCCGCAGAACACCCCACCCGAGACCCTCTATGACGCACGGCTCGATACGGCCCAGGGGCAGGCGTTGACCTTCGAGCAGGCGGTGGCCCGGGTGGCGGATGCCGACATCGTGCTGGTGGGGGAACTTCACACTCACCCGGCCATCCATCTGTTGCAGGCCCGTCTGCTGGCGGGGCTTGACGAGACGTCGCAGGCAGATGGCCGGGCCCTGGTACTCTCCATGGAGCAGTTCAGCCGCGCCGATCAGCCGGTGCTGGATGCCTACCTGGCCGGACGCATCGGCGAATCGGCCCTCATTCGAGATGGCCATGCCTGGCCCAACTACCAGAGTGATTACCGCCCTCTGGTGGAGTTCGCCAAGGCGCAGCACCTGCCAGTGATTGCCGCCAATGCCCCCAAACCTCTGGTGAGCTGCGTCGGTCAGGAGGGATCGGCCTGGCTCGACAAACTGCCGGCCAATCGCCGCAGCCAGCTTGCCCGCGAGCTGACTCTGGGGGATGACGGCTACCGCCAGAAGTTCATGGCTTCCATGCACCATGGGGATGCGGACGGCAACGCCCGTCGCTTCGCCGCCCAGACCAGCTGGGACGACACCATGGCCGAAAGCATGGTGGATTATCTGGGCAAGCATCCCGGCAGGCGCATCATGCATATCGCCGGCAACTTCCACGTGGAAGGGGGGCTCGGGATCGCCAGTCGCATCGCCAGCCGCAATCCGGCACTCAAGGTGGCACTCATCGTGCCGCAAACCGGTGACGAGACAGCCCCCGGGAGAGACGCAGACGTCAGGGTCCAGATCGCTCCCCTGCCGGAACGCTGGCTAAATGCAAAGGAAATGAAGCAAGATATGGGCGCACTGCATCAATCCCGAAGCCGTGACTGCAGCCAATGGTTGCAACCCTCAAAATAGCCCAAGGATTTCATATGGATGTGTTACTCGTCATCGACATGCAACAGGGGTTGTTCGATAACCCCCGCCATCAGGATGCCCAGGTCATCGCCAACATCAATCGTCTGGCCGATCGCGTGCGGGGCCAACACGGACGGGTCATCTATGTGCAACACGACGAACCGGGTTCCGAGCTGGAACCTGGCAGTGCGGGCTGGCAACTGCACGCCGATCTGGCCCCGTCTCCCCACGACAGCCGGGTGCGCAAGACTGCCTGTGACAGCTTCCTCGACACCGAGCTCGGCTTCCTGCTGGCAGAGCAGTCGGTAGACAGACTGCTCATCTGCGGCTGTGCCACCGACTTTTGCGTCGATACCACGTTGCGCAGCGCCGCCGCCAGGGGCTTTGACGCCTTTGCGGTGACCGACGCCCATACCACGGCGGACAGGCCGCACCTGAGTGCGGAGCAGATCATCCAGCACCACCACTTCATGTGGCGGCATCTGAGCCTGCCTCAAGGCAGAAGCGTGACCCTGCTCACGACGGATGAGCTGCTGGCCACCATTCAACCCGAGCGGGCGTGTTAAGCTGCCCGTCCTGATGTGAACACCCGATTGGAGTCTTGTGTGCGTCTACTCTCTGCCGTTGCCCTCACGCTGCTGTTACCGGCGCTCACCGCCTGCTCCGGCTTGCCGGGGGCAGCACCCGATGGCCCGGCCCCCCTGTTCCACACCCATATCAGCGACGACGGGAGCAAGCGCTTCACCTTCGAGGCCGCCCCTCTCGACGTCCTGCCCACCCGGTTGCAGGAGGGAGATGACAACCGGCTGAGCCGCCGCGACAAGAGCCTGCTGGAACGCCGGGAAGCCCTGCAGGACGAGCAGCTCACCCAGATGCTGGCCACGCGCAAGTATTGCCGAAGCGGCTATATCGTCCTCAGCCAGACCTCCTGGAAGATCCGCGGGGAATGCAACGAGAGCGCCACCCAGGCCGATCGCGATGCCTTCCCCAACCAGGCAGGCTGGCAAGAGTAACCCGGGACATAACAACAAAATGGGCAGCCCAGGCTGCCCGTTTTCTCATCTCGCTAACTGTCCCCTCAAACGGGTTCATCCGCCGGGCTGGTCAGCTCGGCGCCATTGTCGATGCGTTTGTGCCCTTCCACCAGGTGAACGAAGTCCACCAGTTCGTCGCCGGAGACACGGAACGCCTGACCGAATCCCTTGACGAACAGTCCCTGCTCGGGCTTGAGCCTAAACAGCACGAAGTCCTTGAGGTTGGAGAGCCCTTTGACTATCTCGCCGAAGCGCCCTTCCAGCGCCGCAACGGCCTTCTCCCAGCGTGCGTCGTCGCGGGCCACCACCTCGGCGACCGCATCGAAGGTCAGACGCTTGCGGGCAAACAGCTCGCGGGCACCGGTTTCGTCCTCAATCAGCATCAGCGATACCTTGGGCACCTGTTGCAGGTTGCGGGCGTGGCGAGCTATCTCGGAGATGAGCACGTAGTATCCATCTTCCTGCAGCACGAAGGGGGCATAGCTGGCATTGGGGTTGCCTTCGCCATCCACAGTGGCGAGCTGCAGGGTACGGCAACCGTCGCGGAACTCGCGGATCTCCGGTTGCAGACGGTTTTGCAGGCGCTCCTGACGTTCACTCATGCTTTCACTTCCTCTTGATACTGACGGCGCAGGGCCATGAAACGCTCCACCTGCTCAGGCAGCAGTTGACGCTGCTCGTCCCGGCCCAGGTAGATCTTGAAAATGCAGCGGCCACTGTGGCCGAAGAACTGGAAGGAGTGCCCCTCCTTGCCCATGAAGAGCTTGCTGACCAGGGCGATGCCCGCCACGTTATCGAGCTTGAGGTGGCCGTGCAGCTCCCCGTCCCGCCCCATCAGGTTGTAGTAGCCGCGCGCGTTCTTGCCCTTGGGGAAGGGAGCCTTCACCTCGAAGATGGAGCCATCGGATTCGACGATGGTGGTCACCTGACCCCAGCTGGCCAGGTTCGCCAGCAGGGCTTCGGCCTCCCCGGCCGGCACTTGCGTCATCAGGGCGGCAGGCAGATGGCGTACCACCTCCCACTCGCTGACGGCCAGCTCGGTGGCGAGGGTGGACGGGTGGGCGCTGGGGTCTTGCTCCAGCAGCGCGTGAATGCGTTGTGCAATGCTCATCGGTTCTCCCTGGATAATCTGGCGATGGTGCTCGGTGTCGCGGCGGATACTGTAATAAAGCGCCCCAAGTAACGCAATTGATAATCGCTTTCATTCTCAGTGCATTTTGATGGGCGACTTGATATTCTCGGCGGCAACCCTATTTCATTCACCCTTCGGAGGTTCGCATGGGCCGTCGTTTTGCCCTCGCATTCAGCCTGCTCGGCTGTGCCCTTTCCCTCTCTTCCCCATCCGTCATGGCGGGGGAGCGTATCGTCAGCATAGGCCCGGCCACCACGGAACTCATCCTGGCGCTGGGGGGCGAGCAGAGCCTGGTCGCCACCGATGTCAGCAGTCCGGAGCCCAGAGGTGTGCCCAAGGTCGGCTATCACCGCGCCCTCGCTGCCGAAGGGATCCTGAGTCTCTCTCCGACCCTGGTGGTCGGCAGCGACGAGATGGGCCCGAACAGCACGCTTGATCAGTTGCGCCGTGCCAACGTCAAGGTCGAGGTCATGGCCACAGCCCCGACGCTGGCCAACCTCAACGAGCGTATCGACACCCTGGCCCATCTCCTGGGTGACCAGGCGGCAGGGAGCAAGCTCAAGGAGGAAATTGCCGCCCAGAGCGACACCCTGGCGGCGCAGGCTAAGCAGAACAAGCCCCTCAAGGTCGCCTTCCTGCTGCTGCACAAGGGTCAGCCCACCAGCATCGCCGGTGGCAACACCACCGCCAGCGCCCTCGTCACCCTGGCGGGCGGCGTCAATCCGGTGGCTGGGCTCCACGACTACAAGCCCGTCTCCACCGAATCCCTCATCGAGCTGCAACCTGATCTGGTGCTGGTGAGCGGCCGCGACTGGCAGCAGTATCAGGATCCCGACGCCGTTCTGAGCCAGGTGCCCGCCCTGTCAGCCACCCCGGCAGGCAAGAACAAGGCCATCCACGCCATCGACGGACATGCCCTGCAAGGGGGCCTCAGCCTTCGTTCCCTGCAACAGGCGAACCAGATCGCCCAGTGGATCAAGCAGGGTTCCTGATGCGCCTGCCTCTGCCCTGGCTACTCGCCCTGACCGGCTGCGCGCTGGCGTTGCTGCTGGTCGGGTCCCTCGCGACCGGCCCCATGTCCCTCTCCCTTGGTGAGAGCCTGCGCGCCCTGTTTGCCGGACCACAGAGCGGGATTGAGACTCACAAATTATTGATCGTGCAGGAGATCCGTCTGCCACGAACCCTGCTCTGCATCGCCGTGGGGGGCATTCTCGGCCTCTGCGGCGCCGTCATGCAGGGACTGTTTCGCAACCCCCTGGCAGACCCCGGCATCATAGGGGTGTCGGGTGGGGCGGCACTCGGCGCGGCCCTGGCCATCGTGCTGCTCGCCCCGTTGGGCTCGCACCTGCAGAGCCTGCTCGGCCTGGGGTTGCTGCCCCTGCTCGCCTTTCTCGGCGGAGCCCTCACCACCACCCTCGTCTATCTGCTGGGTACCCGAGAAGGGGGCACCTCGGTCACCGTGATGCTGCTGGCCGGGGTGGCCATCACGGCGCTCTCCGGCGCCGTCATCGGACTGCTCACCTATCTCGCCGACGATCAGATGCTGCGCAACCTGAGCCTGTGGCAGATGGGCTCCCTGGCGGCAGGCAAGCCGGTCGATGTGACGCTGGCGCTGCTGACCCTGGCCGCTTTGCTGCTGTTGTTCATGCGCGATGCCAATCCCCTCAACGCCCTGCTGCTGGGAGAGGGAGAGGCACGGCATCTGGGGGTAAACGTGCAGACGCTGAAGCGTCGCCTCATCCTGCTCACCGCTGCCGGTGTCGGCGTGGCGGTAGCCGTGGCGGGCATGATCGGCTTTGTCGGCCTGGTGGTTCCCCATCTGGTGCGGCTGCTGGCCGGTCCCAACCATGTCCGCCTGTTGCCGCTGTCTGCCCTGTTGGGGGCTGGCCTGCTGCTGGGGGCCGACATGCTGGCACGCACCCTGCTCGCTCCGGCCGAGCTGCCCGTCGGCATCATCACCGCCCTGCTGGGGGCCCCCTTCTTCATCTGGCTCTTGGTCAAGAGCCGCCGAACCCTGTAACAGGAGATCGCCACCTTGCCCGGATCCCCCTCCCCCCTGCTCAGTTGCCGGGGTCTTCGCCTCAGTCGTGGCAACCGGCTTATCCTGGACAGCCTGGATCTCGACCTGCATGCCGGCAGCCTGACCGCCCTGCTCGGCCCCAACGGGGCGGGCAAAAGCTCACTGCTCAAGTGCCTGACCGGCGAGCTGGAACATGAAGGGGAGATCCACCTGTTCGGCCAGACACGCAGGGGGTGGGCCGACAACGCTCTGGCACACCGGGTCGGTGTGCTGCCGCAAAGCTCCTCCTTGAGCTTCCCCTTCCTGTGCGAAGAGGTGGTGGCCATGGGCCGGCTGCCCCACAGCGAGCCTGCCAGCCGGCGCGACGAGATAGTCCGTGCCGCCATGACCCACGCCGGGGTCGACCATCTGGCGAACCGCCTCTATCCCGGTCTCTCCGGCGGGGAGCGTCAACGGGTGCAGTTCGCCCGGGTGCTGGCCCAGATCTGGCAGGCCCCGGAGGAACCGCAGCAAGCGCGGCTGCTGCTGCTGGACGAGCCCACCTCTGCGCTGGATCTCAAATACCAGCACCAGTTGCTCGCCATGGCCCGGGCGCTGGCCGGTCGCAACACCGCCGTGCTGGTGGTGTTGCACGACCTCAATCTGGCAGCCCGCTACGCCGATAGGCTGGTGATGCTGGAGCAGGGCAGGCTGATGGCTGACGGCAGCGCAGGCGAGGTGCTGACCCCGGCGCTCATCGCGCGACTCTACGACTACCCCGCACAGGTGATCCACCACCCCGAGAGCGGCGTCCCCATGGTGGTGTGACACCCGGGGGCAGATAGCAACAGAGCGCCATCAGGCGCTCTGTCTTTTTGCGGTATCCAGCCTTGGGCTGACCAGCAGGGCAATCCCCACGGGCACATCAGGCTATCTGGTAGCGCCCCGGCTTGTGATTGAGTGTCAACACCAGATTACAGATGATGGCTGCCACCACGGAAAGCGCCAGCAGCCAGGGGGAGACCACGAAGAAAGAGGCGACGACGATGGCGCAATCCAGCCCCATTTGCAGCTTGCCTGCCCGCACACCCCATCTGTCCTGAATGAAGAGCGCCAGAATGTTGAAGCCCCCCAGGCTCGCCTTGTGGCGGAACATGATGAGCAGTCCCATGCCGATCAGGGTGCCGCCGATCAGCGCCGCATAGACGGGTTCGATCTTGCCGATTTGCAGCACGGCGTTGAGGTGATCCGTCATGAAGGAGACTGTGGCCACGGCGGCAAAGGTATTGAGGGTGAAGCGCGGCCCCATTCTGAGCCAGGCCAGGGCATAGAAAGGCAGGTTCATGGCGAAGAACAGCAGGCCGAAGCTGATGCCGGTCACCTGTTGCAGCAGCAGCGCCAGGCCGGCGGTGCCACCGGTGAGCAGGCCGACCTGATGGAACAGGAAGATGCCGAGGGAAACGAAGCCTGCTGCGGTCAGCAAGGCGAGCACATCCTCATAGAGCGGGTGCGCAGAGCGTGAAGTGTTGTCCATAACCAGGTATCCAGTCGCGAAGCAAGAGAGTGTTGGCCGCCCGTCGGGCGGAGCGAGCCCCGTTAACCGGGGCTTCGTTATGCCGACAGTCTCCAATTTGAGTGAGATGGATCACAAGTCCCGCCCTTCACGCGCCAAAATGGTGCGCGTCATCCAGGCGTTACAATCCTTGCACCAAAATGTCCCACACTCACCGCCGGCCTGATGCTGAAAAACCTGAAACGGGCCGCTGCCCCCGCGCCCGAATCGTTCTAGAATGAGTCGCTTGTCACTGCCAGCGGAACAACAGCGGATGAGAGTCACCGTATTCGGAATAGGTTATGTCGGGTTGGTTCAGGCCGCCGTACTGGCGGAGATGGGTCACAAGGTGGCCTGCGTGGATGTGGATGCCGACAAGGTCGCGGGCCTGAAAGAGGGGCGCATTCCCCTCTTCGAGCCCGGTCTCGCCCCCCTGGTGCAGCGCAACCATCAGGCCGGTCGCCTGATCTTCACCACAGACCCGGCCCGGGCGGTGGAGTTTGCCGAGCTTATCTTCATCGCGGTCGGAACGCCGCCGGACGAGGACGGGTCTGCCGACCTCCATCAGGTAATGACGGTGGCGGACACCATAGGCCGCCTGATGCAAGGGGGCAAGGTGGTGGTCAACAAGAGCACTGTGCCTGTCGGCACCGCCAGCCGGGTACGGCGACACATTGCGGAGCGCCTCGCCGACCGTGGTCTCGACCTTCCGCTCGACGTGGTCTCCAACCCCGAATTTCTCAAGGAGGGCGCCGCCGTCGCCGACTGCCTGCGGCCGGATCGCATCATCATCGGCACCGACTCCGATCACGCCTTCTCCCTGCTGGAGGAGCTCTACGCCCCCTTCAACCGCAAGCGAGACCGCATCCTGCGGATGGATGCACGCAGCGCCGAACTGACCAAGTACGCCGCCAACGCCATGCTGGCGACCCGCATCTCCTTCATGAACGAGATGGCCACCCTGGCCGAAGCCCTGGGCGCCGATATCGAGGAGGTGCGCAAGGGTATCGGTGCCGATCCGCGCATCGGCCACCACTTCATCTACCCAGGCTGCGGTTATGGCGGATCCTGCTTCCCCAAGGATGTCAGGGCGCTGATCCACACCGCGAAGGAGGCGGGGTGCGAGACCCCCCTGCTGCGCTCGGTGGAGCAGGTCAACGAGGCGCAGAAGCACAGGCTCATGACCCGGCTGCACCACCATTTTGGTGCCAGTCTGTCGGGGCGCACCTTCGCGTTATGGGGACTCGCCTTCAAACCCAATACCGACGACATGCGCGAAGCCCCGAGCAGGGTGCTGATGGAGGCGATCTGGGCGGCAGGAGGCAAGGTGCAGGCGTTCGACCCCGAGGCCATGACCGAGGCCGCCCGCCTCTATGGCCAGCGGGCAGATTTGCTCCTGTGCGACACCCAGGAAGCCGCCCTTCAGGGGGCCGATGCCCTGCTCGTCTGCACCGAGTGGCAACAGTTCCGCGCACCGGATTTCGACCTGCTTCGCCAGACCCTGAAGCAGGCCATCATCTTCGACGGCCGCAACCTCTATGATCCGGCCCGTCTACGCCAGCGCGGTTTCACCTACTATGCCATCGGCCGTGGCGACAGCCTGGCTCATCAGGAGGAGCGATGAAGTACCTCGTCACCGGCGCCGCCGGGTTTATCGGATTTCATGTGGCGCGCAGGCTCTGTGGCGACGGCCATCAGGTGGTGGGGATAGACAACCTCAACGACTACTACGCGGTGAGTCTCAAGGAGGCGCGCCTCGCCCTGCTCACGCCTCTACCCGGCTTTCGCTTCGAACACCTCGATCTCGCGGACCGCGCGGCCATGGCCTCGCTCTTTGCCCACGAGCAGTTTGACCGGGTGATCCATCTGGGGGCCCAGGCCGGGGTGCGCTACTCCCTGGACAACCCCTTCGCCTACGCCGACAGCAACCTCACCGGCCACCTTACCGTGCTGGAGGGGTGTCGCCAGACCCGGGTGCAACATCTGGTCTATGCCTCCTCCAGCTCGGTCTACGGGCTGAACGAACAGATGCCGTTCAAGCCGTCCGATGGGGCGGATCATCCCGTCTCCCTCTATGCGGCGAGCAAGAAGGCGGGGGAGCTGATGACCCACTCCTACTCCCATCTCTACGGCCTGCCCACCACCGGGCTGCGCTTTTTCACCGTCTACGGCCCCTGGGGCCGGCCCGACATGGCCCTGTTCAAGTTCGTGCGCGCCATCCTGAACGGCGACCCCATCGACCTCTACAACCAGGGCCAGCTCAGCCGGGATTTCACCCATGTCGACGACATCGTCGAGGGGATAGTGCGCATCGCAGACAGCCCCCCCGCGGGCGATGCCCACTGGCAGGGGGCCCCGGACGCCAGCCCGGCCCCCTATCGCCTCTTCAACATCGGCAACGGCAGCCCGGTCAGGCTGCTGGACTTCGTGGATGCCATCGAGTCGGCCCTCGGCAAACGGGCCATCCGCAACATGCTGCCCATGCAGCCCGGCGACGTGCTCGCCACCTGGGCCGACACCCGCTCGCTGTTCGACGCCACGGGCTATCGCCCCCGTGTCGGGCTCAAGGAAGGGGTAGACAGCTTTGTCCGCTGGTATCGGGACTACTACCGGGTCTGAGCCAAACGAGGTGGCAGGGTCCCCTGGCTCGCGACCCTGCGCTCAGGATGAAGGGGTATAGCTGAAGGGCACCATGGTGGGGGAGAGCCCACGACAGGCGGGTTTGAGGGCCTGCGGGCCTGCCAGCAGCCAGTCGGTGCGGTGACGGTTGCCGAGGTTTTCCATCTTCGCGGGGTCAAAACACCTCACCATCAGGTCGGCGCTCCCCAGTACCCAGCGCCCGGGGGCAGCCCCTATCCAGGCGGCAGCTTCCCTGGCCTGCTCCCCGTCCCCCATTAGATAAGGGTAATGTTTCACTGGTTGCAGGCTAAACAGCAGATGTTGCTCTTTGAAGCCCGCCAGCAGCAGTTCATCCCCCACAGGCACCTTCTGCGCCGCCAATGCCATGACTGCCTGAGGGGTGCGCACCTCGTTGAGGCGCACGCTTATCCAGCAGGAGTAGATCAGCCACCCCACCACCAGGGAGCTGAGAATGGCGGTCAGTGGCGCCCGGCGAAGCCAGGCATTGATCAGCAGCAAGGATCCCCCCAGCACCAGCAGGGGAAGCCAGGGCTCCGGCCCCAGTTCCCCCAGACGGCTGGCCACTCTGTCGCTAAATGCCAGCACCAGAGCCCCCACCAGCCCTGCCCCCCCCAGCAGCCAGCCGAGCCCGGCCAGCAGTCGCCCCGGCCAGATCCGGACCAGCAGGGTGCCGATGAAGGGTGCGGTCAGGAGCGCCAGGGCGGGCGTACCGGGCGTGATGTAGACGCCCCGCTTGCCCGGCGAGCAGGAGAAAAACAGCACCACCAGCACCAGATAACCCAGCAGCAGCAGGATACGCCTGTCCTGCGCCCGGATGGCGCGCCGCCAGGCCACCACCAGCCAGGGCAGCAGCAGGGAGAGCGGCAGCCAGAACGGCGGGATCACCGAGGTGAGGTAGTACCAGAAGGGTTTGACGTGATGCCAGGCGCTGGTATAGCGAGTCACCGTCTGGCGCAGCAGTATGTTGTCTCTGTAGGCCAGCAGGAGGGGATCCCCGCTTCGGGTCACGGCCTCCAGCATGGGGACCAGCCAGAGGCCCATCGCCAGGGCCATGGCCAGCGGCCCGAGCAGGGCCTTCAGCCAGGCTGACAAGGGCGCGGTGCGGATTTGCGACCTGTGGGTCCAGAGCGCGGGAAGCAGCACCAGCAGGGCCAGTACTCCTACCCCCTTGGTGATGACGCCAAGCCCAGCAGCAAACCAGCCGAGCCAGTACCAGCGCCACCCTCCCTCGCAGAGCAGGAAGCGCAGAAAACCATAGAGACCGAGGGTGATGAAGGCCGTCGCCAGGGCATCGATCTGCGCCGTCTTGGCCTGCAGGGTGAACTGGACGGTGAACAGCAGCAATAGCCCGGCCATAAAGCCGACCGCTGGGTTCCATAACCGACGCCCCAGGTCCCACACCAGCAAGATGGTCAGCAAGCCAGACAGCAGGGAGGGCAGCAGAAAGGCCACCTTGATGGAGCCAGTCAACACATAACCGATCGCGATCCCCCACATAAACAGCGGCGGCTTGTCCGGATAGAGCTCCCCGCCACGCATGGGGAAGAGCCACTGGCCGCTCTCCACCATCTCCCGGGCGATCAGGGCAAAACGCGGCTCGTCCGCCGGCCAGGGATCCCGCAGACCCAGCCCGGCCCCCAGCACCACCAGCGCGATCAGCAGCAACCAGCCAAGGGACGTCTGATTGAGCAGGGTGCGATCACTCACCATGACGAGCCTCCCCGGTCACTGCCTTGTCCCGCCGCCAGCCCCGATGCTGGATATCGAGATAGAGGCTGTAGAGCGCGGTGAAGGTGGGGAAGAGGTTTTGCAGCACACCGACAGAGTCCTGCTTGGGAGAGAAGGTGAAGTAGCTGAGCGTCATCAGGCTGCCGATCACGCTCATGTACCAGAACAGGCGCGGAATGACGGGTCGTCCCGCCCGCCTGGACGCCAGAAACTGCACCAGCCAGCGTCCGCCGAACATCAGCGCCCCCGTGTAGCCGATCAGCTTCCAGCCGGTGACATGCACCCCGGTCCAGTCCAGCCAGTCGATGGGGGCAGACAGCCAGGCGTCCATCACTCCAGCATCTCCCGGATTTCAACCACCTTGGAGCGGCGCTGCAACCACCAGACCCCGACCACGTCCACCAGCCCGACCCAGAGCCGGTTCCAGACCCCGTATTTGGAGATGCCCGCCTGGCGTGGCCTGTGGTTGACCGGCCAGGGCGCCATGCGCCCCCCTTGTGCCTGGATCAGCGCGGGGATGTAGCGGTGCATGTGATTGAAGGCGGGCAGTTTCAGATACCAGTCACGACGCACTACCTTGAGCCCGCAGCCGGTATCCGGAATACCGTCGCGCAGCAGCAGATCGCGAAAGCCGTTGGCCAGCTTTGAAGAGAGGCGCTTGACCCAGTCGTCACGGCGGTTGACCCTGTGGCCGATGAGGCCCACCTGGTATGGATCGCTCTGGTAGCGGCGCATCGCCTCCTCCAGCATGGCGGGGATGTCGGCGGGATCGTTCTGACCATCGCCGTCGAGTACCACCAGCCAGTCACCACGCCCGTGGCGCACTCCGCTCAGCACCGCCATGCTCTGGCCCACGGCATGGACATGGCGTAGCACCTTCAGCCTGGGGAAACGCGTCTGCAAATCGCGCAGTACCACATGGCTGTCGTCCACACTGCCATCGTCCACATAGATCAGTTCGTACTCGAACCTGCCCCCAAGGGCGGCATCTATTTCGCCGACAAGCGGGGCCAGATTGTCCCGCTCATCCTTGGCGGGTACCACGACAGAGATATCGACCGATTCGACCATATGCATATCCTGCCCTCATCAGAGGCGCTATCGATTCACCCGGCAGACCCGACGACATTGCATCGTGGCCTGGCTGACATCATGCAAATACAAGGCGTTAGAAAACAACTCTGTCAGCATATTGAACTTCAATTAACAAATCTATCAAAGCAGTCACTGACCCGGGAGCCTGCCGCTCCTCCCCTGCACCAAAAGTTCCATACCGTTTTCATCTCTGCCGCTCACCCACATAACCAGATGTTCCATCTGCTGGCTGGCGTCCCTCCCCGGATCGGGCCTATATGTTGCGGATACCAACGACGAGGTTTTCATGAAAAAACGACTCTGGGGCTGGGGACTCCTGATACTGCTCGCCACCACTTCCCACGCAGATCCCTTTCGTCAGGCCCCCAAGGCCATGAGCGCACTGCGCCAGGGTGCCGCCATGGAACAGGGAAACCCGCGGCAGGCCATCGCCCACTACTGCACCGCCGCCAACCTTGGCAACCCGGAAGCCTATTACCGCATCGGCCGCCTGCTGGCCCGCGGCCCCCAGGGGATCCGCAATGCCCGCAGCGCCAACGCCTACCTGGCCATGGCCATGCGCCTTGGCAACCAGCAGGCCGCCCGTTACTACAACGAGCGGGTCGGCAATGCCCCCCTGGGTACTTGCGGCATCGGAGGCGGTGGCGGTGGTGCTCCCTGGGTACGCCCCAGCACCCCCTTCGATCAGGAGCGCTACCTGGCCAGACAGTCACAGGCCAAGCAAAAGCTGGCTGTCATGATCCGCCAGGCCGCCCAGCGTCACAAAGTGGACCCCCAGCTCGCCCTGGCCATCGCCATCGCCGAATCCAATCTGAACAGCACCGCCGTCTCCCCCAAGCAGGCACAGGGCGTCATGCAGCTCATTCCCGAAACCCAGGCCCGCTTCGGCGTGACCCGGCCGTTCGATGCCCAGCAGAACATCCGTGGCGCCATGATCTACTTGAAGTGGCTGGAGAAGCAGTTCGGTCCGGACTGGGTGAGGATCAGCGCCGCCTACAACGCCGGGGAGCAGGCCGTGCTGCGCCACGGCGGTGTGCCGCCCTATCAGGAAACCCAGGAGTATGTGCAGCGGGTGCTCTACTACTCGGGGCAGGATCCTGACAAACCGGCCCGCCGCAACTCACCGCGCTGAGCTTACCCGGTTGCCCCTCTTCCCTCGCGCCTGTCGGCCGTCCCGGCCTGCGGCGCCCGGCTTTGCCGCCCCTCTCCCATTGGTTTACAATCGACGGGTTTTTTGGAACCGGGTTGACGACCCGTCGACCCGGCCCCACCACGACATCAGTTTGTTAATGCCAAGACATTAAACTGCTGAAAGGAAGAGAATTAGCCAATGGCTCAATTTATTTACACCATGAACAGGGTTGGCAAGGTCGTGCCGCCCAAGCGTCATATTCTCAAGAACATCTCCCTCTCCTTCTTCCCGGGGGCCAAAATAGGCGTGCTGGGTCTGAACGGCGCCGGGAAATCGACCCTGCTGCGCATCATGGCGGGTATCGACACCGAGATCGAAGGGGAAGCCCGTCCGCAGCCCGGCATCAAGATCGGCTACCTGCCCCAGGAGCCGAAGCTGGATCCGGAGCAGACCGTACGCGAAGCGGTCGAAGAGGCGGTCGGCGACGTCAAACGCGCCATGGCGCGCCTCGACGAGGTCTATGCAGCCTATGCCGACCCGGATGCGGATTTTGACAAGCTGGCCCGCGAACAGGGCGAGCTGGAAGCCATCATCGCCGCCCAGGGCGGCCACAACATGGAAAACCAGCTGGAGCGCGCGGCCGATGCCCTGCGCCTGCCGGCCTGGGATGCCCAGATCAAGCACCTCTCCGGTGGTGAGCGCCGCCGCGTGGCCCTGTGCCGCCTGCTGCTGGAAAAACCGGACATGCTGCTGCTGGACGAACCGACCAACCACCTGGATGCGGAATCCGTGGCCTGGCTGGAGCGCTTCCTGCACGACTACGAAGGTACCGTCGTGGCCATCACCCACGACCGCTACTTCCTCGACAACGTGGCGGGCTGGATCCTGGAGCTGGACCGCGGCGAAGGCATCCCCTGGGAGGGCAACTACTCCTCCTGGCTGGAGCAAAAAGATGCCCGTCTGGCCCAGGAAGCGAGTTCCGAGGCCGCCCGTCGCAAGTCCATCGAGAAGGAACTGGAGTGGGTTCGTCAGAACCCGAAAGGCCGTCAGGCCAAATCCAAGGCTCGTATGGCTCGCTTCGAAGAGCTCAACACCAACGACTACCAGAAGCGCAACGAGACCAACGAGCTGTTCATTCCGCCCGGACCGCGCCTGGGCGACAAGGTGGTGGAGGTGGCCAACCTCTGCAAGTCCTATGGCGACCGCCAGTTGATCGACGATCTCTCCTTCTCCATTCCGAAGGGTGCCATCGTCGGCATCATCGGTCCGAACGGTGCCGGTAAATCGACCCTGTTCCGCATGATGTCGGGTCAGGAGCAGCCGGATTCCGGTTCCATCACCCTGGGTGACACCGTGGTGCTGGCCTCCGTGGATCAGTTCCGCGACAGCATGAACGACAAGAAGACGGTGTTCGAGGAAGTCGCCGACGGCCAGGACATCCTGCGCATCGGCAACTACGAGTTCCCGAGCCGCGCCTACATCGGTCGCTTCAACTTCAAGGGTTCCGACCAGCAGAAGCGGGTCGGCGAGCTCTCCGGTGGTGAACGTGGCCGTCTGCACCTGGCCAAGCTGCTGCAGACCGGCGGCAACGTGCTGCTGCTGGATGAACCGACCAACGATCTGGACATCGAAACCCTGCGCGCCCTCGAGAACGCCCTGCTGGAGTTCCCGGGTTGCGCCATGGTCATCTCCCACGACCGCTGGTTCCTCGACCGCATCGCCACCCACATCCTGGACTACCAGGACGAGGGCAAGATCGAGTTCTTTGAAGGCAACTTCACCGAATACGAAGAGTGGAAGAAGAAGACCTACGGTGCCGAGGCTATCCAGCCGCGCCGCGCCAAGTACAAGCGCATCGCCAAGTAAGGCGAGGCAACAGCCGCGCCGCCAGGCATGACGTCACAAGGGGAGCCGGGGCTCCCCTTTTTTGCCTCTTCTGACTTACAATCTCCACCTCTTCCCCAGCGATAGCGACCCATGACCCAAGCCTCCACCACCAGACTCACCATCCAGATCCGGCTCGAACCCGGCTGCCTGGGGCCGGATGGCAAGCAGCACATCGATACCTTCTGCGCGGCCGCCAACCGGATCCTCGCCGCCATCGAACCCCGACGGGTGCACTGGGTGCTGCTGCCCCGCCATGACAAGCAACTGGCCGAGCAGGCCTACTTCCTCGATGGCCGTCCCTTGAGCGAAACCCAGGCCACCCTGCTGCTCCAACGCATGGGGTTGGCCCTCGATCCCTTGCTGGAGCAGAGCGATGCCGTGCTGAGCCAGCTTATCGAACGCTACCAGAAAAACCGTTGATCCCGATGTGGAAACGGGGCTCTATTGGTCCCCTTTTTCCTGCCTCCGGGGGAAAACGTTTGAATTTTTACTCTATTCATTGATCCGCCTCGCACATCCGGGGTTTGTAAACCTGGCCGCCTGTGTGAAAATGTGCGCGCTGTCACGGTATCAGGACGAGTCTGGTCACTTCACCGCCAGAATCAGGGTCCATCGCCCCGCATGGATGGGCCGGGCCCCCTGCTGCCTATTTCACGTCACCCATTGGAATCCAACATGAATCAACCACATCACGCTACCGGGCAGACCGCCAGCCCGGCTGCCGGGCAGGGATTGCTCGAGCGCCTGTTTGCCCTGCGCGGTCATGGCACCACGGCCCGCACCGAGGTGATCGCCGGCATCACCACCTTCCTGACCATGGTCTACATCGTCTTCGTCAACCCGCAGATCCTCTCTGCGGCAGGCATGGACACCCAGGCCGTGTTCGTTACCACCTGCCTCATCGCCGGTGTCGGCAGCATCCTGATGGGTCTGCTGGCGAACCTGCCCATCGCCCTGGCTCCCGCCATGGGCCTCAACGCCTTCTTCGCCTTCGTAGTGGTGGCTGGCATGGGCTACTCCTGGCAGGTCGGCATGGGCACCATCTTCTGGGGTGCGCTGGGCCTGCTGATCCTGACCCTGCTGCGGGTACGCTACTGGCTCATCGCCAACATTCCCCTGACCCTGCGGGTCGGCATCACCGCCGGCATCGGTCTGCTCATCGCCCTGCTCGGCCTGCACAATGCCGGCATCGTGGTCGCGAGCCCCGCCACCATGGTGACCGTGGGCAACCTTACCTCCCTGCCCTGCCTGCTGGGATTGTTGGGATTCTTCCTCATCTGCATCTTCTCCGCCCGCGGCGTCCACTCCGCCGTGCTCATCGCCATCGTCGTCACCACCACCCTGGGCTGGCTGTTCGGCGATGTCACCTTCAAGGGCTTCGTCTCCGTGCCGCCGAGCATTGCACCGGTCTTCGGCCAGCTGGATCTGATGGGATCGCTGGACATCAGCCTTGCCGGGATCATCTTCTCCTTCATGCTGGTCAACCTGTTCGACTCTTCCGGCACCCTGATCGGCGTGACCAACCGCGCCAAGCTGGCCGATGACAAGGGGCACTTCCCGCGCATGAAGCAGGCCCTGGTGGTGGACAGCGTCAGCTCCGTCGGCGGCGCCTTCATGGGGACCTCGTCCGTGACGGCCTACATCGAGAGCAGCTCCGGCGTCGCCGTCGGCGGTCGCACCGGCCTGACCGCCATCGTGGTGGGCATCCTGTTCCTGCTGGCCATCTTCTTCTCTCCGGTCGCCGCCATGGTACCGGCGTATGCCGCAGCGGGGGCCCTCATCTACGTGGGCGTGCTGATGTGCTCCGAGCTGACCCGGGTGAAGTGGGAAGACCTGACCGAAGCGGTGCCGGCCTTCATGACCGCGGTGATGATGCCGTTCAGCTTCTCCATCACCGAGGGGATCGCCGTGGGCTTCATCTCCTACTGCGTGATGAAGGCGGGCACCGGCCGCTGGCGCGAGATCAACCCCTGCGTGCTGGTGGTGGCCCTGCTCTTCGTCCTCAAGTTTGTCTGGGTCGATGCCCACTGATTTTTCTTCCATGAAAAGCAAAACCAGACTCTGAAAACAAAAATGCCCGTCATCGACGGGCATTTATTTATGGCGGGCACAGGGCTCAGCGAATACCGCGGGCCTCGCGGATCCACTCCCAGGCCTGCTGGATCTCCTGGGTCTTCTCCTTGGCCATCTCCATCATCTCGGGGGGCAATCCCTTGGCGGCCAGCTTGTCAGGGTGATGCTTGCTCATCTCCTTGCGATAGGCACGCTTGATCTCCTGATCGCTGTCGCTCTCGTTCACCCCAAGCAACTGATAGGCATCCTTGAGGCGATCCCGGGAGGGGGGCTCCTGGCGGTATTGCTGCCCCTGGCCACTGCCCTGCTGTTGCTGGCGGTGGAAGAAGTTCATCTGGGCCTCGGCCATGGCCAGAATGCGGGCAAGCTCGATGCGACTGAACCCCAGCTCGTCGGCGATGGTTTGCAGGATGGCCCGCTCGTTCGCCTCCACCTGACCGTCGGCGAAGGCGGCCTGCAGCTGGACCTCGAGGAAGAAGCGCAGGATGTCGCGCTGCCCCAGGCTCGCCTGGCGAAACTCCGCCAGGGTCTCGCGCAGGGGGAAGTCCGCCTCCTTGCCAAGGCGGAACGACTCCTGAGCCCGTACCCGCTGCTCTCCGGCCAGACGCATCCTGTCCATCAGGTTGGACGCGACCCGTATTTCGTGCTCGGTGACCTGGCCGCTCGCCTTGGCGATGTGGCCCATGACGGCGAAGGTGGCATGGAAGAAGACGGCCTGTTGCTGCTGGCTGGGTGCCCGCTGGAAGGCCCCGCGGATCCCCATGCCCCGATCGAAGCGATGGCCGATCCACAGGCCCAGCAGGGCACCGAAGATGTTGCCGAGCAAAAAACCGAAGAAGGTGCCAAGCACCTTGCCCCAAATACGCATGGTTCAAGACCTCGTGAAGTTAATGGGTGCCGGCGAGCAGTTGCTCGTCCAGCTCGCGCAGCCGATCCACTGTGCCGATGTCGCGCCACTCGCCTGCCAGCAGGCTGCCACCCACCCGTCCCTGCGCCATCCAGTCGCGCAGCAGGGGGGCCAGCTTGCGCGCCCCGCTGGGCAAGCCGGCAAAGGCGGCGGGGTGATAGAGGCCGACGCCGCTGAAGGTGAGGGCCGGGGTGTCCAGCACCCGACCCGCTTGCAGGGAGAAGTCCCCTTGCGGATGCTGGGGAGGGTTGGGCACCAGCCAGAGGTGGGCGAGATCCTCCCCAAGCGGCTGGTTCACCAGAGCGCGATAATCCAGGTCGAGCCAGGTATCGCCGTTGATCACCAGAAAGGGTTCGCTGCCCAGCAGAGGCAGCGCCTGCACGATGCCGCCGGCGGTCTCGAGCGCGCTCTCTTCGGCCGACCAGTGGATGGATACCCCGAGCGCACTGCCATCGCCGAGGGCCGCCACCAGCTTGTGTCCGAGCCAGGCGTGGTTGATGACAAGTGTGGTCACGCCGGCTGCCTTGAGTTTTTCGATATGGTGCACGATGAGCGGCTTGCCCCCCGCCGCCAGCAGCGGCTTGGGGAGCAGATCGGTGAGCGGACGCATCCGCTCGCCGCGCCCGGCGGCCAGGATCATCGCCTTCATGGTGTCACCCCGGTGCGCGCCAATCCGGGCAGCACCACCTGCTCCAGCCACTGGTCGAAGCGGGCCAGCACCGGATAGGCGGCGCCATGGCTGCGACAGACATCAACGACGTAGCCCAGGGTACGGGGAATGTCCTTGAGGTAGCCGGCCTTGCCATCGCGGTGATAGAGGCGCGTGAAGATCCCCGCCGCCTTGAGGTGGCGCTGCATGCCGGTGAGATCGGCTGCGCGACGAAACGCGGCATAGTCCAGATTGCCAAGCAGGCCGGCCCCTTGCAGGGTGTCGAAGCCAAGTCGCATGCCCTGCTCGATCACCGCATCCGGCCAGCGCACGTAGCAATCTTTGAGCAGGGAGACCAGGTCATAGCTCAGCGGCCCGATGACCATGTCCTGGAAGTCGATAAGGGCGAGGTCGCTCTCCTTCGGGTTCGTCCCGCCACACACCATCAGGTTGCGGCTGTGGAAGTCCCGGTGCATCACTCCTTGTGGCTGGGCCAGGTTGCTCTCGGTGAGGCAGGCAAACATCTCGTCCAGCAATTGCCGTTCGGTCTCATCGAGACTCAACCCCAGGTGATGGCCCAGCAACCACTCGGGGAAGATGGCATTTTCCCGGGCCATGAAGGCCTCATCGAAGGGCTCGAGCTCGAGCGCCACGGCGCCGAGCCTTGGCAGCAGGGCGATGGCCTTGCCATACCAGGCCAGTACGCTCTCTTCGTTGAGGCAGCCGATAAGCTGGGTATCCCCCAGATCCGTCACCGCCAGCAATCCCTGCTCGTAGTCGACCCCCTTTACCTCGGGGGCCAGCAGCCCCGCATCGTGCAGGGCGGCCGCATTGCGAACGAATTCATGATTTTTTTCGGTTTTCGGATTAGCATCCACCCACACCAGACCGCCACCCCGGAAGTAGCGGCGGAAACTGGCGTCACCGGAAATAAGCGTCAACGAGAGGTTGGCGTCACCGGAAATCCGGCGAGCCCATTGCAAAAGCAGGGAAGCGCGATCGTGCATGAGTCGGGAACCAAATTGGAAAGCAGCACTTGGCTGTTAGCCCTGGCCGCAATAATGCTTTATCATTGCCGGCTAACATAAAGCAATGACATGCAATGTCAACTCGATGGATCCTGACATAAAATGCATGCCCTGAATCCACCGTTTTTACTACGGATTGCGCGAGCCTTTCACATGACAAAATGGACACTGGGATACTCCTGTCCCATCGCCCTGACCATCAGCCTTGTTCCTGCCCTGAGCCCGCTCATGGCCCAGGCAGCGCCACTCAATGCGCCACCCGCTACCGGGATCCTCGACAGCCTCTGCTATGACTATGTCCCCAAGATAGAGAAGCCCAGTGCGGGCCAGGACGCCAATGCCCAGCCCGTCGAGGTGGATGCCGATCGCCTGGAGGCCAAACAGGGCGGTACCGCCGTCTACGAGGGTGACGTCAAGGTGCGCCAGGGCGTGCGCAAGTTCGACTCCGACTATGCCCAGCTCGACCAGAAGAGCCGGGATGTCATCGCCATCGGCAACATCTATTACAACGATGGCCAGATCACGGTCACCAGCGACAAAACCCTGAAATCCAACCTGGACACCAAGAACTCCGAGCTGGAAGAGGGCAAGTATCAGGTCCATGGCTCACCGGTGCGCGGCTTCGCCGAAAAGGTGACCATGACCAACAACAACCAGAACATCACTCTGGAAGGGGCCCAGTACACCACCTGCCCACCGGGCCAGGAGGCCTGGACCCTGAAGGCCGGCAGCATCGACATCGATCAGTCCGAGGTATTTGGGGAGGCCTGGAACGCCAGCCTCTGGCTCTATGACTATCCGGTCTTCTACTTCCCCTATATCAACTTCCCCATCAAGGATGAGCGCAAGACCGGTCTGCTCTACCCGGGCTATACCCAAAGCTCCAAGAACGGTATGGACATCACCCAGCCGTTCTACTGGAACATCGCCCCCAACTACGATGCCACCATCACCTCCCGCTTCATGGACAGACGGGGCCTGATGGAACAAGTCGAGTTCCGCTACATGCCGGACCCGGCCCACGTGGGGAGCCTCTACTTCGAGAACCTGGCGGACGACAAGCAGTACGACGAGACGGCCAGCCTCAATCAGCATCTCTCTGACGGTCACCGTTACCTGCTCAGTGCCCGCCACACCTCCATGTTCATGGACAACGCCATGCGGGTGTCGGTGGACTACACCAAGGTACGGGACCAGGACTACAACTACTTCAACGACTTCACCCCCAAGGTGGGGACCCAGGTCGACAACCAGTTGCAGCAATCCCTGAAGGCGGGTTACTACCAGCAGAACTGGAACCTCGATGCCGAGGTACGGACCTACCAGATCCTGCTGGCCAGCGCCCAGCAGCCCCACGAGCTGATGCCGCGCATCAACCACAACTACTACCAGCAGGGCAGCTGGTACGATCTGGCCTGGAATACCGAGCTGACCAACTTCGGCTACAACAACGATCAGGCCATCGAGCAGAACAAGGGTGAAGCCTACACCGGCACCCGGGTCTACACGGCCCCCACCCTGACTATCCCCCTCGTTGACGAGGCGGGTTACTTCCTCGACAGCCAGTACAAGCTGATGTACACCCGTTACGACCAGACGGTGCCTGACCAGATGAGCAGCACCTTCACCAATCGTTTCACCCCGAGAGAGGGCGGCGACGTCACCCTGGAAGAGGGGACCATCACCCGGGTACTGCCCTCGTTCCGTCTCAAGGGCGGCATGACCTTCGAGCGGGATCAGCAGTGGTTTGGCGAGGGTGCCAACCAGACCCTGGAGCCTGAATTCCAGTACCTCTATGTGCCCTACAAGGATCAGGACAACATCGGTGTCTATGACTCCACCACCATGCGCCAGGACTACTACAGCCTCTTCAGCGATCGCCGCTTCGCCGGTCTGGACCGCATCAGCGACTCCAACCGGCTCTCCTTGGGGGTCACCACCCGCATTTATGATCCGGCCGGGGATGAACGAATCCGGTTGGCCGTTGCCCAAGCCTTCGACTTCGTGGCGCCCAGGGTCAAGCTTTACAGCAGCGATGAGCTGAGTACCAATACCCGCTCCCCGCTGTCGTTCGAGGGTGACGCCAAGATCAACGAGCAGTGGTATGCCCATGCGGGGGCACAATATGATATGGAACAGCGCCAGATAAGCTCTGCCAACAGCGCCCTGGAATACCGTCACGAGAAGTTGATCAGCCAGTTGAACCACCGCTTCGTGCGGGATGCCAACTACGACCTCGACCACAAGGGCCAGGTGACGGATCTCAACCAGATCGGCCTGCTGCTGACCACCCCGCTGGACGATCGCTGGCACCTTTATGGCGGCTACTATCAGGAGCTCAACCAGAACGTCAAAGTGGACCGCAAGGTGGGTCTGAAATACGACTCCTGCTGCTGGAGCATCAACTTCAACCTGGAATGGGTCAACACGCCAGACAACGTGAACCTGACCCCGACGTCCGAGCGCAGCCTCGGCATTCAATTTGAAATGAAAGGATTGGGTAGCGTGGGTACCGGCTCCAAGGGCACTTCCCTGGACACCGAAGCACTGCCTTACATTCGTCCGTTTAACCTGCGAGACCAGTAACCGGTCTGGCAAACGCCTTGAGAGATGGATATGAAGAAGACGTTGATTTCCCTGCTGACCGCAGGCCTGTTCGGAGTCATGAGCCAGGGTGCCCTCGCCGCCCCCGAGCTGATGGACAAGGTGCTTGCCGTGGTCAACAAGGATGTGGTGCTGGCCAGTCAGCAGGAGGCCCTGGTGCAAAAGGTCAAGGCCTCCGCCCAGGAGAGCGGCCAGTCCCTGCCCGATGACGTCACCCTGCGCAAGCAGGCGCTGGATCGGCTGATCCAGGAGAGCCTGCAACTGCAACTGGCGGAGCGCCAGGGGCTCAAGATCAGTGACACCCAGCTGGAACAGGCCATTCAGAGCATCGCCGCCGACAACAAGATGAACCTGGAGCAACTGCGCGCCCAGCTGGAGCGGGAAGGCCTGACCTACGCCCAGTACCGTGAGGAGGTGCGCCGCGAGATCCTGATGAACGAGGTGCGCCGCAGCCAGGTCCGCCGTCGCATCAACATCTCCGATCAGGAGGTCAAACAGGTGGTCGAGGCCCTGAGCAAACAGGGCCAGCAGCAGACGTCATATCATATCGGCCATATCCAGGTCGCGCTGCCGGACAACCCGAATGCCGAGCAGCTCAACGCTGCCAAGGCCAAGATCGAGCGCATTCTGGCGTCCCTGAAAGAGGGGGCCGACTTCCGCAAGCTGGCCATTGCCGAGAGTAACGGTCCCAAGGCGCTGGAAGGGGGTGACTGGGGCTGGTTGAGCCCGCAGGAGATGCCCACCCTGATGGCGGAAGCCGTGCAAGGGGCCGGCAAGGGTGACATCGTCGGCCCGCTGCGCTCCGGCGCCGGTCTGCACATCATCAAGATCTTCGACACCAAGGGTCAGCAACAGGTCATGCAGACCGAGGTCAAGGCGCGCCACATCCTGATCAAGCCCTCCATCATCCTGAGCGAGGAGAAGGCCAAGGGCACCCTGGACGGCATCCTGCACGACATCAAGAGCGGCAAGGCCAGCTTTGCCAGCATGGCAGAGAAATACTCCGAGGATCCGGGCTCTGCGGTGCAGGGTGGTGAGCTGGGCTGGTCTGATCCCAACGTCTATGTGCCGGAATTCCGCGACATGCTGGGGCGCCTGCAACCGGGCCAGATCAGCGAACCCTTCCGCACCAGCCACGGCTGGCACATCGTGCAGCTCGAGGATCGCCGCAGCCAGGACGCCACCGGCAAGGCCCAGGAGCAACGCGCCTACCAGCTCATCTTCAACCGCCGCTTCGCCGAAGAGTCCCAGGCCTGGCTGGATGAGCTGCGCGACGAAGCCTACATCCAGATCGAACCCAATTGATGGGCGACAAGCAGATGAACAAGGCGCATCCAGGGCACGCCGAGGCACAGCTGAGCTGCCACCGGCTTGCCATCACCCCGGGTGAACCGGCTGGCATAGGCCCGGATCTGGTCCTGCAGATTGCCCAGCGGGCCTGGCCCCATCAGCTGGTTGTGATCGCCGATCCCGCCCTGTTGCGCGAACGGGCCGCCCTGCTGGGGCTGTCCGTCGAGCTTGAACCCTATGACGAAAGCGCCCCCACCCGTCCGCAGCGGGCGGGGACTCTGACCGTCTGCCCCGTGCAGCTCGGCGCCCCCGTGGTGCCAGGCAAGCTGGATGAGGGCAACGGCGCCTATGTGCTGGCTACCTTGCAGCGCGCCTGCGACGGCAACCTGAGCGGCGAATTTGCCGCCGTGGTGACCGGGCCGGTGCACAAGGGGATCATCAACCAGGCGGGCGTCTCGTTCAGCGGTCACACCGAGTTCTTCGCCCAGCAGTCCGACACCGCCGATGTGGTGATGCTGCTGGCCACCGAAGGGCTGAGAGTGGCCCTCGCGACCACCCATATTCCCCTTGCCTATGTGGCCAAGGCCATCACCGAGGATCGCCTTGGCAAGGTGATCCGCATCCTGGATGCGGATCTCAAGCGCAAATTCGGCATCGAACAGCCCCGGATCTATGTCTGCGGCCTCAATCCCCATGCCGGGGAAGGGGGTCACCTGGGCCGTGAAGAGATTGATGTCATCGAACCCGCCCTGGCCGCCCTGCGCCAGGAAGGGATCGATCTGGTCGGCCCGCTGCCGGCCGATACCCTGTTCCAGGACAAATACCTCAAGGATGCGGATGCGGTACTCGCCATGTACCACGATCAGGGGCTGCCCGTGCTCAAGTACAAGGGCTTTGGCAACTCGGTCAACATCACCCTCGGACTTCCCTTCATCCGTACCTCGGTGGACCACGGCACCGCGCTGGATCTGGCAGGCAAGAACCTGGCAGACCCCGGCAGCCTCACCACCGCGATCAACCACGCCATCCAGATGGTAGAGAAAAAAAGATATGAGCAGTAAGGTGCACATGGGCCACACGGCCCGTAAGCGTTTCGGTCAGAACTTCTTGCACGACCGGTATGTGATCGACCAGATAGTGGCCGCCATCAACCCGCAACCGGGTCAGAATCTGGTGGAGATTGGCCCGGGTCTGGCCGCGCTCACCGAGCCGGTCGCCGCCCAGATGGACAAGATGACCGTGGTCGAGCTGGACCGGGATCTGGCGGCACGTCTGCGCGAACACCCCACCCTGAAAGAGAAGCTGACCGTCATCGAAGCCGATGCCATGCGCTTTGACTTCAGCACCCTGATGGGGGAAGGCAAGGGGCCGCTGCGCATCTTCGGCAACCTGCCCTACAACATCTCCACCCCGCTCATCTTCCACCTGTGCGAATTTGCCGACCGGGTGGAGGACATGCACTTCATGCTGCAAAAGGAAGTGGTGCTGCGTCTGGCCGCCGGCCCGGGCAGCAAGGCCTATGGCCGTCTGAGCGTGATGACCCAGTACTACTGTCAGGTAGTGCCGGTGCTGGAAGTGGGCCCGGGCGCCTTCAAGCCGGCGCCGAAGGTGGATTCCGCCGTGGTGCGTCTGATCCCGCACAAGAACCCGACTATCGTCGCGAAAGACATTCGTTGCCTGAACCGGGTCTGCACTGAAGGCTTCGGCCAGCGTCGCAAGACCATTCGCAACAGCTTCTCCAACTTCATCACCGACGCCCAGCTGACCGAGCTTGGCATCGATGGCAACCTGCGCCCGGAGAATCTCTCCCTCGAGCAGTTCGTCACGATCGCCAACTGGCTGGCCGACCAGCAACAGGCCTGATCCCATGACCCAAGCCCGGATAGTGGTCCGCCCCCACCCCAGCTATGTGGCGGGAACCGCAGATCCCTACCATTTTCTCTATCGCATCGAGATTGAGAACCTGGGTCCGGGCACGGTGCAACTGCTGCATCGACGCTGGCTCATTACGGATGCCAATGGCAAGATGCTGGAAGTGGAAGGTCCCGGCGTGGTCGGTGAACAACCCCTGATCGCCCCCGGCGAGACCTTTTCCTACCAGAGTGGCGTTCCCCTCGCCACACCGCTTGGCGTGATGGAAGGCAGCTACATCCTGCAGGATGAATCGGGGCAACAATTCGAAGCCCCCATCGCCCCCTTCACGCTGGCCGTCCCCAACATAATCAACTGAGGTTTCATGGCGAACTGTTTCGTCGGTGATATCCAGGGCTGCTACGACGATTTGCGCCGTCTGCTGGATCTTGCCGAGTTCGACTTCGATAACGACACGCTCTGGCTGTGCGGCGATCTCGTCGCCCGGGGGCCGGACTCCCTCAACACCCTGCGTTTCGTCAAATCACTGGGGCAGCAGGCCGTCACCGTGCTCGGCAACCACGACCTGCATCTGCTGGCGGTGGCCCACGGAGTCGCCCCGCTCAAGAAGAAAGACAAGCTGCAGGCGCTGATGGAGGCGCCGGATCGGGACGAGCTGCTGGAGTGGCTGCGTCACCGTCCCCTGCTGGCAGAACACCCCGACCTGCCCATCATGATGGTGCATGCGGGCCTCTCCCCCGCCTGGGACGCCCACACCGCCCGCAGTTGTGCCCGGGAGGTGGAGAGCCTGCTGCGCGGGGATCAGTACAGCTGGCTGCTGCACAACATGTATGGCGATCAGCCCGACAGCTGGAACGACAACCTGCTGGGCATAGAGCGTTACCGCTACATCATCAACAGCTTCACCCGGATGCGCTTTTGCTACTTCGACGGGCGCCTCGACTTCAAATGCAAGAAGGGCCCCACCGAATCGACCCCGGGCCTGCGCCCCTGGTTCGAGCAGCGCGAGCACCATGTGGATGACCCCATCCTGGTCTTCGGCCACTGGGCGGCCCTGATGGGCAACACCGGCAAATCCGATATCAAGGGACTCGACACCGGGTGCGTCTGGGGCAACAGCCTCACCCTGTGGCGCTACGAGGACGACGCCCTGATCGCCACCCCCTGCCCGGCCTATGCCAAGTAGAGCGGCTCTTTGCGGAACATGGGAATGATCCGCCGTTGAGAGGAGAGCAATGCCCTCTCCTGCGAAATGGAGCTGAAAACAGAACGGGCCCGGCAATGCCGGGCCCGTTTTTTCATGATGAGCGGATCAGAGCCTGCGCCCCAGCCGTTTCTCGACCTGGCGCCGCTCCCATTCCGGGCCAAACAGCTTGAAGGGCTGGAACAGGTTGATGGCGTGAGAAGCCAGCCCCAACCCCCAGCCCAGCATGGGCCACCAGGCCCAGATATAATCCGGGTTGCTCAGGTAGTTGATGACAAACAGCCCCCCTATCACCAGCACATAGCTCATGAGGTGGCCATAGAAGCCCCTGAGCCCCTCCACGAACTTCATCGCCTCCCGCTCATCTCGCGCCACCTGCACGCGTCCCCGATCTTCGCCCTCATTCCCTTTCATCTCGCTCTCCTGCAGTTGGGTCACATCGAGCTCGAAGACGGCGGCCAGGGCCTTGAGGGATTCCAGTCCGGGTTGCTGGCCCTGCTCTATTCGCTGAATGGTGCGAACGCTCAGGCCTGTGAGGGTCGCCAGCTGTTCCTGGGACCATCCCCGTTGCAATCTCAACTTCCTGACGATCATCTTGCGCTCCTTGTGGTGATTGACAGGGCCAGCATAGGGAAAGGGGATGAGAGGCGACACGACAGATGGCCGACACTCACCTGACTTCCTTTAAAAATCAAAATCTTACTACCACGCAATCGTGGCTCTTGCGCCCCGAGCAACCAGGCTTGGCGTGCCGCTGGCGGCCAGGCGTCACGGGGGCTTACAACCCCTGCATCAGCTCGGCACCAATCTCGAAGGAGCGCAGGCGCGCCTGATGATCGACGATGGGGCCGTTGAACATCAGCTCGTCCGCTCCGGTCTCTGCCAGCAGAGCCTTGAGGCCGTGGCGTACCCGATCCGGCTCCCCCACCAGGGAGCGAGCCAGGGTCTGCTCCATCGCCATCAATTCGCGGGGAGACCACTCATCCCCCAGCGTCTGCACCGGCAGTGGCAGCTTGCCGGCATCCCCCCGGTAGAGACGCAGGAACTGCTGCTGCAGGGTGGTGAACAGGAAGCGGGCCTCACGATCGGTGTCGGCGGCGATCAGATTGACGCACACCACCGCATGGGGTTTGGGCCAGCGGGCAGAGGGACGGTATTGGGTACGGTAGATCTCCAGCGCCTGCAGCAACATGGCGGGAGCGAAGTGGGAAGCAAAGCCGAACGGCAACCCCATGGCCGCTGCCAGTTGGGCACTGTAGAGGCTGGAGCCCAGCAGCCAGATGGGCACATGGAGTCCCTGACCCGGCACCGCCTGCACGGCACCGACCTCGTCGCCAAAATAACTCATCAGTTCGCGCACATCCGCCGGGAAGTCATCCACCTCGCCGCTGCGCTGGCGGCGCAGCGCCTGCATGGTGCGCTGATCGCTGCCAGGGGCGCGGCCCAGGCCGAGATCGATGCGATCCGGATAGAGGGAACTCAGCGTGCCGAACTGCTCCGCAATGACCAGGGGGGAGTGGTTCGGCAACATGATGCCGCCAGCCCCGAGCCGCAACGTCGTGGTGCCCCCGGCCAGGTGGCCAATCAGCACCGCTGTGGCGGCGCTGGCAATGCCCGGCATGTTGTGGTGCTCCGCCAGCCAGTAGCGGTGGTAGCCCCAGCGCTCCGCATGGCGAGCCAGATCCAGCGAGTGGCGAAACGACTCGGCCGGTAGACCACCTTCGGGCACGGGCACCAGATCCAGCACGGAATAGGGGACGACAGACATGGGACACTCCATTGGTTCACAGGGCGTTTATCAGGGGAGCAATGTAGCACGAGATATCTGAACGAATCATCTCACCACAGGGCAAGGGGGCAGCGCGAAGGCCGGCTGTTGATTTCGGGCCGAAGAGCGCAAGATCGAGTCCTAGGCTTTTTGTCATCCAGCAAGCACACTGTTAGGTGACCAATACGGCGATCGCCAGGGGACAAGGATCCGTCCATGACAAACGCAAGTCTCAGTCGCAGACCCTTTTACGTACACATTGCCACCCTTTTCATCCTGCTCTTCTCCTTGCTGGGGGGCGCCCTCATCGTGCTGCAGTTCCAGCAGGGCATGCAGCAGGGGCTGGAGCACGAACGTCAGAGCTTCAAGCAATACCGGGAGCAGCTTGCCCTCGCCATCAAGCTGAACCAGCGACCAGCCCGCATGTCCCTGAATCTGCTGCGCAGCGGCCAGCTGTCCGCCATGACAGACCTCGAGACGCGGCTCGCCTTCCTGCCCCAGCTGGCGGAAGTACTGGCCAACAGTACCAGTTACGGCGCCATCTATGCCGGTTACGAGGACGGCGATTTCTTTCTGGTTCGCAAGCTGACCGAACGAGCGAGAGGGGCGCTGGAGGCGCCTCCGCCCGAGAGCCGCCTGCTGGTCCAGAGCCTGCATCAGGGACAGGGAGAGTTCCTCTATTTCGACCAGCGGCTGCGGCTGCTGGAGCGGCGCCCCATGCCGGACTACCGTTTCGATCCGCGAGATCGGGGCTGGTACAAGGAGGCGCGCTGGAGCACGGGCATCATAGTGACCCACCCCTACCTCTTCTTCACTACCCGGGAGCCAGGCATGACACTGGCGGTGGAGAGCGACGATCGCCGGGCAGTGATCGGGCTCGATGCGGGCGTGGAGGGACTCTCTTCCCTCATCGGCGAGTTGCCCCTGCCCGGTCACAGCCAGCTGGTGCTGTTTGACGAGGTCGGGACCCTGCTGGCCACGGATCCCGAGCGCCTCCCAAGCTTCGAGCAACTGAGCCGCCTGCCCATGCTGTCGGCCCTCAATCACCCCATTCTCACCAGGCTGCAACAGGAGATGGCCGCGCGGCCTGCCCTGCTGCATCACCCCGCCGAGCTGACCCTGGCAACGGTTCAGGGTCAGGAGTGGCTGGTCAACCTCTCCTCCCTCGGGGAAGAGTCCCCGTTTTATCTCGCCCTCTTGGTGCCCACCGAGGTGCTCACCGCCCCGGCGCGCCAGGATGCGCTGCACAATCTCGCCTGGGCCCTTGCCGGTCTGCTGCTCCTGCTGCCCGTCATCTGGCTGGCTGCCCGGCGTACTGCCGCCCCCTTGCTGGTATTGACCGGGGAGGCTGAGCGGATCCAGCACTTCGACTTTGGCGAAAGCCCGGGGCCGGATTCGGCGATCCGCGAAATTGACGACCTCGCCCGCGCCATGTCCAGCATGCGCCTGACCCTCGGCAATTTCATGAACATGGGCCGGGCGCTGGCGGCAGAGCATCGCTTCGATTCATTGCTCAGCCGCATCCTGCACGAGACGGTGGCGGCTGCCCAGGCCGAGGGCGGCTGCCTCTTCCTGGCCCAGGAGAGCGAGATGCAGGCCGTTCACGCCATCTGGCAGGGGCAGCCGCTGGCGTGCGAACAGGTACAGTGGCAGGCGGCGCTGCTCGGCGGTCTCTACCACACGGAGCGCCTCTGCCTGCCCCTCGACGAGGCACAGTGGGCCCGCTACCTCAGCGACTGGGGCCCCTTCCCCGGCGCCTGCCAACTGCTGGTCGAACCCCTTCACAACCACCGTCAGGAGCTGATCGGCTGCCTGCTGCTGATCCTGCCAGACTGCTCGGCCCGCGAACTGGCCTCGCGCATCAGCCTCATCGAGGCGCTGGCGGGCACCTCCTCCTCCGCCATCGAAAACCAGCGCCTGCTGGAGGAGCAGAAGCAGCTGCTGGAAGCCTTCATCGAGCTCATCGCCGGTGCCATCGATGCCAAGAGCCCCTACACCGGCGGCCACTGCCAGCGGGTGCCGGAACTGGCCAGGATGCTGACCCAGGCTGCCTGCGCACAGCAGACGGGGCCCTTTGCCGATTTCCGGCTCAACGAAGAGGAGTGGGAGGCCATCCATATCGCGAGCTGGCTGCACGACTGCGGCAAGGTCACCACCCCGGAGTTCGTGGTGGACAAGGCGACCAAACTCGAGACCATTTACGACAGGATCCACGAGATCCGCACTCGCTTCGAGGTGCTCAAGCGGGATGCCCACATCGAGGCACTCTGCGCCCTGCTGCCCCCATCCAGGCAGCAGGCCGCCCTCGAGGCTGTAACCCCCCTCTGGCACACCCTGGATCAGGAGTTCGCCTTCGTGGCCGAGTGCAATCTGGGGGGCGAGTGGATGGCGCCGGAGAAGCTCGCCAGGCTGGATGCCATTGCCAGCCGCACCTGGTTGCGCACTCTGGACGATCGGCTCGGCATCAGTCAGGAGGAGCGCAAGCGCCACCAGGAGGCCCCCTCTCCCCTCCCCTGCCGCGAGTCGCTGCTCGCCGACAAGGCGGTCCATCTCATCCCTCGCCCCGAGCACGACAATCTCGCCCGACACAACCCATGGGGCTTCAAGGTGCGGGTGCCCACCCACCTCTACAACCGGGGGGAGCGCTACAATCTCGCCATCGGCCGTGGCACCCTCACCGAAGAGGAGCGCTACAAGATCAACGATCACATCATCCAGACCATACGCATGCTGGAGAAGCTTCCCTTCCCCCGCCATTTGCGCAAGGTGCCGGAGATTGCGGGGGGCCATCACGAGCGGATGGACGGCACGGGCTATCCGCGCCAGTTGCAAGGGGGGCAGATGAGCATTCCCGCCCGCATCATGGCCATTGCAGACATCTTCGAGGCGCTGACGGCGAGCGATCGCCCCTACAAGTCTGGCAAAACGGTCTCCCAGTCCCTGGCCATCATGGTGAAGATGGTGCAGGAACAGCACATAGACCCGGCCCTGTTTGCCCTCTTCATCGAGAGCGGCATCTGGCGGGACTACGCCATACGCTTCCTCGCCCCCGAGCAGTTGGACGAGGTCGAATGCCAGGCCCTGCTGGCAGGATCACACTGACCTTCCGCTGGCACTCGCCCATAAAAAAACGGTCAACCCAGGTTGACCGTTTTTCGTTCCACTTCGCCCCTTAGAACAGCAGGTGCGCCACACCGGCAATCACCGGCAGGGTGACCAGGGTGCGCAGCAGGAAGATGACGAACAGCTCCCACAACTTGACCGGGATCTTGCTGCCCAGCAACAGAGCGCCCACTTCCGACATGTAGATGAGCTGGGTGACCGACATGGCGGCGATCACGAAGCGGGTGATGTCGCTCTCGATAGTGGAGGCCAGCACCGCCGGGATGAACATGTCGGCGAAGCCCACCATGATGGTCTTGGAAGCAGCTTCCGCCTCCGGCAGTTGCAGCAGCTCCAGCAAGGGTACGAAGGGGGCCCCCAGCCAGTTGAACACCGGGGTGTGCTCCGCCAGCATCAGGGCGCAGGTGCCGATGGCCATCACCACCGGCAGCACGCCGAAGATCATGTCCAGCGCATTTTTCACCCCTTCCCGTGCCACTGCCCCCATGTCGGTCATGCCCTCGGCCTTGGTCAGGGCACGATGGTAGCCGTAGCTCAGTACGCTGTGCTGATGGGGGATGGCCTCCTGCTTGCGGCACAGGGGAGTACCGTCGCTGTAGACATCCTTCTTCCAGGAGAGCGGCGGCAGGCGCGGCACCACGATGGCGGCCACCACACCGGCCAGGCAGACGGTCAGGTAGAAGGGGACGAACATGTGCTCCAGCTTCACCTGGGAGATCACCACCAGACAGAAGGTGATGGAGACGGCGGAGAAGGTG
The DNA here is from genome assembly GCF_053005425.1 of Aeromonas sp. 25-248. Lineage (NCBI taxonomy): Bacteria > Pseudomonadati > Pseudomonadota > Gammaproteobacteria > Aeromonadales > Aeromonadaceae > Aeromonas > Aeromonas sp. 25-248. Next base: position 69,156 of record NZ_JBRKTB010000011.1, on the reverse strand, counting down.
GTACCGATGACGGCCGCTTCCCGCTGGGTATAGAACTTGCCCTCATACTGCTTGCTGGTCAGCAGGATCCCGACGCTGCCATCACCGAGCCAGGAGGCGAAGCAGTCCACCGCAGAACGACCCGGCAGACGGAACACCGGACGCATGATGCGGGTCATCATGGTACCGACAAACTCCAGCAGACCGAAATCCAGCAGCAAGGGCAGCAGCAGGCCCGCAAAGATGAAGACGGAGAACAGTACCGGCAACAGATCATGCAGCACCAGGCCGCCGGTCGCCCCTGAGCGCAGCATCTCGGGACCGGCTTCAAAGAAGGTCAACAGCACGAAGACCCCGCCCAGCACCCGCACGCACGCCCAGAAGGGGGAGACGTTGAACAGGCTGTTGAGGAAGGGGCGTTTTACCAGGATCGCCGGTTTGAACAGCCAGGCGATCAGGGTCATCAGCATGGTGGTGGTGATGATGGCGCTGACCATGGCCACCAGATGATCGGCAAACACCGTTTGAACCAGCTTCGCCAGCACGGCGACGGGAATGGTGACATTGCCGTCATAGATGACCGGGGTCATGAACAGCAGGATCCCGATCAGTGACGGGATCAAAAACATCAGCACGTTGCGGCGAGTACGGATTGCCGGTGCTTCCAGGGTCTTTTCCAACATATAAACAGCCTTAAATGTGACTTTTCCTTCAGCCGGGCCGCCTGCATACTCATGCCCTCGCCCGGAAAACGGGCGCAAGAATAACCCAAAAAACTGCACAAACAAGCCGTTAATTGATCATTTCAAGCATAAATATTTTATCAGGCGAACCATCCATAAGAACAAACCAAAACAGTCATGCATATCGATTCAATTTGAATGGTTAGCATAATGTTTCACACAGGTTACATTCAGGTGCGCAGTATAATCCGCAGCCACTGCCAGGCAATAAGAGACATGAAAAATATATCTATAGGGTGATCCCGTCGATCCTCCCATAAAAAAAACCGGAGCCTGTCTGGCTCCGGTCTTGTCACGAACATGATGCTCAATCGCGAACGTAAATGACTTCGACGCCGTCGTCGTCCTCATCGTCCCAGTCGTCATCGTCCAGGCCATCATCGAAGGCCTTGGACGCCGCCAGGGCATCGGCTTCCGCCTTGGCAAGCTGGTTCTTGTGGTAGTCGTCCCACTTGAACTCCACCTTCTCGATGGCGTCTCTGGCATCCTCCGCCAGCTGACGAGGCATGGTGTCCAGCAGATCCAGGATGTCGTAGCACACCTTCTTGGTGCCTTCCTTGCTGATGGCGGTAATGGCGTAGACCGGACCTTCGTGGTTGAGGGCTGCCTTGACTCTGTCCATCACTTCCTGAGCCTCTTCTTCCAGGATCAGGTCCATCTTGTTGAACACCAGCCAGCGCGGCTTGCCCGCCAGCTCGGGACTGTATTTTTCCAGCTCCCGGACGATGGTCACGGCGTTCTCGGCAGGATCGGAGCCATCCACCGGGCAGATATCCACCAGGTGGATCAGGACGCGGCAACGCTCCAGGTGCTTGAGGAAGCGGATCCCCAGGCCTGCACCCTCGGCAGCCCCTTCGATGAGGCCGGGAATGTCTGCAATGACGAAGGAGCGGGAGTTCTCACCGCGTACCACACCCAGGTTCGGTACCAGGGTGGTGAAGGGGTAGTCTGCCACTTTCGGACGGGCCGCAGAAACGGCGCGAATGAAGGTGGACTTGCCTGCGTTGGGCAGACCCAGCATGCCGACATCCGCCAGCAGCAGCAGCTCCAGCCTCAGGGTACGCACTTCACCCGGGGTGCCGTTGCTCTTCTGGCGCGGCGCCCGGTTGACCGAGCTCTTGAAGCGGGTGTTGCCAAGGCCGTGGAAGCCGCCCTTGGCAACCAGCAGCTTCTGATCGTGACTGGTCAAATCCCCCAGCAGTTCGCCGGTGTCTTCATCGGTGGCACGGGTTCCCACCGGCACGCGCAGGATCTTGTCCTTGCCGCGACGACCGGTACAGTTGGCACTCTGGCCGTTCTCGCCACGCTCGGCGGCGTGGAAGCGCTCGAAACGGTAGTCGATCAGGGTGTTCAGGTTTTCATCGGCCACCAGATACACGTCGCCACCATCACCGCCGTCACCGCCGTCCGGGCCGCCGTTCGGGATGTACTTCTCTCGGCGAAAGCTCACACAACCGTTACCACCGTCACCGGCATCGACTCGAATCTGGACTTCATCAACAAACTTCATAGGTAACCGTCACCTTAATTCGAAAAACCGATACGCAATTATAGTGATACGGGCCCCTTCGGGCGAGGCGCATCTGGCCGATGAGGGCTGTCAGCGCCGGCTCATCCGCGTGCCGTTTTTTCGTCAAACTCATCAGAAAAACAAAAGCCCCGCCAGGTTGGCGGGGCTTCGGATCCTTGCGGTCCGTAATTACTCAGCAACGATGCTGACGTACTTACGATTCTGCGGACCTTTAACTTCGAACTGCACTTTACCGTTCGCGGTAGCGAACAGAGTGTGGTCCTTGCCCAGACCAACGTTCTCACCAGCGTGGAACTTGGTGCCGCGCTGACGAACGATGATGCTGCCAGCCAGAACTGTTTCGCCGCCGAAACGCTTCACGCCCAGGCGTTTAGCTTCAGAATCGCGACCGTTGCGGGATGAACCGCCAGCTTTTTTGTGTGCCATCTATCGGACTCCTCTAATTAAGCGCTGATGCCAGTGATTTTGACTTCAGTGAACCACTGACGGTGGCCCGCTTGCTTACGGTGGTGCTTACGACGACGGAACTTGACGATAGTCACTTTCTCGCCACGGCCGTGAGCCACAACTTCAGCCACAACCTTGCCACCTTCAACGAAAGGAGCACCTACTTTGAAAGTGTCGCCTGCAGCAACCATCAGCACTTCGTTGAAGTCGATGGTAGCGCCAGTCTCAACGTTCAGCTTTTCCAGACGAACGATTTGACCTTCGGCCACACGGTGTTGTTTTCCGCCGCTTTGGAATACCGCGTACATTTGATTAACTCCGTAAAGGCGTGTCATTTGCTCAAGGCCAGACACGCACAAAAACCTATAACAATGGGCGGGCATTCTACGCAGAACGATTTGCCGAGGCAAGGCCAATTTAGCAAAAAGTTTATTTTGTGCGCATATCTGCCCCCGTGAATAAACGCCTAACTGTAACCCATTGTGAAATCGTGTAGAATCCCCGCCATTGCTAAAAACGCAGTAAATGCTGCCGTCACGTTACGAGACTTATGGACCAACAGACTATCCGTGCGCTCTGTGCCGCCGACATGACGGCGGTCAATGAACTGATCCTGGCGAGACTCCAGTCCGATGTCAGCCTGATCAACCAGCTGGGTTTCTATATTGTCAGTGCAGGCGGAAAACGGATGCGCCCCATGCTGACCGTGATGGCCGCACGCGCACTGGGCTATGAGGGTGAAGATCACCTGAAACTGGCCGCCATCATCGAATTCATTCACACCTCCACCCTGCTGCACGACGACGTGGTCGACGAATCCGACCTGCGCCGCGGCCGGGAAACCGCCAACGCCCTGTTTGGCAACGCCGCCAGCGTCCTGGTGGGTGACTACCTCTACAGCCGCTCCTTCCAGATGATGAGCGAACTCTCCAACCTGAAGGTGATGGAGATCCTCTCCGATGCCACCAATACCATCGCCGAAGGCGAAGTGCTGCAGCTGATGAACTGCAACGATCCGGATACCACGGAAGAGAGCTACATGACGGTCATCTACTGCAAGACCGCCAAGCTGTTTGAAGCCGCGACCCGACTCGCCGCCGTGCTGACCCATCAGCCCGAGCCCGTCGAGCAGGCCATGACCGACTACGGCAAGTACCTGGGTACCGCGTTCCAGATCATCGACGACGTGATGGACTACTGCTCCCAGAGCGAGGAGATGGGCAAGAACGTGGGTGACGATCTGGCCGAAGGCAAGCCGACCCTGCCGCTGTTGCGCGCCATGGAAGTGGGTACCCCGGAAGAGCGTCAACTGGTGCGCGATGCCATCGAGCACCGCAACGGTATGGATCACCTGGAGCGTATTCTGGGCATCCTGGATCGCACCGGAGCTCTCGAATACTCCCGCCAGCGGGCTCGGGAAGAGGCTGACAAGGCCATCGCCGCCCTCGCCATCTTGCCGGACTCCCGGCACAAGCAAGCGCTGGAGACCCTGGCCCACATGGCGGTGCAGCGCAGCGCCTGATGCCAGCCGGCGGACAATAAAAAAGAGGCCAGAGGGCCTCTTTTTTATTGTCCGAATTCCCCGTGCCACTGTCGTATCAACACAGATTCTAACGGGCCAACGCCCACAAGATGACACCACCTGCCACCACCAGACAGCCGCCGATGCGGCGCAGCTGTTCCGGCTGCAACTCCCCGAGCAGGCGCAGCATCTGCTGCCATGCCCTGGGAGCAAGCAAGGGCCCCAATCCTTCGAAGAGCAGCAGCAACCCCAGCCCCATCAACATGGATGTCAGCATCACCTCTCCTTGTCCCTGTTCCCCTGCCGGTCTGTGGCCGGCAAACAAAAGGGCCTGAATCATCAGGCCCTTGGGTCATATCAACACATGTTTACTGCTTGTTGCCGTGCGGCGACTTGAGGTAGCGGAAGAACTCGCTGTCCGGTTTCAGGACCATGAGGTCGTTCCCACCGGCGAAGCTCTTGCGATAGGCCTCCATGCTGCGCACGAAACTGAAGAACTCGGGGTCCTTCTTGTAGCTGTCGGCATAGATCCTGGCGGCTTCGGCATCCCCTTCACCACGCAGTTGACGGGCATTACTCTCGGCGTCGGCGATCATGACGGTCACCTTGCGGTCGATGTCTGCACGCAGGATCTCGGCCTGCTCGCGGCCCTGTGAACGGTGTTCACGGGCTACCGCAGTCCGCTCGGCACGCATCCGCTGATAGATGGAGCTGGAAACTTCCACCGGCAGGTTGATCTGCTTGATGCGCACATCCACCACCTTGATGCCGAGCTCGGAGGAGCGCGCCATCTTCATCAGGGCATCTTCCATCACGGTACTGCGCTCGCCGGAGACGATGTCCTTGATGGTGCGGTTACCGATCTCGGAACGCAGGCCGTTGTTGATCTTGCGCTTGAGCAGGTCTTCAGCCTGGATCTTGTTGCCACCACCGGTCGCCAGGTAGTACTTGGAGAAGTCCTCGATCTTCCACTTCACGTAGGAGTCGATGATGAGATCCTTCTTCTCGGACGTAACGAAGCGATCCGCCTGGCCTTCCAGGGTCTGGATGCGGGCATCCATCTTGCGTACCTGGTCGATGAGCGGCACCTTGAAGTGCAGGCCCGGCTCGTACAGGCGCGGTTCACCGGAGTCGACCCGTTTCACCTTGCCAAACTGCACCACGATCCCCTTCTGTCCTTCATCGACGATGAAGATGGAAGAGAAGCAGACCATGGCGGCCACAGCGATGACACCAATAGCTAGCTTTTTCATCTATCAGTTTCTCCCTGTGCTGAAACGATCACCGCCACGCAGCGGGGTCGGAGTGGAGTTGGCCCCTTCGTTGGACGGCTGGGCCGCCTCGACTGCCGGGGTGCCCGCAGGACGTGCCGGTTGCACGGCATTCGCCTTGCCAGAGAGCTTGTCGAGCGGCAGGTAGATCATGCTGTTGTTGCCAGCCGGCATGTCGACCACCACCTTGTTGGCCTGCTGATAGAGCTCTTCCATGGTTTCCAGGTAGATACGATCACGGGTCAGCTCGGGCGCGGCCTGATACTGGGGCAGCAGCTCGTTGAAGCGAGCGACTTCACCCTTGGCCTTCAACACGATCTGGGACTTGTAGGCTTCGGCCTCCTGCTCCAGACGTTTGACCTGGCCACGAGCCTTGGGCTCCACTTCACGGGCATAGGCTTCCGCTTCACGGATGAAACGCTGCTCATCTTCCTGGGCGGAGATGGCGTCATCAAACGCATCCTTCACCTCTTCCGGCGGACGCGCCGGCAGGAAGTTGACGTCCACGATCTGCAGACCCATCTGATAAGGCTCGATGATGCTGTCGATCACCTGCCAGGTTTCCTGACGCACCTTCTCACGACCCGTGGTCAGCACATCGTCCATCCGGGTGTGACCCACCACGTAGCGCAGGGCGCTGTCCGTGGCCTGGCTCAGGCTCTCGTCTGCATTGGTCACGCTGAACAGGTACTGCTCGGGATCGACCACGCGATACTGCACGTCCATCTCGACCCGCACCACGTTCTCATCCTGGGTCAGCATGAAACCGGACGCCGGCAGGGAACGGACAGACTCCACGTCCACCGGGATCACCCGGTCGATGAAGGTCGGTTTCCAGCGCAGGCCGGGATCCACGTTGTGGGAGTATTCGCCAAAGCGCAGCACCACGCCCCGCTCGGCTTCGCGAATGGTGTAGAAGCCGCTGACGACCCATACCACCACGGCCACCACCAGCGCGATGGAGAGGCCGAACTTGCCGACGTCACCACCACCGGATTTGCCACCACCGAGCAGACCGCCAAAACGACGGCTCACCTTGCGAAGCATCTCGTCCAGATCAGGGGGGCCCTGATTCTTGCCGTTGTTCCCCCAGGGGTCACGGTCTTTGCCATTGTTACCAGGCTCATTCCAAGCCATCAGCGTCTCCATTAATACATGCGGATGGATATCATCTCTATCGGGCCACAGAGGGGCGATGAAATCAGCAAACCAGTTATGTTCATCGACCCATCAATGCCTGATAAAGCGTTGTAAACTCTCACCTTCTTGTTTCATGAGGCGGTTCCAGTCAGCCAGTTGCAGGCGAACTTCCAGCACAAAGTCCCCCTCCTCGCTGAAACCTTCCTGCTCGATACCTTTCAGCCGATAGAGCGCACTGCGCAGTCTGGCGGCGGAAGGGGGCAGTTGCAGGGTGTGATGCACCATGGAGCCGGCCAGCAGTTCGGTCAGTGCCTGGAACAGGTATTCACTGCCCTCGCCAGTCTGGGCCGACAACCAGACTCGCACCGGTCGTCCAGCCTCATCCCGTTCAAGACCAGCCGGACGATCCCCCAGCTTGTCGATCTTGTTGCAGATCATCAGTTGGGGACGGTCATCCGCCTCGATCTCGGCCAGCACACGCTGGACCGACTCGATATTCTCCTGCATCTGTTCATCGGCGCAGTCCACCACGTGCAGCAGCAGGTCCGCTTCGCGAGTCTCCTGCAGGGTCGCCTTGAAGGCCGCGACCAGATCATGGGGCAAGTGCCGAATAAATCCAACTGTATCCGCCAGGATCACATCACCCACATCCTGGATCACCAATTTGCGCAGGGTGGGGTCCAGGGTTGCGAACAATTGGTCGGCAGCATACACGCTGGCATCTGTAAGTTGGTTGAACAAAGTGGATTTTCCGGCGTTGGTATACCCCACCAGAGAAACGGTCGGCACTTCGTTGCGGTTGCGGGCACGGCGCCCCTGCTCCCGCTGCTTGGCCACCTTGTCGAGGCGGCCCAAAATGGCCTTGATGCGCTCACGCAGCAGGCGTCGGTCGGTTTCAAGCTGGGTTTCACCCGGGCCGCGCAGACCGATCCCCCCCTTTTGTCGCTCAAGGTGGGTCCAGCCTCGCACCAGACGAGTGGAAAGATGGCGCAACTGGGCCAGTTCGACCTGCAACTTGCCTTCGTGAGTGCGGGCGCGCTGGGCGAAGATATCGAGGATAAGGCCTGTCCTGTCCACGACCCGGCACTGGAACAGACGCTCCAGGTTGCGCTCCTGGGCGGGGGTCAGGGCATGGTTGAAGATGACCACATCGGCGTCCAGCATCTGGACCTGGGACGCGATCTCTTCCGCCTTGCCGCTGCCGACAAAAAATTTGGCGCTGGGTGCGCTGCGACTGGTGGTGATCACCCCCAGTGCATTGACCCCGGCCGAGCTCACCAGCATCTTGAGCTCGTCCAGATCCTCCCGCTCGCCCTCATCGCTGAAGTTGACATGTACCAGAACGGCCTGTTCACCAGCTTCGTAACGGTCAAACAAGCGCTTGCTCCTTGACAGGTATCATGATGGATCTGAGTTGGCGAGTGGACTCGCCGCAGGATATCACGCCTCGGCTTCACCCTGCTCTTCACCGGCGGCGCCCGGGGCGTGCTGGTGATGGTTGACGGCACGGGCCGGCACCACGGTGGAAATGGCGTGCTTGTAGACCATCTGGCTCACGGTGTTCTTCAGCAGAATGACAAACTGGTCAAACGATTCGATCTGACCCTGCAGTTTGATGCCGTTCACCAAATAGATAGAAACAGGAATACGCTCACGGCGCAGCGCATTCAAAAACGGGTCTTGGAGAGATTGCCCCTTAGCCATCTTTCTTTTCCTTATAGTTTGTTGTTTTTAAACACCGGATATTCAATATAACAACCTGATTATACAGGAGTGTCAAGCCGGACCAGCTTGGGCGACGACCCTGGCCAGATTGCCAGACTCACCAGATTCCAACCAGGTCACATCAGGCCAACCGCGCAACCAGGTCATCTGACGCTTGGCCAACTGGCGGGTGGCAACAATGCCGCGATAACGCATCTCACCATACTCCACTTCCCCCGCCAGGTAGTCCCACATTTGGCGGTATCCCACGCAGCGAATGGAGGGAAGATCCGGGGTGAGATCCCCCCGCTCGTAAAGCGCCCTGACCTCCTGCTCGAAGCCGCTGCCCAGCATCTTGTCAAACCGCTGTTCGATGCGCTGGTGCAGCACGGCCCGATCCCTCGGCGCGATGGCAAACTGCAGCGCCCGGTAGGGCAGCCCCTCTCCCTGTACCTGGGTCAGCTCGGTGAGGGTCTTGCCGCTGATGCGGTAAACCTCGAGCGCCCGGCACAGGCGCTGGGGATCGTTGGGGTGGATGCGGGCACCGGCCACCGGGTCGATGCGCACCAGTTCGTCATGGAGCGCCTGCCAGCCGAGGCGGGCAGCCTCTTCCTCGATGCCGGCCCGCACGGCGGGATCGGCGGAAGGCAGCGGAGAAAGCCCCTCCAGCAGCGCCTTGAAATAGAGCATGGTGCCGCCCACCAGCAGCGGAATGCGACCACGGTCGGCGATCTCTTTCATCTCCCGCAGGGCATCCTTGCAAAAATCCGCCGCCGAATAGCTCATGGCGGGATCCAGGATGTCGATGAGCCGGTGCGGGGCCTGCGCCAGCTCGGCTGGCGTCGGCTTGGCGGTACCTATGTCCATGCCGCGATAGATGAGCGCGGAGTCCACGCTGATGATGTCGCAGGGCAGGGCCTGGCACAGTTCAATGGCGAGATCCGTCTTGCCGGAGGCCGTCGGCCCCATCAGAAAAATTGCAGTCGGCAAGTCAGCCACGTTAAACACTCCCTTCGGCCGCCCCTTCACGGGCGAGCCGGCATAAAACTGGTCATATGGATGCAACAGACGACGAGACGCCGTCAGTTGCCATCGGCAAACTCGGCCAGCACGTTCGCCAGCGGCAACGGGCGCACCATGCGAACGTCTGCCAGTTGGTCACTGAAATCGGCAACAAGTTCCGTCAACAACCGGGTGGCAGTGGCAAAATCGTATATTTTTTCGGCACTTATGCCTTGTTCCACCAACCACTGGCATAGTACCCCAGCCTGCGCGTCGGCATCACTGTCAGATCCGCTCTCGACCAGCTGCAACAATTCGGGTAAGAGGCGGGCCAGATCGGTCTGGCGCAGCAGGGCAGGCACCCGAGTCAGGATCATGGTGTCGCGTCCCCCGCTTTTCAACTCCAGCCCCATGCGTTTGAGCAGGCGTTCCCGCTCCTCCACCATGGCGACCAGGTTTTTCGGCAGCTTGAAGGAGACCGGCAGCAACAGAGGCTGGGCCGCCAGCCCCTGGCCCCAGGCATCCAGCAGCCAGTGGCGCAACAACAGACGCTCGGCGCGCACCAGGGAGAGCAGCGCCAGCTGCCCCTGACGCTCCATCAGCAGATAGGCTTGCTCGACCAGGCTCAGGGCACGCCACTCCCCCGTTCGGGCTGGCGTCTCGACGGCACCGCTCTCGGCTACGGGCCGGGATTCTGGCATCGCCACCTCGGGCAGGGTGGTGAGCAAGGCACCCATGCCTCGCATCGCGGCCCGGCTCGGGGGCTCGGGAGGCTGGTAGTGTCCTCCCCTGCCACCACCGCCTTCCCGCACGCCGTCGCCATCTCGCGCAGGGGCAGGAGCCCGATAGCCGTGTTCGGCACCGTACCACTCGGTGCGCGGCGCCTGACCCGGATAGGTGATCTCCGGGCTGCCCGGCAGCTCGACCTGGGTCTCGGCCAGGGGGGCATCGGTGGCGCTCCCTGCCCCGTCCTGGCGCAGGGCGGTAAACAGCGCCTGGAAGATGAAATCGTGGATGAGACGCGCCTGATGGAAACGCACTTCGTGCTTGGCCGGATGGACGTTGACGTCCACCTGGCGGGGATCCAGCTCGATATAAAGCACATAGGCCGCGAAGCGGTCGGCGGGCAGCAGCTCGTCATAGGCCTGGCGAATGGCGTGATTGATGAGCTTGTCCCGCATCATGCGGCCATTGACATAGGTGTATTGCAGGTCGTTCTGCGGCCTGGCTCCTGCCGGGGTGGCCAGCCAGCCCCACAACCGCACGTCGCTGTGTTCGCTCGATACCGCCAGGGCATGGTGCATGAAGGGGGAGCCGCAGACGGCGGCGAGGCGGCGCTCCTGCTCCGCCACCGTGTTGGCCGCCTTGTACTGGCGCACCACCTTGCCGTTGTGGCGCAGGATCAGGGTGACGTCGAAGCGGGAGAGCGCGATGCGGCGCACCAGTTCGTCGATGTGGGCAAATTCGGTCTTTTCGCTGCGCATGAACTTGCGCCGCGCCGGGGTGTTGAAGAAGAGATCCACCACCTCCACCGTGGTGCCCACCGGGTGGGCTGCCGGCTTGACGGTGACGCTCATCTCACGCCCTTCCGCCTGGGCCTGCCAGGCCTCGCTCTGCTCTGCCGTACGGGAGGTGAAGGTGAGGCGGGAGACGGAGCTGATGGAGGCGAGCGCCTCCCCGCGAAAGCCCAGGCTGTTGATCCCTTCCAGATCGTCCAGGGTCGCCACCTTGGAGGTGGCGTGGCGCGACAGCGCCAGCACCAGCTCATCCCTGGCGACACCGCAGCCGTTGTCACGAATGCGGATAAGCTTGGCGCCTCCCTTGTCGATGTCGATCTCGACCCGGTCAGCCCCCGCATCCAGGCTGTTTTCCACCAGTTCCTTCACCACGGAGGAGGGCCGCTCCACGACCTCACCGGCAGCAATCTGGTTGGCCAGAATCGGCGGCAATATACGGATTGGCATCGCTTGCTCCTGCAGATGAAAAAGGGGAAGAGGTGGACCTGGCGCCATCAACGCTCACCGCCCCTCCCTGCCATCGGCAGAGAAGGGCGGCGTTCTTCAGCCCGCGCTATTTTCGCGGAATATAGAGCACCTGCCCTATCTGGATGTCCCGTGACTTGAGCTTGTTGATCTCCACCAGTCGCGCCTGACTCACCCCATGTTTCTCGGCGAGACGGGAGAGACTCTGGCCGCGGGTGACCACGTGGCGGATCATGTTGGACTTGTCGTTGCTCTGCACGCTGGCTACCGGCGCACTCGGCTCCTGGGCTGCGACCTTGTAAGGTTTGATCACGCCGGCACCGGAGGCGCTGCCGACGCTGCTGACCGGGGCGCCGCCCTCACCAACGCGATAGGGCTCGCTCGCCGGCATCCGGTTGGTCACGACCTGCTGCGTTGGCTGGGCAACCGGCTTGCTGACGGCGAGCGGCTTGCTGGCAGGCGCCTGACGCGGCGGGGCGGCAACCTGGCCCTTGCCGGTGAGCATGGGCCCCTTGGTCGGATGGCTGCGGTAATAGTTGCGGATCCCCTCGAAGATGGCCCGGGCCAGCTGATCCTGATAGCTGGCGGTGGCCAGCAGCTTCTCCTCGGCGTGGTTCGAGATAAAGCCCGTCTCCACCAGTACCGAGGGGATGTCCGGCGCCTTCAGCACCGCCAGACTCGCATGTTCCGGCGCCTTCTTGTGCAATCTGGCCACCCGGCCGAGCGAGCGCAGGATCTGGCGGCTGACGTCATAGCCTTCGGCCCTGGACTTGTCCATGGAGAGATCCAGGAAGGTCTGCGCCAGATAGGGGTTGGGATCAGACTCGGCCAATACCTTGCCAACGCCCCCCAGCAGCTCACCCTGCTTCTCCTGCTTCTCGAGCCAGCTACCCATCTCGCGGTTGGCGCGGTTGGTCGACAACACCCAGACGGAGGCGCCGCGAGGAGTCGAGTTGTGGAAGCTGTCGGCATGCACCGACACCAGCAGGTCAGCCTTGGCCTTGCGGGCAATCTCGGAGCGCTTGTTGAGATCGACGAAGTAGTCGCCACGGCGGGTCAGCACGGCTCGCATGCCGGGCTCCCGGTCGATGAGGGCCGCCAGCTTCTGGGAGACCGCCAGGGTCACCCGTTTCTCGTAGGTGCGGCGCGGGCCGATGGAGCCCGGGTCTTCCCCGCCGTGACCAGGATCGATGGCGATGACGATGGCCTTGCCGTGCCCCCCGACGGGAGCGGGCTGCGCCGCAGCGCTCCCCTTCTCTTCATAGGGAAGATCGATCACCAGACGGTGGCCATAGGGGCCTGCCGGCGCCAGCGGGAAGACCACCGGCTTGATGGCAGAGCCGAGATCCAGCACCAGTCGCAGGCCCCCCTTCTCCAGCGGCGTGCTCTCGCGGATCTTGCGCACCAGCTCGCTCTTGTTCTCGATGCGGGCCAGGTTGGTGGCGTTGCTCGCCCCTTTCAGGTCGATGACCAGACGGTTCGGACCGGTCAGGGTGAAGTAGTTGAAATTGGGGGCGCTGCTCATGTCGAGCACCACCCGGGTGTTGTCCGGTGATGGCCACACCCGCACACTCTTGAGCTGATTGGCCCAGGTGGGCAATGCCATCAGGGAGAGAACAAAAACAAGGATCACGCGCACTGAGATGACAACCGTTCCAGAATGGCTTCGCCGATAGCAGTGCGGGCATCAATCTGCACCTCGCGCTGCTCGTTTGCATAACTCAGGGTGATCTCGAGATCCGGGGCTGGCAGCCAGCCGTCGCCCTTCTCTGGCCACTCCACCAGGCAGAGGGTATCGGCGGCGAAATAGTCGCGAATGCCCATGAACTCCAGCTCTTCCGGGTCCGCCAGTCGATAGAGATCGAAGTGATAGACCTGCCACTGGGCAAGCTCATAGGGTTCCACCAGGGTATAGGTCGGACTCTTGACCTTGCCCTCATGACCCAGTCCCTGCACCCAGCCTCGGGTCAGGGTGGTTTTGCCGGCCCCGAGGGCACCGTGCAGAAATACCGTGGTGGCCTGTTGGCACGCCTTTGCCAGACGGCCACCCAGCGCCACTGTTGCTGCCTCGTCCGGCAGTGTCATCATCAAGGTTTTTGCCATGTTCTTCTTGTTACTTGTTACTGTGTCGGATTGACCAGACGACGGATCCAGGGCAGCAGATCCGATGCCAGCATGCCCCTCTCACCCTCGGCAGCGGCCAGATCGGCGGCCTCTGCGTGGATCACGGCCCCGAGTCGGGTGGCCATGCCCGCAGACCAGCCCTGAGCCAGAAGGGCGGCGATTATACCAGACAAGAGGTCACCCATGCCGCCACTGGCCATGCCGGGGTTGCCCTCGTCGCACAGGGAAATGCGCCTGCCGTCGCAGATGAGCGACCCCGCCCCCTTGAGCAACACCACACCACCGTAGCGCTGTTGCAGTCGCGAGACGGCCGCAAACCTGTCTCCCTCGACCTCGGCGATGGAGCAACCCAGCAGGCGAGCCGCCTCCCCGGGGTGGGGCGTGAGCACCCAATTATCCTGATGACGGGGGGCCTGCGCCAGCCAATTCAATCCATCGGCGTCCAATACCAGTGGCACGGCGGCTCCGATGCCCTGTTCGAACCGGGCCCGGCCCCACCCATCCTGACCGAGCCCGGGCCCCAGTACCTGCACCGATGCCCACCCTTCATCCATGTCCGCCGGGCATCCCATCAGCTCGGGTTGAACCAAGCTGGCCGCCGGGCAATCAGGGTGCTGGCGCAGGCGTACCAATCCCGCCCCCGCCCGCAGACAGGCCTGACCCGCCAGCAGGAGGGCTCCCTGCATGCCGAGGTTCCCCCCCGTCAGCAGTACCTTGCCGCTGTGTCCCTTGTGAGCCGAGCGCCTGCGCGGGGTCAGCAACCCCTTGAGGCTGGGATAATCGATCCGCTCGGCAGCGGGAACCCGTTCCTCCCCCGGCGTCACTCCCAGAGGATCCCGGTCGAGGTGGCCGACTCCGTCTACCCCGTCGGCGGTGAGCATGCCCTGCTTGATGCCGATGAAGGTGAGGGTGCGGGTGGCACGCACCAGTGCGCCCATGGCGCGGCCGGTGTCGGCATTGAGACCGGAGGGGAGATCCACCGCCAGCACGGGCGCGTTCAAGCCATTGATTGTTGCGACGATCTTTGTCATTGACGAGGAGAGGGGAAGCTGGACGCCGGTACCGAGCAGTGCGTCTATGACCAGATCCGGCGGCGGCAGCGTGGCGGGCAGCAGATCCTCGGCCATGGTCACGCTCCCCCCCGATGCGAGCCACTCTTCGGCAGCCCGCCTGGCATCTCCCCTCAGCAGGCCGGGAGCCCGGGCGGCAATCACCAAAGGCTCGAGGCCGATGCGCCGGGCAAGGCGGGCCAGCACGTAGCCATCCCCACCGTTGTTGCCAGGGCCGACGAAGATCCACCACTGGCGGCTGTCGGGCCAGTGGTGACAGGCATAGTTGCACAGCGCACTCCCGGCCCGCTCCATCAGCACATAGAGGGGCAACCCCTCCTGCTCGGCCCAGCGCAGTTCCATGCTGCGGATCTGCTCGGCCCGCCACAGGGGTTGTGCTAGACTCTCCCACTCATTTTTGCGGATAGCGTCCCCGAACACCTCTACCATGACGGCCCCCACGTTTCATCATCCCATGACCTGGCAACTGGCACGCCATATTGCCGCCCTGCGCCTGCCACACTCCTGCAGGCAGAGGGAGGATGCTGCATGACGGCTGCCGAACTTGCGCAACTGGCCCACGATATCAAGCTCTGGGCAAGGGAGCTAGGATTTGACCAGGTCGGCATCGCCGACACCGACCTCACTCTGGAAGAGCCAAGGTTGCAGGCCTGGCTGGATGCCGGTTATCACGGGACCATGGACTACATGGCGCGCCACGGCATGATGAGGGCCCGCCCCCACGAGCTGTTGCCGGGCACCTTGCGGGTCATCTCGGTGCGGATGAACTACCTCCCGTTCGAGGCGGGCTTTGCCGCCACCCTGCGCGATCCCACCCTCGGCTACATCAGCCGCTATGCCCTCGGCCGCGACTACCACAAGGTGCTGCGCAACCGGCTCAAACAGTTGGGGGAGCGCATCGAGCTGCGGTGCGACACCCTGTTGCAGGCGGCGGGACAAACCCTGGGCGAGTGGCGCCCCTTCGTCGACTCGGCCCCTATTCTGGAAAGGCCGCTAGCGGCCAAGGCGGGCCTTGGCTGGGTGGGCAAGCACTCGCTGCTGATCAACGAGTCCGCCGGCTCCTTCTTCTTTCTGGGAGAATTGCTCATCGCCCTGCCGCTGCCCGTGGATACCCCGGTGGAGAAGGAGCTGTGTGGCAAGTGCGTGGCCTGCATCAATATCTGCCCCACCGGTGCCATCATCGCCCCCTATGTGGTAGACGGACGGCGCTGCATCTCCTATCTCACCATCGAGAACGACGGCCCCATTCCCGAGGAGTTCAGGCCGCTCATGGGCAATCGCATCTATGGCTGTGACGACTGCCAGCTCATCTGCCCCTGGAACCGCTATGCCGATGCCAGCCCCGAACCCGATTTCAGTCCCCGTCCCGACCTGCATCGCCCTCCCCTGCTGGTGCTGTGGCGCTGGAGCGAAGCCGAATTTCTCAAGCACACGGAAGGCAGCCCCATCCGCCGCATCGGCTATCAGCGCTGGCGTCGCAACCTAGCGGTGGCCCTTGGCAACGGACCGGCCAGCAGCGAGGTCCTGGCCGCCCTGCAACAGGCGCTGCCTGAGGCGGCGTCCATGGTGGCCGAGCATATCGAGTGGGCGCTGGCGACCCTGGCCAGGCGTCAGCAGGAAGAGAATAAAAAGACGCGATTGCTGATCCGCTGCATCGAAAAAGGTCTGCCGGATCACGCATAAGTGATCTGGCACTTGCCGGATCGCAGCCATTTTTTCATGCTCTGCCGACCATTGAACATCGGCACAATAAAAGGAAGATTCTGATGCAGATGCTGGGAGTAGATATTGGGGGGTCCGGGATCAAGGGCTGCCTGGTCGACACCGAAACCGGGGAGCTGATTGGCGAACGCCACCGCATCGCCACACCGCAACCGGCAACCCCGGCCGCCGTGGCACACACCCTCAAGGCGCTGGTCGAACACTTCCAATGGAAGGGTCCCGTGGGGTGCGGTTTTCCCGCCACCATCCACAACGGCATCGCCAAGAATGCCTCCAACATCGACAAGAGCTGGATTGAGACCGATGCCGCCCACCTGTTTGCCGATGTGACCGGCCTGCCCTGCCATGTCCTGAACGACGCCGATGCGGCCGGTCTGGCGGAGATGCGCTTTGGCACCGGGCAGGATCGCCAGGGGGTCATCATTCTCATCACCGTCGGCACCGGCATCGGTACCGCCGTCTTCGTCAATGGCCAGTTGCTGCCCAATACCGAACTGGGTCACCTGATGCTGGAAGGCATGGTGGCCGAACACTATTGCTCCGATGCGGTGCGCAAGCGCGAGGATCTTTCCTGGGGCCGCTGGGGCAAACGTTTCAACAAATACCTGGCTCGCCTGGAGTTTCTGTTCTCCCCCGACCTCTTCATCCTGGGGGGCGGCAGCGCCGCCAAGCTCGACAAGTTCATCGACAAGATTGAGACCCGGGCTCCCCTGGTGGCGGCCGCGAACCTCAACCAGGCCGGCATCATAGGCGCCGCCCTCTATGGCGCGGCCCGGCAAGGGGGCTGACCGCCAGCAACATCAGAAGACCCGGCCCGTGCCGGGTCTCTCCCATCCGGGCTCAGAGATCGTCGAGGCGATGAGCACCGTGTACCAGACGGGTCAGGCGGGATTGGGCCATGGAGGCCAGGGCTTTCAGCAGCGCCGCCGTATCGGGCGTGGGGCACTCCCGGGCCAGGCGTTCCAGCTCGCCGATGAGCCTCTCCTCCTGGCGTG
Organism: Aeromonas sp. 25-248; assembly: GCF_053005425.1. NCBI lineage: Bacteria > Pseudomonadati > Pseudomonadota > Gammaproteobacteria > Aeromonadales > Aeromonadaceae > Aeromonas > Aeromonas sp. 25-248. Next base: position 51,924 of record NZ_JBRKTB010000011.1, on the reverse strand, counting down.
ACACCAGGGCCACTATCTCCGCGGGCTGGGTTGTTGCGGGCAGCGCCAGACGATCCCCCTCGGCCAGCAGATCCTCGCCAAACCCCTGATCCAGCCAGGTCTCCTTCACCGCGCTTCCCATCTGCTCGCGATAATCGTGCAGATGAGCCGCCGCGGCATCCTCCCGCCCTTGCAGATAGGCCAGCAACATCCTGCTGCGCTCAGCATCCACCCGGGGGATCTGGCGCCCGTAAATGCGCCCTTGCCGATGATGAAGCTCCTCGAGATAGAGCATCAGGTCCTTGATCTGTTGGAATCGCATCTCGCCTCCCTCCTAGCATCCACCTGCAGCCAGTATAGGGAGCTGGCATGTCGACACGGCCACGAACTGGTCATTTATTGTTCTGCATCAAGGAGATGGAAAAGAAAGCAGAAAAAGAGACAGCAGGAGGAAAGGGAAACCGGCAGCGATGCTGCCCGGACAACCGGGCACCTTGCCCGAAGGGAGGCATCAAATCGACGACATAAAAGATATTTACCAGCTTATATTCGGACTAAAGTCACCAAATCGGAATCTAATATTGATGCTGGTGGTGATACCTCCACACCATAGTCAAATGGCGGGAATCCTTATCCATTTTTTAGACGTCTAGACGTAAAAACATGCGTTGACACAGCCATCCGGACATCTTAGCATCATCCTCCATGATGACAGAGCTACCCAGTGAAACCTCTGCCCAATTTACCCGCCTGTAGCGCCCTGTGCTTTAAGGCTGTTAGCACGGAAGAATCCATGATTAAGTTGATCGGTCTCAACAAAGTCTACGGTAAAGGCAGTGATGCCGTGCACGCCCTGCGTGACGTGAGCCTGCATGTGCCCCAAGGCAAGATCTTCGGGGTGATCGGTGCCTCCGGTGCCGGCAAGAGTACCCTCATCCGCTGCGTCAATCTGCTGGAGCGCCCCACCGAGGGGCAGGTCATCGTCGATGGCCAGGACCTGGTCGCCCTCAGCGAGCGGGATCTGACTCAGGCTCGCCGCCAGATCGGCATGATCTTCCAGCACTTCAACCTGCTGGCCTCTCGCACCGTCTCCGCCAACATCGCCTTCCCGCTGGAGCTGGCGGGCTGGAGCAAGGACAAGATCCAGAGCCGGGTCAGCGAACTGCTGGCCCTGGTCGGGCTGGAAGCCCGTGCCCACGCCTATCCGTCCGAGCTCTCCGGCGGCCAGAAGCAGCGCGTCGCCATCGCCCGTGCCCTGGCACCGGCTCCCAAGGTTCTGCTGTGTGACGAGGCCACCTCGGCCCTCGACCCGCAGACAACCCGCTCGATCCTGACCCTGCTCAAGGAGATCAACGTCAAGCTGGGGCTCACCATACTGCTCATCACCCACGAAATGGACGTGGTGAAGGGGATCTGCGACGAAGTGGCCATCATCAGCGACGGCCGTCTCATCGAGCAGGGGGAAGTGGCCTGGTTCTTCAGCAATGCCAAGACCCAGCTGGCCCGGGATTTCATCCACTCCACCATCCACCTGGAAGTGCCCCAGGAGTATCAGGATCGGATGAGTAGCGACCGGGTGCCCGGCAGCTATCCCCTGGTGAAGCTCGGCTTTACCGGGACCACGGTGGATTCGCCGCTGATTTCCGAGGCGAGCCGCCGTTTCAACATCGACATCAGCATCCTGAGCGCAGACATCGAATACGCCGGTGGCGTCAAGTTCGGCTTCCTGCTGGCGGAACTGTTCGGGGACGAGGCCCAGTGCGAGGCCACCCAACAGTTCCTCATCGACAACCACATTCAGCTGGAGGTAATGGGTTATGTCCGAAGCAATGATTAATCTGCTGATTTCGGCTCTGGGCGACACCCTCATCATGGTGTTTGCCTCCGCCCTGTTCGGCTGCCTGCTCGGCCTGCCGCTCGGCGTGGCGCTGCACGTGACCAAGGCGGGCCAGATCCTGGCCAATCCGCTGCTCAACAAGGTCCTGGGCGTCATCGTCAACGTCGGTCGCTCGGTGCCCTTCATCATTCTGCTGGTCGCCATCATTCCGTTGACCCGCTTCATCGTCGGCACCAGCATCGGCACCATCGCCGCCATCGTGCCGCTGACCGTGGGCTGCATTCCCTTCATCGCCCGCCTGGTGGAAGGGGCCCTGATGGAGGTGCCTGACGGTCTGCTGGAAGCGGCCAAGGCCATGGGGGCCAAGCCCCTGCAAATCATCGCCAAGGTGCTGCTGCCCGAGGCCCTGCCGGGGATCCTCAACAGCGTCATCATCACCCTCGTCACCCTGGTGAACTACTCCGCCATGGCAGGTGCCATCGGAGGCGGTGGTCTCGGTGATGTGGGTATTCGCTACGGCTACCAGCGTTTCGATCCCACCGTCATGCTGGTCACCGTGGTCATTCTGGTGGTGCTGGTTCAACTCATCCAGAGCGCGGGTGAGCGCCTGGTCAAACAATGTGATCATCGTTAATCGTCGATTTCTGACAGGAGGTTTTTATGAAATTGGGCATCAAATCCGCAGCAGCTGCGCTGCTGGCAACCCTGGTACTGGTCGGCTGCGGCCAGAAGGAAGAGAACAAGACCCTGAAGGTGGGCGCCATCGCCGGTCCCGAGACCGAGCTGGTTGAGACCGCGGCCAAGGTTGCCAAGGAAAAATACGGCCTGACCGTCGAAGTGGTCACCTTCTCCGACTACGTCACCCCGAACGTGGCCCTGAACGACGGCAGCGTCGACGTCAACGCCTTCCAGCACAAACCCTACCTGGATGCCCAGATCCGTGATCGCGGCTTCAAGCTGGTGCCGGTCGGCAACACCTTCGTCTACCCGATCGCCGGTTACTCCAAGAAGGTCAAGGCCCTGTCCGAGCTGAAAGACGGTGCCCAGATAGCGGTGCCGAACGATCCGACCAACCTGGGTCGTTCCCTGATCCTGCTGGAGAAGCAGGGCCTGCTGAAGCTGAAAGAGGGTGCCGGTCTAGAAGCGACCGTACTGGACATCGCCAGCAACCCGCGCAACTTCAAGATCGTCGAGCTGGAAGCCGCACAACTGCCGCGCTCCCTGGAAGACGTGGACTTGGCCATCATCAACAACACCTTCGCCGGTCAGATTGGTCTGACCCCGACCGAGAACGGCCTGTTTGTCGAAGACAAGGAGTCCCCCTACGTCAACCTGATCGTTGCTCGCGAGAACAACAAGGACGACGAGAAGGTCAAGGAGTTCGTCCAGTCCTTCCAGACCGACGAGGTCTTCAAGAAGGGGACCGAGCTGTTCAAGGGCGGTCTGGTGAAAGGTTGGTAATCACTCACTCTGGAAAAAAGGCCACGTCAAGCGTGGCCTTTTTTTTTACCCCCGTTATGATAGCCGCAAGCACGGCAACACGAAAAACAGAACAACAATGAAGAAATGGTATCTGGCCTACTGCAAACCCAAGGAAGAGGCCCGCGCCCGCGCCCATCTGGCAGCCCAGGGCGTTGAATCCTATTACCCCATGGTCGAGATTGAAAAACTGCGGCGAGGCAAGCGCGTGCCCCAGCGCGAGCCCATGTTCCCCAACTACCTCTTCATCTACGTGGATCTGGAAGAGGTCACCCCGGTCACCCTGAAATCGACCCGGGGCATCAGTCGCATCATCCACTTCGGCAAGGAGTGGACCCCCGTCAGCAGCCAGCTGATCTACCGGCTCATGAGCCGGGACGACAGCGACGAGGCGCGCGCCAGCTATGCCCGTCTGCCGACCCAGGGAGACAAGGTACTTATCGAATCCGGCCCCCTCGCCGGGTTTGAAGCCATCTATCTGGAGCCGGATGGCGAAAAGCGGGCCATCCTGCTGGTCAACCTGCTCAACCAGGAGACCTGCAGCAGCTTCGAAAACCAGGCCTTCCGCCGCCTGGAGTGACCCGTCCTGTCGGCAGAAAGAGCCACAGGGCAGTACACAAGACACCATCCCCCTGCTTCCGAACGGTCAGGACCACACCTGCGTCGTGCATCCTTCCACCACCAGGTTGTCGGGCCGAAAAAAACGGGGCAGACCCAGAGGTCTGCCCCGTTTTTCTCTCCCTTGCGTCAGGCATCCAGTTCGAAGCGGCTGATGGCCGATGTCAGTCTCCCCGTCTCCCGGGTCAGGCGGGCGGCGATCTGCTCCCCCTGCTGGCCATGCTCGCTGGACTGATGGCTGAGCCCGGCAATCTCCTCCACCGTGCCCGCCACCTCCTGCGCCGCCCTTGACTGCTGCTCGGTGGCGGTGGCGATGGCGGCAAGCTGGCCGCTGAGATCCTGCACCAGCGTCGCCATCGACTCCAGGGTCTCGGTCACCGAGGCCACGGCGCTACGCCCCTGCTCCACCAGCAGGGTGCCGCTGCCCACGGTATCCGCGGTCTCCCGGGTCTGCTGCTGGATGCTGGCAATGGTCTGGTTGATCTCCATGGTCGATGCGCTGGTGCGGCTGGCCAACTGCCTCACTTCATCGGCCACCACGGCAAATCCCCGTCCCTGCTCACCGGCCCGCGCCGCCTCGATGGCCGCATTGAGTGCCAGCAGGTTGGTCTGCTCGGCGATGGTGGCTATCACTTCGGTGACCCTCCCCACTTGCTCGCTCTGGCTGCTGAGCTGCGTCATCGCCTGGTTTGCCTGGGTAATCATGGCACCAATCTGCGCCATGGTGGTCCCCATACGGGCGAGGGCCTGCTCCCCCTCCCTTGCCTGTTGCTCGGTCTGGCGAGCCGCTCCCGCCGCGTCCGCAATGTTGCCCGCCACATCCCGGGTACTGACCGACATCTGCTCGATGGCGGCTGCCACCGCATCGAGCCGCTGATTCTGGCTTGCCAGATCATCCACGATGGCATTGGTGGTCTGGCCCACCTCGCGGCCAGCCCCTTCCACCTGACCGACCGCCCCCTGGATCTCCCCCACCAGCTCGCGCAACTGTGCCGACATCCGGTTGATGGAGCCCGTGAGCCCTCCCAGCTCATCCTGACGAAGCACGGGCAAGGGGGTGACGGGGAGGCGGCCATCGGCCACCAGGCCCGCCCGTTTCACCAGGCTGGCGATGTCCCGGGTCAGGCGCCGGCTGAACAGCAGGGCCACCAGGGTGCCCAGCAGGATGACGCTGGTGGTGGCCAGCAGCAGGGTGCGGTGAATGGCCTGACTGGCGGCCGCCATCTCCCCTGCCATCTTGTCCACCTCGGCACGGGTATGGGTCACCTGGGTCGCCAGCTGATCCGCCAGCCGGGTCAGGGCGGGCTCTATCTCGGTGGCCATCAGGTGGTTGGCCCTGTCCCAGTCCGGGGCCTGGCGCTTCTCGATCACCTGGCCGACCAGCTCGGCAAAGGGGGCTGACATCTCTTCAAAGAGCGTCCAGAGCCCCTTTTGTGCCTCGGTGAAGTTGGCCTCCTGCTGTTTCAGCTCGGCCACCCGCTGCTGGTGGAACTGGTAGTAGTCCCGGTACTTGTCCAGGTACTCCTTCTCCCCCGAGATGAGGAAATCCCGCAGGGCGGAGAGCGCATTGCCCAGGCTGTTGTAGGCATCCCCCACCTGCTTGAGCAGCAGGCGCCTGTCACCGGGCAACGTCGCTTGGGGCGTCGCCACCTCTTCATTGGCAAAAGACTGCAACTGATCGAGGGCCGACTCCGCCAGGGGGCCGGCCTCCAGCAGCATCAGGGTGTGGGCGGGCAGGTTCTCTTCGGTGTGAGCCAGGGCCCACACCTGTGACTGTGCCCCCTTGAAATCCTTGAGTGCCCGGGTCAGGTCGGGAGTGAAACGCTGGCGCTCGATGGCGTGCCAGGCCTCTTCCCACTCCTGCTTGATGCGATCACCCTGTGCCGGATCCTTGCCGAGGATGAGATAGGCCCGCAGGGAGGAGACGGTGGCAATCAGGGCTTTCTGGCTCGCCTCGTCCCGCTGCAGGGCGGGCAGGGCCTGAGCCAGCAAGGCATCTTGCGAGCCTTCGATCCGGCCGAGCTGATGATAGACAAGGGCGGAGGAGAGAATGATGAGCAGGTTGATAAAACAGAAGCTCAACAACAACTTGCTTGATATTTTCATGGCCATCCTTGGAATTCGTCGGGCATCCTGCCCGGGATTAGCGTCTGATGAGCGCGGGCAAACGAGCCTGCCAACCCTGATGCCATCCCATCAGCTCCTCGCGGGGCATGGGACGGGCGGAGAAGAAGCCCTGGCATTGATCGCACCCCAGCTTCGCCAGCAATTGCCAGGTCGCCTCATCTTCGACCCCCTCGGCCACCGATTTCAAGCCCAACTTGCGAGCCAGCTCGATGCTGGACTCGATTATGGCTAGGCGAGAGGGATCTTCATAGCAGCGATCCACGAAGGATCTGTCCAGTTTCAACTCGGTAAAGGGGAGCAGGGCGAGCTGCTGCATGGAGGAGTAGCCGGTCCCGAAATCATCGATGGAGAGACCAAAACCGTGCATCCGCAAGCGGGTCAGCACCTCCAGCGACTTGCCGAGATCCTTGACGAAGGCGCTCTCGGTCACTTCGAGGGTGATGAGCTCGGGGTTGATGCTCCAGCGCTGGCAGTGGCTGAGCAGGGTGTTGCACAGATCCCCCTCGATGAGGGAGGTGGTGGAGAGGTTCATCGACAGGTTCAGGGAGAGCCCGGTCTTCTCCCACAGGTGCCCGTCCCGCAGCGCCTTGCCGATGATCACCTCGGTGAGCGGGTCGATGAGCCCGTTGTGCTCCGCCAGCGGAATGAAACGGGCCGGCGAGATCAGGCCATATTCGGGGTGCTGCCAGCGGGCAAGCGCCTCCATGCCGAGCCACTCCCCGTTGTGAAATCCCACCTTGGGTTGATACCAGGGCAGCAACTGGTCCTGATCCAACGCCCGGCGCAGCTCATCCAGGGTCAGGTGATAACCATCCTCTTCCTGGCTACGCACCTGCTGGGGCCGCCAGGCACCGATGAGCTGCGCGATCTGCTGGGGAGACGCGGGTTTCTCGATGCGCCCCAGCACCTGCAGGCCATAGGCCCGGCTCATGCGCAGCACGGCATCGACCACGTCATCCTCCAGGGCGCTGCACAGCACGATGCCACCGCGGAACCCGCCAAGGGAGAGGCGGCGCAGCAGCGCCATGCCATCCATGCCCGGCATGCGCAGATCGCAGAACAGGATGTCGACCCTGTGGTGCTGGCACTGTGCCAGCGCCTCCTCCCCGTCCTGCGCCTCCAGCAGGTTGCCGTAGCCCAGTCCGCGGATCTGGTGCATCAGGGCCTTGCGCTGGAAGTTGTGATCCTCCACCACCATGATCGCCAACTCATGCCGTGCGCTATTCATCGAGCCATAACCCCGTTTCACCTCTGATAGAGTCCATCAATGCCTGTACCGCCCTGGCCAGGTCATCGAGCTTGTCCAGTTGTTTCAATCTGGCCGCCGCCTCCAGCCGGGCCGCCTCCTCTGCCAATGCCTGCTGTCCTACCATGCGCGCGGCCCCCTTGATGCGATGTGCCGTCTCCACCAGCGCCTGGGTATCCTGGCTGGCCAGCGCCAGCCTCATGTCCTCGCCATCCTGCTCGTTGGCTTCCAGGTATTCGCTGGCCATGCTGCGAGCCACCGCCTCATCCCCGAACAGGGTCAACCAGCTTATGCCTGGCAGCTGAACCCTGGCTTGCCGGGGCGCCTCCGAGGCGAGCTGTTCTTCCTGAGTCGGCAACCAGCGTCCCAGGGTCTGGCTCAGGGCATCCAGGCTGTAGGGCTTGAACAGCATGTCGTTCATGCCGGCATCACGCATCTGTTGGCTCGCCTCCTCAGAGGTATCGGCCGTCACCCCGATAATGGGAGCACTGTCCCCGGCATCCCGCAAGGCTCGCGTGAGGGCATAGCCATCCATCACCGGCATGTGGCAGTCGGTCAGCAGCAGGGCGAAGTCCTGCCCCTGCCAGGCGCGCAGCGCCTCCTCGCCATCTTCCACCACCTCGGACTCGAGCCCCAGGATAGCGAGCTGCCTCGTCAGCAATGCCCGGTTGACGGGGTGATCATCCGCCACCAGCACCCGCCCCCTGAGCTTCTCCCCCTCCATCCCCATCGACTGGCTCGCCTGCTGGTTGAACAGTGACTGGCAGGTTTCCAGCAACAGATCGGGGTAGAGAGGCGATTGTCCCAGTCGCCACCAGGCGTTGCCCCCCATGCGCCCCCGCAGGGCCTCATGGGGAGAGAGTACTATGCCCTTGAGGTTCGAACGCTGCAAACAGGCCAGCCAGTCACTGCCAAGGGCCTGCTCCAGGTGATTCTCCTGCGCCAGCAGATGCCCCTCGAGGGGCTGCTGCCAATGGTGTGCCTCCATGCGTACCAGTCTGGCGCCCAGCCTGGCCATCACCGATTCCAGCCCCTCATCCTCCCCAAACCACCACCATACCTGACCGGTCAGGGGCGGCGCTTCCCACTGGCACTCGGCCAGGGGCAGCGTGAAGGTCACGCAGGTGCCCATTCCAGGGGTACTTTCCAGGGTCAGGCTCCCCCCCATTTTCTGGGTGAGTTGATGACAGATGGCAAGCCCAAGCCCGGTGCCGCCAAACCGGCGGTTGGTGTCGGACTCCACCTGCTTGAACGGGATGAAGAGGGTGCGCTGCTGCTCCAGGGCGATGCCTATCCCGGTATCCCGGACCCGGAAGGCCAGCCGGTCGTCTTCATAATCCACCTGGATGGCGATCGCCCCCGCCTCGGTGAACTTCACCGCGTTGTTCAACAGATTGGAGATCACCTGCCCCACCCTGATCCCGTCGATGCAGGCCAGATCCGGCACCGTCTTCCCCCACCGCAGCGTCACAATGAGTCCCTTGCCATAGGCCAGGGCCGCATGTCCCCGGATGACATCGCAAATCACCGAGGTCAGGCGGCAGTGATGGGGGTGCAGTTGCAACTGCCCGGCTTCCATCTTGGAGAAGTCCAGGATGTCGTTCACCAGATAGAGCAGGTGGTTGGTGGAGGTCGAGATATTGCGCAACATGTAGCGCTGATCGTCGTCCAGCGCACTCATTTGCAGCAGCTCCAGCATGCCGTGCATGCCGGAGATGGGAGTGCGAAGCTCATGACTCATGGTGGCGAGGAAGCGGCTGCGCGCCTGGGTCGCCTCCTCCGCCACCCGCCTGGCCTGGCGCAGCTCCAGCTCCTGGCGCTTGAGCTTGGTGATGTCCTGCACCACGCCGTTCAATATGATCCCTTCAAGCCCCTCCTGGTGAACGAAATGACCACGGATCTGCAAATAGCCCGCCTCCCCCTGGCGCCTGATCTCCACCTCGAGATCCAGCGGCTGCATGCTCAGGGCATGACGATCCACCGTGGCCACGAAGTCCTGGTGCGCCTTGCCTGTCAGCCCCAGGATGGAGGCACCGGTGACCGCCATGCCGACCAGGTCCTCTTCCACCCCCACCATCTCCCTGACCCCTTGCGAGGTGTAGAGGAAGTGCCCCTTGCCCGGCCCAAGCCAGTGATACTGATAGACCAGACCCGGCATGCTGTCGGTGATCTGGGTCAGCCGGGTCTGCGCCTCCTGGGCCGCAAACCGTGCCTGCTCCAGCTCGGTCACGTCGGTCAGCACGGTCAGGATCCCGAGCCGCTTGTCATCGGGCCCAGCAAAGAGCCGCTTGGTGTAGATCATCTGGTGCAGGCGATCGTCATCAAACCGGATCTCGCCCCGACCATGAAGCTCCTCTCCGCTCTCCCAGACGCTGGCATCCTCCTCCATCACCCTGGCGCGGATCGACTCGGGCAATCGATCCTGGAGCAACCGCTCATAGGAGCCCGTCAGGTTCTCCCCGCCGAGAAACATCTGCCGGTACGCCCGGTTCGTCATTGCCACTTCATAGCGCTCGTTGGTCAGCACCACCTGGTTGGGCAGGGCATCCAGCATCATCTGGACAAACACCAGCTGCTCCTCGAGCCGCCGCTCGGCCTCCCGCCGCTGGCTGATCTGGCGGCGCAACGTCCGGTTCCAGCCCATGAACAGCAAGAGGCAGAGCAGGAAAATGCCGCCGCCGAGGGAGGACCAGAGCAGCACCGTCTTCGGATCCAGTCCCGTCTGTATGGTCAGGGAGAGCCACTTTTTCTCCAGGGCGGAGAGCTCGTCGGGGGGAATGGCGATCAGCACCTTGGTGAGGATCTGCTGCAGCATGGGGTCCTGCAACTGGGTCGCCATGGCGATGGGTACCCGCAGGTCGCTGCCGGAGAAGACCACCTGGTAGCGGTCGCTGAATCCCTTTTGCAGCGACTGCTCCAGGGTGGTGGTGCTCATCAGCACATAGTCGACCTTCTGCTGGTCCAGCAGGGGCAGCAATTCGGCATCGCTGGCCACCGGCACGGCGATGGCCCCCACCTCGCTCAGCAAGACCTGCTCCACCGAGCCCCCCACCATGCCCACCCTGTGCCCTTTCAGTGCCCTGGCGGCGGTGAGCTCGGCCATCCCCTGCCTCGCCACGACCACCCGGTTGATCGAAGCGTAGTTGGGGGTAAACCGGGCAAACTGCTGACGCTCCGCGGTGGGAGTCATGGCCGGGATGAGATCCAGCTTGCGATCCTGGAAGAGCGCCATGCTCTGGGCCCAGCTCCGGGTCGGCACCAGGGTGAACTGGAGCCCGGCACGCTGGCTCATCAGTGTCAGCAGATCGGCAATGAGCCCCTTGAGCCGCCCCCTGTCGTCCACCTCGCTCATCCCGGGCCAATCCGGGGCAACCCCGTAGCGGATGACCGGATGTGCTTGCAACCACGCCTGCTCCTGCGGATTGAAAACGATCTCCCTGCTCCTTTTCACCAGGGCATAGTCGAGGATGTCCCCCGCCTCCAGAATGGCGCGACGCTCGAGGGGAGAGATATCCTCGAGGGCCCGCTCCAGCAATCCCTGCAAGACATCATTCCCGGGTGCCACGGCCATGGCGAGGGAGGTATCCCTCATCCAGTCGATCCTGGCCAGCGCCATGCCCGCCATGGCTTGCAGCCTGTTCAGCATGGGCAGCTCGGCCAGGTAGGCATCCGCCTTGCCCTCCTTGAGCATGAAGATCGCCTCGTCACGGCTGTCGGCCGTGATCAGGTTCGAGATCCCAAGGCGCAGCAGCTCATCGCAGGCGCTGACACCGAAGACGCAGACCCAGCGCACCCCATAGGCCTCCTCCAGGGAGAGGCTCTCCCTCCCCCCCGTCAGCAGCACGGCCCGGGGCAGTGCCATCAGCTCGGAGGTAAATTGCATCTGCAGGGTGCGGGTCGGGCTCGGAGCCACCCCGATCAACATGTCGACCTTGCCATCCAGCAAGGCCTGCTGGACCGCCGCATTGTTGGCATAGGCACGGTAGCGAAGGCTCACCCCCAGCCTGGCTGCAATCTGGGAGGCGAACTCATCCAGGGGGCCGGTGAAGTTGCCGCGCCCATCGGTATAGACATAGGGTGGCCAGGCCGCCGAAGGCATGCCGACGACCAGTTCATCATGGGTGGCAAGCCAGTGCAGTTCGTCCAGGGTGAAGTTGCTCTGGTCCAGTTGCGCCGGCGCAGCCGCAACCATCAGGCTCCAGAAAGCCAGACCACATAGCAGGATGAGACGACAGCAGCGGCGGAACATTATCAACTCCCATACGAAACGGAGGGGGATCATAGAGTGTTTGGCGCAATGTGCGACAACTAAATTGAGACAATGCTCATCAGGAAAGAAAAATGGCAGGCCCAGGCCTGCCATCCACCAGGTCGGGGGCCGGGCCCCCTCCCCTCAGGTTATTCGGTTCCCGAGCCGGAAACCGGTTTGAAACTCCCGCTCACGGATATGGGCGATCTGCACTTCCTTGCCTTCCAGCCCGATGTCTTTGAGCAGGGCAGGTGAAAGATGCAGGTAGCTGACGCGACGCTCCAGCCGGGTGATCCTTTTTTGAACCAGGGTCTCTACGTGGCGCAGCAGGGCGAGTTCGATAGACATAATATTCTCCAGTTGAACGTGCGGTTCCCCCGGAGAGAGGTGATCACCCTGCGGGACAACCGCGGGTGATGAAAAAAGCAGGTGTTACCTGTCCCCTCCACGCGGCAAATAAAGAGCACGAGTCTTCGCGCTGCCAGAGCAGCGATCGAACGCAACGTTGAACATGGAATGTTGCATGGTCGTCTCCTTACCGTGTGAAAGTTGAACAAGTTGCCGCAGTGTAAAAAAACACCGAATTTTACGCAATATCTCTCCCACCCATATGGGTGGAATGCGGCCAAAAAGAGGTTCAGTCAAATCCCTGACAACAGCCGGAACTCCTCCAGCGCATAGGTATCCGTCATGCCGCTCACATAATCGAGCAGCAGCCGCACCCGGTAGTACCACTCCTGCTCGCTCTCCTTTTCGAAACGGGGATCCCGGCTCGCCACCGCCAGCCGGTACGCCTTGAGGTGGCGGGCAGAGAGGCGGTGGAACAGCCGCCGGGCAAAGAAGATCTCGCTCCCGCCGTTGCCTGCGAGCAGCCGCTCGAACTGGCTGGCGGGCAGGGCCAGCAGGCAGGCGTAGGTGGAGAGCACCCCGCGCAGGGCGGCATAGCCTTCCAGCTCCAGCGCCTCCACCTCCGGGCGCATGAACACCAGCTCGCGAGCCACCCGCTTGAGGGTATCGAGTACCCGGGCTGCCGGAGCCTGACCGTGCAGCAGCGCCTGGGGATAGGCCCCGCTCAGGATCTGATCGTGCTCGGCCACATAGGTATGGGCGGCCAGCGCCACCAGATCCCGGGTCAGATGCTGGCGAAAATGGGGGAAGAACCCCCGACCGGAGGCAAGCGCCTCATCGAGCAGGTCGGCCATGTAACCGCCCTCGTCCGCCTCGCGCAGGGCTGCCAGCAGCTCGCTCTGGGTGAGGATGCGCCTGTCCACCGCATCCTCGAGATCGGCGATGCAGTAAGAGATGTCGTCCGCCGCCTCCATGATGTAGACCAGCGGATGACGGCACCCCTCGGCCAGCCCCAGGCTCTGGCCGAGGGCACGATAGAGGGGTTGTTCGCTGAAGAAGATGCCGCGCTTGCTGGTCCAGCCGTGGTGCTGACCATAGCCCTGGGGATGGTGCAGGCCCGGCAGGGGCTGCTGCGGGTATTTGCACAGCGCCGCCAGCTGCCCCAGGGTGAGGTTCAGCTCATGGAGGCTGTGCACCAGTCGCAGGCTCTGGGCATTGCCGTCAAACACCAGCAGATCCTGGCGAAGGGTTGCCCACTGGGGGCTCGGCAACTGGTCGTGGGCACGGGCGAAGAGGCCGTCCAGCTCCTGGGCAAGCCACTGACTCATCACCTGCTCGCCGAAATGGCCAAACGGCGGGTTGCCAACATCGTGCAACAGGCAGGACATCTCCACCAGATTGATGAAGGCCCCCTCGCACACCGCTCCGGCCGGCAGCGCCGCCAGGATGCGGCGACTGATCTGGCGACCGGTCTCCTGCACCTCCAGCGAATGGGTGAGGCGGCTGCGCACCGAGGCTTTCACATCGAGCGGGAAGACCTGGGTCTTCTGCTGCAACCGACGCACCGGCGCCGCCTGCACGATGCGGGTGCGGTCCTGCTCCGTCGCCTCCAGCAGGTCTTCGTCTCCCCAGGGGTGAATGCGCTCGGGGGGGATCAAACGGTCATACATGTCGTGGCTCCTTGCCTGAGGCGTCGTGTCTACGAGAGCAGCCAGCGCCGCAGGCGGGCGATGTCACCCGGGTATTCCCGGCGCAGGGTTTCAATCCAGTCTTCCACGTTCTCCCACCAGGCGGGGTGATCCGGGCTCTGGATAAGCTGGGCCGTCTGCTGCAACCGGCGCAGGCCGATGGAGCCCGCCGCCCCCTTGATCTTGTGGGCCTCCTCCACCACACCGGCCTGATCCCTGGCAATCATGTTGGAGTCGAGCACCGCCATGTAGTCCGGCATCATCTTCTCGAACAGCTCGACGCTGGAGAGCAGCACCGGCTTGCCGACCGTGCTGGCGTAATCGGTGAGGAAGGGCAGATCCAGCAGGGCATCCTGATGGTGGACATCGTCCTGCTCGTCCGCCTCGTCCCCGGCGAGATCCGCAAACAGGTGGCCTATCACCTCCCGCACCGCCTTGGAGCCCAGCGGCTTGTTGATCACATCCTGCATGCCGTGATCCCGGTAGTACTGGCGATCGCCAGTGGCATTGGCGGTGAGCGCCACCATGGGGGGCAGGCTGTCGCCGTAGCGCGCGAGCAGTTGCTCCGCCACATCGAACCCCGTCATGTCCGGCAGCTGGATGTCGAGCAGGATCAAGTCGAAATCATCCGGGTTGGCCATGGCCAGCGCCTCTGCACCATCCCGCGCCACCTTGACCTGATGGCCGAGCTTGTTCAGCAGGGCGCAGGCCACAGTCACGTTGAGCTCCACATCCTCCACCAGCAGGATGTCGAGGGAGGGCATCTCGGGCTCCGGGGCCGCGGCCCTGGGCTCGACGCAGTCCACCTCCAGCTCGGCGGTGAAGCAGGCGCCTTCGCCCGGGTCGCTGTCCACATAGAGTTGGCCGCCCATGGCCTGCACCAGCTGGCGGGAGACCGCAAGACCGATGCCGGTACCGGTGGCGTGCTTCTTGCCCTGCACCTGATAGTACATGGCGAAGATCTTCTCCTGCTGGGCACGGGGAATGCCCACCCCGGTGTCTTCCACCTCGAAGTGCAGCGCCAGCTTGCCCGGTTCATCAGCGGCGTGGGCGAGACAGCGTATGGTGACGCCCCCTTCATCGGTGAACTTGACCGCATTGCCCACCAGGTTCCACAGCACCTGACGCAGCCGGGTGCCGTCCGCCATCACGAACTGGGGCATGTCGCCGTCCCGGTCGAAGTGCAGGTAGAGCCCCTTCTGCTCCGCCTGGATGCGCGACAGCGTCTCCAGCTCGTCGAGGAAGGCGGGCAAATCCAGCGGAGCCGGCGCAATCTCCAGCCGACGACGGTCGAGCTTGTCCAGATCGATGATGTCGTTGAAGATGTTGCCGAGCGTCACCGCGCTCAGGTGGATGGTCTTGAGCTGCTGCCGCTGTCTGGCATCGAGGGGCGTATCCATCAGCATCCGGCTCAGGCCCACGATGCCATTGAGCGGGGTGCGCAGCTCGTGGCTGATGGTGGAGATGAAGGTGGTCTTGTCCCGACTCGCCTTCTCCAGCTTGTCCTGGTACTGCTTGCGCTCGGTGATGTCGCGACCAAAGCCGAGCAGGCCGAGTCGCTTGCCGAAGCGGTCGAAGAAGGGCACCTTGCGCAGCTCGAAGTAGGCCTTGCGGCCATCGGGATACTCCAGCCACTGCTCATAGGTGAGCGGCTCGTTCTGGGCGAAGACCTGCTTGTCGGTCTCCACCACCTTGCTGGCGATGTCGTGCTTGTAGACATCGAACGGGGTCAGGCCGATGAGTTCCGCTTCCACCTTGCCGGTGAGCTCCTCCATGGCGCGGTTGCAACCGGAGAACTGCTCGTCCTCGTTGCGGTAATAGACCAGATCGGGGGAGCAGTCGATGAAGGAGCGCAAGAGGGCGGTACGCTCCCCCAGATGCAGCTGGGCCTTCTCCCGCTGGAACACTTCGTTTTCGAGATCCTCGATGGCTTGCTGGCGCAGGGTCTCGGCCCGGTTGGTCTCGGCGATCTGGGCGTTGAGCCGGCTGATGTTCTCCTGCAACTGGCTGTTGAGCTCGAGATCCCGTTCGCGCATGTCTTGCAACTTGCGCACCATCCGGGTCAGCCGCTGGCGGGAGTCTTCCAGCTGATCCACCACGATGGAGAGAAAATAGACGGCCCAGGGGGTCACCAGCAGACCGAAGAAGACAGAGCGCACCAGGTCGACGATGTCCACGGTGCCGCGCAAAAACAGGGTCACCCCCATCTGGATCGACACGGCCAGCACTATGATGGCGGTGGCCAGGAACATGCTGAAGCGCACCAGTCCCAGCTTGGTCATCAGGTCGACGTAATATTGCGCCCAGGATTTGATCTGCTTCATCTCGTTGTTTTCTCCCCTTTTCTTGCGCAAACAGGATACCAGTACGGCGCCATGAACTCTTGTCCGTCGCGTATTCAATTATTGATTAACGTCACACTCCGGCTGGGGTAGCATGCCTGCCATGCCTCAGTCAGCACCGGTTCCACCGGAATACCGGGGCGCACTGTCACCCTTCTCATTCGTTATGTCAGGAGCATACCCGATGCGAAATCATGTTCTGTTGAGCCTTGGCCTGCTGGTCGCCACCACCGCCCACGCCGATCTGGGGGAGATCCCCCGCCAGACCGGCTGGTCCGGTTTTCTGCTGGGCGGGGTCAATGCCGGCAGCCACAAGTCCAACTTCTATGCCGGTGACGACAGCAACAGCCGTATCGATGATCTGGGCTCCCCCGGCCGCGAAAGCGGTCTGAGCCCGCTGCTCAATGCCGATATCCGCTACACCTTCGCCGATACCCGCACCCAGGTCTTCCTCGGCAACCTCATCCAGGACGCGGTGCGCTTCGACTTTACCCAGCAACTCGGTCTGCGCCAGGAGATGGGCGACAAGGGTATCGTCGCCACCTCCCTGGTGTTCAACCTCATGCCGGTGGAAGTGTGGAGCGATCCCTTCGCCACCGGCGTGGACCGCAGCGCCACCGATCTCACCTCGAAAGGGGTGCGCTTTGCCTGGGACAGGATCTGGGGCAGCAACGTCTACGCCACCCTGACCAGCCGGGAAGTGGAGCTCGACGAGGAGCGCAGTGGCCAGCAATATGACCTGACCCACGGCACCCACTACGCCTCCATGCTGAGCCGCAACGGCAAGGTCCACGACCTGGCACTCTCCTACCAGTACCATTTCGGCGGCGACCAGCTGCTGGAGCCCGCCTTCCTCTACAAGGAGGCCCGCCTGGACGGGAGCGCGGAGAGCTTCAAGAACACCGGTCTGCAGCTGACCTATGCCAAGCGTGCCTCCCAGTGGTCCATCGTGAGCAACCTCTACGCCGGCAAGCGCAAGTATGACGAGGCGAATCCCCTGTTCGGCCAGCGCGCCGATGCCAGCGAGTTCGCCCTCAATGGCACCTTCTTCTGGCACAACCTGTTCGGCATCAAACCCCTTGCCGCCACCTTCACCGCGGCCTACTCCAGCGCCGACTCCGACATCGACTTCTACGATGCCGAGGCGCTTCGCTTCAGTACCGGGCTGCTTTACAACTTCTGACCCGCCCCAAGCAAGGAGGCCACCCCCGGGGTGGCCTCTTCATTTGCACAACCCTCGACCATCAGATGCCGAGGGAATCCAGCAGATCGTCGTGCTCGTTGCTCGCCGGCGCGGCCGCAGGTGCCGGTTTGGCTGACTGCTTGGCCTGGGCGATCAGCTCGTCGGGATCCACCTCCTCCTGCACGCCGCCATCATGGATCCGGATAAACTCCGTCTTGTCCATGGCCAGCTCCAGATAGAAGATGTTGTTGCTGGCGGTGAAGAAGGTCACCCGGCGGGTCTCGGGATTGTCGAGGTTGGTGTCGACGCTCAGCATCACCTGCTTGTTGAGCGCCAGCATCTTGGGCTGGTTCTGGGTGATGTGGGTCTGCAGCTCGCGCCCCACCTTGGTGGTGAAGCTGCCGACGATCTGGTTCATCAGCTCGCCCATGACGTTGCTCACCTCGTCCGAGGTGTGGGAGATGGCAAGATCCTCCTTGGAGAGCCCCATGCTCAGCATGTAGCTCTGGTAGAGCTCCATGGCCGCGGCGGCGGAGAAGTTGATCACCACCAGCCCGGAGAAGCCGCCGTCAAACAGCACGAAACAGCCGATGTCAGGCTTGAGGCAGGTCTTGCTGATCCGCTGCACCATGCCGGAGAAGCGCACCTGGGTCTGGGTCGCCGCACTCAATACGCTCGTCACCGAATTGCACAGGCTCAGCAGTACGTCCTCTGTGGTCAATACGGCATCATCCTCGGATCTTGTCACTATCATGGAACCTTCCTGCTGATCGAAATAATGGGGCTGTCACTCGTGTCGCCCATGTCACCATGCACCGGCGCGATACGCTAACAGATTGCGTGATCCCAGTGCCCAAAGCGCGAGCCACCTCTCACTTGACTGGATTATCAGTCAGAAATGGCTGAAATCCATCCAGGGTAGCCAGACGGGTTTGCCAACTGGCAGCCGCCCCTTGCAAGGCCTGCTCCTCATAGGGAATGGCGGGACAGGCACCCCAGATGGGACCGGGCCAGGCCGCATCCGAGCTGAAGCGGGCCACGTGGTGCAGGTGCAGCTGAGGCACCAGATTGCCGAGGGCCGCCACGTTGATCTTGTCCGGGCCGAGTGCCCGCTCCATCAGGGTGGCGACGGCGCAGGACTCCTGCATCAACTGCTGTTGCTGCTCGGGGGCCAGATGATGGATCTCCCGCAGGTTGGCGACCCGGGGCACCAGAATCAGCCAGGGATACTGGCTGTCTTTGGCCAGCAGGACGCGGCACAGGGGCAGATCCCCGAGTATCCGGGTATCCGCCTGAAGGCGGGGGTGCAATTCAAACATGGGGGCCTCGCTGATCAACATGGGCACATCGGGAATCAAAGATGTGCCCACGTTACTGCAACGGGGAGCAAACTTAAAGGCGTGGCACGGCCCAACCGATGAAGCGCTTGCGAAGCGCGGGGTCCGCCTGCAGGAAAAGCTGTTGCAACTGCCCTTCCAGGGCGCTGGCCGGCACGGAGGAGGCCCGGGGCGTCGCCACGGCGGCCGCAGCCACATCCGCCGCACCGGCGAGCACGGCAGGCCCCTCGCCACGGTTGTACTCCATCAGCCTGGCATGCCAGTCCATGCCGATCTGCATCCCCTGCACCATCAGCGTATCCTGGCGCACCTCGAGGGGCTGCCCCCCCGCCACCAGGCCCAGGACAGGGGCTCTGGCGTAGCGTTCCATCCCGGCCTCGTCCGCAGGCACGGGAGCCTGCAGGTGCACCGACTGCCCGCGGGCTTCATAGCGAAGCACCTGGGGCTCGGAGCGAACCTGGCGATCGTTGTCGCTGCTGTTGCGACTCGGGATCACCCCCTCGTAGCGCACCAGCAGTTGCTGCTCCCCGTCGGCCAGCACGGCGTGCTGCTCGTCCTGCACCTTGCCGGCGCTCACCGCCAGGATCTGGAAATCCCGGGGCACCTCGACCCTGACCTCGGCCTGCACACCGCCGCAGCACAGCAGCGCAACCCCTGCCCAACCCTGATGACGCTTCATTCCCTGACTCTCCTTTCGCGATGAAGGGCGCAGGGTAGCAGCCCCAGATGACAGAAAAATAACGGGATGCAGGCTCACCCCAGCAGATAATGGGGCCGCTCGGCAAACCACTGGGCCAGCACCTGCTTGAACAGCCGGATCTTGCGCGGCACCCGGCGCTGCTGGGCGTGCAGCACATGGATCGGGTGCAGGCCGGTCTGCCACTCCGTCAGCACGGCCACCAGCTCCCCTCGGGCCAAGCTGGCCTCCACCAGCATCAGTGGACACTTGGCAAAGCCCATGCCCGCTCGGGCCAGTTGCAGCAGGGTGCTGTAGTGGTTGGCCCGCACTCGCCCCTGCACCAGGATGTGCGCCTCCTCTTCCCCCTGGCGAAAGTGCCACTGCTCCCAGTCCGGGTTGTGGCCCTGCAGCAGGCAGGAGCGCCCCCCCAGCTCATAGGGAGTGGCGGGGATCCCCTCTCGCGCCAGCAGGGCGGGGCTTGCCACCACCACATCCTTGAGCCTGCCGAGCGGCAGGGCCACCAGGTTGTCGGGGATCAGCTCCATGGCCCGCAGAGCGATGTCATTCTCCCCCTGGCTCATGTCGATCATGGCATTGGTGAAGTTGAGCTCGACCTGGACGCCGGGGCACAGCTCGGCAAAACGGGCGAGCAGCTCGCTCACCATGCGGTCCCCCGTGCTGACCGGGCAGGTGAAGCGCAGGCGGCCACTGTCCTCCTCGGTCAGGGCGCGGATCCCCTCCTCCGCCTCCCGGGCCAGGGCGAAGATCTCGCCGGCCTGCTGGTGAAGCACCCGCCCCGCCTCGGTCAGGCTGAGTCTGCGGGTCGTGCGCTGGAGCAGTTGGGCATTGAGGGCGGACTCCAGGGCGCTGACATGGCGACTCAGCATCCCCTTGCTCACCCCCAGGGCATCGGCAGCGGCGGAGAAACTGCCCCGCTGCACCACTTCATAGAAACTGGCCAGGTGGGTGATATCCATCATTAGCACCAATATGGAAACAATGGGTTCATCATAAGCGCTTTTTCTCCCTTTTTATCCCGCTATCATCAACTCATCTCAACCAGGAGCGATAGATATGAAGATTGTGATTGTGGGTGCCTCCGGCACCATTGGCGCCGCCGTCAGCGAACTGCTTGCCCAGGATCACCAGGTGATCCGGGTCGGTCACAGCCAGGGGGATGCCAGAGTGGACATGCGCGACCCCGCTTCCATCCGGGCGCTCTTCGAGCAGGTCGGATCCTTCGATGCCCTGGTGGTCGCCAGCGGCAGCGTCGCCTTCAATGCCCTGACCGAGATGACGGACGAGCAGTGGCAGGTGGGGCTTCAGAGCAAGCTGATGGGCCAGATAAACCTGACCCGGGCCGCCATTGCCCACCTGAGCGACCGTGGCTCCATCACCCTCATCAGCGGCATTCTGAGCGAGGAGCCCATCCACTGGGGGGTGAGCGCCACCACCATCAACGGTGCCATCGAGCACTTCGTGAAAGGTGCCGCCTGCGAGCTGCCAAGGGGCATTCGCATCAACGTGGTCAGCCCCACCGTGCTGGAAGAGTCCATGGGCAAGTATGCCGACTTCTTCCCGGGCTTCGTGCCGGTACCCGCCGCCCGGGTGGCCCAGGCCTACAAGAAATCGGTACTGGGGGTACAGACCGGTCAGATCTTTCGGGTCAATGGCTGAGCGCTCCGGACAACCCAATGAAAACGGGCCCCGTCATGGGGCCCGTTTTGTCATCTGCGTTGCAAGCGCCTCACCTGTCACCGGCAAACGTTTGTTCGCCTGCGGCAAAAAAAGCGGTCGGCCTCAGTCGATCAGGCCGTACTGCTCCCGCAGCATCTCGATGATCTCCTGCTTCGGATTGGCACTGCGTACCAGCGGCTGACCGATGATCTTCTCGGCGATCCCCACATAGGTACGGGAGATATCCATCATCACCTCGGTGGGCAGTTTGTTGTCACGGGCCAGGGCGAAGCGCTCGGGCATGCGGTTCTTGTTGAGCAGGATGTCCGGATCCGGGAAGTGGTTCAGCAGCCACTGGCGGAAGCCCTCTTTGGACTTCTCGATGATCTCGCCGCCGCGAAGGGCTGCGCCGTCCCAGATGCGGGAGCTGTCGGGGGTGCCCACTTCATCCATGTAGATGAGCTTCTCGCGACCGGCGGCATCGGTCACGTAACCGAACTCGAACTTGGTGTCGACGAAGACCTGATCCAGGGCAGCCAGCGCCTCGCTGATGACGTTGAAGCCCTCTTTGAGCAGCGCCTCGTAGCGGTCGATGTCCGCCGGGGAGCGGAAGCCGAAGGCCTGATGGTGGCGCTCGATGTCGCCGCGGGAGACGTTGACGTCGTCCGCTTCCGGCACGCCATCCAGCCCTTTGAGGATCCCCTTGGTGGACGGGGTAATGAGGATCTCGGGCAGCTTCTGATCCTTCTTGAGCCCTTCCGGCAGGGTGATGCCGCAGAATTCCCGCTCACCATCCTTGTAGGCACGCCACATGGAGCCGGTGATGTACTGGCGGGCAATGGCCTCGATCATCACGGGACGGGCTTTTTGCACGATCCAGACGAAGGGGTGCGGGATGTCCAGGATGTGGCTGTCCGCCAGCCCCTGCTCCTTGAACAGCTTGAACCAGTGGCTGGAGATGGCATTGAGCGCCGCACCCTTGCCCGGCACGCCGTTCAGACCGTCCACCCCTTGCCAGATGCAGTCGAAAGCCGAGATGCGATCACTGATCACCATGAGGGCCAGGGGCGTATCGGCCGGCACATCATAGCCTTTCTCCCGAATGAGCCGGGCACTGTCTGCCGGGGTCAACCAGTAGACGCTGCGCACTTTGCCGGAATGGACAGGTTTATCGGTACGGATCGGCAAATCGTCGTTCACCGCCAATACTTGATCTGCAAAACTCATGGCTAATAACACTTCCTGTTGTGGGACTAGTTAGGCAGGGGCACCAGACCCCTGTCTGTGGGGGATTCACATCATCAGGTACTCAGGCCCGGGGCAACCGGCTCGGCACGCGGGCCCTGCGGCAACCCGGACATAACAAAACAGGGGCGCGAGGCCCCTGTTTCCATGCTTACTTCGCCCCCTGATCGGCCAAGCCCTTGGCAAAGGCCTCGGACAGGCTGATGTACATCTGGGAGATGACACCGGATGCGACAGGCTTCTTGTCCTTGTCGAACAGGGTGATGGAGGTCTTGCCGCCCGTCATCTCGCCGAGCTGGAAGCGATACTTGTCTTCCTCGAGCTTGAACGGTTCCGCTCCCTTGGCCTTCCAGAACTCGCTGTCCGGCTCGTCGTACTCCACGTCGATCCAGCCCAGGGACTGCTGGGTGTCCTTGATGGTGAAACCATAGGCAGGCAGCACCTGATTGAGGCGGCGCCACACCTGGTCAAACGACCCTTCGGCAATCCAGGCGCTCAGCTCGTTGTTGTCCAGACCCAGCTCCAGCCCCATGCCATCGCTGGACTTGTGCTGTTCACGGGCCTTGAGCTGCTTGTCGTAATAGAGGGAGAACTGGTTCAGGGCGCGGGTAGCATAACGCTGGGCGTCCGCCGGCGTCAGCACAGTGCTGGTCTCGCCGTCGATGGTCTCTTCGTGATCCAGCACCCGTACCGACATCTTGATGGCGTGGCGCTGCACATCGTTGCGCAAGGTGAACTGGTAACGCTGACGGATCTTGAAGTCATCGTCATCTTCCGCCCAGCCATCGAGCACCGCTGAGTTGTCAAACCAGCCGGTCTGCAAGACGCCGTCCTGCTGGTCCAGCTTCTCGGTGGTGACCTTGTGTTCGGCCAGGAAGTTCATCAGGAAGGCCCAGGTATCGCGCTCCACGCTCTGGGAGGTGCTGAGGGCATAGAAGGCGACGGTCGGCTCGCTGGCATTGGCCACCACCTGGCTGCCGGGCACCACGGTGAGCAACTGGGCGGGCGGACGCACGTCCACCTTGGCCCCGAGGGCGCCCTCACGGCTGCTCTCGGGCAGGGCCGGAATGTCGAAATTGCTGTTAAAGGCGGGGGTACTCAACCCGGCGGGCACAAGGAAGGCACGGCCTTCGAGGCGGCTCTCTTCATACTCGAAGCCACGGTTGGCCATTTTGCGTTCCTGGGGTGAGCTGCAGGCAGCCAGCACGGCCACCGTCGCGACACTCAGTACCAGGCGCACTGCATTTCCCTTTCCATTTGCTTTAAACACTCGCCATCAACTCCGCAGTCGTCAGTGCTCGCGCCATCGCCGCTTCCCCCTCGGGGGTGAGATCGGTCAGGGGCAGACGCAAGGTCGCCGTCGCCATCAATCCCAGCCGGGCACAGGCCCATTTCACCGGAATGGGACTCGGTTCACAGAACAGAGTCTGATGCAACGGCATCAATCGATTGTTGATGTCATGAGCCTGCCCGGCATCACCGGCCAGGGCAGCACGACACATGTCGGCCATCTGGGGCGCCGCAATATTGGTGGTGACCGAAATGACACCATCGCCCCCTTGCAGCATAAAATCACATCCGCTGGCGTCATCGCCACTATAAAGCGCAAAATCCGGCCCGCACAGTTCGCGCAGCAGCGGGGTACGGCCAAGATCGCCAGTCGCTTCTTTCAAACCTATGATGCCGGGCACCTTGGCCAGACGGGCCACCGTCTCGGGTTTGAGGTCACAGCAGGTGCGACCGGGCACATTATAGAGAATTTGAGGCAGACCACTAGCCTCGGCGATCGCACAATAGTGACGATAGAGGCCTTCCTGGGTGGGTTTGTTGTAATAGGGGGTCACCGAGAGACCCGCCACCACGCCCATGGTGGCGAAACGCCGGGAAAGGGCGATGGCGTGAGCAGTATTGTTGGAGCCGCAGCCCGCGATGACGGGAATGCGTCCGGCGGCGTATTCCACCGTCTTCTCAACCACGGCGATATGTTCCTGCTCGCTCAGGGTGACCGACTCTCCCGTGGTTCCCACGGCGACGATGGCGCTGGTCCCGGCATCCACATGATATTCCACCAGCGCTGCCAGACTGACCCAATCGATGTCGCCCGAAGGCAGCATGGGGGTAACGAGCGCAACAATACTACCGCGTAACATGGATAATTCTCCCGATTTTCAGGGGCGTAATGGTAAAGCTGCCCCTTTTGAAAAACAAGGGAGGCACGGGACAAGCCGTGTTACCATCCGGCACAAAACGTATGAATGCACGCGCGCACAAGAGGCCTCCCGGCAGGGTGCCGGCACCCGCGGTCAACGCATTCTCAATAATGGACGAGAGACGATTTATGACTCACTACCTGGTCGTAACGGCCATCGGCACGGACAGGCCTGGCATCGTCAATGAGGTGACCCGTCACGTCAGTGGCTGCGGTTGCAACATTGTCGACAGCCGTCTTGGCATCTTCGGCAACGAATTCACCTTCATCATGCTGCTGTCCGGTGACTGGAACAGCCTGATGCAACTGGAAATAAGCCTCCCACTGCGCAGCCAGGAGTGGGATCTCATCACCATGATGAAACGCACCGAGCGCCACCACTCCCTGCAATATGACATCAGCGCCAGCGCAGAGGTGCTGATCCGGGATCAGCCGGGCATCGTAAGTCAGTGCACCCAGTTCTTCAGCGATCACGGCTGGGACATCCAGGCCATGCAGACCATCACCCTGGAACAGCAGCCCTTCAACCTGCTCAAGGCGAACTTTCAGTTGAATCTCTCCAAGCAGGGAGAAGAGCCTGGCTCGAAGACAGCCTTCGCCGATTTCTGTCGTGGACTGGGCGCCGAGTCGTTCGAATTCATCGTCAATCACAAGTACGCCTGACGGCGTTTATCCGAGGAGACCCCATGTCACCACTAGAAGCTGGTACCCAGGCCCCCGATTTCTCCCTCTCCGATCAGGACGGCAATCAGGTTCGCCTCGCCGACCTGCGCGGCAAGAAGGTGCTGATCTATTTCTACCCCAAGGCGATGACCCCGGGTTGCACCACCCAGGCCTGCGGTCTGCGCGACGTCAATAGCGAGCTGGCAGCCCTCAATGTGGTGGTGCTCGGCATCAGCCCGGACAGCGCTAAGCGCCTGAAAAAGTTCGAGGAGCGCGACAACCTAAACTTCCGCCTGCTGGCCGATGAGGATCACGCGGTGGCCGATGCCTTTGGCGTCTGGGGCCCGAAGAAGTTCATGGGCAAGGAGTATGACGGCATTCATCGCCTGAGCTTCCTCATCGATGAAGAGGGCAAGGTTGCCCATCGCTTCGACAAGTTCAAGACCAGCGATCACCATCAGGTGGTGCTCGACCTCGTCAAGGGCTAAGCCACCAGCGGCATTGTTGCAGGGCTCGCCATGGCGGGCCCTGCTCGTTTCACCACGGCATCAGCCCCCACTCTCTGGCAGCTCACCAGGGCGCCTCTTCCCCCCTTTTCTCGCCAACCTCCCCTCTCAGATCAAAAAATTCATCCTGGATATGGGTTAACGTGACCCCAGATTCATTTTCCAGCGAGACAGCCCATGAACATGAGCCACACCGAACGCCTGATCCTGAGCAACCAGTACGAGATCCTGGCCAAACTCAATCCGGAAAAGGCGGCGTTTTACCAGCGTGCCAGCACCATCGTCGAGCGCGGCTACTGCCTGCAGATCCTCGAGCTGGAGAAGAGCTTCGGCCATCTGGATCTCGCCACCTGCCAGGAGGTGCTGGACACCCTGGAGCTGCACCATGCACTGGCCATCTCCTGGGGCAACCTGGATGCCAGCGCCCGGGCCGATGTCAACGAGAGCCGCCTTGCCTTCAACGGCTACAGCCGCAGCCAGGAGCGGGAACTGGCGGATTACGTCTGCTTCCTGCTGGAAGTGGACAAGCGCTTCCCCGAACTGCCCTGCCCCTGTGACGAGCTCTCCAGCGACATCGCCATGCGGGACAAGTACCAGCGCATGCTGGCGGTCTGGCGTCAGTGCCCCCGTCAGTACAAGCTCTCCATCCAGGAGATCAGCAAGGTGCTGGCCGCCTGAATGTGAAAAAGGCGCCTGAGGGCGCCTTTGTCGTCAGTCTGACTTCGGAAAGTCATTCGTAGAGGAAGGATTTGTCCAGCTGCTTGAAGGCGGCGTTGAGGGTATCGGCCAGCTCTTCGTAGCGGGGACGGGCCACCAGCTGACGTTGACCGCCCTGCTCGTTCATCTTGCCGTTTATCTCCCGATACCAGGTGGCGAGGGAGGGGGGCAGCCGGGTATCGGCGCGCTGGCCGAGCCAGTAGTAACCTTGCAGCGGCAGGCTGAGCAGGAAGAGCACGGACGCCATCACGGAGGGCCAGTAATGAAGCTCGCCAAACTGGAACTGCACCATGACGCTGAGCACCGCCAGTGCCGGGATCACCTTGAGGGCGAATTCGGTGGCCCTGATCACCCGATTCTCCGGGAACATGGAATTAAGCTCGGGACGGCGCGGCCAAAGAGTCATATAATGACGGCCTTGCTGTAATTTAGTTCCAAAAATGTTCATGCTCATGCTACCTCCGAGCTCTTTTCGAACGCATTAACGGCAAAACCTCGACAATATTTGAGAGGCAATAACAAAGGTTGAGGATGACTTTGTTATTTTTCAACAATCAGGTTATCCTTTGTACGCCCATTTTTACGCTGGGGCACGGCCACTGACCAGTCAGGGACGTCTGAATTTCGGGTCTTGTATCACTATACAAGGGGCAAGCAACAGATTGCCAACCCTCATAAGGATAAGTTGATAGTTTTTGGACGCACCGCGTCCGGCGCATCCTCCAACCCAACCCAATCTGCGATAGGATTTATTCATGAGTAAGCTGGTTCTTGTTCTTAACTGTGGCAGCTCGTCCCTGAAGTTTGCTGTCATTGACGCAACCACCGGTGATGACCTGCTGTCCGGCCTGGCCGAATGCTTCAACCTCGACGACGCCCGCATCAAGTGGAAGCTGAACGGCGAGAAAGGCAACGCTGATCTGGGTGCCGGTGCCGCTCACCAGGAAGCGCTGGACTTCATCGTTCACAAGATCCTGCCGCTCAACCCGGAACTGTCCAAGAACCTGATCGCCATCGGCCACCGCGTGGTACACGGCGGCGAGCGTTTCACCTCCTCCGTTCGCATCTGTGATGACGTCATTGCCGGCATCGAAGCCGCCATTCCTTACGCACCGCTGCACAACCCGGCTCACCTGATCGGTATCCGTGCCGCCCTGAAGGTCTTCCCGGAACTGGCCGAGAAGAACGTCGCCGTGTTCGACACCGCCTTCCACCAGACCATGCCGGAAGAAGCCTTCCTGTACGCCCTGCCGTACAAGCTCTACAAAGAGAACGGCATCCGTCGCTACGGCGCCCACGGCACCAGCCACTACTACATCAGCCTGGAAGCGGCCAAGCAGCTGAACAAGCCGGTGGAAGAGCTCAACATCATCAACTGCCACCTGGGCAACGGCGGCTCCGTCTGCGCCATCAAGAACGGCCAGTCCGTCGACACTTCCATGGGCCTGACCCCGCTGGAAGGCCTGGTGATGGGTACCCGTTCCGGTGACATCGATCCGGCCATCATCTTCTTCCTGCACGACAAGCTGGGCATGAGCGTTGCCGAAATCAACACCATGCTGACCAAGGAATCCGGCCTGCAGGGTCTGACCGAAGTCACCTCCGACTGCCGTTTCGTTGAAGACAACTACGACAGCAAGGAAGAAGCCAAGCGCGCCATGGACGTGTACTGCTACCGTCTGGCCAAGTACATCGGTGCCTACGCCGCCGCCATGGACGGTCGTCTGGATGCCGTGGTCTTCACCGGTGGCATCGGCGAGAACTCCGCCCCGATCCGTGAGATCACCCTGAACAAGCTGGGCCTGCTGGGCTTTGACGTCGACCACGACGCCAACCTGAAGGCTCGCTTCGGCAAGGGCGGCGAGATCACCAAGGCTGGTTCCACCAAGGCCCTGGTTATCCCGACCAACGAAGAGTGGGTCATCGCCCACGACGCGCTGGAACTGGTCGGCGCATAAATTAGCTGTAGAGCAAGGCCGCCCCAGGGCGGCCTTTTCCTGATCCCAAAAAATGAACAAGGGGTAATAAGTGGCACGCACTATTATGCTCATCCCGGTCGGCACTGGTGTCGGCGTAACCTCCGTGAGTCTTGGCGTCGTTCGCGCCATGGAACGTCACGGTGTCAATGTCAGCTTCTTCAAACCGGTCGCCCAGCCGCGTCCGGGTGAAACCGGTACCGAGCGCTCCACCGCCGTGATCCGCGCCGCTGCCAACATCAACCCGCCCGAGCCGTTCGCCCTCTCCTACGCCGAGAACATGATCACCT
Source organism: Aeromonas sp. 25-248 (assembly GCF_053005425.1). Lineage (NCBI taxonomy): Bacteria > Pseudomonadati > Pseudomonadota > Gammaproteobacteria > Aeromonadales > Aeromonadaceae > Aeromonas > Aeromonas sp. 25-248. Next base: position 23,529 of record NZ_JBRKTB010000011.1, on the reverse strand, counting down.
CCAGCAACACCGACATCCTGCTGGAAGAGATCGTGGCCCGCTTCGAAGAGCACGTGAAGACCAGCGGTGCCGAAGTGGTGGTGATCGAGGGCCTGGTTCCGACCGACAAGCAACCCTTTGCCAACAAGCTGAACTACGACGTCGCCAAGGCGCTGGACGCCGACATGGTGTTCGTGACCCATCCGGGCAACGACTCCAGCCAGAAGCTCAAAGAGCGCATCGAGCTGGCCTGCTCCAACTTCGGTGGCGTCAACAACCCGCGCATCGTGGGCTGCGTCATCAACAAGGTGGGTGCCCCGGTTGACGAGCACGGCGTGACCCGTCCCGACCTGACCGAGATGTTCGAAGCGCACCACCACGGCGCCGATACCGGCCACAACCTGGAAGTGTTGCAGGTCTTCGGCAAGAGCCCGCTGCGCATCCTCGGCTGCATCCCCTGGAACACCCAGCTGATCGCCCCGCGCGCCAAGGATCTCGCCAAGCACCTGGCCGCCAAGATCATCAACAAGGGTGAGCTGGAAAGCCGCCGCCTGCAGACCGTGACCTTCTGCGCCCGCTCCATCCACAACATGATCGAGCACTTCCGTCCAGGCAGCCTGCTGGTGACTTCCGGCGACCGCTCCGACGTCATCGTCTCCGCCTGCCTCTCCGCCATGAACGGCGTCAAGCTGGGTGCCTTGCTGCTGACCGGCAACTACCATCCGGAACCCCAGGTGATGGCCCTGTGCCAACAGGCCATGGCCACCGGTCTGCCGATCATGATCACCGGCACCAACACCTGGCAGACCGCCGTCAGCCTGCAGAACTTCAACGTCGACATCCCGGAAGATGACCGCGAGCGTATCGAGCTGGTGCAGGACTACGTTGCTGGTCACATCGACAAGCACTGGATCGAGTCTCTCTCCGCCAAGTCCACCCGCTCCCGTCGCCTGAGCCCGCCGGCCTTCCGCTATCAGCTGACCGAGCTGGCCCGTCAGGCCAACAAGCGCGTCGTGCTGCCGGAAGGGGAAGAGCCGCGCACCATCAAGGCGGCCGCCATCTGTGCCGAGCGCGGTATCGCCCGTCCGGTGCTGCTGGGCAACCCGGACGAGATCCGCCGCGTCGCTGAACAGCAGGGCGTGATCCTGACCGACCGCGTCGAGATCATCGATCCCGTTGCCGTACGCGAGCGTTATGTGGCCCGTCTGGTCGAGCTGCGCAAGAACAAGGGCATGACCGAAGTGGTTGCCCGCGAGCAGCTGGAAGACAACGTGGTACTGGGTACCATGATGCTGGAGCGCAACGAGGTCGACGGTCTGGTATCCGGTGCGGTGCACACCACTGCCAACACCATCCGTCCGCCGATGCAGATCATCAAGACCGCCCCGGGCTCTTCCCTGATCTCCTCCATCTTCTTCATGCTGCTGCCGGATCAGGTGCTGGTCTACGGTGACTGCGCCATCAACCCGGATCCCACCGCCGAGCAACTGGCCGAGATCGCCATCCAGTCCGCCGACTCCGCTGCCGCCTTCGGCATCGAGCCGCGCGTGGCCATGATCTCCTACTCCACCGGCACCTCCGGCGCCGGCGCGGATGTGGAGAAAGTGCGTGAAGCGACCGAGCTGGCCAAGGCCAAGCGTCCCGACCTCATCATCGACGGCCCGCTGCAGTACGATGCGGCCATCATGGAGAACGTCGCCAAGTCCAAGGCACCGAACTCCCCGGTTGCCGGCAAGGCCACCGTGTTCGTGTTCCCGGATCTGAACACCGGCAACACCACCTACAAGGCGGTACAGCGCTCCGCCGAGCTGGTCTCCATCGGCCCCATGCTGCAAGGCATGCGCAAGCCGGTCAACGACCTCTCCCGTGGCGCCCTGGTTGACGACATCGTCTACACCATCGCCCTGACCGGCATCCAGGCAGCCCAGGCCGAGTAATCGACCCGCAGTCCGATGCAATGAAAAACCCGCCGAGAGGCGGGTTTTTTTATGGCTCGCGCCCAGAAATGTTGATCCGCAAGATCAGATCGGGATCCCGTCCGGATCCACGGACAGATCCGCGTTCCGCCCTTGGCAAGGCTCGAGGGATAAGCAAACGCTCACACCCTCGCCAGGGGATTGCACAAATGCGATCCAGCCAGGATCAAATTGAAATATCCCTTTAAGATCATGCGACTAACGCCAGACACACCGCTAATCTACAGAGTTTTCCACAGCTTTTGTGGATAGTTTACCGATCATTTGAAAGAAAATGACAGGTGAAGACCCTCCCTTCCCCCTTCTCTTTCACCCCCTCGATAGCCCCCTGATGCTGTGGACTGCATCCCTACCGGCGCCCCCACTTGCCCGCAACGCTGCCAGACACGAAAAAGGGCTCCGAAGAGCCCTTGAACAGCAATTTTCTCATCCGGCCACATCAGGGACGCAGGGATTTGTCCGCCCGGGAGATGCCGCAGACACCGGAGCGCACCACTTCGATGATCTCGTTGGTCTGGGCAGCCGTCTTGATGAAGGCGTCCAGCTTTTCGCTGGTCCCGACGAGCTGCACCGTGTAGAGCTCGGGGGTGACGTCGACGATCTGGCCACGGAAGATGTCCGCCAGCCGCTTCAGTTCGTCACGGGCACCACCGGCGGCGCGCGCCTTGACCAGCGCGATCTCCCGCTCGATGTGCTCCCCTTCGCTGAGATCGCACACCTTGAGCACGTCCACCAGCTTGTGCAGCTGCTTCTGGATCTGCTCCAGTACCCGCTCATCCCCCATGGTGACGATGGTCATGCGGGACAGGGTGGGATCCTCGGTGGGGGCCACCGTCAGGGTCTCGATGTTGTAGCCGCGCTGGGAGAAGAGGCCCACCACCCGGCTCAGGGCGCCGGATTCGTTCTCCAGCAGAACGGAAATTATATGTCTCATCAGGTTCTCTCCGTCTTGCTCAGCCACATCTCGTCCATGGCACCAAATTTGATTTGCATCGGATAGACGTGCTCGTCCGGATCGACCGAGATGTCCATGAACACCAGTCTGTCCTTCATGGCAAAGGCCTTCTCCATGGCGCTCTCCAGTTCCGACGGATCGCTCACCGCGATGCCGACGTGGCCATAGGCTTCCGCCAGCTTGACGAAGTCAGGCAGGGATTCCATGTAGGAGTGGCTGTGGCGGCCACCGTAGAACATCTTCTGCCACTGCTTGACCATGCCCAGCGCACGGTTGTTGATGGAGATGATCTTGATGGGCACCCCGTACTGCATGCAGGTGGAGAGCTCCTGGATGTTCATCTGCACCGAGCCGTCGCCGGTGACGCAGCAGACCACGGCTTCCGGGTTGGCAAACTGGGCCCCCATGGCGGCGGGAATGCCAAAGCCCATGGTGCCGAGGCCGCCGGAGTTGATCCACTGGCGCGGTTTGGCAAACGGGTAGTAGAGGGCGGCAAACATCTGATGCTGGCCCACGTCGGAGGCGACGAACGCCTCCCCCTTGGTCACCTTGTAGAGAGTCTCGATGACCTGCTGCGGCTTGATCAGGGTGGGATGGGTTTCGTAGGCCAGGCAGTTGCGGGAGCGCCACTGGTTGATCTGCTCCCACCAGTCCGCCAGCGCCTGCTTGTCGTTGTCGAAACCACACTCGCGGATCACTTCCAGCATCTGTTCCAGCACGGTTTCCACCGAGCCGACGATGGGCACATGGGCCTGTACCGTCTTGGAGATGGAGGTGGGGTCGATGTCGATGTGGACTATGGTAGCGTTGGGGCAGAACTTGGCTACGTTGTTGGTCACGCGATCATCGAAGCGGGCACCCACTGCGAAGATGAGATCCGCGTTGTGCATGCTCTTGTTCGCTTCGAAGGTACCGTGCATCCCCAACATACCGATAAACTGCGGATGGGTGCCGGAGAAGGCGCCCAGCCCCATGAGCGTGGTAGTCACCGGCAGGTTCAGCAGCTCCGCCAGCTTGGTCACCAGGTGATCCGCATTGGCGTTGATGGCGCCGCCACCCACGTACATGACCGGGCGGCTCGCCTCGGTCAGCAGCTTGGCAGCCCGCTTGATCTGGCCCTTGTGTCCGGCCTTGGTCGGATTGTAGGAGCGCAGGGAAACGGACTCGGGATACTGATAGGGGAACTTCTCTTTCGGATTCTGCACGTCTTTGGGCAGATCCACCACCACGGGCCCCGGGCGGCCACTGGCGGCAATGTAATAGGCCTTCTTGATGGCCTCGGGAATGTCGCTGGCTTTCTTGCACAGGAAGCTGTGCTTCACCACCGGGCGGGAGATGCCGATCATGTCGGTCTCCTGGAACGCATCCTCCCCGATCATGCTGGTCGGCACCTGGCCGGACAGGATCACCAGGGGAATGGAATCCATGTAGGCGGTGGCGATCCCCGTGATGCAGTTGGTGGCGCCGGGACCCGAGGTCACCAGCACAGTGCCCACCTTGCCGGTGGAGCGGGCGTAACCGTCCGCCATGTGCACTGCGGCCTGCTCATGCCGCACCAGGACATGCTCCATCTTGCCGTTTTCGAAGAGAGCGTCATAGATGTCGAGCACTGAGCCACCAGGGTAGCCGAAAACGTGTTCCACTCCCTGATCTTCCAGCGCTCTAACCACCATCTGGGCGCCTGATAACATCTCCATGATAAAGCCCTCCAGGCTTTGCTCCGTTAAGCGAAAGCTATCGACAGTCCGCTGCTTCCCGGCAGCGCCGATCCGAGTCTTGTTGTTGTCTGCAGGCAGATCAGGCGAGTTCGGAGCCGTCGATAGTAGAAAAATAGGGGTTTTCCATCATTCACCCGAAAAGCGGGTGAAAAACCAACTTAACCCGCCCGTGAACGCTTGTCCACGGCTTTGTCTGGCCATAACAGTCATAAATTTCAAACAGCTATTAACATTCAGTGACTTGGCCACCAGACGGGCAACAAAGAGGGGCCCTGGGGGGAACAACCAGCGGATCATGCTGCCCGCGTCGGTGAGGAACAAAATAAACGGCCCACCCCGAGGGGGTGGGCCGTCAAAAACTGGCTGGTTTCACTGCTCGTCTTCGGGTTCTGCCAGCCAGATCTGCTGATCCGGATCCGTCTCTTCGCAGACCGAAATGCTGACACCCATGTCGAGCAGCTCATGCAGGGTGAGATTGTCTGCCAGAGTCATGGTGTCGCCGTTTTCATTGGTAAAGCGCATGGTGTCCGTCCTCTCCGTGGTGGGATCGACTCAGTTTAGTCAAAGGCGCTGAGTTGGGATAACCAGGGACGCTCCTGGCCGGTACGGCTGGCAAGCTCCCCCAGGCTGTCACACACCTCCTCCGGAAAGAGAGTCCTGCCCCAGAGGCGGCGGGAGAGCGCCCCCACCTCCTCCCCGGCACCGGCCAGCAACCAGTCGGCCAGCTCTCCTGCCACATCGGGATAGCGTACTCTGCCAGGAGAAGGGGCCTCCAGCCAGCTTCGCACCGCATTGGCATCCAGGCTGTCCATCAACTGGGCCAGCCCCATCAGCTCCAGGGTCCTGCCGTTGGTCAACTGCTCGAACTGGCCACCCAGGGGTTTGACCAGCAGCTTCTTGCCAAGGGAGAGCGCCTCGGAGGCAAGCTCGAATCCCGCATTGCTGATGACCCCGCGACAACCGGCCAGCGCCAGCTTGAACCCCTCTCTGGCCTGAGGTTCAAAGCGGATGTTGCGCCACTCGCTGAGCTTGCGCACCTCGGGATGGAAGCAGATGAACGACTGCGGGCTGAAACGCGACAACAGGGCCGCGATCGTCTCTGTCTGCTCGAATGGCAGATAGACCAGGATCTGCTGGTTGTCCGGCACCGGCTCGAGGGGATCGACGATGGGAGGCAGCAAGGGCTGGCCGAAATGGAACCAGTGCAGTCCCAGGGACTGGCGTACCGGCGCAAAATGGCGCATCAGCTGGCGGTTGAAGCCGCTCTCCCCCCAGCGCGGGATCGGCCAGTCGAAGCTCGCCTGATGGCTGATGGTGAGGCTGGGTTTGCCCCAGCGGCGAGCAGCATGGGCACTGAGCGGCTCGAAGTCGCTGATGACCAGATCGTACTCGCGACAATCGAGGGCACGCAGATCTTGCCAGAAACGCAGGGGAGAGAGTCCCTTGAGGGTGCGCCAGCCCGAGATTCGCCCCTGATGGCTGGCGAAAGTGATACCGGGGAAGGTGCGATAATCCCCGAACTCCCCCATCTCGAAGTAGCCGTCGGCGGCGCGCCCGCTGAACAGATAGTCCACCGCCACGCCCCTGCTCTTCAATGCGCGCGCCAGGGTCCGGCTACGACTGATGTGGCCGTTGCCGGTCCCCTGAACGCCGAACAGTATCCTCATCCCTGGCTCCAACCCAGCGCCCAGAGGGCGCAACCACCGCCAAGCAGCGCCCCGGCCACCAGATCGCTCAGATAATGCACCCCGAGCAGCAGGCGGGACGCCCCCACCAGCGCGGCCCAGACAAACAGCAGCGGTGCCCAGAGCGGGAAACTGGCGGCCAGTACGGTCGCCATCAGAAAGGCGGCCGCGGTATGGCCCGAGGGCAGGCTGTAACGATCCGACGGGGTGATGAAGACAGGCAGCCCTGCCGGGCGCTGGCGTTTGAGGGCATTCTTGAGCAGCAGGTAGAGCGGCAACTCGAGGGCAAACGCCCAGAGCGCCACCCTGACCGCCTCCTGCCCGGCGCTCCCCTGCCACCAGAGCAGGCAGGCCGCCACGGCATAGAGGGGGCCGTCACCGGTACGGGAGACAAGCCGGCTTATCCTGGCCTGCGGCTGATTGTAGGGGTGGAGCAGGCAGACACGGCACACCCGCAGGTCCCATTGCTGGATCTTGTTCATCACGGCCCTCCCTTGCATCCTGAGTGCAGACTAGGAGGGCGGCATGACACTTCGTTGACGCCCAGATAACAGATTGATGAAAAAAAGGGCCCAGGGGCCCTTTTTCATCCGTCATCCCGAAAAAGTCAGTTCAGGGCACCGCGCAGGCCGTTTTCCATCAGGCGGCAGTTGTGGGCCGCGAGGCGGCTCATGAAGTGCTCGTCCACCGTCAGACCAAACACCTGTTCGTAGAGATCCTTCATCACGAAAGGCTGCCACATCATGCTGAGGAAAGAGATCTTCAGCATCTCGGGGTCCAGGTTGTCCGCCAGCTGGCCGTTGGAGCGCATGGATTCGAGCAGGGCATCGAACTGGGGAAGTTGGCGATCCAGCAGGCGGCTCAGCACAAAATCACGCCCCGGGCTCTTTTCGGTGGACAATGCGCTGGAGATGGCGGAGGTCAGCTCGCTGTTGGGCGCCATCACCTGATAGTAGGTGTTGAGCAGATCGGTCAGGCTGCGGTTGCTGCTCTCGTCGTGCCAGGCTTGCTCAAGGGGCTCGGCCACATCCCCCAGCACCGCCTTGTAGAGGCCTTCCTTGCTGCCGAAGTAGTAGTGGATCATCGCCAGATTGGAGCCTGCCAGCTCGGCAATCTCGCGGGTCGTCACCTTGCTGTAGGGGGTGTTGAGAAAACGTTCGCGTGCGGCGGCAAGCAGCTTGTCACGAATGTCGGAACGTCCGACTGGACGGCCAGGTCTGCGTTTTTCCATGGAATACCTCAGATAATTCAGCAAGGGCTGATAAGTCGATCTGATTGTGCGGGTGATCGAGTACAGCAGGAATGACCAGATAATCAGGCATGAACCGAATATGGGACAAGAGAATTTGCACTCCTTTACAATCCGATTAAATAAACCAGTGGATTGAACCTGTCCATTCCGGTTGACACAGCATAAAAATCTCGTTATTGGTAGTAGCGTTATCGACTGGAAGGATTGAGACATCATGCGTATTGCCGCTCCGCTACTACTGCTCTCCCTAATCGCGACTCCTCGCGCGGGATCCTTGTAGCCGGGCTAAGGCATAGCCGGAATTTACAGAAACCCGTGCACCCCGCACGGGTTTTTTTATGCCATGCAGGATGCACGCAGCGAACTTAGGAAGAGGGAAGTCACATGTCAGATCGGGTCATCATATTCGACACCACCTTGCGTGATGGTGAGCAGGCGCTGTCGGCCAGCTTGACGGTCAAGGAGAAGCTGCAGATCGCCCAGGCGCTGGAGCGGCTCGGTGTCGATATCATGGAAGTGGGTTTCCCCGTCTCCTCCCCCGGCGATTTTCAATCGGTTCAGACCATCGCCCGCCACATCAAGAACAGCCGGGTCTGCGCCCTGGCTCGCGCCCTGCAAAAAGATATCGATGCCGCTGGCGAAGCCTTGAAAGTGGCAGAGGCGTTTCGCATCCACACCTTCATCTCCACCTCCTCCATCCACGTGGAGAGCAAGCTGAAAAAGAGCTTCGAAGACGTGCTGGAGATGGGGGTCGGCGCCATCAAGCACGCCTTGCGGTACACCGATGACGTGGAGTTCTCCTGCGAAGATGCGGGCCGCACCCCGATAGACAACCTGTGCCGCATGGTGGAAGCCGCCATCAAGGCCGGCGCCCGCACCATCAACATTCCTGACACCGTGGGCTACACGGTGCCGACCGAATTCTCCGGCATCATCCACACCCTGTTCAACCGGGTACCCAACATCGACAAGGCCATCATCTCGGTGCACTGCCACGACGATCTGGGCCTCTCGGTGGCCAACTCCATCAGTGCCGTGCAGATGGGGGCCCGCCAGATCGAGTGCACCATCAACGGCATCGGCGAGCGTGCTGGCAACTGCTCCCTGGAAGAAGTCGCGATGATCCTGAAGACCCGCGCCGACCTGCTCGGAGTACACACCAACATTCGCCACAGCGAGATCCACCGCACCAGCACCCTCGTCAGTCAAATCTGCAACATGCCGGTGCAGCCCAACAAGGCCATCGTCGGCGCCAATGCCTTCTCCCACAGCTCAGGCATCCACCAGGACGGGGTGCTCAAGGCGAAGAATACCTATGAAATCATCACCCCCGAGAGCATCGGTCTCACCCAGAACAACCTCAACATGACCTCCCGCTCCGGCCGCCACGTCATCAAGCACCGGATGGAGTCCATGGGCTACGCCGAGAGCAGCTACGATCTCGACGATCTCTACGCCAAGTTCCTCACCCTGGCCGACAAGAAGGGCCAGGTGTTCGACTACGACCTGGAGGCCCTCGCCTTCTTCAGCCAGATCCACGAGGAGCCTGAGCACTTCAAGCTGGAGTACCTCGGCGTGCAGAGCGGCAGCTCGGTGCTCGCCACCGCCTCGGTCAAGCTCAAGGTAGGCCAGGATCTGGTGTGCGAGGCCGCCACCGGCAACGGCCCGGTCGATGCGGTCTACCAGTGCATCAACCGCATCACCGGCTACGAGATCCGCATCGACAAATACGAACTCAAGGGCAAGGGCGAGGGCAAGAACGCCCTCGGCCAGGTGGACATCGTCGCCGAATACAAGGGGCGCAAGTTCCACGGCATGGGGCTGGCCACCGACATCATCGAATCCTCGGCCCAGGCCCTGGTCCACGTGATCAACAGCATCTGGCGCGCGGATCAGGTGGCCGAGCAGATGGAGCGCAACAACCCCATCAAATCGGAAACCGTCTGAGCCCGCCGCGGACAAGATGACAGCATGACATGGGGAGACCGGGGCCAGGGCAGTGGCCCGGACCGGCCTCCCGGATGAAACGGAATCACACTATCAAGACGGAGAGAGTATGAGCAGTTATCGGATCGCAGTATTGCCGGGTGACGGCATTGGCCCGGAAGTGATGGCAGAGGCCATCAAGGTACTGGAAAAGGTGCAGACCAAATTCGGCTTCTCCCTCGACTATGACCGTCACGACGTCGGCGGCATCGCCATCGACAACCACGGCACACCGCTGCCCCAGAGCACGATCAAAGGCTGCGAAGCGGCCGATGCGGTGCTGTTCGGATCGGTAGGTGGCCCCAAGTGGGAACACCTGCCGCCCAACGACCAGCCGGAACGCGGTGCCCTGCTGCCCCTGCGTGCCCACTTCAAACTGTTCTGCAACCTGCGCCCGGCCCGCATCTACACCGGTCTGGAGCAGTTCTCCCCGCTGCGTGCCGACATCTCGGATCGCGGTTTTGACATTGCCTGCGTGCGCGAGCTGACCGGCGGCATCTATTTCGGCCAGCCCAAGGGGCGTGAAGGGGAAGGCGCCACCGAGAAGGCCTTCGACACCGAGGTGTACCACCGCTTCGAGATCGAGCGCATCGCCAAGATAGCGTTTGAATCGGCCCGAGTGCGCAAGGCCAGGGTCACCTCCATCGACAAGGCCAACGTGCTCGCCTCCTCCATCCTGTGGCGCGAGGTGGTGACCGAGGTCGCCAAGTCCTACCCGGATGTGGCCCTGAACCACATGTACATCGACAACGCCACCATGCAGCTCATCAAGGATCCGTCCCAGTTCGACGTGCTGCTCTGCTCCAACCTGTTCGGTGACATCCTCTCCGACGAGTGCGCCATGATCACTGGCTCCATGGGCCTGCTCCCCTCCGCCAGCCTCAACGAATCCGGCTTCGGTCTGTTCGAGCCGGCCGGTGGCTCGGCCCCGGATATCGCCGGCAAGGGGATTGCGAATCCCATCGCCCAGATCCTCTCCGCCGCCCTGATGCTGCGTTACAGTCTCGGCCAGGAAGCCGCCGCCCAGGCCATAGAGCAGGCCGTGGCCCAGACCCTGGCAGAAGGCTATTTCACCGCCGACCTGCATCAGGCCAGCGCCACACACCCGGTGCAGAGCACGGCCGACATGGGCAGCCAGATCGCCGCGCGCATCTGATCCCACGGCATCGATAACAAGGAAACCGAGCAATGTCCAAGACCCTCTATCAGAAAGTGTTCGACGCCCACGTGGTGCGGGAAGTGGAAGGGGAAACACCTCTCATCTACATCGACCGTCATCTGGTGCATGAAGTGACCAGCCCCCAGGCATTCGACGGCCTGCGCGCCATGAACCGCCAGCTGCGTCGCCCGGATCTGACCTGGGCCACCATGGATCACAACGTCTCCACTACCACCAAGGACATCGCCGCCTCCGGTGAGATGGCCCGCATCCAGATGGAGACGCTCGCCGCCAACTGCAAGGCGTTCGGGGTTCGTCTCTATGACTTGAACCACAAATACCAGGGCATCGTCCACGTGATGGGCCCCGAGCTCGGCATCACATTGCCCGGCACCACCATCGTCTGCGGTGACTCCCACACCGCCACCCACGGCGCCTTCGGCTCGCTCGCATTCGGTATCGGCACCTCCGAAGTGGAACACGTGATGGCCACCCAGACCCTGAAACAGGGCCGCGCCAGGACCATGCGTATCTCTGTCAACGGCAAGCTGGCCGCAGGCATCAGCGCCAAAGACGTGGTGCTCGCCATCATCGGCAAGGTGGGTCATGCAGGCGGGACCGGCTACGTGGTGGAGTTCGCCGGTGAAGCCATCGAGGGGCTCACCATGGAAGGGCGCATGACGGTGTGCAACATGGCCATCGAGCTCGGCGCCAAAGCGGGCATGATTGCCCCCGACCAGACCACCATCGACTACATCCGTGGCAAGGAGTTCGCTCCCAAGGGGGAGGCGCTGGAACAGGCCATCGCCTACTGGCTGACCCTCAAGAGCGACGAAGGTGCCCACTTCGACGCCGAAGTGGTGCTCGACGCCGCCGACATCGCCCCGCAAGTGACCTGGGGCACCAACCCGGGCCAGGTGATCGCCGTCAATGAGCCCATCCCGGCACCGGAATCCTTCGCCGATCCGGTGGAGCAGCAGTCCGCCCGCAAGGCCCTCGCCTACATGGACCTGCAACCGGGTCAGAAGCTCTCCGACGTGGCCATCGACAAGGTGTTCATCGGTTCGTGCACCAACAGCCGCATCGAGGATCTGCGCGCTGCCGCCGCCATCGCCCGCGGTCGCAAGGTCGCCGCAGGGGTACAGGCCCTGGTGGTGCCGGGCTCCGAGCAGGTGAAGGCCCAGGCCGAGGCCGAGGGGCTGGACAAGATCTTCATCGAGGCAGGCTTTGAGTGGCGCTTGCCCGGCTGCTCCATGTGTCTGGCCATGAACAACGACCGGCTGCAACCGGGGGAGCGCTGCGCCTCCACCAGCAACCGCAACTTCGAGGGGCGTCAGGGTCGTGCCGGTCGCACCCACCTGGTGAGCCCGGCCATGGCCGCCGCCGCCGCCGTCACCGGCCGCTTCGCCGACATTCGCGCACTGTAAGAGGGAACGTACATGACAGGTTTCAAACAGCATAAAGGGATCGTCGTTCCCCTCGACAGCGCCAACGTCGACACCGACGCCATCATTCCCAAGCAGTTCCTGCAGAAAGTGAACCGCATCGGCTTTGGCAAGCACCTGTTCCACGACTGGCGCTTCCTGGACGATGCAGGGGAGCAGCCCAACCCGGAGTTCGTGCTGAACAAGCCGCAATTCGCCGGTGCCAGCATCCTGCTGGCCCGCGAGAACTTCGGCTGCGGCTCGAGTCGCGAGCACGCCCCCTGGGCGCTGGCGGACTACGGCTTCAAGACCCTGATCGCCCCGAGCTTTGCCGACATCTTCTACGGCAACGCCATCAACAACGGCATGGTGCCGGTTCGTCTGAAGGAGGAGGAGGTCGACGCCCTGTTCCAGCTGGTCGCCGCCCAGCCGGGCATCGAGATCGAAGTGGATCTGGAGGCCAACCAGGTGCGTGCAGGCAGCCTCACGTTTGGCTTCGAAATCGACGAGTTCCGTCGCTACTGTCTGCTCAACGGGCTGGATGCCATCGGTCTGACCCTGCAGCACGAGGCCGCCATCAGCGCCTTCGAGGCGAAGCAGCCAAGCTGGATTTGACGAGCCTGCGACAAGAAAGCGAGTAGAATCAACAGGGAGCCGAGGCTCCCTGTTTTATTGTCGGGTCGCTGTACAAAACCCGCCACCTCTGCATGTCCGACAGGAGACACCTATGTCCGCAAGGGGCGCCCTTTCATTGCTCTGCCTGCTGCTCAGCCTCCCGGCCCTGGGCGGGCAGACCTCTTTCACCAACAGTGGCGGTCAGCTCAACGTCGGCTGGCAGGACAAAGAGGGCAAGGCGCAGCAGCTCAGCTACCGGCTGGAGGCGGGCAAGCTGCCCCCTCTCATCGCTTACCGTCCGGCCAGGATGCAGGAAGACGTACTGCAAAGCTTGCTGCAACAGGCCCCCCTGGCGTTCCCCGAGGTGCAGTTCTCCCTCGTTCGCCCCGCCATGAGCCTCAGCATCAAGAGCCGCAACGCCGACAAGGCGCGGGAAGCCTCCCAATGGGTCAAGCCCGAGCAGGCCAAACTGGAGGCCGCCTGGCTCACGCAGCACTACTTCCAGCCCTTCACTGCCCCCGACGGCGCTCCCGCCATCAAGCAGGATCATGTGCGCATCGCCCTGGAGAGCCGGGACGAACTGGCCCCGTTGATGGAGCAGCTCAAGCAGGAAGGGGCCACCGAGACCGAGGCGCGCCAGAAGACGGTGGCCCACATGCTCGACTTCATCCAGGCCATCCCCTATCAACTGCTCGACAGCCAGTCGGGCCGCTCTGGCAAGGGGTTTCTGAGCCCGCGCCAGGTGCTGGAGCAGAACCGGGGGGATTGCGACAGCAAGGTGACCCTGATGGCCGCCCTGCTGGCCCAGGGGTATCCCGATCTCAAGCAGGCCATGGTGTTCGTGCCGGGACATGCCCTGCTGGGGGTGGCCCTGCCAGCCAAACCGGGGGAGGCCACCTTGAGCCGGGCGGGGGAGACCTACCTCCTGATGGAGCCGACCGGCCCGGCCCAGCTGCCCATGGGCCAGCTCGCGCCCACCAGCAAGACGCTGGTCGACAGCGGCCAGTTGAGCGTGCAACCGGTGCAGGATGAGGGGAAATGAGACAGGCCAGCCCATGGCTGGCCTGTCTCGAGGAGGACGGGCGCCCGGGTCTCAGGTGAGGGAGAGAAACTCCAGCGCCAGCAGGAGACCGTCTTCTTCCTCCAGCACCCGCACGATGCGAGCCTGGGCCTCGAAGGGAGGCAGAAGATTGCTGCTGGTCGCCAGGCTCACCCGGATGGGCTGGGCCAGATCGAACGCGTGCTTGTTCACCTCGACGCCCATGCCGTTGGCGCTGAGATCCCGGCAGATCCCCTCCAGCACCTGCTGATGCTGGAACAGGGTGACGGGGGCATTGATGACCATGCGCTGGAAGGCACGTCTTTCCTTGGTGCTGGTGATCACTGGGGACTTCCTCCTTGGTGGTGGCTCGCACGATGCGGCCCGTGAAACATAGTGCTGGCCTCCCCCCAGGAACGCCAATACAATGCGATGCGTTACTCAAACGGGGTGCGGTTTACCGCTGAGATTATACCCGTGAACCTGATCCAGATAATGCTGGCGGAGGAATTTGAGGCATGGCGCGCGTTTTTTGTGCCCTCATCCGCCGGCGCTCACCACACGCGAGGTGCCATTGATGAGCACCCCGACACCCACAGGAGTGCCATTGATGAAGACCCTGCTGCTGATCGCCACCAGCCTGCTCTCTGCCCAGGCGTTTGCCGCCGACACCCTCACCGTCTACACCTACGGCTCCTTCGCCGCCGAATGGGGGCCGGGCCCCAAGATCAAGCAGGCCTTCGAGAAGGAGTGCGGCTGCACCCTCAATCTGGTGCCCCTCGAGGATGGCGTCGCCATCCTCAACCGGCTGCGGCTGGAAGGCCAGCACAGCAAGGCCGACATGGTGCTGGGGCTGGACGATGCCCTCATCAGCGAGGCCAAACAGAGCGGCCTGTTCGCCCCTCATTCCACCAGGCTCGATGGCCTCAAGGTACCGGGTGGCTGGCAAGACGACACCTTTGTCCCCTATGACTACGGCTACTTCGCCTTCGTCTATGACAGCAACAAGCTCAAGCAGCCCCCCAAGAGCCTGAAGGAGCTGGTGGCTCGCCCCGATATCAAGGTGATCTATCAGGATCCCCGCACCTCCACCCCGGGTCAGGGGCTGATGCTCTGGATGAAGTCGGTCTACGGGGATGAGGCACCGACCGCCTGGGCGCAACTGGCCAAAAAGACGGTCACCGTCACCAAGGGGTGGTCAGAGGCCTACGGCATGTTCCTCGACGGCGAGGCGGACATGGTGCTCTCCTACACCACCTCCCCCGCCTATCACCTGATTGCCGAGAGCAAACCCCAGTACCGGGCGGCCGCGTTCGAGGAGGGTCACTACCGCCAGGTGGAAGTAGCAGCCAAGCTCAAGGGCGCCACACAGGGCAAACTGGCTGACCAGTTCCTGCAATTCATGGTGAGCCCCGCCTTCCAGAACGAGATCCCCGGCGGCAACTGGATGTATCCGGTGACAAACGTGGCGCTGCCCAAGGGGTTCGAACAGATGATCACCGTAGCTAAGCCACTCACCTTCAGCTCTGACGAGGTAGCCGCCAACCGCAAGGGGTGGATCCGCGAATGGCTGCAAGCCGTCACCCAGTGAGTTCAGGTCGTCGCACCCTCTGGTGGCTGCCCGGCAGTGCAGCCACCCTGGTCATCCTGCTGCTCTCCATTGGGCCGCTGGTCGCCCTGTTGTGGCAGGCGGGGGCCCTCTCCCCCCGCGCCCTGCTAGGCGATCCCTACCTGCGCCACGTGCTGGGTTTCAGCCTCTGGCAGGCACTGCTCTCCACCCTGCTGAGCCTGGGGCTTGCCATCCCGGTGGCCAGAGCCCTGGCGCGACGCCGTTTCACCGGACGCCGCCTGCTGCTCAAGCTGTTCGGTCTCTCCCTGGTGTTGCCGGTCATCATCGCCATCTTCGGCATGGTGGCGGTGCACGGTCGTCAGGGCTGGCTGCCGCAACTGCTGCACGGCCTGGGCCTGGATCCCGGCAACTATCTCTACGGCCTGTTCGGCATCCTGCTGGCCCATGTCTTCTTCAACATGCCGCTGGCCGCCCGCCTCATCCTGCAGAGCATAGAGAGCATCCCCGAGTCCTCCTGGCGCCTCGCCAGCCAGCTCGGCATGCGCTCCTCCCACATCTTCCGGCTGCTGGAGTGGCCGCTCATCCGCAGCATCTTGCCGGGGCTCGCCAGCCTCATCTTCATGCTCTGCTTCACCAGCTTCACCACAGTGCTGGCGCTCGGGGGCGGCCCCAAGTCCACCACACTGGAGGTGGCTGTCTACCAGGCGCTGCGCTTTGACTTCGATCTCGCCACCGCTGGCGGGCTCGCCCTGGTGCAACTGCTGCTGACCCTGGCCCTGCTCCTGCTGCAACACAAGCTGCAGACCACCCCGGCCAGTCGCCTCACCAGCCGTCGCCCCTGCCTGCGTCCCGACAGACACCAGAAGGGCAGCGCGCTGGTGGATGGACTGGCCCTGACCATGGGGCTCGCCATCTTCCTGCCGCCCCTGCTGGCCATCGTGGTCGCCGGGTTCAACCCCGGTCTGCTGGCGGCGCTCGGCTCACCCCGGCTGTGGCAGGCAGGGGGGCAGTCCCTGGGCATAGCCCTGGCGGCGGGCTCCCTGGCCACTTTGCTCGGCGCCGGGCTGCTGCTCACCAGCCGACATCTGAGGGTGCGGGATCGCAAACGGCGGGCCGCCGCCCTGTGGGAGGCCAGCGGCTCCATGATCCTGATGATCCCGGCGGTGGTGCTCTCCACCGGCCTCTTCATCCTGTTCATGCCTTTCACCGACGTCTTTGCCCTGGGCCCCTGGCTGGTGGTGCTGGTCAACGCCCTGATGGCGCTGCCCTATGTGCTGCGCACCCTCTCGGCCCCCATGCAACTGGTGGTGCGCCAGTACGATAGGCTGGCGGACAGCCTGGGGGTGCGCGGCCTGCATCGCCTGCGCCTGGTGGAGTGGCCCCTGCTGCGCCGTCCGCTGGCCCTGGCCATGGCGCTCTCGATGATATTGTCCCTAGGGGATCTCGGGGCCATCGCCATGTTCGGCAGCCAGACCCTCACTACCCTGCCCTGGCTGCTCTATCAGCAGCTCGGCAGCTACCGGCTGACCGAGGCGGCCGCCACCGCCCTGCTGCTGCTCACCCTCTGCTTCTCCCTGTTCTGGCTGGTGGAGCGGGGACTGGGAGGCAGGCATGTGGATCACTGATCCCCGGCGGCATTGCCGCCACCCCGCCCCCAGGATCCGGCTGGGCACGTCCCTGGGGCGCCCCTTGGGGCAGTCACTCACGCTGCCTTTCATCAATTTTTCTTACTTGTTGTTCTATAAAACGACATTCAGGAGCCAAACATGCTGGTAATTGAGGAACTGGTCACCAGTTATCCCGACTGGCAGGTGACCTTCAGTGCGACCTTGCCCAAAGGGGAGATCACCGCCCTCATCGGTCCGAGCGGCGCCGGCAAGTCCACCCTGCTCGGCATGATCGCGGGCTTCGTGCCGGTGGAGTCGGGCACCCTCACCTTCGACGGCCAGGATCTGCTGTCACTGGGCCCCGCCGAGCGCCCGGTCACCACCCTGTTCCAGGATCACAACCTCTTCCTGCACCTGTCGGTGTTCGACAACATCGCCATCGGCCTGCATCCCGGCCTGCGCTTGAATCCGGCCCAAAAAAGGCTGGTGCAGGAGGCCGCTGACAAGGTGGGCCTGGGGGAGATGCTGACGCGCCTGCCGGAGCAGCTCTCCGGCGGCCAGCAGCAGCGGGTGGGGCTGGCCCGCGCCCTGGTGCGGGGCAGGCCGCTGCTGCTGCTGGACGAGCCCTTCTCGGCCCTCGATCCGGCCCTGCGGCGGGAGATGCTGGCGGAGGTCGCCCGCCTCGCCTGCGAGCAGGGCATCACCGTGCTGATGGTCTCTCACAACCCCGAGGATGCCCAGCTCATCGCCGATCAGGTGCTCTTCATCGACGCGGGACGCATCGCCTTGCAGGGCAAGCCGGATATCCTGCACAGCAGCGATCACCCCGGGCTGCTGCGCTACCTGGGCCGCGCTCTGGCGCCACAGTGAAGGGCTGACAAGCTGATGGTCTCTCCCTGTCGTTCCCAGGACGATGCCCAGCTCATCGCCGATCAGGTGCTCTTCATCGACACGGGACCCATCGCCTTGCAGGGCAAGCCGGATATCCTGCACAGCAGCGATCACCCCGGGCTGCTGCGCTACCTGGGCCGACCGAGAGAGGCATGAGATAGGCTGGATCAAAAAAGGGGAAGCCGTCCGGCTTCCCCTTTCTCATTCAGAGGTCACGTCAAATCAGAGATTTTCCTCGGCGAACGAAGCCAGCCGGCTGCGCACCACCCCGTTCAGGAAGATGTTGGCACTGCCGTCGAAGTCCTTGAACCGCTCGACGATGTAGGTCAGACCCGAGGTCACCGGGCTCAGGTAGTTGGAGTCTATTTGAGCCAGGTTGCCGGAGCAGACGATCTTGGTCCCCTCCCCGCAGCGGGTGATGATGGTCTTGATCTGGGAGGCGGTCAGGTTCTGGCACTCATCCAGCAGCACGAAGGTGTTCTGGATGCTGCGCCCGCGCATGAAGTTGACCGATTTGAACTGGATGTTGGCCTTCTCCATGATGTAGCTGAGGGACCCGCTCATGTTCTCGTCCTGCTTGTGCAGCACCTCCAGGGTGTCGGTGACCGCCGCCAGCCAGGGCATCATCTTCTCTTCTTCGGTGCCGGGCAGGAAGCCGATGCTCTCGGCGATTTCCGGGGTATTGCGGGTGACGATCACCTTCTCGTAGATCCCCTTCTCGATCACCAGCTCCAGCGCCGCCGCCATGGCGAGCAGGGTCTTGCCGCAGCCCGCCGGGCCGGTCAGGATCACCAGGTCGATGTGCGGATCCAGCAGGGCATCCAACGCCATGCCCTGATAGACGTTCTTGGGATGCACCCCCCAGGCCTTGCGGGACATCAGCCGCTCGCGGCCGAGATCTTTCAGGCGGATCTTGTTGCCGTCGTGGCTCAGCACCCGCGCGGCAAAGAAGTTCTCCTCGTCCAGCAGGTACTGGTTGACGTGGACTCCCTCCAGCAGGTTGGCATCGATGACGTGGACCGTATCGCGGCCATGGGTTTCGCTGTCGCACTCACCGACCCGCTCCCAGAAGCTGCCGGGCACCACCTGGAAGCCCTTGGCGAGCAGGCGGATGTCGTCGATGAGCTGGTCGCTGCGGTAATCCTCCACATGGGCAAGACCTGCTCCCTTGGCCTTGAGGCGCATGTTGATGTCTTTGGTGACCAGCACCACCTGACGCTTCATCTCGTGCTTTTGCAGGTAGAGGGCGGCGTTGATGATGCGGTTGTCCGCCTCCTTGTCGGTGAACACCTCGGCATCCTGGGGCAGATGGTGGTCGCTGAAGATGGAGATATGGCCGCTCGCCTCGCCGGCCAGCGCCACTCCTTGCACTATCTGCTCCGGAGTCGCATCGCGGAACACATCTTCCAGGGCACGGATGGCGATGCGGGCATCACGGCTGACGTCCTTCTGGCGATCCTTGATGTTGTCGAGCTCTTCGAGCACCGTCATGGGGATGAGCACGTCGTGCTCTTTGAAGGAGTAGATGGCGAGGGGTTCGTGAAGCAGAACGTTGGTATCCAGGATAAACAGCTTTCGGTCCGTGTTGTCCATAAGCATCCTCCTTGGCACTGAAGGTGCCACGTGTGTGAATCTCAGATGTCATTGAAACCACACGGCCGTGACAGTTTTATTACCCCCAACGCTACGCCCGAATTTACCGGTGCGCAACAAATCGCTGCCATCATGGGCGTCGTTCGAACATAAAATCAGCAACGAAAAGGCCGGCATGTCGCCGGCCTTTGGTGGCAATCAGCCCCTCAACCGCACTTGGAATCCCCGCAGTTGAGACAGGTCATGCAGCCATCCTTTTGCACCAGCGCCTTGGTGTGGCACTTGTAGCAGAGCGCGGCACTGGGTGGGAAACCGCTGCCCGCCGGCTGCTCTTCTGCCTGTTGCTGTGCCTGCAATTGCGCCTGCTTCTCGGCCAGGAACGCCTGCTGGTGCTCGTCCAGCCCGGGCACCTTGAGCATGCCGATCTCGGTGAGATGGGTTTCGATCACGTTGCCAATTTCGGCGATGAGCGAAGGCACGTACTTGCCCTTGTTCCAGTAGCCCCCCTTGGGATCGAACACGGAGCGCAACTCCTCCACCAGAAAGGTGACGTCCCCTCCCTTGCGAAACACCGCCGAGATGATGCGGGTCAGCGCCACTATCCACTGATAGTGCTCCAGGCTCTTGGAGTTGATGAAAATCTCGAACGGGCGCCGGGTCTCGTGCACCGTGCCCTCGTTGAGAATGATGTCGTTGATGGTGATGAACAGCGAGTGCTCGGAGACGTGCTCCGGCGTCTTCAGCTTGTAGGTGGTGCCCATCAACCGTTCCGGGCGCAGCACGGTTTCATGCATGTGCACCACGTCATCCTGGGGCGTCGGCGCATCTTGCGGCTCATCCCGGGTTTTTACCTTGTAGGCGACGATTTTTCTGTCGATCTTCTTGACCATGTCTCGTCCTCAGAACTTGCCGTAATAGCCTTCTTTCAAGGCGTCATAGAGGTTGGCGGCGGTGTGCAGCTCGCCATCGTATTCGATCTCCTCGTTCCCCTTCGCCGTGATGACGGTGCCATCTTCCAGGGTAAACTCGTAACTGGTGTTCTCCAGATCCTTCTCCTTCACCAGCACGCCCTGGAAGGCGGCCGGGTTGAAGCGGAAGGTGGTACAGCCCTTGAGGCCGGAGTCCGAGGCATAGAGGTAGATATCCTTGAACTGCTCGAACGGAAAATCGGTCGGCACGTTGGCGGTCTTGGAGATGGAGGAGTCGATCCAGCGCTGGGCCGCCGCCTGGATCTCCACGTGCCCGGTCGGCGTGACGTCGTCCGCGGTGATGAAGTAATCCGGCAGGCGGCTACCCTCCTCCTCGGCATAGGGCATGGCGGCCGGGTTCACCAGCTCGCGATAGGCCAGCAGCTCGAAGGAGTAGACATCCACGCTCTCCTTGCTCTTCTTGCCCGGCTTGATGACATTGCGGCTGTAGTGGTGGGCAAAGCTCGGCTCGATGCCGTTGCTGGCGTTGTTGGCGAGCGACAGGGAGATGGTACCGGTCGGCGCTATGCTGCTGTGATGGGTGAAGCGTCCACCCACCTCAGCCAGCTCGGCCACCAGAGCGGGATCCACCTCGGCCACCTGCTGCATGTAGCGGCTGTAGCGGGCATGCAACACCTTGCCCTTCACCTTGTCGCCGAGCTTGATGCCATCTGCCGCCATTTCGGGGCGCAGACGCAGCATCTTGCCGGTGACTTCGAACTCCTGCTCCATGATGGGGGCCGGCCCCTTCTCCTTCGCCAGACGCAGAGACTCCTGCCAGCCGGTCATCGCCAGCTCCTGGGAGACCTGTTCGGTGAAGGCGACGGAGGCCGCAGAGCCGTACTTGATGCGCAGCATGGTGAGGGTCGAGCCCAGCCCCAGGAAGCCCATGCCGTGGCGACGCTTGGCGGTAATCTCCTCGCGCTGCTTGGCCAGCGGCAGCTGGTTTATCTCCACCACGTTGTCGAGCATACGGGTGAAGATGGCCACCACCTTGCGAAACGCGGGCCAGTCGAAGGCGGCCTGCTCGGTGAAGGGATCGCGCACGAAGGTGGTCAGGTTGACCGAGCCCAGCAGACAGGCCCCATAGGGCGGCAGAGGCTGTTCACCGCAGGGGTTGGTGGCACGGATCTCTTCGCAGAACCAGTTGTTGTTCATCTGGTTCACCTTGTCGATCAGGATGAAACCGGGCTCCGCATAGTCGTAGGTAGAGGTCATGATGACGTTCCACAGCTTGCGCGCGGGCAGGGTCTTGTAGACCTTGCAGGCCACCTGGCCCAGCTCGTTGATCACCACCCCCTCCTTGTTGGGCCAGTCCGCCCAGACCACCCTCGCTGGGTCATCCAGCGCGATGCCATCCTGCTCCACCTCCTTGGCGGTGTAGGGGAAGATCAGTTGCCAGGGGGCATCCTCCTTCACCGCACTGACGAACTCTTCGGTGATGAGCAGGGAGAGGTTGAATTGACGCAGGCGACCATCCTCCCGCTTGGCCTGGATGAACTCGACGACATCGGGGTGACGGATATCCATGGTGCCCATCTGGGCGCCGCGACGGCCACCGGCAGAGGAGACGGTAAAACACATCTTGTCGTAGATATCCATGAAGGAGAGCGGCCCGGAGGTATAGGCCCCCGCTCCCGAGACGAAGGCCCCGCGCGGTCGCAGGGTCGAGAAGTCGTAACCGATGCCGCAACCTGCCTTCAGGGTCAGCCCCGCCTCGTGCACCTTGCCGAGGATATCGTCCATCGAATCCTCGATGGTGCCGGAGACGGTGCAGTTGATGGTGGAGGTCGCCGGCTTGTGCTCAAACGCCCCGGCGTTGGAGGTGATACGGCCCGCCGGAATGGCACCATTGCGCAGGGCCCACAGGAAGGGTTCATACCAGGTGTCGGGTTCGCGCTCCTGCGCAGCCAGCGCGCGAGCGACACGCTGGTAGGTCTCGTCGATGGTTCCGTCGATGGGGGCGCCATCCTTGCTCTTGAGACGATACTTGCTGTCCCAGATCTCGAGAGACGTCTCCTGCAGAGGGATCTGGCGGCTGGCGGTGACGCCCTCCAGTACCGGAATGGATTTAGCCATGGTCAATCAACCTCCTGTGAATGGGACAATATCGTGACAAGAATACTACCAGTAGTAAATTTAAGAACTTAAAACACAATATATTGTGATTTATCCGTCGTAAGGGCGCCGATTTTATCCTAAAAAAATGCCCCGGCCAGCAGATTTCTGGGCCAGGGCATTTAACCGGTTCAATTTCCGAGAGATTTAAAGCGAGAGACTATCTCAGGGTTTCTTGACGTATACGCTCGGTGTCTCACCCGCCATATTCAGATAGAACTCATAGACGCCATCCGCCTCGGGCGAGAACTTCATGTCCTCATACTTGGAGCACGGGTTGACTGGTACAGGTTCCCCGCCGAGCACGGCAACGCCATCGCTCGGGCTCTTGTAACCGAAGTTGGTGCCACAACTCCAGCCGGAGTCGGCAAACTTGAACTTGTAAGGAGCCCACTCTTTCTTGAGCGTCCCCTTGGCCATGTAGAGCTTGTCGGCAACCTTGACGGCCTTGCTTTCGTCGGTGGCCATCCAGTCGTTCATCTCACCACGCAGGTAGATGGACTTGCCGCCGAAGTCACTGTTGTCCGCCGCTGCCTGCTCTGCACCACCATTGGATGCGCAACCGCCTAATACCAGGGTTCCCGCCGCCAGCATCATCGTTACTGTTCTTTTGAACATGTGTCCATTCCTCAAATTATTGTGATTCCTTGGTCCATCGATGTGGACCCGGGAATTAAACCAGAGCAGGCATGACAAGAAAGGTAGAAGCATCACATTCTGTGCTTTTTATATCCAGAATGCAGGCTTTCGAATAGATATTGAACAGATACAGGCCGCAAACAAGTCGATATTGGCTGGGATGATGAATGCGAGTATCAGAAAACACGGCGGGAAACAGCACCATAGTGCCCGTTTGCCCTCCAGTGAGGGCTGAATTTCAGGCAATAAAAAACCCCGCTCGAGTGAGCGGGGTTTCATGTATTGGGTGCCTGGCAGTGTCCTACTCTCGCATGGCGAATGCCACACTACCATCGGCGCTACAGCGTTTCACTTC